>NZ_KV757664.1 GCF_001712795.1 Nostoc sp. KVJ20
TTTTTAGTCCAAACTCCAGTTGAAAGATAAAGTTTGCAAAATGCTGCGAGTTGAGAATATTGAACTATTTAGTCCACCGCGAGAGACTTCAGACCCGAATATGCCTCTTAGTGGTGTGGATGCATTTATTTTTCCTGCTTGGTTTGTAGCTCAAGTTGATCAAACCATTCGCCTCAACGGGAAAGATTATCGTACTCGTCCCCTAGCTAACTGGCGAACAGTTAAGGAGGGATCAAAATTTGAAGGACAGCGCGTGTCATACGTACCAGTCCGCTTTGTGCAAGCTTGTATAAATGGACATTTGAGCGATATAAACTGGTACGCCTTTGCCCATAATGATTTTAAAACCACCTGTCAAGGACAACTATGGCTAGATGAAGGTGGCTCTGGCAATGACTTTGAAGAAATTTTTGTTCGATGTCAAGGCTGTAATGCCCGTCGTCCGCTTTCCATAGCTAAAGCCAAAAATTCCAAAGTTTTCGGAGAATGCAAAGGGGATCGTCCTTGGCTAGGTGCTAAAGCTAAGAAGGAAGATTGTTGGGTTTGTGCCCCAGATAAATCAGGTAATATTGTCCAAACCAACGAACGAGAACATAACCGTCTTTTGGTACGTTCTGCTAGTAATGCCTATTTTGCTCAAACCCTCAGTGTGATTTCGATTCCAGATGCTGACGAGCAATTGAAAAAAGTAGTAGATCGCCATTACTTAAAGGACTTGGAATATTGGGAAGACTTGGATGAGGTACAAAAAAATCTGAAAAGGAATCCTAAGTATGCTGATTTAACTAAGTTTGGAGCAGAGGTGGTTTGGGCAGAAATTCAACGCCGTCAAAGTGGAAGAAGCAGTGATCCTAAAACCATCAAACAAGTAGAAATTGAAGCCTTACTTTCTTGTTCAGCAGAAATAGGTACTTCTAATGACGAGTTTTATGCTAGTAAACGCAAGTTAGATAATTTCAATCCTGCACTCTTGCCATTTATAGAACAGGTAGTGTTGGTACATCGTCTGCGAGAAGTGATTGCCCAAGTTGGCTTTACCCGTTTTGAGGCATCCATCCCTAATATTGAAGGAGAAATTGATGATTTAAGCATTAATGTGCGGCGTGCTGATTTGGATTTTGAACGTCAGTGGGTGCCTGCGATTGAAAATAAAGGCGAAGGGGTATTTATTGCCTTCAACAAACAAGCTATAAAAGATTGGCAGCAACGGAAGGCTGTTAAACAGCAGGGGCAAAAATTAGAAAGGGGTTTCAATATCTGGCGCGATCGCAAAGGTATTCCCCCTGAAAAAGCCATTTTCCCTGGACTTCCTTATATTATGCTGCATTCCCTATCACACCTCTTGATTACAGCAGTGTCTTTGGAGTGTGGTTATGCAGCTAGTTCAATTCGTGAACGCATTTATGCCAGTGATGCAGGCTATGGCTATGGCATCCTTTTATATACTGGTTCTGCTGGTTCTGAGGGGACTTTAGGGGGACTTGTACAAGTAGGAAATCAACTTGAAGAACATTTGAATGTTGCCTTAGAGTTGGGAAAACTTTGTTCTAACGATCCAGTATGCGCTCAACATCAACCAGATAACGTACAAGAGGAAAGATTTTTACACGGATCTGCTTGTCATGGATGCCTACTGATCGCGGAAACTTCCTGCGAACGCCGTAATGAGTTTCTCGACCGAGCATTGGTTGTGGCTACTGTTGAAGGACTAGGAGCAGAATTCTTTCCAGATCAGGTACTTGTTTAATGGGCTTTCTCAACCTCAGTCGTCCAACCCTCGTTAATTTGGCAGTCGCTTTGGAAACTGGCAGACTTTCCCCGCCCTTTTCTATATCCAATGTAGCGAACTACATCCCAGCAGCTTTGAATCGAGAAATTGTTGATGAACTTAACCGTCTCAATGTTATGGGGGTACATTCTCAGCATATTGCTTATACGCTGCGACTGCTGGCAGAGGAACGAAGTACATCTCAAGCTGTGAGCGATCGCGTTGATTTGGTTTGGACTGGCCCAGAAATTGCTGGTTCTCAAAGCCGCGATACTGGTGTTGTTGTGCGTGAGTTGTTTAGCACTGCCAAAATAAGCGTTCTCATTTCTAGCTTTGCTATTGATAAAAGACAAAAAGCACGAGAGTTATTTATGGTACTGGCAGAACGAATGGATTTAACCCCAGAACTAAATGTGCGAATGTTTCTTAACGTCAACCGACCGCACAACAGTGAAGTGCCAACATCTACTCTACTGCGGGAGTTTGCCAATACTTTTCGCCAAGATATTTGGCCAGGAAAAAGACTACCTGAAGTCTTTCATGATCCGCGATCGCTGGCGGTGGGTGTGGAATCAAAAGCTTGTTTACACGCCAAGTGTGTTGTTGTAGATAAGGAGCGTGTGCTTGTGACCTCTGCTAATTTTACAGAAGCGGCTCACGAGCGCAATATCGAAGCTGGTGTATTACTTAATGACCCAGTAACAGCTATTGCTTTGCAAATGCAATTTGAAAGCTTGGTTACAAGAAATATACTGTGTCGAATTCCTGGGATCTGACTATTTTAGGCAATATTTTATGAGCTACATTAATGCAGAAAAACGATGAAGACAAGAATACAAAAAATATTAATATTGGCTATTGGATAGATTATTATTCGCATTGGTGTTAAACCTTGTGCAAAGATTCGGTTTAGCAGCAATTTGTTAGAAAAGCCTTTGCTACGGGAAAACTTAAAACAAGACCTTGCGTTTAAAACTCTGATGCTAATTCGACAAACCAACGCTAAAAATTACAAAATTACACAACAGGAATGGCAACGTGTATATAAATTGAAAGATTAGTGATGGTAACGACCACTACCCCAATTATTAAAGGAATTCCAGGCGTTCACATACTGTAATCATTGTCACGCATTCAGTATTATTCAGAGGATTTTTGTCCTGATATCAACTAATAGTGTAGCGGTCACAAAATATAAACTTCAGGAGCATGAAATGGTCAACAGCAAAGATACACAAGCACCTCAGACATCTAATCGAGGAGCAATACTAAAAGTATTAGCTAGACTAGCAACAACAGGAATAATTAGTTTTGGGATTGGTGGAGCAGTCACTTTTGACCGTTATAACAACTATTGGAATCAAACAATATTTCGCGTTCAAACTGTTGATTTTAACATTTTATCTTATACTCTACCAACGAAACTTTCTTATGCAATCATTAAAAATGAGCCAGAAGAGTTACAACGTACTTTAGATAGTAATTATAGTTTGTTTGGATTAATCGTTACAGACTCTAGGGGACAAAAAGTAATTGCGTATTCAGGTAAAAATTCTGGGAAATTCTCATCTTGGAAAGCGTCTTTAAATCCACAGGAGTTAACAAAACATCCCTATGATGTGTTGCTTGACCCTCCACCTATATTTTCACAGTGGACTTATAGTAAACCTCAAGCTACTGAACGCAGTGCTACAAGTTTCACTAATCAAGGCCGTGTTATAGGTAGGGTTTACTATGTTAGGGGTGTAAGACCAACGTTTCAAGAGGATATTGCAACATTTCTAACTAATCCTTTTTCTGGAAGTAGTAGGATTCAAACTTACGCAACTACTTTAGCAGCGTGTTTTGGTGGGACTTTTCTTATCTGGAGTGTTTTGGAATTTATTCTTTATAAAAGACGGTTTGAAAGAATAACATCTGAAGAAAGAGAACAGGAATTAATAAATAATAACCAAATTTTACAACTTCAATTAGCCGATAGAATCAAAGAACTTCAGTCACTTCAGAAACAAAGAGACAATGAACGTGGTGACTTTGAAAAAGAAGCTAATAGCCTGCGTAGTTTAAACAACCGACTAAAACATGAAATTATTAAACTCAGGGAATCAATTAAAAATTTAACAACAAATATTCACTCAGTCGAATCACAGAAAGAATTAAAACAAGCTCAAGCACAATCACAACAAAATCTTAAACAGAAACAAGAATATAAACAGCACATCAATAAATTAACACAACAGTTACAAATTATTCAAAATAAACAATTACAAGCTAGTGAACAAAATGAGCATAAAAACAATGAGTTACAAGAACTTCAAAAACAAAAATATGAAATTGAAAATGCTCGCTCTTTAGTTGAATCTCAATTAGAATCTTTACAGAAAAAGGAGGAAGACTACCAAAAAATTGTAGCGAGGTTAGAAGAACGAATAAATCAACAAAATTTTAGGGAACAAGAACTTCAAAATGAATTAGAAAACCTACAAAATTCCCTCATAGAATATCAACAGCGAGAACAGTTATTAGAAAAGCGTGCAGAACAAGCAAAATCTGAATCAGAAGCTTTGGCAGAAGAAATGGAACGCTATATAGAGGAAACTGGTAAACATCCTTTAAATGATTTTGAAATTGCTATTCAAAAATCTTTGAAACAGAATTTTTCTGATAGCAGAATTGAAACACAGTTTGATGTAGCTAGTGGACAGCAAGGAAGTAGGTTTACTGATTTTTTCCTTGTAACAAATAAAAGCTGCATTGTTTTAGAAGCTAAATCTTATACAGGAATAATTAAGCCTATTGATAATGTACGAAACTCTGGATGGGTTTGTGAAAAGGTAGGAAGAAGATTAAATATTTTGTCATGCTGGGGTAAAAATCCTTACCAACAGGTAAAATCCTACTGTGATTCTGTAATGAGCAATAAAAGTCTAGGCATTCAGTCGAAAAAGCCTGTATATGGTGTTGTTGTATTTCCAAAGGATTCATGTATTGATGATAATATTCAATCCAACATAAGTAGATTTTACAGAGTCACAACACTAGATAATTTAACCACTACTATTCAGGAATTAGACAATCAAGCTAATTCTTGGAATTAGGAAAGATGAATTTGTCATATAACATTATCAACACAAACTTAGTATCTATTATGTTTAATTATCGTAATCATCGGTATTTTATAAATTTTCTAGTATTAGTGGTAACTTTGGGTTTATTCGGTTGTAGTCCTAGTGAACCACAAAAATCCCCAACGCCTACAAGTTCCCCAACGTCTTCTACTAGTGGGATTCCAGAACAGAAGTTAGAAACAAGTTCTTTAACTATAGGAATTTTGAGCAAGCCCAGTTACTATGAAGAGTTAACAACTTACCTACGTGATAAATTGGGTAATAAAGTACAAATAGTTATTGATGGTGATGAATCAATTCCTTATGAAGAAGCCCGAAAAAGGATGATAAATAAAGAATGGGATATTGCCTTTACTTTATCACCAATACTTTCTGTAGCTGCTAAAAATAACGATTATCATTTTGCAGCGCGAATGTTTCCAAATAACCCTCCATATTACCAAGCTACCTTATTCACAAAATCTACTAGTAGTATTCAATCTCTCAATGATTTAAAATCTACAAATACTATTGCTCTTGGAGATTTCAATTCAGCATCTAGTTTCTATGTACCTGCTTATGACTTATTTGGTAAAAGTCTCAGGGTAGACATGGGGCATCGAGGAAAAGATATTAAAGACTTAGTTAAAACCGGAAAAGCTGATGTAGGTGCTGCTGCTTATGAAGCAGTTACGAATGATAAAGATTTAAGAATCATTCATTTAAGTAAGGAAATTCCTGGCTCTAATGTTTATTTATCACCTAAACTTTCTGAATCTGACCGTCAGATAATTACAAAAATTTTGCTCAACGCACCAGATAATATTAGAAAACAAGCTAATTATGGTGGTGGGGAGGAATCTGACTATTCACAATTAATAAAAATTTCTCAAAGAACGGAAGAAATATTGAGATGTGCAAATTTTCAGCAAAATCCAGTTAATTTCTACTGTAGTGATAGTTACCCAGATCAAAAATTTAGTATTTCTAATAATACTTCAGAAATATTAGGGCGAATTAATGGATGGACTCGTCAAGCTAATGAAATTGAAACTTTCAAGTTGTCAGGAAAAGATAATACAGTTTACCAGATAATTGTACCTCGAAAAATTCTTAATCAAATTTCCGGTGCTTCTAATCCAATTGCTTTACAAGGCAAAGAAGTCAAAATCATAAATATTGTACCCCAAAAAGCACAAGGAGGAATATTTGAATTAAAAATTACAGAGCCTAATCAATTAAATATATTAGAAGATATACCAAAATCTTCTATACAGTCAAACTATCAAGTCAAGCAAGTCGATGATGGCGATACAATAACAGTCACTGATGTATCTAATCAAGAAATCAGAGTGCGATTTGCTTGTATAGATACGGCAGAAACACCCAAATCTGATGCAGAAAAAAATAGTGATAACCCTGCCGATAAAAATCAGTTCTTATGGGGAAATAAAGAAAAAGAGCGGCTAGAATCTATTATCAAAATTGGCGATCAGGTCAAATTAAATATCGTAGATACTGATCGCTATGGCCGCAAAGTTGCTGAGGTACGCCTAGAGGATGGTACTTTCATACAACAGATATTAGTGAAAGAAGGGTTAGCGATGATTTATCGTCAATACCTAAAAAACTGTGCTAGTGCTGCTATTGTAGAACAGGCTGAAGCTGAAGCTAAACAACAAGGTTTAAATATTTGGGCAGATTCACAATTTACTGCACCTTGGGATTGGCGTTCGCAGAAAAAATCCTCAAAAAAATCCTAAACTTTCCCAAAGGAAATCATTATAACTACCAAAATATCAATGTCTAAATTATCCACTAAATTCTTTGCTGCTCCCGCGTTGTTACCAGTGCTACTCCTGTCACAATTGCAGCAAGATACACAAGGAGGAATTGGTAACCAACAATTAAATGAGCAATCAATGTTGGCAGTTAATTGGGTGCAACAATCTGGAGAATATAGAGCATTAACTTATCAAGCATTCAATATAGCCAAACTCACTTTTGATACCGCTAAATCAAAAAATATTACCTGTCCCGCCATCATTGTTGATATTGATGAAACAGTTCTTGATAATAGCCCCTACCAAGCAGGGTTATTAGATACTAATAATGGTTTTGAAATTATTACTTGGAATCAATGGATTAAGGAGGAGAAAGCTAAAGCTGTACCGGGAGCAGTTGAATTTGTTAATTATGTGAATAAAAATGGGGGCAAGGTATTCTTTATTTCTAATCGAGATGAAAAAAGCGCTAAAGATGCTAAAAGCAATGATTTAGAAATAGCTACTATTAACAATTTAAAATCTGTGGGGTTTACAGGAGTCAACGGACAAACAGTATTATTAAAGGGGGAGTTTACCAAAAAGATTGACGGCAAAGAGAATACTTCTAAACAATGGCGAGTAGAAGCTGTTAAAAATGGTAATGCTGATGGAAAAAGATATACAGTAATCGCCTTGATTGGGGATAATCTAAATGACTTTGATGAAACTATAGGTAAAAATAACCAACAACGTCGGGATCATGTAGACAAGAACCGTAGTTTTTACGGTATGTTTAATATCACAAAAGGGATAGTTAAACCTGCTTACATTGCAATACCTAATCCTATGTATGGAAACTGGGAAACAGGGATTTATAACCCACTGATATTTAAAAAACAAAGTCCTTTTGATATGACCCCAGGAGAAAGAAATCAACAACGTCGGGAATCTTTAAATCAGTGGTTTGGGAAGTAATATCAAATTCGATTAATTAATTAATTAATTAATTACAATTTTTATAACTTTCCAAAACAGTAAAAAATTTTCTCCTATAGATACTCCCTGCTGATCCCCCCACCCAATTCTCGGATGCAACGAAGCAATCACTCAGGTTTCCAAAAATATACCAATTTCTAAAACTTAATTTTGGAAACAATTTAAACTATTATTAATCTGATAATAAGTCTGTTAAATCCCTACCATATATATAATAGGGGTTTCGGTCTTCTTCTGGAATATGATTCATTGATTCACTATTTTCTTGAAGATATTTACTATTACTCTCTTGAAACCTTTTAAGTTTTTGATGTATGGGTGAAGATTTATCTTTTTTACCACTATTAATATAGCTTAAAATATCTTCCCTTAACTTATTCAATCTATTATGAGTAGCTAAAGGATTATCTGAAGATAGAGTATAAGCTGTTCTATAGTCATGCCCAGCCTCTCTCAATCTCTTCCATTCTTCCCATCTGGACTTTTGATTTAATGGTTCCATCGGATTAAATCTATCGCTATAATTAACAGTATATTTAAATTAGTTTAATTATTATATATTACCTACCTAAATAATCCCTTATTTTGCTACAGCAGACATTGAGACATACATCGAGCGCATAACAGCATTCGAGAGCATGAAAACCACCGACGCGATCGCCCAGCCCCAACCATGACTGAAACCCACAACCTCGGTATGACCGATACCGAGTATGTCCATCTACTAGCCAAAGGCTACGACCCCAACCTAGAACACCAGTTGCTAGAGCTTCATGAGAGCATAGACCAAGCCAGGAAGCTAGCGCAAGTAGTGGGGCTGACAAAAGACAAAGCACCGGAGACTGAGAAGGAGTGGGAAGAATTTATGGCAGTTTGGGAGGATTAGTTCTGGAGGAAAGATGTTTACTTAGTTAGTATTGCTGCACTATTGGGAAGAATAAAAAAGTCATAAAATTACGAATTAAGTATGATTTCAGTAAAATTTATTACTTTGGCATAGCAGTAGTGCTAACTTCAAATTTTAGTGCTAACGCACAATCTAAAAAACTTTTGTATGAAGGTAACTATGATGGGGCTGATCAAAAAGTTTATTTACTGAATAAGAAGTTAGTCAAACAGCAGAGAAAAATAATAGATTGGAGCGTATCTATTTGACCAATATAGAATTTAATTATGAAAGTTTAATATTCTTTCAACAACTTGTAGAAAAATACAATTGGAACTCTAGTAAAACTATTGCGCTGACTGCAAAACCTTAAACATCCTTAGATATATATCTGTTCAATCATGCCGATGAAGATAACAAATTTTTATCGTTTTGCCTGAAACAGTTTAACTCGGTAGTAATACTATCCCCATGAAGGGTAGAATGCGGCTATTTACGAAATATGCACTATTAATTTTAAAGTTGTATATGTCTGATGTAAATAAGCCAAGTAACCATAGCAACAATATCTTTAAAAAAAACTTGTTAATTATTGGAACTGGAGGATTATTACTTGGGATTCCGATTATGTTCATTCGAGTTCCACCAAGCTGCGGCTGTGGTGATAGCAGTAAAGCTACAGTTGGAAGATTTATTAATGCACAACAAGCATATTTCTCGGAGAAATCAGCTTTTGCTCAATCGTATAGGTTGTTAGAGCTTGGAGATGGAGATGCACCAACAGCTACAAGCCGCTATCGATATACCGTAGACATGAGTAAGGATAAGTCATTTATATATGCAACTCCGATAAAAGAATTCCCAACTGATGTATTTCAATTAGGACTGACCAAACAGGGCTTCAACAGCCTGATAGGTGCAGTTGCTTACGAGCAAAAAAATAAAACTACTATTTCAATAATGTGCCGCTCCGAAAAACAGACTTTAGCTTATCCTCCCCGACCTATTTTGAAACAAGGTAATTTTAGCTGCCCTATCGGTTTTGAAAGTATCAAATAAAATAGTATGCAAACATTTAATGACATTTTTAGGAGGATTTATCGGAGTCATAATCATGCCCCTATATTGATAATACTTACCAAAATTGAAGCTGCTATGGGCAAGCCTGTATTGGCTGTGGATGATTCAGCATACAGTAATGTGACAGATGAAGAAGAATGATTGGAGATAAATTAACTTAGCAAAATGACCTACTCCTTATTCCAAAGCAATCCCAAGTACTGCTGCATCATTAACACGTATCCGCGACTTTGAGCAGATGCCAAGGCTTACAATGCGTTATGCGAAAGACATAATTGCCGTGATTGATTTAAACTTGCTTGAACCCACTAAAAGATAATCGTGAAAACTGAATTACCTCCATTTAGTAATTGTGTTATATTCTTTGTACTTTTCTTAAGTATGATGTACTTTTATAGCAGCATAGCTCAAAGAAAATTAATTAAAAAGCAACGAAAAGTAGAAAGACCAAAATCTAGTTTTGGCTTTTATATTTTATGGAATCAAATTTCGTTAATTTCCTTTTTTTCCATAACTTATATTCTAGGATGGGATGCACCATCAGTTGGTTTAAAATTTGAAATATTACCAGTATTTTCCTTAATAATTGGCTTAATTTGTTATTATATATTTGTGTTAGTTGTAAATAAAATCTTAAATATTTTAAGAGTCAGCCAAATTGTAGAAAATGATGCTTATCTCGTTTCTGTAAGGCTTATACCACGGCAAAAGCTTCAGAGAACTTTATTTTTAATTGCTGTATGTATATTAAATCCAATAACAGAAGAGTTGATATTTCGGGGAGTACTAGTACATCAATTAGGCATATATATAAATAATTATTACTTGGCAATTTCTCTGGGCTTATTTGTAACTGTTGGAAATCATATCTATCAAGGAAGACTACATATTATTACGCATATTATTTTTTATGTTTTTACTGTAACATTGCTTTATTCAGATGTAGGGCTTGTTGGGTCAATAGGTTTTCACTTGGCAGGAGATGTTTACCCGTTCATGCGGCTTAAATATGAGGCTAATAACTATAAAAAACGAAGAAGGGAGGAACGTAGGGCTAAATATGTTTCCAGTTAGAATATCAGACACTGGGGTGGGGTGTTGGTAGGAAATCTGACGCGGAGATTCAGTTTGGTAGCTTTTGTGTTAGAAAAGCCTCTGCCAAGGGAAGACTTAAAACAAAACCCTATCATTAAAGACCTTGATTGTAATTCGTCAGCCGAACGCTACAAATTACAAGATTACACAACAGCAGTGGCAACGTATACATGAGTTGAAAGCATAGCGATAGCTTATCCTCTTATTAACTTAAAGCAAGCTGTTGATTGATTTTGGCTACAAAGGGTTAATCAAGAAATAAACTTAATTTTTTAAAACGACTATGAATTTACTGAATAATGCTGATAAAGTTTTTCAGATAATAACTTACTTGGGACTGATTGCTTTATCGGCTTGCGCTCCTGCATCATCTCAAGACCAAGTATTTACTCCTAAAGAAGGGAACTTCAGCATTTTGATGCCGGGTTCTGTTGTAGAAGAGGTTAATACTCCAGTTAAAGGCATAACAACCCGCACATGGACAGCTATAAAAGGTGAATCTGCATATACTGTAGCTCAATCAACCTTTGCTAAAAAAATAGCTGCTGAAAAAATTCCAAAAATTTTACAGGCTCTTAGCGAAGCTGCAAATAAATCTAACTTTGTGAACGGTAAAAAGATATCTGAATCTTCTGTTATGAAGAATGGATATAAATGTTTAGACTTTACCTTAACAGGAGTTCCCAGCCCTTCATTACAAGCAGAAAGTAAGAAAAATAGTAGAAATATTAACAGTAAGCTAATTTATCAAAGAAGTTTACTTTGTATCAAAGATAATCAAGCAGTTGAAGCTCTAGCATTACTACCATCATCTGAGGAACTAAAGTCTAAGGGTGCATCTTTTATTCAATCGTTAAATTTGAAGTAAGATGAAAAACTGGTTATGAAAACTCTACAATAGTCATCAAAGTTAAGAGCAGCATTTCAAGAGAAAATTACGGCTAAAAAATCTGCTATACATCAAGAAATTCACCAAGCTCTAGGGGATAGTACATTAGGTGGATTAGCTTCATTCATGTATGAGTTTAAACAAGCTAAAAATCAACTCAAAGGCAGCATGGGTGAATGGGGAATCTCAGCCATATTTCAGTGCTTCCCAGACACTTGGGTAATGTTCAATAATGCTTTAATTCCTACTAATAACTCCGGTGGCTTAACCGAGATAGACCACTTAATTATCGGTACAAAAGGCATTTTCTTATTGGAAATCAAAACTTGGAAGGGTTCATTTACAGCATACAACGATAAATGGAAACGTCGAGAAGGCAATAATTGGCTAGCAATAACTAATAGTCCAACGTCTCAAAGTGCTTACCATCAGCCCAATGGATAGTTTCTGTAGTTCCCGCTCTCCCTAATAGTTGCGTTTATGCTCCTGTAGTCTTCCCTATCGCTAAATGGTTGGGAGTTAACAATTGCTCAGTACAAGTTTTTCAAGGCGTACCTGCACTACTGCAAGCAATGGCTAGCTGTCCTGAGTGCTTGGCAGAGCAGCAAATACAGGCGATCGCTTCTGCTGTGGCTAATTATCAGATTCCCGAAAATATGACCCCAACGCCTAAGCCAATTCCCAAGCCAAAACTCGTTAAATGTCAGAATTCTAGCAGTTGAGTGTTGCAACTTTTTAAGTAAAACCTAAATAGGCTTATCTACGAGTCAGAACAAACAGCACATTACAAGTGATGTTTGTAACTGTAAAGTGGGAATACTAAATATAGAACATTGTTTTTATTTTCATACTATGAATAAACCCAATATTGTAGACAATGCAGAGCAAAAACGGCGAAAGTCTCATTGGCCTGCATATCTCCCATATCCTAGCTGCTGGTTAAAATCCTTTATTTTAATGATATTCCTGAGAGTAATTGGATTTGTAGCTGAAATTTCAATAAAATTAGGATATGATGTTGCCAAGTTTGCAAATAGCCCAGAGTTGCTGGCTATATTTGTAATAATAACTCTCCTGTCTCCAATTGCCGTTATTGCTTTCACTCATCACTATTTACATTTGTTCTTCAGCCGTTTTATTTCAGAAATTCAAGCACCAGAAATAGGTATTGTAACAGGGATAATACCAAAATTAATGAGTTGGTGGGAAGGTCTATACGGCTGGCTTGTAATTATCTTATCTACTTTGGTTACTTGTTTAGTTTGCACTATAATTTTACCTGTATTTCATCTGAGTTATACAAAACCTCCTGAAACTTACACCCAGTTTGAGCAGCAGATTATAGTAATATTTGGGATTATATGGTTAATTCAAGGAGCGCTTATTTATCAAATTGATTACTTAGTTAAGCAGCGTTTAATATCTGTATATTCTGGCAAACCAAAACTATAACTAAAGCAATAATATTGATGTTATATTCATAATATTTACTTCTAAATTACCTAAACTTCATACATTACACTCTATTTAGACTCTTCACTACGGTTTCAAAGTTTGCAGCGTTTACTTCACAGTTTCTTGAGGCTAATATCCTTACATTTATCATTGTGATAACAGTTTGAGTGATTGATACCAGAAGAATAGTTTCAAGTAGAGTTAATTTAACTAGTGAATAAGAAATGGGCTGTTAAAAGAATAACAATAAATCTGACATCAGGTGAAGCAGAAATATTAGAAAAATACTGCTCAATGACAGGAAGACCAGCAACAGACTTTATTCGGGAGTTAATTCGTTCTTTGCCAACGAGAGAAATGCCCAATACAGATTGAACTGATGAGCGCGATCGCTTTCTTTGTTCAATTCAAGCACAGAATACCAAAGCTAAAAACTGGCTCATATAATGCTGATTGCTGTATCAATAAAAAATCTACCTAAATAGTTAATAAAACAGCTAAACTAGCTCCATAGTTCAATTTCTAAGCTAGCACAACCTAAATTTATAAATTCCTTACCGAAATTTCTCACAAACAATAAAAAATCAATTCACATCGCTTGATGTAAGACATTTTTTAATACATCATCAATTGAAATTTATGATGGTAAACAAAGTAAGTACAAAACAGCAATTACCAAGCTAAAATAGTTACCGAGATTTTAGCTTATGCTGAGATTTAAACACTCTGTTCATAAAATTAAGCATCCAAAACAAGGCTTGAATCAAACCAAGCCAAAAATATTATTAGAGAGAAGGTGAAATGTTACTTGACTTGAAATTAAGCGGTATTCGAGAGCATTTTTAAGCATCTGTAAGCAGCAGCAAAGATATGTTTTACAGGACTTGAGCTAGTAATCGCAATTAAAGTTCGCCGTGAGCTTATAGTAATTAAGGCTCCTAACTTCAATAATTTTGTCCGAATAGTCCCAACTTGAGAATTTTTTAATTCGGTTTTGGCTAAACATTGTGACCGCAATGCATTCATCAAAACATAAGCAAGAGAAGAGAACCATAAACGTAGTTGATTTCCCGCAAATGTATGAGTACTAGTTCTATCACTAAAAAGTTCTAGCTGTTGTTCCTTAAAGCGATTTTCCATCTCCCCTCGCTTACAATATTTTTGTCTGTATAGTTGACCAGGGGGTACTTTATTGTTAGGAAGACTTGTAACAACAAAACGAATATTATTTCCCTTTATTCCATATTCAACCTTACAAACAACACGACGACTACGACTCCAAGATTCACGAGTCTGATAGTCTAACGACTTGTGCCAAATTGAGTTATCAATCAGGTCACAAGCAAGTTCAGAAATTTGTTCATTTGGTTTAAATACAGTTTCTAAGAATGAAGCTACTGTTGATAACTTCTGCTCAAACTCAAGCTTTGCTCTATTTTGAGTCGCCGTAGCCATTTGAATTAAACGGCTGTTTCGCGCCAATCCAAAAACGTAGTCAATTCCAGTCTGCGACTCACACCATGTCATGATATCGTCTCTGGAATAGGCACTATCTCCTCGTACTAAAATCTCAACATTCTGCCAATGGTGACGTATTTGTTTAATGACTCTCTGCAACTCTTCTAACGCCCCAAACGCTGGATCTACATTAGAAGGACGAAGTTTGGCTGCTAATAAGTGTTTCCCACAAAAAATATAAAGTGGAGCATAGCAATATCCTCCATAATAGGTATTGAAGAAAACTTGCTCCTGATTGCCGTGTACTAAATCATCAGTTACATCTAAGTCCAAAATAATTTTTCGTGGTTCTTTTGAGTAAGATTTTAGAAATATATTTACAAATAGGCTTTCAATTTCTTCTGAAGAATGTCCAATTTTATGATAACGACTGTCAGCTCCTTGTTCTACATCTTCGGGACAATGTTCCAGCCTATTTAATGTACTCTTCCCTGCTAATGTTGCAGGCTTATCTTGTACTCCAATTCTTTTTCCTAATGATAGAGTAAACATCGGATCATGACGTAATTCTTCATGGTCATTTAAGTCTTCGTATCCCATGACCAACCCGTAGATTCTTTGTTTAATTAAGTTTTCTATTGAATGGTCAATTCTATAAGGCTTTCGGTAATCTTGGAAACATAGTGCAAACTGTGATGTGATTTGCAGTTTTCTATCTATTTCAGCAATTAGGCTTAAGCCTGCATCAGATGTTACTTGTCCACCCTGGAAATTAACTACGATTGGAACTGACTTTGGCTGTTCAAATTTGAACTGTTTTGGTATACGAACTGTCGAAGCTGGGGTCATGCTCTACAACTGCTGAAATGCTTTCTATATATACATTTTCGCAGTTTTTGATCCCCTTTTTTCAGATTTGGTGAGAAATCCGCGCTTACTATCTCTTTAGATATTCCTCTGAAAGTTCATGATTAATGCTGATGTGGTTCTTAGCTTTGAGGGGAGAAGCTGAACTAAATACAAAATCATCAAAACAACAGTTTAGTTTACTAAAACATGGATTTCATCAACCAAGCACGAAATTTGGCAGATACGCTTAAAGATAAAGCGCAAGAAGCAGCAAATAATACAGCAAAGGGGATAGAAGAAGTAGTTGATGGAATCAAGAATACTACTGTAGAGATTACCACCTCAAGTATTAATGCAATTACTGATTTACCTGCAACAGCACAGCAGGGTTTTCAAGCAGTACAAAATGTCAGTAAAGCATTTGAAACAACTGCTATTGGTGTGAGTACTTCGAGTCTGTCCATAGCCGAAGCATTGCAAAAGCTGCCTTCGACTGCGGCGGAATTAGCCCTAGAAATGCCCAAGATTGCCAATAGATTCAGGTATCGTGCTGGTCTGAGAACTGGGGATTTACCTCGCTCTGACGCAGATGTGATGAAGCTTTTTGAGAAAATTCCAGGAACATCAAAGCTAGGAGCTAACGAACGGACTATTCGTGAATTCTTGAGCGATAAACATGGGAGCCATATCATTCCACGCTCTCAAGGAGGCTCAAACGGTGCTGACAACATCCTGTGGGAAGTGGGCGCTGATAATCTGCGTCGCGGAGCCGAAGTAATGACTGTTGGAGAGCAGTTTTATATTCGGGTTTACAATGCCGTAGATTCTATTGTCAGCAATTCTGGAACAATTGCTAAGTTAGGGATTACTGCTACAGGAACCGCTATTCTCACCCAAGTTATAGTCACAGCGATTTCATACTCCTTGGATCTTTATCGGGGCGACATTACTGTTGAAGAGTATAAAAATTTAATTGTAGAAGCGGCAAAGGCAGCAGGTATTGCGACACCAATTGTTTTTCTGGTCTTAGTAGCTGTATTAGCCTTATTTCCAGAATTTACAGTTGTATTATCTGCACCAGTGGTTATTGCAGGTTTCAATGCCTTATTTGGCATGAGTATTGCGATGCCGATAGTACAATCGCTACTCCGTCATGCTCAAGCTGGTGGTTTTGGCACAGAAACTGCTGAGGCTTGCAGAAATGCGCTTGATGGATCTGCGCCTACTTAAGCAACAAATCTGCGATAAATTTTAACGGGAGTGCTGCTGTAGCCTCAAGGCTACTCTCGGTTGGCTTGGTTCCATACACCAGCCGCGATCGCTAACTATCAGCAAGCTTACACATTTGCCGATGTTACGTCGCAAAAACCGGAAAAATGCTAGATTTAAGAGCTAAACGATAGCAAAAAATGTTTTTAAAATATGGCTGACCAAAAAGATAAAGCTCAAGAAAAAAACCGCCTTGAACAGCTTCAAGATGAACAAGGCAACACTGATTCTAAACACTCAGGCGGTGCTGGCGCTTCTGGCGGCAATTCAGGTGCAGGTAAATCTGGTACATCAAAAATTTCTGCCACTGGTACACCTGATGATATCGAAAAAATTGATCAAGATCAGGATCAGGAGTAAAGCTGACTCCGACGAGTCAAGGTTTAACTGGATCGTCTCTGATTAGATAACTCAACTCAACAATGGTGGATTGAATACCTTATGATTCAGTCCACATAAGCTTTCACAACGTGATCATCAGAAGGCTGTCAAAGAATTATGCCTTTGTATATTCAATTCGCACTTGCTTAACGTCAATTTGCTCAGACTCTAAAAATACGAATTGTTCTACTTCCTGTAATCCCAAAGTTTCAAACTGTGCTAATTCTGAGTTAGATAATGGCCAAGGTGGGCCCGATGGTTCAGCTTCTGTGTCTCGAACATGAGTAATCATCAACAGCGTTCCACCAGGAGCAAGTACAGAGGTAACTGAAGAAATAACCCAAGAACGCACATTCAAAGGCAAAGCTTGAATATTACGACATTCAAAAACTTTGTCAAAAGCTTGATGCCATTGTGGGGGAATTGCTAACAAATCTGCAACTACATAATTGACAGTCGAATCTGGAAATCGCTGTTGACACCAAGCGATCGCTGTCGGTGAAATATCAAAGGCAGTTACTTCAAACCCTTGATGAGCTAGAGCTTCGGCATCATCTCCCAAACCACAACCAATGACTAGCGCCTTTTGCCCAGAAGCGAACGGTTCATGATTCGTCAACCAATCTTGTAGATAAGGATGAGGAGCTAACTTAGCCCAAGGAATTTGTGCTGTGTCTCCTTTAGCTTTGGAATATAGAACTTCAAACCATGCTGAGGGATCTGATTTTTGTAAAGCTTCTGTGGCTAACTTTTTAATATAAAACTGTAAATTTTCCGGTTGTTGCTCCAACATAAAAATCGACACCACTGCATTGTCAATTATTGCAGTCTATACCAGTTGAACTGAAAATCATAATTGCAGGCTAACCTACGCGGACTAAAAGTTGTGAATCACCTTTTTGATTGTGGCTCCTCAAAGCAACCATTGGTTTACAGTCCTAGCCAAGATGAACCAAATACCAATTACCATTCACCATTAGGTGCATTTGTAAATCTGGCTTCTACCGTGCAATATAAAACTGCCCTAGACGAAAGCTGGAGCAGTTTTTAATAGAAGTAAATTATATGGGAGGCAATTAATGTTGTCCCCAGTTTATCCATAGTAGATACCGTTATATAATAGTATTCACCTCAATTTTCGTACTTTACGCAAAAAAGGAATAATCTTGAAGTTGGCATGACAAAATTTAGAAGTCAGCACAAGCCAGCGCATCACAGACGGCATCTGCGACTTTGAGCTTTTTCTTTGGTGGCATACAGAACATGCTTCCTGGTGATGGGGTGCTGAAAAGGCAAATCTGGTGATGGAGGAAGTAGCGTAGGTGCAGCCCGTCGTAGACATCGCTCTTGAAGCAAAGCGTAGCCAATCGATTTCCCAAGGCTGCCGAAAGTTCTGCTGATGTGGGCTAGTGCAGTGATGGGGTAAGGTGTTGGTGGGAAATCTGGTGCGAAGATTCAGGAAGTGCGATTGCTTGGAGGCAACATCTTCTGTTTCCTACAGCCTTATAAACAACCGAAAATAACAGAAGCTTGTACCCTATAAATAGACTGTTGAGGCTGCCATTAAAGAAAGTACAATAACATGGCTTCATTTGATGAATTTGTGTGCCATCGGAGCGTGCGCTCTCTCGATATGCTCCAAGGTGTAGTTACTTCTATCCTATTGCACTCTATTTTATTAATAGGGAGCAAATATTGGCACAGAGCTTTGATGCATGAGCCGAAGCAAGAAATTAGTCAAGAGATTCCAATCGAGATAGTTGAAGTTCCCTATAATACAACAGACATACCTCCTGAAACCTCACTCCAGGCTACCAAAAATTCTCTTGCTGGCGGTAAGGCTTTGCCAGAAAGACCTATTTCTGTGATCAAGTCAGCGAATCTGATCGGACATAAAGCCGATAACGAGCGTTCTTCTGACTTAACAGCCTCATTTCCCCTCAAAGAATTCCAGGTAGGACGGCAGCAGCAGAAAACGGAATTACCAAATCTATCTAGTCAACAACCGAAATTCAAATCTCGAAAAACAGCATCAGCATCTGCAAGCGAGGCAGTAGCACCAATGACTACACCACTGCCAGTTCCACTTATAAAAACATCACCTAATCCGAAGCAAATACCTTCAGTACCTGCAACCACAGCGCAAGTACCTAATTCTAAGAAAATTCCAGTAGCACCAGTGGCTAGACCAAAGCCAGTTCCGCTTCTGAAAACAGCGCCTTTGACAACACCTTTAATACTCAACCCGAAACAAATAATCACAGCACCTTCAACCCCAGCACAGCTACCTAATTCAAAGAAAATTGCGTTAGCACCAATGACTAGGGCACAGCCAGCCCAATTGGGAAAAACAACACTTGAAAGAGCTACGACACTACCAGCATCCAACAATCCTAAGAAGTTAGGGCAGTCGATAGTTGGATTCAGTGGGCGAACACCGACGCAAGCTGAGTCATCTCTAAAAACAGGTGCAGCAAGTTTGTTGGGTGGTACTGTGGGCATATCTAGTCAGAATTATCGCGGCGATCAACTTGCAGCTGTGCCTAATTCCAACCGCGATCGCCTTGGGGCTTCTGGTATTGATGCCCATAGTCAAGATATAGACCTCACCTCTTACTTAAATAAACTAAAGCAACGCGTTCAGAGGCAGTGGCTACCAGGAATGAGCCAGTCTAATCGACGAACGGTGCTTAACTTTACTATTAACCGTTCAGGTCAAGTTAGCAATCTCAATATTGTACAAACCTCTGGATTTAATGTAACTGATCAAGTAGCACTCAATGCTATACAGCGATCTGCACCTTTTGCGCCTTTGCCCACAGGATATACCAAAAACTACATTGATATCGAATTTACATTTAGTATCAACGTTTATGGCGAACTAAATTTATCAAGGGATGGTGGCTAACAACAGGCAAACAGAGTTTTGGCTGGTAGGTAGAACGAGTATGTAGAGCTGTACCTCTGCATCACTAAAAAATATTAATAAACAGTTACAGGAGTAAGACATTCAGGGAAGCGAAATTTATGGAATTACAAAAACAGGTAGAGAAAAATTATATTAGTACTGACAACTCCTTAAGAGCAGAATTATCGAAGAAAATTCAATGGTCTTTAACACAGCGAGATGTTAATTTGATTGGATTACTGATGCCTGTATGGTCATGGTTTTACCGTTACTATTTTCAAGTAAAAACTGATGGGTGGCATCACATACCAACAGAAGGAAAAGTGCTACTGGTGGGTTCTCACAATGGTGGAATGGCTTCTCCAGATTTAGTAATGATGATGTATGATTGGTTTTCTAGATTTGGAACAGAGCGTTTGGTGTATGGTCTAATGCACTCTTCTGCTTGGAAAGTGAGTCCAGAGATAGCCCAATTAGCTCAGAAAGTTGGAGCGATTGTTGCACATCCAAAGATGGCTAGTGCAGCTTTTGAGATGGGGGCTAGCGTTCTGGTATATCCAGGAGGACAATATGATATGTTTCGGACTCACAGCCAACGCTATAAAATTAATTTTGCTGAGAATAAGGGCTTTGTCAAGCTGGCTTTAAAACAAGAAGTTCCAATTATTCCAGTGATTTCTGTAGGCGCTCATGATACGTTGATTGTTTTATGTGATTGCTATGATTTAGTCAAACAACTACATGAGTTAGGATTGCCGTGGCTTTATGAAATAGACCCAGGAATTTTCCCAATTTATTTAGGTTTACCTTGGGGCTTGTCTATTGGGCCTCTGCCTAATATTCCTCTACCTGTGCAGATTCATACTCGTGTATGTGATCCAATTACTTTTGAAAGATATGGTCGAGATGCAGCTAAGGATCGTAATTATGTGAATAATTGTTATGAATTAGTTCATAACCAAATGCAAGAAGAGCTAAATCAATTGGTTATAGATACTCAAAAATCTTCATAAAATCAAAACATTTGAAAAAAACTCGGAGAAAAATATGTAAACAATTTGGGAAAATCTTATTTGTGGAAATTGGATAAAAACAAGCTTTAACAATAGTTACATCAGTGATATAGCAATCCTATCGCTGGCTAATTCCCCGATTTAGCTGCAAATCCAGTTAAGACTGCGGATTTTGCCGAAGCCCTAACAAATTTCCGTCAATATCCTTGAAGGTGGATAATTGCACTCCGTGACCGACATCTGTAATTGGCCCAACTGAGACTCCTCTTTCAGTCAGGCAAAGACTGGCAGTAACTATATCGTTGACAACAAAGGTATTAACAGTATTACCTGGTTCAACTGAGTTACTCAAGTTCAATCCAATTGCAAAGCCGGAGAAATCGCCTGAAAAAGGCGCAAACTGTAGATTGGCTCTTTGAATACGGTAGATACTCTCCTAAAACTCAACTGGCTGTACCTTGAATTAAGTCGCCACAGCACTAGCCGTGCATTGTTAATTTTCGTATGCTGCTTGATTGTTAGTACTTTTCCCCCTTTCGTGACAAGAGGAAGTAATGGTAAAGTAAATTTCCAATACTGGCAATGCTTCAGGGTGATTTATGAACAAAGGCGAACTAGTGGATGCTGTAGCAGCAAAGACCAACGTCACAAAAAAGCAAGCTGATGAAATCATCAGTGCTTTTTTGTCAGTCGTTACCGAAGCTGTAGCTAATGGTGAAAAGGTAACGCTCATTGGGTTTGGGTCATTCGAGCGACGCGATCGCTCAGAGCGCGAAGGGCGTAATCCGAAAACCAATGAGCCAATGACTATTCCAGCTACCATTGTGCCTGCGTTTTCTGCTGGGAAACAGTTTAAAGAAAAAGTAGCGCCATAGATGAATTGCTTTGCCACTAGCAATCCAATCACTGCTTCCTCTGTAGCGTTCGCTGTTCTCAAGGCAACGCTAGAGGGAACGTGAGTCGTTGAATTGCAGATGTAAAAAAAGCGCGATGGCGTAACCGCCCGCCGTAGGCGATCGCTGCATTTATTTTGGGCATTCTGAAAAGATAGCGTTTACTAAAGAAAGTAATGTTTAAAGGATTCGGTGGCCCAAAAAAGAAAGCAGTACTTGAGGACAATGAACTGACCACAGGGATTGTTCAGCATCCAGTTACGGGACTTTGGCAGACATGGATATCATTTACAGGTAATGATATTCAATGTATTACCGCCCATGCGAACCCTGATGATGCTGACCGGGTAGCGAAACAGATGGCTTCAGCTTGGAGTGAGGGGAAATACAAAACTGGGCAAGAGATAACAGCTTTTATTAAATCTCTGCCGACTGATGCAGTCATAGACCCATTACCCCAAAATATTGTGATGCAACTGAGCAAGCAGGCATTAAGCGCAAGGAAGTAAGAAAGAGCGATGGATTTTAAGATGAGTTTCAGACAGTTAAGAAATAGCTGGCATTAAGGCTGAGGTTGCTAGAGCCTTGAATGATAGCAAGTAATTCAGGACTAGTTTCATTCAGAAATAAGGCTGTACCCGTAGCCAAACCAGTTGGTACTGCTCCCAAGCTATAGCTCGATTTGGAGCCAGACAATAGAAGCGTATCTGACAAAGCATCAAAATCAGCAATTATAGCGTAGTCGCCCAGTCCGTCCGTAATAGCATTACTATCGCTGTAGAAGACACTTACAATAGTACCTAAGACAAACTGATCGCTGCCGGTGCCACCAGTTAAAAGGTCAACTTCAGCAATACCTCTTGCTACTGTATCTGCTCCAGTGAGTACGTCGTCACCTTCATCTCCGAACAGGCGATCGCTGCCAGTGCCACCGAAAACAGAATCATTCCCACGTCCACCATAAACAAGATCGTTACCACTATCGCCGAAAACAGAATCGTTACCATCACCACCTGTAATGTAGTCAATTCCTGCATTACCACGGATAGTATCATTGGCTGCACCACCCGCTTGGGTATCGTTGTTAGCAGTACCCACAAGATTGAGAGCAACAATACGTTTATTATTTTTAGTACTGGCATCGTTCTGCCCAGTAAATCCAGCATTAACTACTGTATTCAAGTTCAGGAGAATACTGTTGGACTGGGTAAAGCTATAACCTTGGAGTAATTCTGTATAGAGAGTGTGGGCATAACTGTGATTGCCAGCAAAATTCCACTGTCCAGGTTGAAATAAGTCATTCCAGTTCGCATAGACATCTAGGGTAGCCAAGCGAGCATCATAGCCTAAAGTTTCGCTAGTATGAATAGATACAACACGAGTAGCATCACTTGGATCTAAACGTTCGCTTGCTGCTTTGCCTTCAAACTCAGGGCCTGCTGGATCTAGTCCTACTATTTGAGCAAGAAAACGCCCTGTAGATTCACGGTAGGTTGAACCCGTAAATCCAGCAATATGCGCTCCCAGGCTATGCCCGATTAGGTTGGTGTAATTCGGATCTACGCCATTATTTATTAAGTAGGTAGCCAACTGATTAGCGACATCGCGTGTTCTGGCGGCGGCAGTGGGATACCACAAGGAACTAGCTCCTTGTTCCCAATCTACCAGAATGATATTAGCATTTGACTCACGCTGCCGAATAGTTTGGGCTATGTTTGCCATCCAGTTAGCGGGTTTGTAGTTATTGCCTGCATTGCCGCCAGTGCTTTGATAACCATGAATAACAACGTAAGTCGGTGCATTAGAAGTAATGCGCCCAGAACGGTTGATAGACCCGTTACCCCAAACATTAAAGTTGACTTCAATCATCTGAAAAATCCTATGTGTAAAATCTTTGTTTATTGAGGCTAAAATTATTTTGGTTCTTCAGTCGGTGTTATTCTTAGGTTTTTAATTAGAGTTGCTAACTTTGCTTTAAAATCAAGGTTACAGATACTTGTAGGCTAAATTTCAGCATCAAACCTAAAAAGTTTGTGATCACGGCTGTTAGTATTGCCCAGTATAGATTTTAAGTTTATTTAGCGACGGATTTAGCATACTATCTGCTAATGAGCCATTATTTTTCAGCAGAAACAGCACTTACTTGATTTTTTAAATGTTTACTGGAGAATAAATAATTAAGTAGAAAACTATTTAGGGCAACTTACCTCATGTATAAAAGCAATTTTAGATAATCGGAAAACTTTTGTCAAAAGGCCATACTAAAGCTGCTTTCGCTCTAGTATTTAGATACCAATTTAACAGTAAACATCAAGTTAAATAATTTTAAAAAATCATGTGGGATAATTAACTTTAAAATAATTAATTGATATTTTTGTTAACATTAGTATAAATTTAATTTAAAAATATCTTATTTTGGGAAAACCCTGCCCAGCAATCATTGAAGTTCCTAATTGACCGAACAGGAACAGAGCGTAGACACTCTTAGCAGCTTGTCTTAGACACGCACGTTGTAGTATTCCACGCATAAAACCTGTCAAAAAGCTGCTTCTTAAACCCCGCTTTAATAAATGATTATCTTCAGATAATGTCCGTATATTATTTAGTGAGTTTATGTTTTTGTAAATACATAAGTTTAAGTCGAGTGAGGAAAGAAAATGAATAAGTTCACCTGTTTAATGATTGTCGGGGCAGTATTGTCGATGAGTGCGCCAGCATTGGCTGAAAGTCGTGCTGTTAATATTAGTGTTGGTAGTATAGGTGGCCCTCTAGATAATGCTGCTTTGCGAACAGTTCGCCAAGTTATCGGGTTTGCGGTTGGTACTGGTACTGTTGATAAATTTATTGTATATAGCCCAAGGGAAGGCGCTCCTATTCCAATTGAAGGGGGTTTATCTGCTTGTGCTGAAGTTGGGTTTGGCGTAACTGATGCTAGATTTAATGGTTTTATCCAGCAGTTGCGTTCAATTACACCCCGCTCAGGAACTTTCCTCAATGTAGAACTTACTGCAAGCTGTAGACTCAACTAAAAATGTTGGTACTTAACCCTCTTGTGTTACTTTTAGAAAACATCATCAAAGCCTGATTCTGAAACTATAAACTAAAATTCTAAGCAAAAAACTGGAAAATAAAGCTCTCAAAGGTTTTTAGCGATTGGGCTTTCCCGGTTTAATACAAGTGGGTTAAGTGCTTGTGTCTTGTGTCTTGTGTCTTTGTGTTTTCCCTTTGCCTGATAATTATCTACACAGACTATCCCCGTCCGCCGTTCATCCAAGTCAAGTTATACACTCTGGCGATTCCACCCCAATACTATTTCTGCAATGCGTGCTAAACTATCGAAGTAATCTTCGGTGACTTTTGCCATAAAGTCTATGAACAGCGACTGCCAGTTAGTTTTTTCGCTGCATCTTTAAAGGTAGATTTAATAGTGTCAGTGAGCATGACTTTAGGGATTTCCATTATAGAGATTTAGTGGGGGCTGGTAGATCCGCGCTTCCTAAATATTCTAAATGGCTGGTACTTTATTTTTTTGTAAGTCCCTAACAGCTTTTATCCAATCACAGCCTACTGATGCTGTCAAGGAAGTGAGAAAGAGCGAATGCTCTAAATTGTATCATCCATCCAGCCACACTCACAATCCCAATGCACACGCGCTGACCAGTCCCGGTCAAAAAGACCATTGCACTGGGGACATCTGCCAGTAAACATCGGATGCCAATCAAGTAACTCCAGCTTTTGCTGTTGCGTCCACCGTTCTTGTGGCTGCACAATCAACTCGCCGTTGTAAAATGTGCGCTCTATTGTCAGTTCGCCATTAACATATCTTGCCCCTTCTGGTTCCCATTGCTGGTTATTATCGTTATAGGGATTGTCATCAGTCTCGCCAATGCCTAGAAAGTCTACAAATTGCTTAGTTTCTAATTCGGGATCATCCCGGAAATCAAGGCAGGTGTTACCGGATGGGCCAGTTGGGTGAACGGCGCAGACTAGCTGAGGGTTATGGGCGTAAAAGAGACAGCGATTGCACTCGAGTAATTTTGACATAGCACCGGTTGTAAAAGTCGTTTGCATAACGTTTGGCAAGCCTTGGCATCAGAGTTACTGCCCAACTAATAGCCAAAACTTGACTTAAACAATGGCCTAGCAGGTAGATGTCCAATGAGAGCCTCCATTTGAAAAATTAGGTCAGTGTACTGCTGCCAACTGTAGTTTAATTGCCATTCGACAGGATCGCTAAATTTAACGTAATCCTTTTAAAAAATCAAATGCTTAATGATATATTAGTACAAAAGAACTATTGAAGTGGTTTGCGGTAGTTGGTTTCCGGCAATATTGTTCAAAAATGAGGAATATGCGATGACAGATTCTAATTCCTTACTTTCTAGTTATGAAGAATTAGTGCAAAAGCATATCAGTCAATTCGACCCACAGATTGCAGATTTGCAACAATTAGTAAAAGCACGAATGCAAGAACTTCATGACGCAGAACAGACACTGGTAGAAACACAAGCAATAGAACTTAAACGGATCACTGATGCTCTGGCTACTGATGCTCGTTGCTTGTTGCCAACGCCAGGATTAAGAGCATTTGTACAAGAGTTAAAACAGACTAAAAGTAATAATTGGTACACGCGCAAATCAGAATTTAGTATTGCAGAAGATCCAACTACTTGGTTATTGGCGATGCTCGAACTACCGATAGGTTTGAGCAACTACCAAACTCACGAAGACCTGAATGGTTACGATGACGAACGTAACTTTATCGGGTATAGCTATACTCTGTCTCTAAAATTAGGTTCAGTTGAGCATTCGATCAATGAAATACCATTAAAACGCATATATAACGTCAACGAGTGTAGTGAAACTTCTATAAAAGGGCAAATTGAGGACTACATTTATGGTGACGTAAAATATTTACTTAGAGATATGGAATATCCAGAGTCACAAAAACAGCAATTAGCGGCTGAAATCAGCACATTAGTAGGTTACTCCCTCAAAATATTCGCACTTAAACCTAGAAGAGCTATTTTTAATTATTCATCCATAGAGGAAGACTGATGCAATTGTATTTGAGCTTGTCAGCCTATGGTGGAGTTTCAACCCGTGAAGCATTAACAATATTTTGGAATGCAGGAATCCGGTATGTTGAGCTAGCAATTGGGCCTCGACCTGATACTGATTCAGCGCAAGCAGTAGAGGATTTTAGACAACAGGGAATGGTCTATCGAGCGCATCATGCTTTTGTTTGCAGCGCACGCCACTATCCTTTCAATCTAGCTCAACCTCAAGATTGGAAATATTTTGAACGATTGGCAGATTATCTAGCTAGTATAGGTGTTACCGCTTATTCAGTACATGGAGGAAACTTTTGTAAAACCACTGAACGCGTTTTAGCATACACAACATTTGTAGAAAATATTCATCGTCTTCATCGGGTTTGTCTAACGCGAGGTATTGCTTTGGGTGTAGAAACAATGTATCCTACACTCACAAATAGCACTGTTGAGAACCTTTTGGATAATGCTTCAGAACTTGCTCAATTTTGCCAAGATGTTCCCCAGGTCAAGATAGTTGTGGACTTGGCCCATCTCAACATTTGGCGTGACAAAACCGAAATACTGTTGAATGAATGGTTGGGACTTCCACCAGAGAAACTTTTAGAAATTCACATTTCAGACAATGATGGACGGCAAGATATACATTCGCGGATTACGGACAATACTTGGTGGTTATCTCAGATTACTAATTTTCCAAAGGGAATTCCCTTGGTGTTAGAGAGCCGATTAAATCGATTGCCTGTTTCAGTAGTGCAGCAAGAGTACGACCGGATCGTTGCTTTAATAGTAAGCTTTTAATCTCAAATGAGATTAAGCACTAATAGATTCAGATAACAAACCAGACATATTTAATACTTGTTGCATTTTACTACTGGTAAGTGCTTTAAGTCCAAAACAGAGCGCCTGGTTGTGGGATGATATATGCCAAAATCACGAAAACTAGAAGAAACTTTATCTATTCTTGCCCAAATTCGAGAGCATCCCACAAGTGAGTCAGGGATCATAATTTTACGCCAAGTTCTTAAGAGCAAATATTCTATGGCTGTTGCCCAAGCAGCCAAGATAGTAGGCGAATCTACTATTACTGAGTTGGTTGGCGATCTTGTAGAAGCTTTTGCTCGAATGATGGTCAAACCCACACAAGTAGACCAAAATTGTCTTGCCAAGAAAGAGATAGCACAAGCACTGTATCACTTAGAATACAGCGATGAAAACCTTTTTCTGCAAGGGATTCGACATATTCAGATGGAGCCAGTATGGGGAGGAGTTGAAGATACTGCTGCCCATCTTCGGGGTATATGTGCTTTAGGTCTGGTGAGAATGAACTACTCAGACGTAATGAACGAATTAGCCGATCTACTAGCTGACCCCAAACCAGAAGCAAGAACTGCTGCTGCAAAGGCGATCGCCTACACAGGAAATCCTCAAGGTGTACCTTTACTTCGTTTGAAAACCCGCATAGGCGATCAAGCACCACAGGTGATTTCAGAGTGCTTCAGTGGTTTGTTACAACTGGCTCCGGCTGATTCACTTGCAATAGTTGCTGGTTTTCTTTTTGATCCGAAGGAGCAAATCTGTGAGTTAGCAGCATTGACGTTGGGTGAATCACGATTAGAGGAAGCATTTGATCATCTCAGAAATTGCTGGGAGCAAACAAGAAACGTAGAACTTCGTCGCACATTGTTACTCGCAATTGGGATGTTGCGACAAGATAAAGCAATAGATTACCTGATTTCATTAGTGGCTCAAGGAAAAGATATTGATGCAAAAGATGCGATTGCAGCGTTGGCTATTTATCGAGAAGACTGTGAACTTTGGCAGCGAGTTGATCGAGCTAGTGAACAAAGAGCTAATCAATTGGGACTTTGAAAGCGTTGAGGATGTAGGAAAGTGCGAAAGTCTTAGCTAATAGTAACTACTTATCTTAGGTGCATTACAGAGTCCGGCTTCTACCGCGCAATAAAAAACTGCCCTAGACGAAAGCTAGAGCAGTTTTTGATAGAAGTAAATTATATAGGAGACTCTTATTGTTGTCCCCGGTTTATCCATAATAAGTACCGTTATATAGTACTATTCACCTCAATTTTCGTACTTTACGCAAAAAAGGAATAATCTTGAAGTTGGCATTACAAAATTTAGAAGTCAGCACAAGCCACCGCATCATAGACAGCATCCGCGACTTTGAGCTTCTTCCTTGGTGTATCACAGGATGTGGTTGCTGGTGATGGGCTGCTGACGAGCGGAAATCTTAGGATAGAAGAAGTAGCTTAGGCGCAGCCCGTCGTAGACATCGCTCTTATGAGGTTAGTCCATCATCTCCCAAATCGATTGATTATCCCAAGATTACCGAAAGCTAGTGTGGTAAAACTTACTAGAGAAGACGACTCTCTAAATTAGCCAAGTAACCCTTGGGATCTCTGCGAAATCGATATTGTTCAATTCTGGCTTTATGGTGTT
>NZ_KV757665.1 GCF_001712795.1 Nostoc sp. KVJ20
GAACTCCAAGATCACATGGTCTATGAGCTTGAAACCAAGCCTAGTGGCAAGATTGACCTTGTTGGTGAACTGTGGAAGGACTACAAGACCGCAGGTACACGCGATCGCTCTAGTGCAGGGTTAGTTGTGATTGCGGTTTGGGCGTTCGATATTGTCACCACCTTTGCGGCTCGTAACCCATTTGAATTTACAGCCCCATTCATGATTTTGGGCTGCATCTTATTTAATATCGGCACAATGATGGCAGGTGAAATTGGGTTTGCCATCTGGCGCTTGACCAAAGACTGATAATCAATAGCCGCTAAATTGAGCGCGAACTTTAGCGGCTTCTTAACTCAATAAGGGATTTAACTTGTGGAAAATAATATCCCCAAAATCACAACTAAACAAACAGAATATCTGCGATTGCAGTATCCCAGTCTCTCGCATTTAGAAGCTGGGAATATTGCTGAATGGTTGCAAGAGCGCAAAGACCAACTATTTGAAATGGCACGGCAATCTGAGAATGAAGCAGACATGACCCGTGTATTTGGCTTACTGGCTTCTGGGATAGGAGCGGTTTGTTATGCTGTCAATCCTTTGGCTGTAGTTGGTGGTTTAATTGGTGGTGCTGCATGGCTATGGTTTGTAGTCGAACACTCCAACCGCACTAAAGAAATTGCACCTTTTCCCTTTGTACGTGGCAACTTTATAGACGCGATTGCTCGTGCTGGTGACTATGATAATCGGAGCAATTATCAAGCGGATCATCTTGCTAATACCGTCAAATTCCTAGAACGACACGAGGCAGAAGAGTACGCCTTTTTTCTAGCTGAGTTTGAAAATATTGTCCAGTATTTAACGCAAGTTGAACCAGGAAAACGTTTTTATGCTTATCGCTGGATGTTTGGCTGGTTTGGCAAGCTCAAGGGTCGTCAGCTACCCACTTATCAGAGTATGGCTCTCCATTTACAAGATGTGACCATTGACAGCCGTGTGAATCGGTCTGAGATAAGTGCTATCGCACAAGCTCAAACCCAGTTACCACCGACCGTAGATATTAAGCAGTTTCAATCACCGACTGTAGATATTAGGCAGATGAACCAAGCTGCTTCTCCTTCTAGACCAGAAGAATTACAGCCATCAGCTAATGGGCTTGCACCAGAGACTATAACTCATCTGACTTTGGCGAATAGAGCAAACGCACTCATCGCTGCTTTAACGAAAAGTGGTTTCCAAATAGAAGACATGATGAGTTCCCAGGTGATAGCGATCGCTGGTACTCAACGAGGTGGCAAGGGAACCTTAGCAGCAATCTTAGCAACATTATCTCTAGCTTTAGATTCGGGATTAAACACCCAATACTTTACAGCCGGGGTGGACGTTTACCCCTTTAGTTGCAATCTGATTTCTGCTCTTAAATACCCTGATAAAGATGCAGACGGCTCAGATAAACTAGTTGCCCGTGACTTGCTTAAATTTCTTAAAGGGTTAGATGCAAGTGAACCTTACTCCCACAAAAACTTACTGTTAGTCATTGATGAGGCGATGCGGTTGCTGTCCTTACTTGATGAGAGCGATCGCACTTGGGCTATCCAATATCTGCTGAGTCGCTTCGCCAAATGTGGCGGTACATTAATTATCGTGTTGCATGGCTCTAACTTAACTTCTGTGGTTGGCAAGGCCACAGCAGGACTGGCAGACACCTTTAAGCAATCGGTTAACTTCATTGGTTGTGTAGCTCAGTCTGTCAGCGCTGGTGGTCTACGCAAAATGAATGTCGCTAGTGGAGAATATTTCAAAGCTAACCCTAATAACTTTGGAGAACCTGTTAGCGGTGGCAATCTCGGCATGATTCCAGACTGGCTAAAGATAGAGTTACACCCTGGAAATGGTCAGCCAGATCCAGCAAGAACATTACTCAAATTTTTCCCGGAACTGGTGCAGCATCACCAGCCAGCAGTTATGCCCAGAGGGGAGAAAATTGCACCAGATGACGCAGTTAATAAACTGGAGTCTATTTTCTCAAAGCCTACCCAAGAGCTTGAAATTGCAGAGGTAGAATTCGTCAGTATTTCTGAGGCGGATTTGTCGCAGATTTTAAACATTGTTACTTCAGCCGTGACAACACCAGTCAGCTTTGCCGCGATTAGAAATAGCCGGAAGTGGGGCGAGGATAAACCTAGTGTTCGGTATTTAAGGGGTGCGATTGCACAACTTATAGAATCCAAGCAATTGAACGGTAGTGAGAAGTTAGGCTTTACTGCTTTTTCAGATTAAATCCCCTTTATGTTCTCCTTAATTAGTGTCATTTATCTTGATGGACAATAGTAGCAGTATTGGTTAGGGATAGCTGGATTATCCTTAACCAATACTGCTTATATCAGGAAATTAATTGACATCAGCTACCGATATTCTCTCTCAAATACTTTTACGATTAATCATTTATATTTCATCATCACTGTAAATTTTTGGCACAAAAGCATAGCTATTTGGTTGGCTAGTTGATGACGATTTCTCCGATTGCTCCTTAGCTACCGCTTTCTTGCGCTTAGTGGCTTTATTTGTTAAATCTGAAGATTTTTCACTTGTAGAGGGCGATGAACTAGACGACCCATCAGCATTAGAAATCTCTTGTGAGGTCGATTGTTCAGATGATTCCGAATTTAAATCTGATGATGAACTAAGCGAATTCTCACCAGATGTATTAGCACTCGTTGTCAAAGCTTTCTTGTGAAAACTCTTCAGACCACTGGCCGCTAGTTCTACCCCATGACCTTGAAACACATCAGAAACATCGTCATAAGAGTAGCCAGCGTCTAACATCTCTTGAATAGGTTTAGCCAAACTGAGGACTAAATCTGACAGGCTGATAGTTTTAGGAGTCGCTGCTTTATGTTTAAGACTGGTTTGAATATCTTCTATTTTTGATAAAGGGACAGCTTTCGGTTTGCGCGACATATTCAGCACTAGTAATAAATTATTCAATTGTAAAAAAAACGTGGTCAAAAAAAGTTTAAGTTTCTTGTCGTGATGTGACGAATATAAACAGAAAATGGTTTGTATCTTCGTGAGGTAGACTAGTCTAAAAAAGCAGTTACCCATGAATCAACACTCTGATATCAAAAGCTGTTGGCAGCATTGTTAAACAGAGCCAGCCCCCGGTTACACTCTTGTTGTTGCACAGAGTCAATCGTGGATCGCCAAAGTCTCGTACTCCCCCAGTCTCCCGTTGTGCCCCCTGGTTCTGGTTTCCCCAGTCCTGTCGTGGGGGCATAGGCAAGCAATACGCCGTAACGCACTACGTGCTACTTTACCCTCCGGGTAAAGCGTCGTGGTTGCTTGTTGGGGGTGTCCCCCAAACCCCCTTTTATCAGGTCTATTAAAGGGAGAAATGAGCCAATAAGAGGTTCCGGGTTATTCGCCTACCTGCGCGGCACTGCGTGCCAGCGCAGCTACAGCGAATAACCCGGTTAAAAAATGAATAAGCAGATAAATGAACGCCTAATTAGTTATGCAACCAGACCCACGTATAAATCTTAGTAATCAACTAGCTGACACATTAACCAATCGGTCAGTAGCACCAGATGAAAAGCGAGAAATAACAATCACGTTTAGGGCTAGCTATGCCGAGAAAGCTAGATTAGAGCAACGGTGCAATGGGGTGGTGCAAAGTGACTATATCAGAGCGAGATTATTTGATTACCCTCTACCACATCCCAAACTGGTAATTCCCGAAGTGAACCGACAGGCTATCTATGAGTTAAAGAAGATTGGTAACAATCTGAATCAGCAGACTAGAGCTATTAACGAAGCTGTGAAAATTGGTAGCCAACCGTTGACGGTGGAGGTGAAATCATATCTGAAAACTCTTGAAGAACTGACAGCACTTTTAGAGCAGACTCGCCAATCACTCACTCAAGCATCGGTAGAGGGTTAGCTAAATGATTACCAAAGTCAAAGCTAACAAATCATTTCGTGGCACTACTAAATATGTGCTTGAGAAAGAGAAAGCCAAAATTATTGGCGGGAATATGTACGGGAGAAGTACCAATGAATTGGTAGAGCAATTTACCCTATCAGCCCATCTTAACCCCCAGCTAAAAGACCCATGCTATCACTTAATGCTTAGTGTACCGAAAAGTGATAGAACGCTAAATGATGACGAATTAGCTAATCTTTCTCAACGTCACTTGGCATCGGTTATTGTGTTGTCGCGGCTTCAAGGTGATGAATCCCAAGTTAAACAGCCAGATAAGAGGATAGCTGATACCAAACTAAACCAGCTAATTGATGAATTTATTGAGATAGAATTACCAGCTTATGACTTCTTTATAGCGCGGCACTCTGATAAAGAACATGACCACACCCACATCGTTGCATCTAGAGTTAATAACCTAAATGGTAAATCTATCCGCACTTGGAATAATTACGCCTACTCTGAACACTCCGCCCGACTGCTAGAGCGAGAATTTCAGCTAACTCAAGTCCAAAGCAGTTGGGAGAGTAAGCAAAAAGCTATGACCCGCAATCAACTTGAACGAGTCGAACGCGATGGACTTCCAGGCGAAGAAATAATGCGCCGAGCGATTGAGCAAGTGGCAGTAGATAAACCCACTATGCCCCAACTAATCGAGAGACTATGGAGAGAGCATCAAGTCAAATCCATCGTCAGTTATTACAGCCACGGTGGAGTAAGAGGCATCAAGTTTGGTATTGATATTGGCTCAGTTAATGAAGATGGTAGCCCCCGTTTGCTCTGGAAACAGGGAGGTAATCTCAATAAATATAAGTGTTCCTTTACAAAGCTCCAGTCTGAATTAGGGATAAACTACGACTCTAAACGTGACGATAGCGAAATTAAACGTTTAAATAATTTCTTAGAATCTGTAGATAATAGCCAAGAGAATCAACAGCTAATATCAACCATATCACCTAAAAAAGCTCAAAATATACCCGAAATTAAACACCAGACAAACCCAGCTAAATCAGATGTGGAACAACGAGCCAGTTCAGAACTCATAAATACAATCGCTGACTTTATTGAACAGTCAGCAGTTGAGTCAACCTTGATTGAAACATTACCACAGTTAACAAAACAACTGTCTGAGTATCATCAGAATTTATCAGCCGTAAGAACCACATACGACGAGCTATTAGCGGCGATTGCTGAAAGGGAACAACTCTTATCACAAAGAACTGTGAATGCAATTGCTGACTTTATTGAACAGTCAGTAGTTGATGATGCCTTAAGTGAAACGTTACCACAATTAACAGAACAACTCTCTCAATATCGGCAGCAGCTAGCTAAGAATAAAGCTGTATTCGACGGACTAGACGCGGCGATTACTCAAGAGTTACAATCCCATGTAGAGAAGAAAGCTATTTCATCAATTTCTGATTACGTTGAGCAATCGACTGTTGAATCTGCCTTAACTGAAGCAGTATTAGAATTAACGCAACAACTTTCTCAATACAAAGAGGAACTCGTTACAGCTAAAGCTACATTTAATGACTTGGATGCAGTGCTTGCGACTGAGTTAAAATCATATCTAGAGAAGAGAGCCATTTCATCAATTTCTGATTATGTTGAGCAATCGACTGTCTCTTCAGCCTTAACCCAAACAGTATTAGAATTAACGCAACAACTTTCTCAAAATCAGCAGCAGCTAGAAACCGGAAGAACCATATTCGATGACCTGGAAGCAGTGATTGTTTATTTGGATCAACTCCATAGATCACAAAAACCAGTGGATGTAGTTGCTCTTAATCAAACTCAAACTCTAGCCACAGATAAACCAAAACTAACCCCGAATCAAACAGCCGAGTTATATAAGTATTACAGCGCCGACTTGCAAAACTTATTAGTGACTGACCGAGATAAAGAAATTGCTATACGGGCGCTCAAAGATAATAAACCACCCCAAGATGTTGAAGAAATTATCTTTGCCAGTCCAGCCGGATGGACACAAGATGAAGCCAGAGAATTAGTCCTAATCGCTAGCAATCAACTGGCAACTCAAAAGTTAGAACCAGAACAGTCACTTGATGAAAAACAGCATATTGAGTCGGAATTCTTAGCGATGGCTGTGCCTATTGCTGTTGAATTAATCAACTGGCAGTTAAGAGAAACTGGCTCAAATAGCCTTAGATTCAAACGTGCCACTCTGGAGAAACAGGGTAGAGAATTGGTGTTTAACCATGATGAAAGAGGTTAGATTTTCCGGGTGTCTGTCAACCGAAACCAGTCAGGTGAGCTTGAGTATTCACCTATTCATATTGGGTCAGTAGAGAGAGAAGACCTGATGCTTTGGCAAAAAGCAGATCGCGTATTGCAAGAAATAATAGAAGAACAGCAACAACAATCAATCAGACAAAGTAAAGGGTTTTCCCTCTAGGTGATGGCGCAACTTGAAATCACTGTCAATTAAACATACTAGAATTAGCTATTATCATCAACTTCAAGTACAGCCCTATTTATTGTGGATGCAATTTCAATTGTGGAATCAGTTTTAAATGACTTCTGCTTAGAAGTCCTTGAAGATGGAAGTTTTGTGGCGAAGGCGTTCAAGCAGATACATCAGTTGAAGCGGGAGTTTGGCAAAGGGTATGCCTTAATTAATATTGGAGAGTTTCACCCAGACATTGGCGAGTTCATTATCCCACGAAAAGATAAACTTGAGACTTTGTGGCTGGATGAAACTTCAACTCATGAATACCTAAACAGCGAAGTTGCCGCTACCGTTTTGAACGTCGTTGATTACGAATCTTGCCCTGATAAGCACGAAGTTTTCATCTTCATGGCGTCTATTGATAATGGCGATACCGTAAAAGTTGGTCGATACAGTATATTTGCAAAAGGTGGCTATGTACCTGACCCCTACCGCCTTAAACCCTCATCAATTACATCTAAACAAATTGAGAAACGGCTGCGACGGATGGCGAATAGCGGAGTACGTCTGTTAATTCTCGATACCTCTAATCCTGATTTTATGGGTAAGAACCTTGCAAAATGGCTGCGTGAAATCAAGAGGTTAGGAAAAAACGCCTCTCAACACTTTAGCGTCATGATAGATGCCACTGATGAGTTTCCAGCAGAACTACCGCCGGATTTACAAGATGATTGCTGGACGATCAGGGTTGGCAATTAGTCCGCGACTGCATTACACGTAATAGCCCAAATGTTTACTACGGAATTCGCACTTATGCCATGTGGTACAAATAGCATACTGCACTGACAAGTGGAGTGCTTTGAAATTACTGGTAAGGTGTTTAGAGTTGAAGTTACAGTATTCGTATCGATTGATATGGAAGAGTATTTGAAGGTTAGTGAAGTCATCGACTGGCAGCATCCCAAAATTATGGAACGCGCCAAACAAATCTCACTGGGATGTGCAACCCCAATGGCGATCGCAAAAGCGTGTTTTGAGTGGGTGCGAGACGAAATCTGTCACAGTTTTGACTATCAAATGAATCCTTTGACTTGCCGAGCTTCAGATGTGCTTCAACACAAAACAGGTTATTGCTACGCTAAGAGTCATCTGCTGGCAGCACTGTTACGAGCAAACCAGATTCCCACAGGATTTTGTTATCAGAGGTTGAGTATTGATGATAAAGGTGCGCCGTACAGTTTGCACGGTTTCAATGCAATCCATTTGCCTGAAGTTGGTTGGTATAGGGTTGATGCAAGAGGTAACAAAGAAGGAGTCAACGCTCAGTTCACTCCACCTCAAGAGCAGTTAGCGTATAAAATTCAGTTTCCTGAAGAGGCAGATTTTCCAGCGATCTTTGCCGAACCGCTCCGAATTATCGTAGAAGCGTTGCAAGCACAGAGTACATGGGATGAGATGCTTCGCAACCTTCCAGACATTTCGTTGGATTCAGCAAAAAGTCATGGGTTGGTGTGATAGATATTGAGTACGTGCAAGGCAGCATTGGAAAACACAATATCGTAGGGGCGATCGCGTTACACGTTAGAGCCATTACGTGTAACTAGTGACTATATATATTGATGTGGCGTGATCGCTTTTTTCGCATTGAGCGCGTACAATTTATCCAGCTTGGCACGGTGATACCTTTTATCTTATTCCACTTCGTCGAGCGATTCCAGCTCAGTAACAAACATCTGAGCCTGCCTTAAAACCAGCCCCAACAATAACAAATCCACACGCCATTGAGCCATTATTAATCCACCCCAGCACTTACTTAAGGTAATTTCAATTGCGTCTGAGCCAAAATGACTATCGTTAACCCATCTAACCCCTAGTGTATAATCGTCATTTCCTGGCAGCAGGTAGAGAAGGAGATTTAATTTATTTGCGGAATATCCATTGATCAAACCATAGTCTGCAAGGATTTTAACTAATCTGGCAATTTCCATATCTGTAATTTCCAATAATATTTTATTGGCTATATTGAATTAGTTTTTAGATATTGTTAGGGGACAGATCGAAAAGTTAGATAGCAAACTCTGCTCGATTATCAGCACCTATATATCAATTCTCCAATATTGGAGAAGAGCATCAAGAAATTATGTTATTCACTTATTCATTGTTTCTGAAATGAATTCCAAAAACAAGCTCAAAAATTAAATATTTAGACATAAAATCAAGATTTCTGTCTATTCATATTATGTTCAAATTCCAAAAGTTTTGGGAATACTTAGTTTACGTTTTTACGTGACATAAATATATACTTTACAACCCTGGATAAATTGCCAACTCTATCGAGATTGCAATTTATCCAAGGTTTTTTATGTTTATCGGGGTCAAATGAGCTTTGTTTCACTGCTCATTTCACCTTGGACACAAAAAGCACAGAAGAGAGCTTTTATTTTTTGGTTCTCCCCCAAGCGATAGCCGCTGTTTCATATCTGTTTTATATCTCTTGTTTGATTGATATTTGCTTGCTACTGTGCTTTTGGAACTGCAATATAATTGACGGATAAGTCTATTTCACATATTCGTAAGAAGAAATTATGAATAAAAAATGGGCCGTTAAACGCCTCACAGTAAATTTGACATCAGTTGAAGCGGAGAAACTTGAACAATACTGTGCTTGCACAGGAAGACCAGCAACCGATGTAATTCGAGAATTACTCCGTTCTCTTGAAGTAGACAAAAATAAATAAAAGCAAAGAAGTAACGGAACTTGATAAGCGCCTTAGAGACGATTTATCGCGGGGAGCAGCTAAGTGTAATCAATAATTGCATCTGTCAATTACACGTAATATCCAAAACCTGTAATTACTGACTATATATATTAATGTGGCGTGATCGCTTTTTTGGCATTGAGCCGACAATCGGGTAATTTGGGTTTAGATGGTACAGAGTAGAGCATATACTCTGTGCTAGGAGCAATGCAAATATTCACCCTGACACAAAGTATATTTCCTACTCTTTAACAGTTTTGCTACTTCTGTTATTAACTCTGTAGCGGTTGAAGGCTTTTGAATATAAGCTTGAAATCCAGATGCAAGTGCTTTTTTATCTGCCTTATCTTCAGTATTTCCAGTAAAAGCAATTGCGGGAATTTCTCTAGTTTGTGAATACTCAAATGAACGAATTTTTTGTATCAACCAATACCCATCATTCAAGGGCATAGTAATGTCTGAAATTAAAAGATCCACCGCATATTGTTTAATTACCTCTAATCCTGTTAAGGCATTTGATGCCCTGAGTACTTGAATTCCATAGCTTTCAAAAAGCTCGGTCATTACCAGAAGCATATCCTGATGATCATCTACGACAAGAATTGTCGCTCCTTGGAAGATATCTATGTCTGTTTTATCGTTTTCCAAAAAATGATTAAAAAAATTGCTTGACACTAGAGATTGTCCCCCTTATTTGTCTACTTAATTACAAGTCTTTTCACCAAGAACCAGTGCTACAGTTTGACATTGAAATCGGGGGAAATTAAGAATTTTGAGTATTTTTCTCACAAAAACTACACCCTATTTGATTTCACACGGCTCTTATCGTGACGCAAAAAAACGACCATCGTAATACCTGTAGCCGCGACAAATTAACTACTGGAGATCATGTTATTGGAAATACTGATCTGTTTTATTATCCCCCCCTGGGGGATAATCTGTGCATTATATTCCCTTAAAGGGGTGCAACATCCCCTCCTTAAAGGATATTTTTCAAGGCATGTGGAAAGTCAGCCCCCTCTTTTCTTCAAAAAGGAATAGCTTCAACCGAGCAAGGAAGTTTTGTGAACCCTCCTCGCTATAACCCATATAAACAGAGCCTTTCGGCAACTCAAGGATTTCTATTTCTTACTCAATTTCCTTAAAATGTACCTCTAACCATAGATAAACTCCTCATTTGGGTGGAGAAAGGCTTTGAGGTGATTGATGGTCACAGAAGAAGCAATCGCTTTGGCACACCCGGCGCCATCGTGTCGCACCCAAAACGGGAAAATCGTACGCTAAGGAATTGAGACTAACCTGAATGCTATGAAAATACCTTGTTTTGAGCAAACGGCATACCTCTATTCCTCATTTTTGACTCGAATTAGGAACTTCCAGATGGTGCAGAGTAGTACCAATACTCTGCACCAACAAAAAAATTAACACCTCAAATCTAGACAGGCAAAGACGTTCAGCCTTAGCGTACGATTTTCCCAAATTGGCACGGTGATGCCAGATGAACTTTATAAAATAGTTAATAAGTTAACTATCTGCCTCAGCAATCAACTTTGTGAAATGTCCAACTCATCCCCAAATACTGATTTTCTTACTCAGTGGCGATATGCCCTAGCACCTTACAACTTAGGGTATAAAGTCAAACTGGTATCCCAGTTGATGTATCGGGATTTCCTAGAGCGGCTAGAACCCTACGGACTGACTCCATTTCACTACCTTGTCTTGTGCTGTTTGTGGGAAGAGGATGGTCTTTCAACATCTGGAATTGCTGACAAGCTCAAGCAATTGGGCGCAACGCTAACCGGAGTTGTGGATCGGATGGAAGATCGTAACCTCGTTTATCGAGAGCGCGATCCTGACGATCGCCGTATTGTCCGAATCTGGCTCACCGACGAAGGAAGGCATTTCATGAAAGTCCTACCGTCTGTAGGCGCACAGACAATCAACAAGGCAACTGAAGGCATATCAGAGGTAGAACTTTCAGCCGCCTTGAAAATATTAGATCAAATCGTCCACAACTTTCTTTAAAGGATTTCAGCCTTTCGAGGTTGACCTAATGGCAAATACTTAATATATTAACTATCAATATATTAAGTATTCCCCGCACACAATCTAAACGAACGCAGGCTTCGATTTGTACAGATCGGAGTTGGACGCATAAATCCAGGAGGAAAAATGCCAAAACTGAGTGTCAAACTGAAAAATTGGTTGCTGTCCGCACACATCGGGTTTGCTGCACTTTGGACAGGAACCGTCTTAAGTATGTTTCTTCTGTCACTGAGGAACACGAAGGCTACTAACGCAGATGCCCTCTATGCGCTTAACTCAGCAATTAATTTGCTTGATGACTATATTGTAATTCCCTCAGCGATTGGTTCAGTCATTACGGCAACGTTTCTTTGCTGGACAACCAACTATGGATTCACCAAATTCTACTGGGTTATTGCGAAGTGGATTTTGACGACTGGATTGGTTGTATTTGGCACCTTCTGGCTATTTCCTTGGGGAAATGTTGCAGAAGATATCTCGGCACAAGAAGGGTTACAAGCGTTTGATAATCCAATCTATTCGTTTGACGCTAGAGGAGTGTTGACTGGAACTTTAATTCAAGTTCTCTTTCTTGTTCTCATCATTGGAATCTCGGTTCTAAAGCCTTGGGGAAGGCGACCAATGAAAGAGAAAAAACAAGCCATTGCAGATTAGTTGGTCAGTTCTGGCAGCATAACTATGTTCTGGAGGCGCTTTTAAGAAAATTGATTAAGAAACGGAATTGATTGACTTGCCCAAAAGCTTTGTTTATAAGGGTCATAGCGAGGAGCAACCGGGAAACTTCTTTACTCGGTCGAGGCTAGAGTTACCTTATTAATTACGCTAGTAGCATAACAACCTCCTTGCAGCAGACTGTCGAATACTGCAAGCGATCACAGAAAATGCGTAACTGAATTTATATCATTAAAAGGAAAATAAAGCGCTACCACAACCAAACTTAAAGGCTGAAAGTACATGAAGATTTTGGTCATTGGCGGCACAGGGTTTATCGGTCTGCACGTTGTTCGCAAACTTGTTCAATTAGGGCATCAAGTCACGGTATTCCATCGAGGTGTAAAATTAAAGCATCGAGCAACGGTATTTCATCAGGGAGCGACACCCTCCCATTTGCCGCCAGAAGTAAACTACATCAGTGGTGATCGACATCATCTAGAAGACTATCGGCATGAGTTTCAACAACTTGCGCCCGAAGTAGTGTTAGACATGATTGCACTGACTGAGGCTCATGCTCTCCTAACGATGGAGACATTTAGGGGTCTGACTCAAAGAGTTGTAGCAGTCAGCAGCATAGATGTCTATCGCGCTCGTGACATAATTTGGAAACGAGAAACGGGACTGATTGATCCAGTTCCACTAACAGAGTCAGCACCCTTACGCTCACAGTTCTATCCGTATCGAGACTCAGCAGACAAAGATTCAATCGTTCCACCGGATTATGACAAGATTTTGGTTGAACGAGTCATCATGGGTGATTCTCACATTGAAGGCACCATCATAAGATTGCCGATGGTTTACGGAGAAGGAGATTATCTACATCGCTTTTATCCTTACTTAAAGCGAATGGATGATCATCGTCCTGCTATTGTTTTAGAAGAAAGTTATGCTTACTGGCGTGGTAGTTACGGCTATGTTGAAAACGTAGCGGCGGCCATTGCTCTGGCAGTTATAGATCACCGTGCTAAAGGCCAAATTTACAATGTTGCTGAACTAGCAGGGCTATCGGAAGCAGAGTTAGCTAAAACTATTGGGCGGATTGTCGGTTGGAGTGGAGAGATTGCCGTTATACCTAAAGCTCAGATACCAGAGTTGTCGCAATTACCGTTCAATTTTGAGCAGGATTGGTTATTAGACTCTACTCGCATTCGTGAAGAGTTAAATTATGCTGAACCAATTGACCAGAACGAGGCATTCAGACGAACCATTGATTGGGAGAGATTAAATCCACCGGAGGCATCCCACACAAGTGATCTTTTAGATTACGAGACAGAAGATACGATTTTAGCATTGATGTAGTAGTGCAGCCCAAGACTGCATTGGATCTGGTAGGGTAGCCGCCGAGATACCGACTCTGTTGGCGAAATGCGATCGCTATCCTCAAAGCCTTGAAATGTCATAGCTACTCACATCAGGAATTGCGGTTTACATGAATTCGCCAACAGAGTCGGAAATGTATTTCTGTAATTAATTACATTTGTATTAATGCTATTTTGTGCATTTGTAAATATGTAATTTAGCCATTAAGCTTGGTATTGTCACTTTCTGGAATTTGTCATAACCTAATGAATTACATTTTTACAAAAACACATTTATGAAAATTGCAGTTTTGAACCAAAAGGGGGGCAGTGGCAAGACCACAGTATCTATCCATTTGGCTCATGCTTTTTTTATAAGGGGGTATCGAGTATTACTTGTTGATACTGACCCTCAAGGCTCAACCCGTGACTGGGCAGCAGCACGTAATGGTGAGGCTCCATTTAGCGTTATTGGTTTGGATCGTCCTATCTTGCATAAAGAATTGCCCAAACTAGCGCAGGGGTATGATTTTGTTTTCATTGATGGTGCGCCAAGAGTTTCTGACTTAACCAGATCAGCAATCATGGCAGTGGATTTTGTGCTGATTCCTGTACAACCATCTCCTTTGGATGTGTGGGCGGTGCATGAGGTAGTAGAACTGGTACAAGAGGCCACTATATATAAGCCAGACCTAACAGCAGCATTTCTAATCAACAGAAAGATAGTGAACACTGCTCTTGGACGAGAAGTAACTGAAGTTTTACGAGAATACCCCTTTCCAGTGCTAAAAGCACAGATAAGCCAAAGGGTAGCATTTGCTGAGTGCTTAAACATTGGTAGTACTGTTTTGGAAGCTGCCCCGAAAAGTGCTGCCAGTGATGAAGTACGAGCAGTTGTTGAGGAGATATTAGCGGCGAAGGAGGAAACCAATCATGGCAGAAGTTAAAAAAGCACAAAAACTAAGCTTGAGGCCAGGCGTTCAGAAAACGCCTGTAAAAGATGAAGCAGCAGCGTGGGTGGAAAGTCGCAATGGTGCTGAAACGCCTAGCACTACAGAGATAGAAGAAGCTAACAATGGCAAAAGCAAGCGAGTTACTTTTGAAGTTACCCTAGCACAGCACCAGGAGATTAAAATCCGTGCTACCAAAAAAGGTATGACCATTAAGGAATATATGATTGCTCTAGTTGAGGAGGAGCTAAAAAGCTAATGTAATAAAGTAATTTATTACATTTGTATTTAATTACATAAGTACATAATTACATTATTACAACTGTTTGGAGATTTCAGACACAGTTGGCTCTCGTTGGGGTTTGAGTTATGAGTGATTTAACGGTTAATGATGGTTCATATCAGCAGTTGTTAGATCGCATTGGTGAGTGTTTGGCGTTGGGGCGACAACGTGCTTTTGAGCAGGTTAATTCAGTTTTAGTAGAAACTTACTGGCAGATTGGGCGTTATATTGTCGAGTTTGAGCAAGCGGGTAAGGAACGGGCAGAATATGGCAGTAAGTTGTTACAGGTGCTTTCACGAGATTTGAAAGCGGCGTATGGTAAGGGGTTTAGCCGTTCTAATTTGCAGTATATGCGTCTGTTTTATTTGAACTATGAGAATTGCCAAACACTGTCTGGCAAATTGAGTTGGTCGCACTATACGGAGCTTTTAGCTATTTCCGATGATTTGGCGCGGTCATTTTATGAGCAGCAGTGCATCCAAGATCGTTGGAGTGTGCGGGAGTTGAAACGCCAGAAGGATTCGGCTTTGTTTGAGCGGGTGGCGTTGAGTAAGGATCGGGCGGAGATTTTGGCACTGGCTAAAGATGGGCAACGGATCGAGTCGGCGCGGGATGTGGTCAAAGATCCTTATGTGTTCGAGTTTTTGGATTTACCAGACCGCAATTATCGTGAGAGTGAGTTAGAAAATCGTTTAATTGCTGAGTTGGAGAAGTTTCTACTTGAGTTGGGCAAGGGGTTTGCATTTATTGGGCAGCAATACCGAATTACGTTAAACAACACGCATTTTTTTGTGGATTTGGTGTTTTATCATCGCATTCTCAAGTGTTTTGTCTTAATCGATCTGAAGACGCAAGCGGTGAGTCATCAGGATATTGGACAGATGAATATGTATCTAAATTATTTTCGGGCTGAGGAGAATATGAAGGATGACAACGAGCCAATAGGAATTGTGTTGGCGCGAGATAAGGATGAGATTTTGGTTGAGTATGCGACGGGTGGTATTTCTAATCAGCTTTTTGTGTCAAGATATCAACTTTATTTGCCAGATCCGGAGGTTTTAAAGCAGGAGTTAAGGCGGCTTTTGGAGGTAAATGATGGGTGATGTTCCCTGCCCCCTCTCAAAAGATGTCGTCATACTATCAATTCCCGACATCAAGGTAAAACCATTAAGGGTTTTGACAATATATTGACAAGGACAGCTAATATGCAATACCTTTTTTCCAGATGTGTTGATTGCTCATCTACACACCTCGCCCGAACCTTGAAAACCGCATAATTCCGTTGAGGTGTGTCGATGCTTTATGCAGTAAGGTTTTCAGCCTGCAAAATTGATACTTTTTGTCAAATTTTTTGTGATTTTTCAGAGGTGTGTCGATTGGGGTATCTCAAACCCTTTCCCTGTAAAGGTTCCAGAAGTGAACTCTTTACAAACTCATTGCCCCGAAAGGGGATGGAAACTGTGATTCTAGCACAGCTTTGCATTTCCAACATTAACTTTACAAACTCATTGCCCCGAAAGGGGA
>NZ_KV757666.1 GCF_001712795.1 Nostoc sp. KVJ20
AATGATTATGGTAAAGACTTCATGAATAGATGTGATGTTTCCGTATATATTGTTCCCTTTGATTCCCTAATCCTAACTCTTTGGTTTTTTATTCTCAGGACTTACGCAAACAATAGCCGAAACACTGATTTTCATGTAGGGACAATTCATGAACATTGGTGTCAACTTCAGCTAGAAATAGCTTCGCTGCGGGCTTCATAACCCGCCAGAGAATGAATTCTCTGGCTCGTAGCTAAAGTCTACTGAAGTAGACTGAATATTTTTGGGGATATCTAGTCACCTTCAGATGACTTTCGCTATGATTCTTGGAACTTCAGTTCCTTGCGGGACATAGTTTTTGCGTTAAGTTGACACCAATGATTCATGAATTGCCCCTACAGCGTATAGTTTTGCGTAAGTCCTAATTCTAAAAAGGTATCCGTAACCAACGAATCACAATATCGGATAAACGATCGCGCCATGAAGCAGTCCGCCAATTTTTTCCCTGGTACTGTTCCACCAACTGGCGTCCCAGGGGAGTGAGGCGAAAACTATCTGTAATCCCCTGACCATCAACTTCTCGACGCAATACACCCACTTGAATCAGCCAGCCCAGGGCGTTATCACACGCTAATTCTGATAAAGGGCGCTTAGTATAGCCCTGCTTTAGTCCATTTTCTAGGGCGATCGCAGCTAATGACACACTCTGGTGTCCCATGACTTCAAATAAAGATACGTTAAAGGGTGAACACACTAGCGATCGCTCGGCTCTTTCTACTGTGCTTTGAGGATAGACAAAAATATTTGGGTTTTGGGAATCAACAGCAGGCATTGTGTATGGGTAGAAATTTTTCTTCTCAAAAAGATTAATTTTAGAATTGATTTTTTTTGTAGCAGATATCTAAGTTTAACCAAAATTAGTTACCTAAAGTATAGTTGCGCTATTTTTTGATAATTATATTTAATCATTATAAATTAATGTAAAATTTCAAGTGCATCAACAATCTGAAACAGGAAAGGTTAATTATGCCTCTAGCAGTTGGTACGGATGCACCTGCATTTACCACCAAAGATACAAACGGCAACACAGTCTCTTTATCTGATTTTGCCGGAAAGACAGTCGTTTTGTATTTTTACCCCAAGGATGATACGCCAGGCTGCACCAAACAAGCCTGTAGTTTTCGGGATGCCCAGTCTCAATATCAAGGAAAAGATATTGTAATCTTGGGAGTCAGTGCAGATGATGAAGTCTCCCATCAGGCATTCACCCAAAAATATAATTTGAATTTTCCCCTACTGGCTGATAGCGACAAATCCCTCATCAAAGCTTTCGATGTAGATGGCGGCGGTTATGCGAAGCGCGTTACTTACGTAATTGACCCTAGCGGTAAAATTACCCATGTTGACACCAGCGTAAATACCACCACCCATGCTAGCGATGTGTTAGCTGTACTAGGGTTGTAGTTTTTTACCTGATAACTAAGAATTTTTGAACTAGTCTTAACCCCAAGCTTTAGTAGTGTGTCAAGTTTAAATTGAGAAACAAGTTTGTAGTAAGGACTAAAGTCCTTATTTTCTAAGCACTTCAGTGCTTACTACAAACCCTCAAACTAGCTTAGGCATTGTACAAAAGGCTTGGGGTTCTTTGTTTGATTTCAGTTACCTGATGGTGCTGTAGCCGGTGTTGGCGTCACTGATGGTAGTGTAACCGTTGGCAAACTGGGGGTTTCTTGCTGTTGCTGACCTTGAATTAGTTTTTGTTGCCTTGCTTTAAATGCTGCTGCTGCTGAGTCTAATTTTTCGTTCTGTTGGTCAGAATTCCAGTTGAGAGTCCCAAAATTCGCCCGATGAATCAGATCAAACATATTGAAATTATCTGAGTTCGTGCGGGAGAAAGGGTCGGTATTTTGGTCTGTTGTACTATTACTGGGAAAAGCATCCGCTGGGCTGCTGATTTGAGCCGAACTGGGTTGAGCCATGAGCAAGGAAGCAAAGCTCATTCCTGCCACGGTGGCCACAAAGAATCTAGTAATTTGTAAAAATGGTTTTTTCATGGGATTTTGACGCTAAAATTGCTCTATTTTATCTCTTTAAGCAAGAGTCCGCCGCAGTTGGGGTTGAATACTCAGCAAGGCGACAAGGGCAAAGCCAAACAACACCAGCAACGCTCCCCCAAAGGTAACATCACCCCAAGGAGCCTGCATTACTACACTACCTAGTCCCCAATCACTGTGGAGATAGAGATAGCGAATTGGTTCGATCGCATAACTGAGAGGATTCAAGGTAGCGATAACCTGCAACCACTGAGGCATGAAGGATAGAGGTGCTAAAGCAGTACTAGCAAACAATAATGGTAGATTAGTGACGAAAATCACTGCAATCAATTCAATGTGTCCGGGTAGAGCGAAAGCTAAACCTAGGGAGATGGCTGTTACACCCAAAGCTAAGAGTAAGACAATTAGAGCGATCGCACTTAAACCTACTGCATCTGGTAGTCCAGCCCCCAAGAATGCCGCTGCCACTACAATCACCGCTGCTTGCAGCAAACTTTGACTGATGATGAAGATGGCTGAAGCAAAGACAATGGAAAAGCGCGATGCTAAGGGTGCCACCAGTAAACGATTCAAAAAGCCAAACTCGCGGTCAAACATTACAGGCAAACCAGCATTTAGCGCCCCAGCAAAGGCTGTAAACACAATGATGCCAGCAGCTAAAAATTGACCGTAATTTGTTGTATTGCCAAATATACCTTTGGGAGCATTTTGGAACAAAGCGCCAAATAGTATCAACCACATTACTGGCTGAATAATTCCAGCAATCAAAGATGAGGGACGGCGTTGCAACTGAATAAACAAGCGACGAGTTAAAGCCAGCGTCTCTTGTACCAATTCGCCGAAAAAGTTAGGTGCAGTATTAGCATCTGCTTGCGGCGATGCTAGCGGCTGCCAATTGATATCAGATTTAGGAGTAACACTCATGGCAATTTTGGATTTTGGATTTTGGATTTTCGATTGGGGATTGGGATTAGGGTAAAGGTGACAGGTGACAGGGAATAATCTGTACCCTCTAACCTGTCACCTATTCCCTTCTTCACTCCCCATTCCCTATCTCATATTTTGCTTCTTCTCAGCCTTGGGATCGCGAGTGGCAACGGCTGCGAGTTCTGCATCCATCAGGGTGCGTCCTGTGGCGGCGAGGTAAACATCATCGAGGCTGGGGCGAGATTGGGCGATGCCAAAGATGGGCAAGCCAGCAGTATTCAGCGCTTGCTGTATGTTAATCAGAACATCGTTTTGAGGTGTCACCACCAAGTTAAGGGAATTCCCTTGAGCGCTGTTGATGATTACTTCTTGGACAAAGGGCAAAGATTGCAAGAGATTTTTGGCAATTTCTGCTTCCTCAATGGGAGAAAACTCGCGGATTCGTAAGGTGATGCGATCGCCACCTACTTGATCTTTCAATTGTGAAGGTGTCCCACTTGCAATTACAACGCCGCGATCTATAATTGCCACGCGATCGGCTAAAGCGTCAATTTCTTCTAAATAATGGCTGGTAATTACTACCGTCGTTCCAGAGGCACGTAATTTTCTCAGGAAATCCCATACCACAAAACGGGTTTCTATGTCAAGTCCCACAGTTGGCTCATCCAATACCAAAACATCCGGTGCATGGAGCAACCCAGCAGCCAAGTCTAGGCGCTTGCGTAAACCGCCGGAATAGGTTCCTGTCTTTTTATTGGCGTATTCTTGCAAACCGAGTAAATCTAAGACTGTCTCAATGCGCTGTTTGGCTATTGCGCCTGGGAGGTGATAAAGTGCCGCTTGCAATTGCAGCAGTTCTTTTCCAGTCAACACCTTATCTATAGCGACTTCCTGAGCTACATAGCCTAATCGTTGTCTTGCGACTCTCGGATTATCTAATACAGAGATGCCAGATACTTCGATTTTGCCAGCATCCGGTGTGGTCAGTGTACACAAGGCACGCAAGGTAGTAGTTTTCCCAGCACCGTTGGGGCCAAGTAAACCAAAAATTTCTCCTGGTTCAACCTGAAAGGAAACATCCTGGACGGCAACCACTGTACCGTAGCGTTTTTGCAGATTTTGAATTAAAACGGCGGGAGCCATGACAGCCTATCCCCAACTATACAAATCTCAATAAAGTCTATCCTTATTGTAGAAGGTAGGGAGCAAGGAAATAGCGCATGAGCGAAAATCTGTAAATAAGTTCGCGTCATGCGCTATGCTGCCAAAAATTTTTAATTATTTTAGGCAAGTTGTTTGATTACGTTTGTAGCGAAATAAACCAAATGCTACAGCAATTAATCCTAATCCTGGAAGATTTGCTGGTTCTGGAACCGGAGTCGGAGTAGCAGTCGGAGTCGGAGCCGGAGTCGGAGGCTGAGTGTAGTACTTCGTTGGGACATCTGGCAGATCACCATTAAACAGATAGTTGTGAGATTCACCATTTCCTGTCAAGGAAGCTACTACCACATTGCCGTTAACTTGACCGTTATTGAAATTGAAATTAGCCAAAGGAGCAAGAATACTACCTTCGATGCCAATCCCACTAGCAGTTAGGTTGGTTGCTTCATAGAAGTTGTAGATCACCTTTTGTTTATTTGTGCCAATGACATTGAAACCAAAGTTTTTCAGGGACACATCCTGACCGCTGATATTGACAACGATAGTCGAATTTGCGTCCCCCTTAATTTCAAAATAGTTGGTCTTGGAGACATCTGAGCCAGCAAGATTAAAAACATTGAAAGCAGTACCACTGCCACTTAGGTTAATAGCACCCCAAGGTTGAACTGTTGTGTTACCAGTAGGAGTCAAGGTTGCCAAATATTCAGATAGCGATCGCAATTCTTTCCCTGCTGCATCAAAATCGATAGGATTACCCTGGCTGAGGGTTCCCTGTGGAAATCCTACATTGCCGGACACATTAGCGCTACCTCCGTAGACAGCATTACCGTGGTAGACTTGACCGTTGCTTAAAGATAAGTTTTGCCCAGCTACTACGACGTTACCGCTATTGCCAGAAAGTCTGCTTCCAAGTCCGCCAACGAAATTCACGTTACCGCCAGCAGCAAGTTTTCCTTCAATATCTGTATATTGTTGAGAGATATCTCCCAAAACAAACACATTGTAATCAGAGGCAGCGCCTAACTCAACTGCATTCGCTCTTGCTGAGAAACCCAGCGCCAGAGTAACTACAATTGGAGCGGCTACTAGTCCCCAAACATAATAGGTTTTGGATGTCATCTTTTGTTTTAGGAATCATCAACATGATCCTATGGGTATAAATCAAAGATGGCATTAGTCTGCTAGCTCTTTTCATTGAAGTTTCATACCTGGCAAAATACTGTATATTTTTACCTAAAATATCCATTCAACCGCAGATTTACTGTTGACTAAAACGCCTAAAAAACTATCAGCAATGGCGATTGCATTTGAGGTGGTTGCTACTGCCAGTAGTGAGATTGTTTAGGCACAATCCCTATGTTAATCGACACTTTATTTGATGTCATTAATGCGATAGGACTCATCTTTCATTTTTGAAAAAACACCGTACAGTTCAGAAAGCCTTCTTGCCTATTGCCTATTGCCTATTGCCTATTGCCTATTGCCTACTAATCGTATAACTCAAATTGGTGAGGCAGTTACTCAGACAGTTTCACATTTCCTGACAAGTTACGTTTTAAATTTTGGATTTTGAATCTTCAATCCCAAATCCAAAATTTAAAATCTAAAATTCGTTGACAGTCTACTTACATCCTAAAGAGTTGCGAGTCTCCACACCAGTTTTAGAATTCACACCACTTGCCTTAACACAAAGTTTTTTCACTTGTATCCCATCTAAAATTGCATTCGTAAAATCAGCACCCGTGACATTTACATCATCAAAAGTGGAACGCAGCATCATTGCATCAGTCAACACAGCATCACTTAAATCAGCATTTTTAAACCTTGTTAGATAGGCTATGCCTTCACTAAAATCAACACCATGCAGATTTACTCCATCCAATACACTACCGTTAAACACACCGCCACGTAAGTCAGCATTGCTAAAATTAGCATTCTCTAATTTGAGATTAGTAAACTCAGTGCCAATTAAACTTTGACCAGAGTAATCTTTGCCCTTAAGTTCATCATTACCCACAGAACGGGTAATACTGGAAGAACTTGCAGCTTGCGCCGATAGGGGAAACCAAAAAAGAACCATAGCTAAGACAAAGCTCGCTAACAGTTGCCAATATTTCATAATCTCTTCTTAATAAATCTCAACACTTGCACCATTAACTATTAAACCTCACAGAAGGCGACAAAGGGATGAGGGAATGGGGAATGGGGAATGGGGAAGAATTTTCCCCTCTGTCTCTTTTCAATTCCCCATGCCCAATTCCCAATTCCCCATGCCCTAATTTGATACACAAGGCTGTAAAACCATAAAGCATCTCTTAGGATGATAGATGTTGAGGTGCGATGCCTAACGGCAAGTTGCTCCGCATCTACGCAAAATTACCTGTGGCTAATCAAGAAGACAACGCCCAATCTCTGGCGCGAACCCCTTTATATCAAGTGGGTGTAGAACTCAAAGCTCGCTTTACTAGCTTTGGCGGCTGGGAAATGCCTGTGCAATTTAGTGGCATTAGCCGCGAACACGAGGCTGTAAGAAATACAGCAGGAATGTTCGATATTTCCCACATGGGCAAATTTACCCTCCAAGGTAAAAACCTCATTTCCCAACTCCAACCATTAGTGCCTTCCGACTTGAGTCGTTTGCAACCCGGTCAAGCACAATACACCGTGTTGTTAAATCCCCAAGCCGGAATTATTGACGACATCATTGTTTATTATCAAGGTGAAAACGCTGCTGGTATACAGAGAGCATTCATCATAGTCAATGCGGCAACCTCCAATAAAGATAAAGCATGGCTATTGCAACACCTTGACCTGGATAAGGTTCAATTCCAAGACCTTTCACCAGAAAAAGCCTTAATTGCCGTGCAAGGGCCAAAAGCAATTAAATATCTCCAGCCCTTAGTGCAAGAAGACCTAAGACCAATCAAAGCCTTCGGACATCTAGAAGCAACCCTACTAGGGAAACCCGCCTTCCTGGCCCGCACAGGTTACACCGGAGAAGATGGCTTTGAGGTAATGGTAGATCCGGCTGTAGGAGTAGAATTGTGGCAAACCCTCAATAAAGCTGGTGTTATTCCCTGTGGACTTGGTGCGAGAGACACTCTGCGGCTAGAAGCGGCGATGGCACTTTACGGACAAGATATCGATGACATCACCACACCCTTAGAAGCAGGTTTGGGCTGGCTAGTTCACTTAGATACCAAAGGCGATTTTATTGGTCGGGAAGTTTTAGCACAGCAAAAAGCCAGTGGAGTGCAGCGCCGATTGGTAGGTTTGCAAACCCAAGGACGCAACATTGCTCGTCACGGCTATCAAGTGTTATCCGCAGGTAAAATCGTGGGAGAAGTTACCAGTGGAACTCTATCGCCCACACTTGGTTATCCCGTTGCCTTAGCCTACGTTCCCACACAGTTAGCAACTGTTGGTCAGCAGCTAGAAGTTGAAATTCGTGGCAAAGCTTATCCAGCAGTTGTGGTTAAACGTCCCTTTTATCGGTCAAAAAATCGTGTCACCAACTAACAAGCGCCAAGGTTTTTGAGGAATAATGTGTTGTGAGTTACTCAATCTACAGTAAGGTTCATTACCAGATATGGCTTGGATGACTGTTAGGGCAATAATTTTTTTGATAAGGGAGAGGAAGTGATATGTCTTTTGAATATCCTCAAGATTTCAGATACCTGGATTCTCATGAATACGTGCGAATAGATGGTGAAATTGCCACTATAGGCATTACTGAGTTTGCCGTACATGAGTTGGGTGATATCGTCTTTTTGGAACTGCCAGAAATTGGCGATGCTCTTACTAGAGGAGAAAACTTTGGCACAATTGAATCGGTAAAAGCCGTTGAAGAACTGAATTCACCAGTAACCGGCACAGTTATAGAACGCAATGAAGCCTTGATTAATTCTCCCGAAGAAGTATCAGAAGACCCCTACGGTGAAGGATGGTTTTTGAAAGTGCGCGTCAATGACCCTGGTGAAGTTGAGGATGCGTTGACAGCAGATGAGTATCGCGCTCAAGTAGAAGGCGAGTAGGGAGTGGGGAATGGGGAATGGGGAATAAGGAAAAGGTAAAATTTTCTCCCTAATCTCCCCCATCTCCCCCCCGAAGAGAAGTCATGAAATTTAGATGAACTGAAAAGTTACACCTACTTCTCATGAGTATTTATTGCAAAATATGAAATAGTACCATCTGGAGAGTAATTTGTGGTATTGAACGCCCCTATTCTCAAGTCTAATGAGCAGCAAGTGCTGGACGAAAAAAATCAAAAGTTAAGTAGTTTTGTACCAAGACACATTGGCCCGAACTCCGATGACATCCAGCTTATGCTTAAAGTTTTGGGGTTTCCCAGCCTGGATGCCCTAATCGACCAAACAGTTCCACAGACAATTCGGCTGAAGCAACCGCTAAAGTTACCAGCAGCAGAAAGTGAGTATGCAGCACTGGCATCTTTAAAAAAAGTTGCTGCCAAAAATCAGGTTTTCCGTTCATACATCGGTATGGGATATTACGACAGTATTACCCCACCTGTGATTGGGCGTAATATCTTAGAAAACCCCGGTTGGTATACTGCCTACACTCCTTATCAGCCAGAAATTGCCCAAGGGCGACTAGAAGCGCTGCTGAATTTTCAAACCCTGATTATCGACCTCACTGGTTTAGAAATTGCCAATGCTTCATTATTGGATGAAGCTACAGCAGCAGCTGAAGGGATGAGCCTAAGCTATGGTGTCTCCAAAAATCAGGCAAATGCCTATTTTGTCTCTGGTGACTGCCATCCCCAAACGATTGATGTGTTGCAAACACGCGCTAAACCATTGGGGATTAAGATTATTGTTGGCGATCATCAAACATTTGATTTTGATCAACCAATTTTTGGAGCTGTTCTGCAATACCCTGCAAGTGATGGCACTATTTACGACTACCGCGCTTTTATAGAAAAAGCTCATGCTAAGGGTGCATTGGTGACGGTAGCAGCAGATCCTCTAAGTTTAACTTTGCTAACCCCTCCTGGGGAATTTGGCGCTGATATTGCTGTCGGAAGCACTCAGCGGTTTGGTATTCCTTTAGGGTTTGGTGGGCCTCATGCGGCATACTTTGCTACGAAGGAAGAGTATAAACGGCTGGTTCCAGGGCGAATTGTGGGAGTATCAAAAGATGCTCAAGGTAAGCTTGCATTACGTCTCGCCTTGCAAACTCGCGAACAGCACATTCGCCGCGAAAAAGCAACTAGTAATATTTGTACTGCACAGGTGCTGCTGGCGGTGATGGCAAGTATGTACGCGGTCTATCATGGCCCTACTGGACTGAAGCAAATTGCCGAAAATATCCACTCTTTGTCAGTGTTGCTGGCGGAAGGACTGAAGCGTTTGGGTTACAGCATCGCTTCCAAAGATTTCTTTGATACGCTGCGAGTCGAACTGGGAAGACACAATTTAAAAGATATTTTGACGGCTAGCGAACAACTTCAAATTAACCTGCGGGTTTTTGATGCAACTACTGTTGGTATTTCGCTGGATGAAACAACTACACCAGAAGACTTAATCGACCTCTGGAAGATTTTCGCTGGTACAGATGATTTACCCTTCACTTTAGAAGAATTAACTTCTTCCTCATCCTCCCATCTTCCTCTCTCCCGTACAAGCACTTATCTCACCCACCCAGTTTTTAACCGCTATCACTCAGAAACGGAGTTGTTGCGTTATCTGCACAAGCTAGAAAGCAAGGACTTGTCGCTAACGACATCGATGATTCCCTTGGGTTCTTGCACAATGAAGTTGAATGCAACTGCTGAGATGATTCCGGTAAGTTGGGAAGAATTTGGCAAGATTCATCCATTTGCCCCGGCGTCGCAAACGCAAGGTTATCAAATCCTATTCCAGCAGCTTGAGACATGGTTGGCTGAAATTACTGGTTTTGCAGGAATTTCTCTACAACCAAATGCTGGTTCTCAGGGTGAGTATGCAGGACTTTTAGTAATTCGCCAATATCACGAAAATCGGGGTGAAGCACACCGCAATGTTTGTTTGATTCCCACTTCTGCACATGGGACAAACCCAGCGAGTGCGGTGATGTGCGGGATGAAGGTGGTGGCTGTCGCCTGTGACTCACAAGGTAATATTGATGTTGCTGATCTGAAGGCTAAGGCAGAAAAACACAGCAATGAATTAGCCGCCTTAATGGTGACATATCCATCAACTCACGGTGTTTTTGAGGAACCAATTCAGGAAATCTGCGCTGTTGTCCACAGTCATGGTGGACAAGTTTACATGGATGGGGCAAATATGAACGCCCAAGTGGGAATTTGCCGTCCTGGAGATATTGGTGCAGATGTCTGCCATTTAAACTTGCACAAAACCTTCTGTATTCCTCATGGTGGCGGTGGCCCTGGTATGGGGCCAATTGGTGTTGCATCTCATCTTGTGCCTTTTCTCCCCGGACATCCTGTGGTAGGGATTGGGGACTGGGGACTGGGGACTAGGAAAGAGGAAATACCCAATACCCAATACCCAATCCCCAGTACCCAGCATATTGGTGCGGTGGCGGCTGCGCCTTGGGGTAGTGCGAGTATCTTGGTGATTTCTTGGATGTACATTGCAATGATGGGTGCAGATGGTTTAACCCAAGCTACTAAGGTGGCGATTCTCAATGCTAACTACATGGCCAAGAAACTGGAATCGTACTATCCGGTTTTGTATCAGGGGAAAAATGGTCTAGTTGCCCATGAATGTATTTTAGATTTGCGATCGCTAAAAAAATCCGCTGCGATCGAAATCGATGATGTCGCCAAGCGTCTCATGGATTATGGTTTCCATGCGCCGACTGTCTCCTGGCCTGTAGGAGGTACAATCATGGTGGAACCTACAGAAAGTGAATCTAAGGAAGAGTTGGATCGTTTCTGTGATGCGTTGATTTCTATTCGCCAAGAAATTGCCGAAATAGAAATTGGCAAGGTGGATACCCAAGATAATGTTTTGAAGAACGCACCCCACACGGCTGAAAGTCTCATCACCGGAGAATGGAATCATCCTTATTCTCGCGAACAAGCTGCCTATCCTGCGCCTTGGACTCGTGAGTATAAATTCTGGCCGGCTGTCGGTCGCATTGATGCAGCCTTTGGCGACAGGAATTTTGTTTGTTCTTGTCTGCCAATGGATGCTTATTAGTGAAGAGTTAGGAGTTAGGAGTTTTAATTCCTAACTCCTCTTTATGAAGATGAAAACACAGATAGAAACAGATAAACACTGATTATTTACCTGTTTCTATCTGTTTTTGTTTGGTTTTAATACCTGGGAATTAGACGATTAGGCTTGTTGTATTTCTGGACGACCATCTTCAACCACAAATGAAGCCCGCTTACTAATCGTGCCATTTGGGGTTGTGACGTTTGACATAACCAAATAGTCTGTCTTCCAGGTTGTGGGAGTCAGCGTACAGCGAACATATCCCCGTTGATTATTGTAGAACTTAATGTGTGGGTTATCGGGTAAGTAAGCTTGAACGTTGGGGTTGCTGTCTGCCCCATCGCCACCGGAGCTAATTGAGGTAGCGACGAATTCACTCCCAAGTGTGGGGGATTCTGGTTTATCAAAGTTAGCCTTCAGATTCATTGCCCAGTTAGAATGCACATCGCCTGCTAAGGATACTGGATTAGAGGGCTGGCGCTGTCCCAGGAAAGCCATGAGGCGATCGCGCGAAGCCACATAACCATCCCATTTATCCATGCTGTAAGTTCCGCCTTCGCCTGGTGTTGTGTCTCGTTGAGCAATCGGTACTTGCTGCGCCAAAACATTCCACTTCGCTTTTGAGTTATTTAGACCATCGAATAACCAATCTTCCTGTGCCTTGCCGGTAATCGTTGCATTCGGATCTAAATTTTCTGGGCAACGTTCTTTAGTACCATCACCACAGGGCTGATCGGTACGATATTGGCGGGTATCTAAAACATGGAAGGTGGCTAAGTTACCAAAGGAGAGCCGACGGTAAAGTTGCATATCGGGGCCAACGGGACGCGAGAAGGGGCGGAGTGGCATGTGTTCGTAGTAAGCCTGATAAGCAACAGCTCGCCGTTGGAGGAAAATTGCCCGATCCTGATCTGGTTCAGTATCAATTTCGGAAATATCGTTGGCGTAATTGTTTTCTACCTCGTGGTCATCCCAGGTGACAATCCAGGGAAACGCTGCATGAGCTGCTTGCAGATTGGTATCGGTTTTATAGAGGGCGTGACGGTTGCGGTAATCTTCCAAAGTCACAATTTCTGCACTGTTGTGCTGTCTGGGGCCATTGTTTGAGATTCCCCCTTCATAGATGTAATCGCCAACATGCACTACTAAATCTAGGTCTTCCTTGGCTAGATATTTGTAGGCAGTATAGAATCCCTGCTGATAGTTTTGGCAAGAGACAAGGCCAAAGTTAAATTTATTCAAATAGCTATTTGCTAAAGGCGCTGTACGAGTGCGACCAACGGGGCTAGCGTCTTGGCCGACAAGAAACCGATACCAATACCAAGTATCAGATTGCAGTCCTTCTACCACAACTCGAACTGAATGAGCTAGTTCTGGAGTTGCCAGTACCGTACCTCTAGAGACAATCCGCCTCATACTAGAATCAGTTGCTACTTCCCAGCGAATTGGCACATTTAAAGGTGGCATTCCACCTCCGTTTAGGGGTTCAGGAGCAAGACGAGTCCAGATCACTACGCTGGTAGGATAGGGTTCACCCGATGCAACACCCAAGGTGAAAGGATAATTGGAAAATCTGCTTCTAGCGATCGCTCTTTGAGAAGAAAATTGGTTACCGATCGCTAAACCAGATAATGCTCCTGCTCCAACAATTAAGTTGCGTCGTTTAATTCGACTGTGGAGGAACTGCTCAAAATTCCGGTAATCTACCATTCTCTACTCCTCTACTCCTGACTAACAGGTAAGTTAAAGTACAGCAACAGCTAACACAAAAAAGGCAGGGTAATCGTAGGAAAAATTCATCACTAATTCCCTGACCAAAATGAGATTTTAATTCCCAATTTTCTCTTCTGCTCTCAATGTGTTAGATGTTGTTTTCTCACATAAAAGCCTACTAAAAAGAGATTAATCATTGGCAAAGAAATTGTTAATATCAACTTAACAAGGTTAGATTTTAACCTTTTTCATTGATACTACTTTCCTCTTCATCATCCAGCCAAGGCTACAAACAAAGAGAGTGCCAACTAAAGGTGTAGGTTCAGGAACTTGTCTATAAGAAACTGTGCCTGATATTAGTTCAGCATCAGGAGAAGTTTTAGAGAAAATTGTGAAATCCTCACCAATAATTTCATAACTGATAGGATTAGCCTTATCATCGAACTGATAATCTAATGCAAAATATGTTTGTCCTGTTAAGGATGTAGTTGGGAAGACAAGAGGAAAATCTGGGTAGTTGGCATCATCTTGTTCAGTATAAACAGTAGAGTCGCCATCAAATTTGAAAGAGAGTGACTGAATGCTAGCTTCAGGATTATAGTCATTGCTGAAGGTTGAGTCATCAAAGCTAAAAAAGCCACTTCCCTTAGTTACTGGACTATCAACTGTGAAAGCGTAATTAAGAATTGCAGCAGATGCAGATTTTGCATCTACGGTAGCAAAACCTAAAGTCAGAGTAGTAGCAGCAACCAATAATTTTGAAACCAATTTCATCTCAGTTTTCCTCACTATAAATTTCTCTAAGCAATTGCAACTACAAGTTATAAAAATAGCTTGTTTACTAAATTGCTTATTTTCCAAACGGATTATTCATAACTAGTAGAATAGTTATGAAATCAATCAATGATTTTCTTTTTCTCAAGAAAAAGAAACAAGTCTCCAATTGTTTAGAGACACCCCATTTTATGGTTATGAGTTTAAGCGGACTTTAATCAAAGGTAAAATTGAAGAAGAATTCAGAAGTCAGGAGTCAGAATAAAGAGGCTAGTTCGCGTAGCGTGCCGGAGATAATAGTATCCCAAAATAGCCTATTTCCGTTTTTAGTTTTAACACTTAACCTTAACTGAATTGTATTGCCTCTAATTCTTCCCTTACAGATAAAGGCTGATACCCCAATGTAAAAGCTTTGGAACTATCCAAAGAAACATCTGCTGGTCTAGGTGCTGACATTTTCACATCTTGTTGTCGGCAGGATTTGAGTTTGGTGGCAGAAAGTTGAAATACTTCCACTAATATCTGTCCAAAATCATAACGTGAAATCCTTTCTTTCCCACCTAAGTGAATGATGCCGTTAACTTTTTCTAATGCTAAGAAAAGTCCTTTGGCAGCAGTTGTTCCACTTACTGGTGTGCGAAATTCATCTATAAATAAACTTAGTTCTTCTTCGGCTTTTAAAGTTTCAATAAATGGCTGAATAAAACTTTTCGCTGTGGGTGTTGCTGCACCAAACATCAATGGCATTCGGCACACTGCGGTCATGGGATATCTTTCTAGCATATCTGCTTCTGCGATCGCTTTTTGCTCACCATAAAGATTGACAGGACACACGGCATCTGTTTCTCCATAAGGGGCATTTAAGCCATCAAAAACTAAGTCTGTTGAGGTAAAAGCACAAGGAATAGAATTATCCGCGCAGAGTCCGGCAATATTGCAGGATGCTATAACATTAATTGAGTGCGATTCTTTAGGGTTAGTTTGACAGAAATTTGGTTGCGAATGTGCAGCAGTATGAATGACTGCTTCTGGTTTAACATCATTAAAGATACGTTTCAATTCCTGGAAATTTGTTAAGTTCGCTTTTAACATTTTCATGCCAGGAATCTCTAAAGGATGGGATAAATATGTGCCATAAATCTCCCATTCTTCTTTTGCAAGCTGGCAGAGATGCCATCCCAAAAAACCACTTGCTCCAGTGATTAACAATCTTTTCATGTCTTATTTAAAACTTATATTAATTCTACTATCATCAATTTTATCTCTGATAGTTCATTAGTTTGCATTCATTATAAAGCCGTGTTCTCATAGCGATACCTACGGTGGGCTGCGCCTACGCAGTTTCTTCAAAATTCTTTCCGTAATTTATTGCGTAGCTGATGTATCTTAATAATGCCAGGACTTACGCGGATTTGAGGGCAGATCATAATGTCTAAAAACATATTTGACGGATTGAATTTCACTGTTGGCATTATTGGTGCAGTGACAGGTGTTGCTGGTTTGGCTTTGGCATACCTTGTTGCTACTGGCTGGACTCCAGAAACACCAGGCTTCGGTTCAAAAGACCGCTTTTCTTGTGCTTTACAACCTGATACACAAAATGGTGGTGACGTGTGGACAGTGATGTATCGTAATGATCAGGGGAAAAAGCCTTGGCTGAGGATGGTCAACAGCTTTGGTGATGATTGGGATACACAAAAACGCTGCGATGTAATTGCTCAACGATTGGAAGCCTTTCGCCAAGATGGTTTAATTGGTTTGAGTTATCGTCCTGACCCAAAAACACCCAGCCAATCTGTAATCTGCGTTAATACCAAGCTAGATCGCAACAATTGTAATCTGTTGGTGACTCTCAAGGTTAGTGCTGATGGCTACGACTCGCTGCGACGGATGACAGAAGCTTTGAAGAATGGTACTACTGTTGAACAAGGTTCTGGTTCTGCAAATGCCTCTAATGCTACTGCTAACTCATCTGAGGTTAATTTTGAAAACTATCTGGCGGCTGAGGATATCAAAGCTGGATCAACTACTACTAAATAACATTAATTTATTTTTAGGTTTAAATTTACGCCTAATTTGACCGCCCAAGCTGCCTAAGCAAATTCTTGCGAGTATCAATCGCTAATTGATAATCAGGTTTGATACTAATTGCTTTATCATAAGATGCGATCGCCTCAGAATAAAGTTGCAAGTTATCTAGGGAAAGACCTCGGTTATACCAAGCTTCATGGTCATCAGGTTTGATGGTGGTCGCTTTGTTATATGATGCGATCGCCTCGGAATAACGTTGCAAGTGATTTAGGGAAATACCTTGATAAAGCAAAACTTCATGGTAGTCAGGTTTGATGGAAAGCACTTTTTCATAAGATGCCAGCGCCTCGGAATAGCGTTGCAATTTTCGTAGCGAATTTCCTTGGCCATACCAAGCTTCATGGTAGTCAGGTTTGATGGCGATCGCTTTATTGTATGATGTAAGCGCTTCGGAATAACGTTGCAACCTCTCTAGAGAAACACCTCGATTATGCCAAACTAGGTAGTCATCAGATTTAATGCCGATGGCTTTATCATAAGATGCGATTGCTTGTTCATATTTTTGCTTACCAAAGTAATAATTGCCTTCCTTGAAAAAATCTTGGGGCTTTTGGTTGATCTCCGCTTCTTTCAGAACTTGGGTTAAATATATATTAATTGGGATACCCCATTTAAATGTGCCAACTGCATCGCCAGGTTGTGAATTAGGAATTGTTGTAGACTGCTGTTGTGGTGGTGGTGATTCACCTTTGAGTTCAGCTTGTCTAGTCAGTTCTAATTCGGTAAGCCCATGTACTGCAATCACTTCTCCCACTGCATTCATCACGGGTCCCCCACTCATTCCCCCTGCGGTTGTTGCACTGTAGGAAATTCCATAGCCTTCGCTTAGGCTGTCAATTAATGATACTGTACCTGGAGTAAACTGCCTCTTTAAACTATTACCAGGGAAACCAGTGATGTAGATGTTGTCTCCCAGATTCACTTTGTCAGAATTACCCAAGGGAAGGGCTTTATAAAGGCAAGTTCCATTATCAGGTTTAAATATCATCACAGCTAAATCTTGCTGGGCGAAGCGTTTGATATCTGCTACTTCCCAGATTTTTTGGTCGTTGGTTTGCAGTTGTAATTTGGCGCTGGGTGGTACTACATGACGCGCCGTAAGTACGGTACAGACTTCTTTGTTTTTTCCTGGTACAAGAAATCCAGTACCTTGTCCTGGCTTATCTGCATAGTTGATTAAAACCACGCTTTCTCCGGCTTGTTTGCCAATGTCGCCAGGTGTTTTGCGGCTGTTACAGCTAATGAGAGATAAAGCGACAAAACCAGAGGCAGCATACCAGTGCCAAGGAATCATACCGCACCTGTATAATTTAAAGGATCAACATCATTTTGATTTGTCTTTGTATTTTAAAGTAATTGATCTTACATTTTGCATCGGATGCTTAAAATCGCAGCTATACAAAAAAAGTCAGGGCGAATGGAATTGCCTGCGGCACACTGCGTGAACGCCGCTACACAAACATAGACGCTTTGCAGCTACTCTTAAGAGAACGCTTTCAGCGAACCCGCAGGGTAGTCCGCCTCCGCAGACTAGGAAAAAATTTAGGTTTTACAACCCACCTCCGTGGGTTTTGCCTGTGTAGCCGCGGTTTCTAACCGCCCTTTTCACGTTAAGTTGACTATTGCAGTAATTCCTGAAACTGCTTTTTACTACGCACTTTGCTAAAGTCTGGGTCAGTTTTTGCTAATTTCTTGTATTTATCAGGAACAAGCTGGATTGCTTTGTCTAGGTTCTTAATTGCTAATTCCAGATTGTTTTGTAAAGCATAAGAACAAGCTTTGTTGTAATATGCTTGGTGCAAGTCTTGCTTGATAGCGATCGCTCTATCATAAGATCCAATAGCATCTTTGTAGCGGTGTAGCTTTGTCAGAGCTATGCCTCGGTTAATTAAGGCTTCGTATTTGTCGGGTTGGATGGCGATCGCTTTGTCGTAAGATGCGATCGCATCTTTGTAGCGTTGCAACGATGTCAAAGCTATACCACGATTGTACCAGGCTTCATATTTGTCGGGTTTGATAGCGATCGCAGTATCGTAGGATGCTAAAGCGTCTTTGTAGCGTTGCAACGATGTTAAGCCAATGCCACGGTTAATCCAAGCTTCAGGACTCTCAGCTTTGATAGCGATCGCTTTATCATAAGCTTTTATTGCATCTTCGTAACGTTGTCCATCTAATAAATTATTACCTTGAACAAAGAAATCTTCTGCTTTTTGCGTAACCTTCGCTTCTATGAAAAGTTGAGTTACATTACTTTCTTGCACAACTTGTTTGGTATTTTGTGTAGATGAGTTTACCCCACCACTACAGCCAAATGCTAAGAAAACTATTAAGTTCGATGCAATGAAGTAGCGCCGAAAAACCATGCTGTACCTACAAAATTTATAAGATGATGTTAAAAGTCGTTTGTTTTTTGAACATTATCAAAATACACTACTTCTTACCCATTAATTTCCTTATTTTTTGAGAAATAACTTGGTTTACGATGCATATAAGCTTATGAAAATCAAGCGTACATTACATTATCATATTAAATACACTTAAAGCAATTCCTGAGAACCTATTTCACTCAAAAAACTATAATTTGTGTTGCTATATTAAGTTGCCGCAGCTACCCCCGTGGTAGATATCGCACTCATCTGGGACATTTCTCATTTGATTAACAAGGGTGCGATCGTACTAGCTTTTCACTAAACAATGATGTTAATTGCTTCATTATGTCAAGCAATTATTTAAACTAATCATCGTTCAAATTGCGTCTTTATCGCGATTGAAACTATGCGACTTCAAAGCGCATCAGCTTACCATTTATCGCTGGGACGATGCCAACTGCTGATTAGAATTTTATTGGCTACCGTAGGCAAAAGATGTTAGTTATAAAACCAATTCGCACTCTTGCTAACGCCCCGCTCCGCTAACGCAATTCGCAATTAAACTAAGCCAGACACTTGGGCCCGAATTTCTCACTCATAGTGTGGGAGGTGTAAGAGGTTTGTTGCTTTTTTCTATCTCCCCACACTCCTTGGATTTCTCACTTGTGAGAAATCCAGGTTTCGCCCACCAGGGGCGAGGTTTTAAACCTTCACTTTTTGATAAAGTGCAACTTGTAGGCGTGAAAGCTTGCCTTCATGTCTTTGTCATACCAAAATTATATTTTCAGTATCAAGACACAAAGGCACAAAATAGATGGTAATAGGCTCTATTTTACAATTTTTAAATGATACCAAATACCGACTCGACAGTTGACTTAATCGAATCACGAGCATCCTTTAAAGTTTGGCTAATGGGATGTTTCGCCTGCAAAAAGACACGCGCACAATTGCGTCCCGGCATTCCCGAAATTGAACCACCTGGATGAGTCCCTGCACCAGTCAAAAATAAGTTTTCAATTGGCGTTTTGTAGTTGGCTATTTCTGGCAAGGGACGGAAAAATATCATCTGATCTAAAGTCATGTCAACATGGTAATAATTCCCTTTGTACGCACCTAATCTTTCTCCTAGTTCTGCTGGACTTTCTACACGACGGGCGATAGTTGCGTTCTTGACATTCGGTGCATAGTCCGCCAATTTATCAATCACTCTATCTGCAACTTTGTTTTTCAATTCATCTGTCCAACCAGTACCTTTTAAACCAGTGCCTTCTGCACCGGCAATTTGATAAGGGGCGAAATACTCAATCCATACAGTGTGCTTGCCAGGAGGTGCTAATGTGGGGTCTAAATAACTGGGCATAACCACATACATTGATGGGTCAGCATCAGGTATCTCTCCCAAGGTGCATTTACTATGAGCTTGTTCTACATGAGCTACAGAATCGGCAATTAAGATAGAACCGACGAGGTATTCGTCTTTGTGGGCGTGGTATGGAAAGCGCAGTGGTTCATCTAAAGCCAAATCTATTTTGAGGATGGTTTCGTTATTGTTAACGATGCGGCGTTCTAATCTTTCCCATAAATCTGGGTCGGCTCCATCAACATCGCTTTTATCAGTCATTTGTAAGAATAATCGCTTGGCATCAATATTAGAAATAACCCCGTATTTAGCGCGATATTCTTTACCACCAGCAACCCGCACACCTACAGCTTTTCCATCATCGATTAAAACTTTTTCCACGTGTTGATCTGTGAGAATAACGCCACCTTTACTTGTGACTAAATTCACCAAAGCTTGCACAAGTGCGCCAGTTCCGCCGCGAGGTCTGGCCATCCCTGGATTGTGGCGCATCGCCATCATGATTGCACCAATGGCAAGGGTTTTTTGTGATGGTGGCGCACCAAGTTCTGATGCTAGTCTAGCTAGTGGCGCTTTCAAAAATTCCTCATCAAACCACTCGTTAAGTAAATCCTCCGCGCTGTTTAGCATGGTGCGAATAAAGTCCAGCGTTTTGTTTGGAGAACCAATAACCGAAAATAAATCTTTCAGTTTTGTGATGTCGTAGTTACCAAGGATATCTATAATTGACTTTGGCGGTGCATTAAACATGGGAATCATTGCACCTAGCGATCGCTGCCAAAAGTCTACAAATTCTGCGTATTTCTTGGCATCACGTTCATTGTAACGAGCGATTTCTGCACAAGTCTTTTCCACTGACTTATGTCCTAAGAAATATTTGCCATCAGGATGAGGACAGAAAACAACTGGATCGCACTCCAAATAATGCAATCCGTATTTTTCTAGTTCTAATTCTTCAACAACTGGCCCTAAGTGAATAAATTCATGGTCAATAGCACACAAATTAAATTTAAATCCAGGTGCTTCTTGGGGTAAACATTCTTCAGTTGTGGCTGCGCCACCTGGAACAGAACGCTTTTCTAGTAACAGAACGCTATAACCAGCTTTTAGCAAGTAAGCTGCACAAACTAGCCCATTATGTCCAGCACCAATCAGCACAACATCATACTCTTGCATAGTTGTTATTTCAAAAAATAAGTAGCCTTCAAAAGCTTATAAAATTTTTAATAAATTTACATCACTCCCTAGTTACAAAATTTATCTTTAACCAGTGTAAATACTACTAAGGAGATAGGAAACTTGACAATGGTGGTATTTGCCGCACTTGAGTTTCTACCATAAGTATTAAACTACCGATTTCTACTTCTATATCTTTAATAGAAAATGCTATATCCTCCCATTTTAAAGATGGTAGATTCATCAGTTCTTTAGCTTTCTGGATGAATGCTGTAATTAATTCTATTGAAACACCATCTCCCTCAGTGCAGTTAAAACTCTCCAACATGGCGGGTTGTAAATCAGTCCGTGGACGAGCGATCGCAGTGTAAGCTAAAGGGCGAGTTTTTCCCATTTCCTTTAAAAACACCTTTCCTTTACATTCTATTTTGCCATCACCAGGTAAAAATACCTGAATTTCTTCCGGCTCAAAACTCACAATTTCGCCATCTACATTCAACTCAAAATTTTGCATCCAGCTACGAGCAAAGTCTGATGCTAAAGCGCGGTTAATATCTACTTCTGTAACTATAATGCGAGCTATGGCATTTACTGGCTCATTAAGTTCTATTTGACCAAAAATAGCGCTGAAGGGATTGATAGCAATACTATCTGTTTGCAGTTTTATTTCTTGTACGCGAATATCTTCCTGGATGACTAATCCTTGACCCGCAAATGAAACTCCATCCGCCTGTCCCTGAACTATTTTCAATAGATCGGTTTGTACATCTATTTCTATTTTTTCTACTTGATCTAGCTTCTCGGATATTCTTTTTTCAGCTTCCTTAGATATAATTTTCTCTTCAAATCCATGCTCATCAGGCATTAATTATTAATCTCCTAAATATCCTCTTAATCATTACTGTAAAGACTAATTTTGAAGAGTGAATCTATATTGCGGTATAGATTAAATTAATTCGTAATTTTTAAACGGGATTACCTTTGTTAGGGAACAATTACAAAGTATTTTATACCAATTCTTTATGAAGCTGCATAGAATTCGATCCCCCCTAGCCCCCCTTATAAAGGCTACGGTGTATACACAAGTCTGAAGTAGTTTACTCACCTGGTTTATGCGTCAGTTTTACCCCACCCTAACCCTCCCCTTGGAAAGGGGAGGGAACTAGATTTGCTGTTTCCCCCCTTTCTAAGGGGGGATTAAGGGGGGTAATTCAACTTGCGTCTACCTAACTACGCTGGACTGTCTGAAAAATTTCAGCCAAAATCTCTGTAGCTCCCTGTTGCCGCAATTTATGAGCTAATTGAATACCTAAATTTTCTGCTTCGCTAACAGTGCCCGTAACAGAATCTT
>NZ_KV757667.1 GCF_001712795.1 Nostoc sp. KVJ20
TGCTCTAAAAAATAGAATGTTTTTATGCTGGTTATTTCAAGCATCTGGCATCCAAGTACATATTTTACCGATGGAGTTAAAGCCAATTTATAAAAATGTAGAATTTAATAAAATAGGGGGAATGCCTTGTCTTAGCTTGGATTGTCCGATAATTACAGGTAAAGATTTTTGGATAAAGCGTAGTTGTGACTTCTGTTTGGCGACTTTATTTGTAATGTTGTCCTTTCCTATTTATATAGCTATAGCTATAGCTATAAAACTGGATTCTTCCGGCACAGTGTTTTACAGACAAACTCGTATAGGTTTACATGGGCAACAGTTTAAAGTCTGGAAATTCAGAACGATGAGGTCTGATGCGGAAAAATTACAGAAAGAATTAGAAGCTTTAAATGAAACGAAAGATGGAATTATCTTTAAAATTAAAGATGATCCTCGCATTACCCGTGTTGGAAAATTCCTGCGTCGTTACAGCTTAGACGAATTACCCCAACTTTTTAATGTTATCTTCGGAGAAATGAGTATAGTAGGACCTCGCCCTTTACCTACTAGAGATGTAGATAAGTTTTCTGAACATCATTTTATTAGGCATGAAGTTTTACCTGGTATTACAGGTCTTTGGCAAGTCTCAGGTCGCTCCGATATTTTAGATTTTGAACAAGTGATAAATCTTGATCTTAACTACATTGAAAATTGGTCTCTTGGATTAGACTTTGAAATTCTGCTCAAAACAGTTATGGTAGTTTTGAAAAAAGAAGGTGCCTACTAAGGTCATACAAAGAAAATCATAGCAGACAGCAATCATCACTTGTTTATACAAGTATTGAAGTTTTTAGCGCAGTTTCTCACGCATTAAATTTAGATTTTCTAATTTGCTGAGTGATTAACTGCCTGCAAGTCATGATATTTACAGGTATGGGTGATTCATAATTAAGAAAATATGCTAACAAAATAGGCTGATTAATAATTTTAGAATGGTAGAAAAGTATAAATTCATAAGTAATTCCCTATCAATGATAGTTAATCGGTTAGCGCAAAGCATTACAGCCTTTGTATTAACTGCTGCTATTGCTCGTACTCTAGGAGCTGAGGCTTTAGGTCAGTATTTACTAGCGTATAGCTACTACTTTATCTTTGTGGGTATTGCTTCACAAGGTCTCAAGACATTATTTACCAGAGAATTAGCCCGTGAGCCACAAAAAACGCCAGTTTATTTAATGAGTGGTACCTGGCTGCAATTAATATTTAGTTTCTTCAGTTATGGGGCATTGGTGATTGTAGTCTTCTTACTTCCCTACAGTCCCACAACCTCGACTATTTGCTACATCATGGGCTTAACGATTATTCCCTTTGCACTTTCCAACATAACTGAGGCAATTTTTCAAGCTCAAGAAAAGATGCATTTGATTGCCATCGCTACAGTTCCAGTATATGTCTTACGCCTAATAATAATGATTTGGGCGATGCAACTGAAATACGGAATTGAATATCTGGGAGCGATCCTATTTTTTTCAGAAACACTAATTCTTGTAATTCAATGGATTTTTGTAACAAAATTAGTAAAGATAAAATGGCAGATTGATGGTGATTTTGTATTTAATACAATTAAAAGCGCTCGGACATTTTTTGCTATTGAAGCAATAGCTGTAGTCTCTGGTAGAATTCAAATTTTAATTCTTTCATTATTAGGAAATGAGTTTTTAGTAGGTCTATTTGGTGGAATATTACAATTGCTACAGCCATTTTTGATTATTGCTAACAGTATAATTTCAGCAATGTTTCCCAGACTTTCAAAGGCGGTAGATCAAGGACGTGAGAAGCAGAAGCAGATCACTGAAAATATGATTGAAGTCCTACTAATTATGTCATTACCCTTATTTATAGGGATGTTGTTTTTTGGCAAAGATATACTAATTTTTATATATGATGCTAGCTTTGCTCAGGCAAATGTAGCCCTTCGTTTAAGTGCTGCATCACTGCTATTATTGCCCTTCATACGGTCGCTTTCGTATCTACTTGTAGCCAATGGTTTCGAGATAGTGAATCTACGTGAAGTGGTTATCACTACTACATTAGGAAGCTTAGGAGGTGTAGCATTAGTTTCCCAATATCAGTTGCTAGGTGCAGCTATTATGGCATTATTAATGACTATTCTTGGTTTTGTCCAGTATGTTTTCTTCACCTATACTCGCCTATTTTCATTAAATTTATGGCGAATTCTGCACCGGCCATTACTAGTAAGCATTTTGATGTTACCTGTATTCGTATTACTGCAAAAAATTAGCTTAGACTTTATATTCACTTTAATTATTGCAACTTGTGCCTATGGATTAATTGTGACTTATCTAGGTATTCGTGCCTTTGGAGGTTTCCGTTTTTTGTGGGATAAGCTTTTAAAAACCCAGTAGAAACTATTGCTAGTAATACATCTAATATTTGTTGGTTGAATAAATAATTTAAATTAAAATATAAGTTAATTATGATTAAGGTTGCTCTCTTACATTTTTGCTTTGAAGACTACACCATCGAATTAGCAAACAGTCTGGTTAAATATGTTGATTTAACGCTAATTCAGCCGGAAAAAGTTTCAAATGTCTGTAGCAATGTTCTTGACTCCAGAATCCGCGTCATTAGCTTTAAAAAACCACGGATTCGCGACCCACGCAACTTATTGTCTATGAGCGCTATGATGCGTATCATCAAAGATATACAGCCAGATGTTTTACATGTACAGGAAACTAACGATCCTTGGTACGATTGGACTTTGTTACTCAACAAAATGCCGCCATTGGTGACAACTATCCACGATGTATTTCGTCACCCAGGGGATAATATGAGTGTGTTTGGTTCTGAGTATACCAGACGTATTAGTTTCTACCGTTCACAACAGTTGATTGTCCATACTCATCAACTAAAAAACATTCTCATTGAACAATTTCGTATACCTCAAGAGAAAGTCAATGTTTTACCTCATGGGGAACTTGGTAGTTTGTATCAGCGTCGAGGTAATAAAAATATTCAAGTCCGTGAGCCATATACTTTGCTATTTTTTGGACGTATCTTACCCTATAAGGGATTAAAATATTTGCTTGATGCTATGCCCTTAATTGCTGAATCTATACCTGAAGTCAAGCTGATTATTGCTGGAAGGGGAGGAAACATTAGCCAGTATTTCCCTAATGGTTATGATGAAAAACGCTACGAGATTATTAATGAGTTTATCCCCCTTGAAGAAGTAGGTAATCTATTTCAACGTAGCACAGTAACAGTTTTGCCATATATCGAAGCCTCTCAAAGTGGTGTGGCAGCCTTGTCTTATGGAATGGGAACGCTGGTCGTAGCTACTGATGTGGGGGGATTGAGTGAGATAGTTCAGCACAAAAAAGATGGTTTGTTAGTTCCACCCCGTGATGTTCCAACTCTAGCGGATGCTATTATTTGTTTGTTACGCGATCGCAGCTTGCAACAAAGTATGCAAACTGCCGCACTAGCTCGTTGTCAGCAAGATTTAAATTGGTCAAATATTGCCGCTCAAACAGCCGAAATCTATCATAGAGAAATGAATATGCAAAAATAAATATTAGTTAATATACAGCGATCCTAAATAAATAGCTTGCGAACAAAAGGACGAAGTATTCGATTATATCGAGCAATAATATGGAGCTAATTTTGATTCAAAAACTAAGCTATTACAGCATAAGTTAAAATAATACGTTTTAAGTACGCAAGTATTTTGTTAGTAAGTTAACTTAATACGTTTTAAATACGTAAGTATGATGCTTAAATTAACTAAAATCTACCTTTACCTAGCAAATAGTCGAAAATCACCTGTATTCGTCTTACTCTTTAGGCTCCTGAACAAGATCCTCTAGAATATCTCTAGTTACAAGGCAAAAATTTTGTCCGCCAATTTTATATTTTATGCAAGTCATTTTATGCAGTGTTAAGTTCTTGTTTAAATTCGTTGTTAACCACCCAGTTTTTTCCTTCGATTCTTTATCGAACAGAATTCAGCAATGTTTTCTGTATGACTGGCAGTGCTTCGCAGCATTAGCGACGCAGGAGCGTCTGAATAATCGGCGTTTTTGCACCCCCACTAAATTGAAAATTTGGTGGTGCAACAATTCAATCGGGGATTCAGACCCGCGACTGATAGCGTACTCTGTAAGAGTTGCAATCTACGCTTTTAGCGTCTCGTAGAGAAGCGTTAGCGAGTCTTGTCTACGACACGCTACGCGAACGAGCGTCTTTATTCTGACTCCTGTTAGCGGATAGCTAAGGTTTAGCCCATTCTGACTTCTGAATTCTTCTTCAAATACAGATAAGTGTTCACGATCTATTTAAAATTACTGTATGAGAAAACTACTAATTTTTGCGGAGCAGGGGTTCACAATTGTATCTTTGCTCCTGTATTCAGGGGCAATCTTAAACGTCATTCTGTCAGGAGGAGCAGGACAGAATAATTTGGTAGAATATGATAGCTCCTTAATTCGGGTTATTTTTTTCTTAATATACTTAGTTACCTTCTTACTAATAGTCCTGCGTTGGAAAAAAACTCTTTACTTCTTTATCTTAAGTAACGACATTTGGCTTTTTTCTTTAATCATATTAACAGTTATTTCTGTCACTTGGTCTTTCGAGCCATCAACAACATTAAAAGATGGTTTTACACTAGTTAATTCCAGTTTATTTGGTGTATATTTTGCCTCCAGATACACCTTAAAAGAGCAATTACATCTACTTGCTTGGAACTTTGGAATTATTATAGTATTGAGCTTCGTTTTTGCTATCGCCTTGCCTAAATACGGCATACAGACCGATCTTGGTAGCCCAATGTGGCGTGGAGTATTCGTGCACAAAAACGGTCTGGGAAGCAAGATGGTAGTTAGTGGTATAGTTTTTTTTATCCTTGCTTATCAAACCAAAAGACGCAGTTGGTTTTTCTGGGGGGGATTTATCTTATCAATACTGCTCTTACTACTTTCCGCTTCCACTTCATCTCTACTTAATATATTAATTTTAATATTGGCATTTTTTGCTTTTCAAATTTGGCGTTGGCCATACCAGGTTATGATACCAACACTAATAATGGTGGCAACTATCATCCAAACTTTCTATTTTTGGTTTTCCAATAACTCTGATGTCCTGTTCACTTCAGTTGGTAAAGATTCGACACTGACGGGTCGAACAGACATTTGGCCATTAGTGATAGATAGGATTTGGAGACATCCTTGGCTTGGTTATGGTTATGGCGGATTCTGGCAAGGATGGAATGGCGAATCTGCTTATATTTGGCGCATAGTCGGATGGGTACCAACCCACCCCCACAATGGTTATCTATCTATTTGCCTGGATTTGGGTTTTTTAGGGTTAGGGCTATTTTTGTTAGGATTTTGGCGCAGTTATCTGCAAGGATTCGCTCGGCTGCGTGGTAGTAAAACAGCATTAGATATTTGGCCACTTATACATATGACATATATAGCCTTAGCTAGCCTTACTGAATCTGCCTTGCTGCAATCCAATAGTTTGAATTGGATACTCTATGTGGCTGTATCTTTCTCGGTGAGAAAAAATATTAAACAAAATTAAAATCATGAAACAAAAAAAACAAAGATAGTCCAATTATGGAAAAAGTGCAGCATATGTGTCCAACTAAAACTATCAAGATTCTCCTGTTAGGTCCTAGCTTACTCCAGCAAGGAGGCATTTCCAATTACGAAAAACTTTTTTTGGAATATGCTCCTTATGAAGTTAATATTCGTCATGTTGTTACTCACCAAGACGGATCTACAGCGTTCAAAATAATAATATTTTTGAGCGCTATATATAATTTTTTTTGGGTGTTAATTAGGGAAGAAGTCGATATTGTTCAACTGGAAATTTCCCAGCGGGGTAGTGTCTTACGACAAGCGATTATGGCACTTTTAGCTTGGGTATTTCACAAGCCGATAATTCTACATGCTCACGGTAGTCAATTTCATATTTTCTACGGTGAACTTGCAAAATGGATACAGCAATTACTAAGTTGGGTATTTTGCAAGTGTCAACGCTTAGTTGTCTTATCAGAAAGTTGGAAAACTTTTTACATAGAAAACCTTGGAATGAGACCCGAACAAGTTGTAGTTTTTTATAATCCAGTAAAAATTCCTGCTGAAGTTCCACTCCGTTCAGTCTCTAAGAAAGTAAACTTACTTTTTTTAGGACGAATTGGCCAACGAAAAGGAGCATTTGATTTGATCAAAGCCTTTTCTCTTTTACCTACTGAGCATAAAAATAAATCAAGTATGATCATGGCAGGAGATGGAGACATAGAACAAGCACAAAACTTAGTTACGACTTTAAATCTAGAAAATTATATAAAATTGCCTGGCTGGATAGGACCAGACGAACGTGATATTCTTTTGACTGAAGCAGATGTTTTTGTGTTGCCTTCTTATAATGAAGGTCTTCCATTAGCAATGCTAGAAGCAATGGCTTGGGAGTTACCAGTCATAGTTACACCAGTAGGAGGTATACCTGAGATAGTTACTCAATCTGACAATGGATTAATAGTTGATCCAGGTAATGTTGAGCAGTTATCTGATGCTGTTAAGTCTTTAATTGAAAATGAGGCTTTGAGGCTTTCTCTAGGATCTAAGGCCAGAACAAGTGTTTTTGGTCTCGATATCAAAAATCACTGGGTTTCCTTCCTTAACTTATATCGTTCAGTATTAAATTCAGATAGTTAATAATGTGAGTGTAAATATTCAGCAACTGCAAGACTGAAAGCCATGAATATGCAGATATGCAGTTTATTCAGCCCAGTTTTGTCAGGTATGACTAAAAGTTATTCAAAAAGGCAGATTTTATAATTTACAAGTCAGTGTTTTGTTAAACTCATTAAGAATTGAGACTATTATGGCATCACCTACAAAAGTACTAATTATCGTTGAAAATCTGCCAGTTCCCTTTGATCGGCGGGTATGGATGGAAGCAATTACTTTGCAAAAAGCTGGGTATGAAGTTGCTATAATTTCACCGACAGGTAATGGTTTTGACAAAGACTATGAAGTAATTGAGCAGATTCACATTTACCGTCATCCTCTACCACCGGAAGAAAGTTCAGTCATTGGCTATCTTCGAGAGTACAGTTGGGCGATTAACTGGCAATTCCGTTTAGCTAAAAGGGTATGGCGAGAGCGTGGTTTTGATGTCATACATATTTGTAATCCACCGGATTTACTTTTCTTAGTAGCAGGATGGTTTAAATTATTTCATGGTATACGGGTTATTTTTGATCATCATGATCTCAGTCCGGAGATGTATGAAGCTAAGTATCAACGGCGTGATATCTTTTATCATGGATTACGCTGGGCTGAACGCTTGACCTATGCCACAGCAGATATTGTAATCTCAACGAACGAGTCACATCGAGAGGTTGCTCTGAATCGCGGGCACAAGAAATCAGAGAAGGTCTTTGTAGTTCGTAGTGCACCTGACCTTTCACGCTTTCGCCGAATGCCTCCAAACCCTAATTACCGTAGAGGTAAAAACTACTTAATAGGGTACATGGGTGTCATGGGCGAACCAGAGGGAATTGATTATCTCCTGAGAATGGTGTATTACATTGTTAAGAAAAAAAATCGCTCCGATATTCACTTTATGCTAATCGGTAGTGGACCTGCAATTGAAAAACTTAAGGCTTTATCTAAAGAGTTAGAAGTGACTGATTTCGTAGAATTTACAGGGTTTAAGCAAGGGGAAGAACTTTTAGAACGGCTCTCCAGTTGCGACGTGTGTGTAGAGCCTTCTCCAACATCTACTTATAACGAAAACTGCACCATGAATAAAATCCTCGAATATATGGCGATGGGAAAAGCAATTGTCCAGTTTGATTTGCGAGAGGGAAGACGTTCTGCACAGGAAGCATCTCTCTATGCCAAGCCTAATGATGAGGTGGAATTTGCTGAGAAAATTCTGGAACTTCTGGATTCTCCTGAATGTAGAGAAAAGATAGGAGCAGAGGGACGACGCAGAATGGAGGAGATTCTTGAGTGGAAATATCAAGCTCCTAAACTGTTAGAGGCTTATGATAAAATTTTGCAAAGTTAGTAGCTACTTTAAATTTCAGAATCACTGTTAAGTGGGGCTGAGTAATGAGTGGATGTTTATGGTCAAAAATCACAACCTGACTAGACTGCCCGTTTTTTACTTGGGCTTAGGAATTTTTGGTTAACATGTTTATTTGATAAGGGGTAGAGCAATATAATATTCGAGGAAACAATTTAAGCTTTTGATAATCAAGAAATAAATTTTCATAATAATGGCTAATGACTGGCAAAGGTTTTTAATTGAACATCCTGCTGCTAAAGGGTTTATTTTTGCTAATGCAGTATAGTTAGGACACCGTTAACTCACCTCAAATCCCAAATTTACTAACGCTTTTGCTTAATAATGGGGTATGGAACACTGTTGCATATTTGTACCCAAATTGAAACTAAATTTTTAACTTAAATAGTCTATACTATTGTCATATTGTAAAATAATATCAGTATTGTCAATTGCAACTGCTTATGTGATTGCTCTAAGTCAATTTTTAGTTTCTTGTTTAAGACCTGTACTTTGGAAGATTTATGTCAGAAAAATCTATGGAATCTAGAGAATCTATTGATTTAGACCTTAATCGTTACTTGTTGATATTGAAGCGTTGGTGGTTACCGGCTGTCAGCATATTTGTGGCTACAGTGATTCTGAGTGCTGTATCTACAAGGTTTATGAAGCCAGATTATGAAGCAGAAGGAAAACTGTTATTCAGACTTCCCTCTTTTAAGGTAGCAGGAACTAATCTTTCGCCTGGTTCCTCTGAAGGAGGAGACTCAGGAGATTTGAAACCATTGGTAGCAACTCAAAATCCTATAAGCAGTCAGATAGAAGTTATTACTTCCCCCAAGTTATTGCAGCGGACAATAGATAAATTACAACTCAAAGACAACGAAGGTATACCTCTAGAGGTACAAGCTCTAAAAAAAGCCCTGAATCTAAAAATTATTGGTGGGACAGATGTATTGCTAATTAGCTATAGCAGTTCTGACCCCGAAGAAGCAGCGGCAGTGGTCAACACAATAATGAATTTTTATTTAGAAAATGATATTCTGACAAATCGCTCTGAGGCAGCAGCAGCTCGTCAATTTATGGCCAAGCAGCTTCCTAAAACCCAAGCTGCTGTTAATAATGCAGAAGTAGCGCTACGTATATTTAAGCAGAAGCATCAGATTGCAGATTTATCAGAGGAGACAAGGTCAGCCGTTGCGACTATTGGAAATCTAGATAATGAGATGAATAGTGTTAAAGCTCAATTAAATGAGGTAAATGCCCAAACCAATCAACTCCGTCAGAAAGTAGAGCTAAATTCTCAGGAAGCGATCGCAGTGAGTGCCCTCAGCCAGTCACCGGCAGTACAGGGAGTCCTTACACAACTTCAAGAAACCGATCGGCAGCTAGCGGTTGAGCGTAGCCGTTTTCTAGATGACAACCCCGTAATTATTAACTTAGAAGCAAGAAAAGCTAGTTTAAATTCTCTCTTGCAACAGCAAATTGGTCAGACTATTGGCAATCAAGCACCAGTTCCTCAGAGCCTGTTGCAGATTGGGGAACTTAGACAAAACCTGATACAAAATTTTCTCCAGTCAGAAATACAGCGCTTTGGGTTAACTCAAAGACTCTCTTCTCTATATAATTCTCGTTCTACCTACGAACAGCGGGTGAAACTCATACCCCAGTTGGCACAAAATCAGCGGGAATTAGAACGGAAAGTTGAAGTTGCAGAATCGACCTATCAAACTCTATTGAAAAAGGTTCAAGAATTACAGTTAGTTGAGAATACAAATACAGCTAGTTCCCGGATTATTGCTCAGGCTTTAGTGCCAAAAGATCCAGTAGCAGGCAAAAAAATAATTGTTTTGGTGCTGGGAGTGATGTTCGGTTTATTTTTTGCCACAACAACTATCCTCTTACTGGCTATGAGAGATAGATCTCTAAAAACACTTAAAGAAGTTAGAGATATATTTGGATATACTTTGCTGGGCATTGTTCCTTTGTCTGTTAAGAAGCTTCGCTCCCGTTATTCAGATACAGAATCAACAGTTCAAACAATCGCCGTCAGGGATACACCTCACTCTTTAACCAGCGAAATGTACCGGATGATTCAAGCCAATCTGAAATTCCTGAGTTCAGATAAAGTGCTCAAAACTATCGTGGTAACTAGCGCAGTTCCGAAAGAAGGCAAGTCTACAGTTTCAGCTAATTTGGCGGCAGCGATCGCTCAACTAGGACGTAAAGTTTTACTAATTGATGCAGATATGCGAGTTCCTTCTCAGCATCATCTATGGCAACTAACCAATGCAGTTGGTTTGAGTGAGGTTCTTGTAGGTCAGGCTGAATTTGACATTGCCGTATCCAAGGTAATGGATAGCCTTGATGTTTTAACTGCTGGAGTTAGACCTCCTAACCCACTTGCCTTGCTTGACTCAAAGCGGATGGCATCACTAATTGAGAATTTCTCATCTCAAGATAACTATGATTTTGTCATTATTGATGCTCCTCCCCTCCTTTTAGCAGCCGATGCCTTGACTTTAAGCCAAATGACTGATGGGATTTTGTTAGTCGCTCGACCTGGGGTAATTGATTCTAACAGTGCAGCTGCTGCTCAAGAAATGTTAGAGAGATCCAGTCACAACGTTTTAGGTTTAGTTGTGAATGGTCTCATTGATAAAAACGAATCTAGTAGTTATTTCAACCATGCGAAAGAATACTTTACTTATCAAGATTTGACAAAAGCGGTTAAGCGACAAAAACGTATTCCAGACAAAAGCTCTGTATAAATTAGGATTTTGTCTCACAAGTCAATTGGAACACCATAATGTTTAATTATCCATAAAATAAGAAGCCTGCGAAAGCAGGCTTCTTATTTTGTGTAACCGTAGACTTCAGTCTGAAAGAACTATGGACAGATAGCAGGACATGTTATTACGGTTACCTAATTTCGTATGCCCCAATATCATATGCACCACCAGCAGGACGAGGGTTATCGGCATGATCAGTTTTCAAATCCTTCCAATTGTAACCCCTGTTGATCGCCGGACTCGTTCCTTTGAGTCTAAAGTCACCATTTGGGGCATTTTGAAACTGTGGATCTGCAATAATATCGTTAGCTCCCCTCGCCTTCGCATCGATCACTGAACCGTTGGGGTAAAGATTGTAGTTATAAGTGACGTTTTTATTCATGTAGCTGCTGTTCACATTTTTGCCAGCAACACCATAAACAATGTTATTGTAAATCCTGGCATCATTTGAATAACCAGCATAGACTTGCCCTTTTTTTGACAGTTCTGGACTTTGCTGATTCAAATATGCTGTGTTGTTGACAATATCGATATGCTCACTTTCATGGGCATGAATACCTGAACCGCCATTCCTGTAGCTAATATTGTTTGCAATTAAAGTCCGTCCTCTATATGCACCATTTGGACCCTGTTTTGAAAGATCGATAATAATGCCATTACCGTCTGTGATAATTCCACGTTGAGCCCAGGGAACGTAATTGCGATTGTTGTAGACCCTGTTATTAGTCACGAACATCTTGTATCCCTGGTTGTTGTCAGTATTCCGACTCTTCAAGAACGAAATACCGCTGGTACCATACATACTGTACCAGGCGTTATTGAACACTGTGTTATTATCAATCTTCACATAATCAGCGGAGATTACTGAGATACCTCCTCCTCCACAGTTATTCACTTTGTTGTTTAGAATATTTATGTGACGAACAGAACTATTGCGTCCGTCAATACTTATGCAGGTTCCGTTTGTAAGCGGATTTGATCCATTAGTCTTCTGACTTAATGCATAAGAAAGGGTTATGTTTGCATTGTTCCCTATGACCTCTAGCCCGTCGATCTCAATATATGAAACTCCATTTGACAATAGGATACCATTCCATGTATTGTGCCGAATTTTTGGGAAATGTCCAGGATATGCTTGATACTTAATCCATGCATTTGCTCTTCCAGAACGTCTTATATTTACGACACTCCCATTTCCCCCTGTATTTTTGTATTCTCCATTCATAATCAATACTCTGTCGCCAGGGTTGGTAAGATTTGCCGCCCTCTGAATTGTCCTAAAGGCAGATGAGGTAGTGCGTCCGCTATTTTTGTCATTTCCGCTAACACTAACATAGTATGTTGTCGCAGTTGAAGTCTGGCTGATCAACTTACGACTAGGTAGTGGCATTGCTTGATCAGTGGGAGACTGACGAACATCTTTAACTAAAGACTCTGTTATTTTCTCTCCTGGAACCAAACCTGTTAATGCCCAGGGAAGCACAAGAGATGCGCTCAAACTTAAAAAACCGAAACCATGAATCATCATAGGGAAAAAATAGGGTATGTTGCAAAATACTCAATCGTCAACGGTCAGTAACTCTAGCCTTAGTTAAGTAATGTTCAGTAACTCAGTATTGGATACGGTCGTATAACTGCCATTTGTAAGTTTATACACGCTTTTTTAGGTTTGCACCTGCGAATTTTCGCGTAAATATGGCTGAACTGCCTTTTCAGCTTGTGTTTCCAAAAATGGCAGCTATTTGGTAAAAATACTGAATAAAATTTATCAGTATCCACAGCTACTCCATTAATGGACACTAAGCAACCGTACAAATGGCGTCATTTCCAATTCGACATCATTCTACTGTGTATACGCGGTATCTTTGGTTAAGATAGTATATCTGTCATCAATAAGTTAATTTACTTAAATATTTCTTATGATAATAAGAATCATTGAATAGATAAAACAACGAATATAGTAGCTTTTAGCGCCTCTATTTTCTAAACCATTCTCATTATCATAAGAAATCTAAGTACCTACAACAAAGTTTTCAAAAGCCTGTCAATGCATATTAAGAATTGTTAATGTCTAAAGCATTTGTCAATGAGCAATACTACTTAAAATAATTCGTAATTCGTAATCACGCTCAAGGTCTCGCTAATGTAATTCGCAATCAAGTTTTGCAATATAGATTTAGACCCAACCCTTTCAATGCGAACTAATAAACTACTTTAAAGGCTGAAACCCTTACACTGTGTAGGATATCAAGTTATGACTTGAGGCTATCGATGTTATTCAAGGCGATCGCAATATCAAAGACAATCAAAATATGGTGTCTTTGATTCGTGCATTTTGTGCCAGAAAATCTCGTAAGGACTATATAGCAAGGATTAATGGAGAGTCCAAAAATATAGTACAAATGAACGCATTGAAAGGGCTGGGATTTAGACCCCGCCAGAAAACTTGCTGTTTGTTAGTTGCAGGGAACTTAAACCCCCACAATTTATTAAATCATTTAAGAAGAATTCAGAAGTCAGAATGGGCTAAACCTTAGCTATCTGCTAACAGGAGTCAGAATAAAGACGCTCGTTCGCGTAGCGTGTCGTAGACAAGACTCGCTTTCCGCAACGCTTACAGTCGGGGATTCAGACCGGTGCAGGAATTGTTGTACCACCAAATTTTCTTGTTTTGTAGGGGTGCAAAAACGCCGATTATTCAGACGCTCCTGCGTCGCTCTAAGCGAAGCCATGCCTCTGAAAGAGAAGGCTTTACGCTGCGAAGCACCGCCAGTCATACAGAATACCCAACTGAATTCTGACGACTGACGCCTTGATTCTGTTCGATAAAATTTTTATAAAAATAGCTGATAGAAAACACTATTTTGGAGGAAGTGATGGCTTCTCTGCGAGATGCTACGCTACCTTTCAGACACATCTGTTCTGGATGGACTTAAGAGCGATCGCTTGTGGTCATGATTGAAAACCCAACTTAGACGCCTGAAACCCTTATTATTGAGTCAAATTTCAAAACTTTTCGTGACTATTGAGCTTTGATTCAAGGTATAGTGCAATTGTGGAGACGAGGAGAATTGACCAACGCCCCCAATTTGCATCTATATATTAAACTAGATTCCGAACAACCTCAGAATATTAAAAATAACACCTAGAGGGCCAGCTATGGTGTTTGTAGTATCCCCAGTCTTAGCTAAACCAGATCGGTTGACTACTACAACATCATTATTACGGAGTATGGGATTAGTTTGCTCATTAATCCCAGCGGAGAAATCCACTTTTACTATACGTTTAGTCACAGAACCATTAGGGTTGAGGCGAATCAAATCAACAGCATCGCTACTAGCTCTGGCATCATTAAATCCGCCAGCAGCGAGTATAGCTTGATTTAAAGAGCTATTCGGCTGAACGTCTGTTAATCCTGGTCTTTTAACTTCGCCTACCACACCAACTTGAATGCGTGCAGGAGACAAAGTAGTGGTAGCTAATTGAGTAGCTTCTGCGGGGTTAATTTCAGTTGCCGTCGGAATAACAATCGTATCTCCGTCTTGTACGATGATGTCTTGATTGGTGTCACCACTCTGCAAGAGTTGCCAAAGGTTGATATCTATGGCTTGTTCTGAGCCACTTCTTGTCGGTCGGCGTAACCTGAGATTACGAACATCAGCTTGTGCTGTAATTCCCCCTGCTAGTTGAATTACCCGTGTTACATTTGGTAGACCATTGGGATTGGTAGTACCACTGTTAGGGGTTGCACCCGCCTGAGCAGCATCAGTGCTGGCTGGGGTGACAAGATACGAACCGGGACGGTTAACTTCACCGATAATTGTTACCGTCCGGGGTGTGGTTTGGCTGGCGGCAAAGTTAGCTGCAAATATATTGCGAGATTCTGCCACGTTGAAGTTGGTTGCTGTTGGTACAACTATAGTGTCTCCATCCCGCAAGGTAATATCCTGTGATAACCTGCCTGTTTGGATGAGTTCCTTCAAATTGACGGTGACTGTTTGCTCTGAAGAACGTCCTACTTTACGCCGTAATTGAACTTGAGTCACATCCGCAGCAAGAGTTACACCCTGCGCTGTTGTCAATGCGGCTAATACAGTGGGGAATTGTACACCTGGATTGTCTCCCGCGCCTCCGCTCAAGCTCAGAGTATAAGCTCCTGGACGTGTCACCTCTCCGGCAACGAAAATATTGATGGGACGAGACGATAATAAATTGACTGAGATCAAGGGACGTTTGAGGAAGCGAGCATATCTTCTCGCAATTTCGTCAGCAGCCTGTTCAGTTGTTAGGCCGAGGACTGACACACTACCAATTAAAGGTAGGTTGATTGCTCCACCTGGGGGAATTTGATATTCGCCTGTATATTCAGGTACTTCAAAGACATTTACACGGATGCGATCGCCGCCTCCTAATGAATAATTAGTATCTATTTGTGTTTCTGTGGTTGATGGTTGTGTAGCTGGTGGGAATGGTTGTCCCTGAGCTAGACTGGCAGATGACACAGCGGCATTGACAGCAGTTAATAAAGCCACACCCACAACTGGCTGAGTTAGAAATTTAGACAAACTTTTGTTAAGCATATTTACCTGAGACTCTGAAACTACGATCAATAAAGTACTGTCTAAACATTTTTATTTTGACTATACCTAAGTATTCAAGTTCCCCGACACTCTTATTTTCCTAGAAAAGTGTGATTTTCCGGAGGGAATTTGTTTATTGAATTTAAATTTTTAGTGAAGTTAGCTTAAAGTTAATGCTGCTTGAATATGGCAATTATCAAAAAATATAGGATTTACGCAATTAAACACAGTTTATACAATAAATTTTATCTTAGTCAATCAAGTACTTACGAATAAAGTTTTCTTGTCAAAGTTAATTTGGTGACATTTCAAATCTGCGATGAGTAGTAAGGGACTACCAAAATTATGAACAAGTTCATTAAATAAATACAAATAAACTTAAAAAGAGGTCAGAATTTTATTTTTTCTGAGTTGGGTTAAGCAAAGATAATTCCAAAAGGCAGAAATTTTGAGTTTTGTTCTTCAAGTCAACCGGCAATTTGCTATTTGGTAACAAAACTAATTCAATGAGTTATCTTTTCTTTGGATTTGTTGAATAAAAAACTCTTCTAGGGAGTGACGGGACAAGTTCATGGTAATAATTTTACCCTCCATTAGACGAAGACTGGAAAGAAAATCATAGTAATCATCTTGTAGTGTACCGTGCCAGGAACCATCAGGCTCAAATATAAGAGTGGGTATCCATTTTTTGAGAATTTCCCCATCACCACCTTGACCTTTGACGTGATATGTGTTTTTTCCACCTAAAAGTTCATTGAGGGAACCAGAGCAAATTAGTTCACCTTGAGCGAGGATGGCAATGCGATCGCAAATCTGTTCTACTTCACTAAGAACGTGGCTATTAAAAAAAATCGTCTTACCAGCGGCTTTGAGTGCCAGAATAATTTCTCGCATCTGGTAGCGTCCTACCGGATCAAGACCAGACATCGGTTCATCCAGAAAAACTAAATCTGGCTCGTTAATTAGCGCCTGTGCCATGCCAACACGCTGTAGCATTCCTTTAGAATAGCGACGCAGCAGCTTTTTACGGGCATCGGCTTGGGATAAACCCACTAATTCCAGCAGTTGGGGAATACGTTGGCGTTGGACACTTTGGGGAATTTGAAATAGCCCAGCCGCTAGCTGCAAAAATTCCCAGCCAGTGAGATAGTCATATAAATAGGGATTTTCCGGCAGATAGCCGATATGTTGCTTAACACTGCGATCGCCTATTGGTTTACCCAACAACGATCCCCGTCCAGAGGTGGGATGAATAATTCCCAGCAACAATTTCAAAAGTGTGGTTTTACCAGCACCGTTTGGCCCCAGCAACCCAAAGGTTTCCCCTTTGTAAACCGTTAAAGAACAGTTTTTGAGAGATACGACTTTTTGATTTAGCCAAAAACCAGTGCGGTAGACTTTTCGCAACTCAGAAGTTAGGACTACTGGCGGAATGTCTGTCGTATTAAGTTGAGAATTAGGGTCATCTGCAACAGACTTCATCTCGGTTAAATCACTATTTATCAGCTTGGGATTAATTACAAATTACCCGGTAGGCTGATAATAACCATCAACAACTGGTGTGTCAATTATTGGGGAGTGGGGGAGCAGGGGAGCTTTCAAGGGTAGGGGTTT
>NZ_KV757668.1 GCF_001712795.1 Nostoc sp. KVJ20
TTGTGTATACACGGTAGCCTTTGCAAGGGGGGACTAAGGGGGGTAATTTGACTTGTGTATACACCGTGGGCTTGCGGGGTGGGATTCTTCGGGTTTAATAAGTAATCAAGCGGACATGATATAACTTCTACCACTATCGATTTTCTGGTGTATCCCCTCTTGCCAGTCCTTTGTAAGCTTGTCTTTACCGTAAAATACTTGACTAACCTTAGTGCGAAACTGTAGCCTCAAACTACACTTATCACTGCCTATAGGAACATGGGATAATTTACTGTAACCCTCACTAATACGTTATTTTGCGTAAATTCCGCAAAAATTGAGTAAAAAAAAGCAAATTAATTAACTTATGGTTACTAGAGCATATGATAATTCACACTTCGATGAAAGCACTAACGGGGTTGTTGTAATGGTCGAGTCATACAGCCAAAAAGAGCAAATACAGCAAGTTGTTTACCGCATTTTAGATGCCAATTTAGACCGCGCTCGTGAGGGCTTGCGAATTATTGAGGAATGGTGTCGGTTTGGGTTGAATAATGCCCAGTTGGCTCTTGAATGCAAGCGCTTGCGACAAGAAGTAGCCAAGTGGCATACCTCAGAATTGCGGGCAGCGCGAGATACACCGGGCGATCCTGGGACTGAATTAACTCATCCTCAAGAAGAAGAACGAGCTAGTATAAAATCGGTGTTGCAAGCTAACTTTTGCCGTATAGAAGAAGCGTTACGGGTGTTAGAAGAATACAGCAAGCTTTACCAACCGAATATGGCTAAAGCTTGTAAGCAGATGCGTTATCAAGTTTATACCCTAGAAAGTAGTTTAATGGGTCATCAGCGCCATCAATTGTTGTGGCGATCGCGTTTATATCTTGTTACTTCTCCTAGTGAAACTTTGTTGAACACCGTTGAAGCTGCACTCAAAGGTGGATTAACGCTTCTACAATACCGTGATAAAACCGCTGATGATTCTTTGCGTCTGGAACAAGCTAGAAAATTACGGCAGTTATGCCATATCTATGGTGCTTTGTTCATCGTTAACGATCGCGTGGATGTAGCTTTAGCTGTGGATGCAGATGGAGTGCATCTAGGACAACAAGATATGCCCATTACCATTGCTCGGCAATTACTTGGTTCCCAGCGTCTAATCGGTCTTTCTACCACAAATAAAGAAGAAATGCAAGCAGCAATTGCTGAAGGTGTAGATTATATTGGCGTGGGGCCAGTTTATGAAACTCCGACGAAAGTAGGTAAAGCCGCAACAGGTTTAGAATATGTCAGCTATGCTGCCAAAAATTGCTCAATTCCCTGGTTTGCGATTGGGGGAATAGATGCCAATAATATCAATGATGTGATCGATGCTGGAGCCGAACGTGTAGCGGTAGTGCGATCGCTCATGCAAGCTGAACAGCCTACCCTCGTAACACAATATTTGCTCTCCCAACTCAATCGCATTAAACCAGAACTTTAAAAGAGTCATTTGTCATTTGTCATTGGTCATTAGAAAAATTCCCCACTCCCCACTCCCCACATATTTATGTCTAATGAGATTACGGTTCAGGTAAATGGGGAAACCCATAGCTGTTCGTTTGAAACTTCTTTACCCGACTTACTCCAACAATTGGGTTTTAATCCCCGTTTGGTGGCTGTAGAGTATAACGGCGAAATTTTACACCGCCAGTTTTGGCCGGAAACAAAAGTGCAACCAAGCGATCGCTTAGAAGTAGTAACTATTGTCGGCGGTGGTTAGTTGATTTGAGTCAGCAAACCCAAATCCTTAAGGCTGCGTCGTGTAATCTCGATCCGGACTGGTGCATCTTCTGGTTTTTGCATATCAAGGGTTGTGGCGAAAAAGTAGACGTTTTTGTTTTGCTCTAAATAACCCACGAACCAACCAATGTTTGGTTTAGTACTTGTTAACCATCCCGTTTTTCCTCGCAGTGTGTAGTCTGGAGTTTGTTCACGTACCATAATGTCTTTGACAAGATTTATTGTCCGTTGCGAGAAAGGTAAATCGCCTTGATACAACCGTTGCAAAAACTTAATTTGCTCTTTGGGTGTAATTTGCAATGGCTGTTGTAACCAAAAACGATCAATGTCTGCGGCGGTGCCAATTTGACGGTTCCCGTAGCCTACTTTGTTAATAAATTCCTGCATCCGTTCATATCCAATTCTACGTGCCAGCACTTGATAGAACCAAACAGTTGAATCCTTAAAGGCTTGACGCAAATTGGTATCATGATTCCAGGCATCAATTTCTCGGTGAATTCCATCCCAAGTGAGAACCGCCACATCATCAGGAACTACACCTGTTTCTAGCGCCACCAATGCGTTAAAAATTTTGAATGTCGAAGCTGGTGCGATGTCTACGACGGGCTACGCCTACGCAGTTGCATTACGTTGAGGATTGTGTTCATAGGTGCGGTTATTTTTTGAGTCGTAAATCAAGATTGAGCCTTCACGCCCAAATTCTTGGAAGTGTCGCCCCAAATTTGGCGCTTTCACAGCGGGACGTTCAGATGAGGTGGAAGCAGGTTGAGCCAGAACGTAAATTGCTCCAAAAGGAATCACACTTAATACAGCAAAACATCCAATGATTGTAAACACAAGAAATTGCTTTCGGCGCTCCGTGTAACGCCGAAGGAATTGTTCTATGCCAAACAAGATATTTTTCATTGCACATTTAGTAGAATCACAAGCGAGATTCTACACTGCAATCTTGCTCCTTTGCGGAGCTATTAGCTTTTGGTGATTGCTGAATCTGCATTCATCTCATAAAATTGCGTTTCTTCCCTCTGATTTATACAGCGATCGATGAAGGGTTCTACGCTTGGCTAATTCTTTACCTTTGCGGCCGAGTTGCTCACGTAGTTGCTGGTCTTTGCATAACCGATTGAAAGCTTGAAACACTTCATAACCAGAATTGGGATTAACCAGAATACCATTTTCCTCATGCTGAACTGTGTCTAGAACACCGCCTAAACGAGGAGCAATTACAGGCTTACCGAAGTAACTTGCTTCTAAATAGACGACACCAAAACCTTCCATATTATTAGGTTTAGTATCCAACAAAGTTAGCATGGCAAAGATGTCGCAAGCTGCATAATAGCCTGCTAATTCTGGCTCTGGAACATATCCAGCAAAGTGGACGAACTTATCTACCCGCAAACGATGCACCAGAGATTTCAGTTCAGATTCACTTGGCCCTTGACCGCAGATTATATAGTGGACATCGACCCCAAAAGTTAGCAATAGTGGGATGTTATCAATTACTCGGTCGAAACCTTTATGTTTTACTAGTCTACCGATGGAGAGAATAACTATTGCTGATTCGGGAATGTTATACGTTTGACGCACGCGAACACGTAAATCATCAAGGCTACTGGGATTCGCTACATTATTACCAAATTTTTCTGGTCTAATTATTGGGTTGATAACATGGGTAGGAGTATTTAATCGTAAAGCAGTTCTGAGGTAATCTCGTGTATAAGAACTGTTACAAACAATACCTTCGGCGCGTTTGAGTGTTAATTTAAATAGCGATCGCAGTACGGGATTATGTAAAGTACAAAGAAAATCGTTGCCGTGCAGATAGATAAAAAAGCGAATAGGTAACAAATAACTCAATAGCAACAGTGAAGGGAAATCATAGCCGTGGCCCCACTCTATATAACGGTAGTGATAGCGAAAATAGAGTTTAATTGCTAGAACAAATGAGCAGACGATATTGAGGAAAGGCTTCATGATACTTCCCACACAGCCACTACGCCAGGATCTCGGATAAGACCAACGATATACAGGAAATTGTTGATTTTCATCAAATACTTTGTCTCCTGAGCAACTAGCCGCCAGCACAATAACTCGCTCTGGATCTTGGAGACAGCGATTGTAGATATATTCCCCAATTACAGCTTCTTTCGGCAGAAATAACCGGGATATGACTAGGATATCTGGGTATGCAGCTTTGTCTCTGATTTCGGCTGTTAGTTGAGAAATATGTTCCATAATAAAGTTGATGACTGTATTTCAAATAATTTTTAATTTATTTGCAATTAGGATTACTTTCAAAGCCATTATTATTATTTTATTTCTTTTAAAACGAATGTGTAGACAAATTTGAAGCCTATTTTAGAAGATTAGCCAGGAAGATTGTTTTTTTATTGTGTTGATCTTATTTTGGCGGCAAATTTCTCACTAATTGAGAATTTCTGTACATGATGAACAATAAATAAAAGCGAACGCTTGTAGCCAAGTTGCTCAGTAAACAACTGTTACGAAAATTACGAAATTTCGCTACGTTCAATAGAATATCCTAAATATTATCTAATATTGTGCCAAAATGCCACAGACTTGAATAAGTAATTGATAGTAATCTGATGTCTATCTCCCTTTACTGATAGGCATCACGGACACTTATTATTATGCCGTGCATACGTAATTTTAAAACTAAAAAATGTAGTAAATACTGCTCTCTACCGCCTGATCAGTTAAGTTGACATCCTCACCGCCGTGTTCGCCCTTGGCGTTCCCGTTCGCGCAGCGTCTCCGTCAGGAGAAGGGTACGCACTCTTAAGAAGGGGTAAGGAGTAATAAGTAATAAGTAATAAGTAATGAGTGAATACCCGTTTTTCATCCACTCATTACTCATTACTCCTTGACGAGTTACTTTAAAGCCGTGCTGGAAGCACGGGGTTTTAAACCCATTTTTCGGATAAAAATATATATCTTGAGACAGATTTGGTAGTTGTCAGTGTTATACATATTCAAAGACCACATAAAATTCAAGTTCATCTATGACCAAAAAGCCTTGGGATGCTCAACTTGCTTACTGGCTAGTTCGACCTCTAAAAGACAGTTGGGTAAATCCTAATCATCTCACCACAGTGCGACTTGTAACTGGGTTGGCGGCTGCCATTACAATCGCAGTTGGTGATGTCATTTGGGCTAACATTGGGGCATGGTTGTTTGCTTTATCTAACTTTCTAGATCACACGGATGGTGAATTAGCTCGTTTAAGTGGCAAAACCAGCAAATGGGGACACCAGTATGATCTAGCTAGCGATGCCATCATCCACATTCTTTTGTTTGTGTGTATTGGATATGGTCTTAGGGAGGGAAAATTTGGTTGGTGGGCGTTGCTGATGGGGATAGTATCTGGCGTGTCTGTTGCTTGTATATTTCATTTGCGAAACCAAATGGAACAGCGTTTAGGTAAACACGCCAGCCATCAACCAAATTTCGCCGGGTTTGACATTGAAGACGTGTTGTATTTGTTTCCCATAGTTACCTTACTGAATGGACTAGAGCCGTTACTAATGGCAGCTACAATTGGGGCACCAGCTTTTGCTGCGTGGGTAATTTGGCAATTTCGGGCACTTCCGCAGCCTTAACCAAAATTGGCTGTTCAGGTAATCTCGGCGGTCATTTGGTGTAGTTGCTTTGTTTAACCAGTTCTAGCTCTTTTGGGCCAGTAGGGCGATACAGAGTTCCTGTTTCTTCGATGTTAAGAATTAGTTAATATATGTTCAATTGAGCAAAATACAGTCATTATAAAATACTGGGAAAATTTCCAGATTTCCTGGTGTCTAAGCTACTGTTGGTGACTTGACGATGAAGGCAATTATCTTAGCTGCTGGCGTTGGACGACGCTTAGGTAAAGACGGGCAAATCCAACCCAAATGCTTATTGAAATTTAACGGCAAATCTCTATTAGAGCGCCATTTCAACTATCTCCGTCATTACCAGATTGACGAAGTAGTTATTGCTGTGGGTTACCAAGCAGAAAGAATTCAGGATGAAATCAAAGTATTAGGAGCAGAAAATTGGGTCAGTACAGTTTATAATCCTGACTACACTAAAGGTAGTGTAGTCAGCCTTTGGACTTTACGTCAACATTTAGCTACTGGCGATGACATACTATTAATGGATGCAGACGTGTTGTGCGATCGCCGCATCATCGAACGACTGGTAAAGACAAATATCCCCAACAGCTTCTTGCTGGATCGGGATTTTGAACCGGGAGATGAACCCGTGAAGCTTTGTGTCAGAGATAATTATTTAGTGGAGTTTCGCAAACAAGTAGCTCTTGGTTTGACTTATGATTTTGCCGGCGAGTCAGTGGGATTCTTTCGTTTTGGAAATGCTGTCGCTCACCGTCTTGCTACTCATACAGAAAAGTATGTTACAGACGGATTGGATAATGAACCTTATGAAGAAGTAATTCGGGATCTGCTGTTAGAAACTCCAGAAACATTTGGCTATGAAGACATCACTGGATTACCTTGGCTTGAAATTGATTTTCCCCAGGATATTCAACGCGCCCAAAATGATATTTTACCTCAGATAGAAGTCGCAGAAAATGTCTGAAAATATCTTTATTAAGAAAGAATTCAGGAGTCAGGAGTCAGAATTCAGTATAAATTCTGTGCTACTAGTGGGTGAATTAAGGGGTTTAAAACTCCATTAAATTTCCGATTTAGTGGTCAACAATATAGTGGCGGATTTGAATCTCCCACTAATTGATTCAGAATTCAGAATTCTGACTCCTGAATTCTGAATTCTTCTTTAATTTATAGGTTGAGAAAAGCAGAATAGATGCATCAAATATTTGCACCCATTGATACCGCTGCAAAATTAAATAAGTGTGCCCAATTGCGGGTATTACTAGAATCGCCTCAACTCGACTTCATCATGGAAGCTCACAATGGGATTAGCGCCCGCATTGTGGAAGAGGCTGGATTTAAAGGAATTTGGGCGAGTGGATTAGCCCTTTCGGCTCAATATGGCGTTCGAGATAATAATGAAGCCAGTTGGACTCAAATTGTGGAAATGCTTGAGTTCATGTCTGATGTCACCAGTATCCCCATTTTGTTAGACGGGGATACGGGTTATGGCAATTTTAATAATATGCGTCGTCTAGTTAAGAAGTTAGAACAGCGAGGTATTGCTGGAGTCTGTATTGAAGATAAGCTTTTTCCCAAAACCAACAGTTTCATCAACGGTAGTCGCCAAGCTTTGGCTGATATTGATGAATTTTGCGGCAAAATTAAGGCGGGTAAAGATAGTCAGACAGACCCAGATTTTTGCATCGTCGCCCGACTAGAAGCTTTGATTGCCGGGTGGGATCTTTCGGAGGCAATGCGCCGAGCTGAAGCTTACCACGCAGCTGGAGCAAACGCCATCCTGATTCACAGTAAATCATCGCGTCCTGACCAAGTGCTAGCTTTTGCCAAAGAGTGGGCGGGTCGTTCCCCCTTAGTGATTATACCGACTAAATATTACAGCACGGCTACAGATGTTTTTCGCAAAGCTGAAGTGAATTTGGTCATCTGGGCAAACCATCTGATTCGAGCTGCTGTTGCTAGTATGCAAGCGATCGCACGTGAAGTAAAAGCCAGCGAAACTTTAATCAACATTGAAGATGATGTTGCTCCCGTAAAAGAAATTTTCCGGCTACAAGGGGCGGATGAACTCATAGAAGCTGAAAAACGCTACTTTAACAACGGACGACAAAATACTCAAGCGATCGTTCTGGCTGCTAGCAGAGGAAAAGAGTTAGCAGGATTGACGCAAGATAAACCAAAAGTGATGTTACCTCTTGGAGGTAAACCTCTACTCAGGTTGTTGGTGGATAAATTCAAGAAACTTGCCATCAACGATATTACTGTTGTCGCAGGTTATAAAGCAGAGACTATCAATGTTCCGGGGACTAAAGTCATCCGCAACCCAGATTATGAAACAACGGGAGAATTAGCATCTTTAGCCGTAGCTCAAACCAGCTTTGGCGAAGAAATGCTGGTGCTTTACGGCGATTTACTATTTAGAAGCTACATCTTGCGAGATTTATTAGAATGTCCCGGAGAAATTGTGGCTGTGGTTGATTCTGTGACAAACAACAAGTCTGTTAGCGGTTCACCTGACTACGCCTATTGCTCAATTCCAGACGATCTTTCTTTGTTTGGACAAGATGTCAACTTGTTGGGTGTTTCTAAAACAACACAAACGCAATTAGGAAAGTCTAGCGGACGGTGGATTGGGATGCTACGCCTGCGGAGTCAAGGTAGAGAATGGCTCAGTGAAGCACTCAATGAGTTGCAAAAACGACCGGATTTTAACAGTTTGGGTTTGCCAGAATTATGCAATTATTTAATCGAACAAGGAAAACCAATCAAGGTGCTTTATATTCGCGGTAACTGGTTAGATGTTAATTCTTTAGATGATCTTGACCTTGCTTTTCAATTAAAACAATAGGAATGGGGAGTGGGGAGGTGGGGAAAAATTACTTCATTTTTTGATTGTAAAAACTATTTCTTTATCAAAATCTGCTTGCAACGCGGCCTGATCTGTCCACTCAATACTCAATTGCATTAAAGGCTCAATGCTTATCTTGCATAGTTTACAGCTTTTCTTAGTGCCATTCATCTCTGTGCCTACTCTTCAGTTCGGTTTGCTTCAGATTGCTCTTGGGCAAAGGCAGATTCAAAAATACTACCCTTAAAAGGATTTGGCGATTTAAGGATTCGTTTAATTTGAGAAATTTCTGTTCGGATTGCTGTTGATTCATCACTTGTTACATTCCCAAATAAAAGATGATTGAGAATCGATGATTGCATTGAACTTTTTTGTTTCTGAATGGTTGTCTGTGGTCTTTCTTCAGCTTCAGTTTCTTGAGAAACAGATAGATTTGAGGAAACTGGACTGCCAGATATAGGATGCGAAATCTGGGAAGGACTGTCCGCCTGAGTAGGTGAATTAATTGATTGATCGTTCTCAGGTTGAGGGTCTTGCTGAAACAGCTGATTATTGCTAGAGTCAGAGCCTATTGGTGGAAGTTCACCAATGCTTGGCTTGATTTGGTCAATCTCTACCAGTTTTTCTGCTTGCTGCTGTTTTAGCTTCGGCTTTAGTTCTTGTAGTTTATTTTCATCCAATTCCTCTGAAACCTGATTACAGTTTAGATAGGGTTCGTAGTAGCGAATAAACACCACCAGGTAAGATTTATAAAACAATCTAGAGGCTTGCTCGAAAGAATCGATATCCGACATCTCCTCCGGCTGTTGCAACTCTTTTTTCCATTGCTGCCATTCTCTAGCTTGTTTTTGCCGCTCCATTTCTCGCTGCGATTTTACAATACTTCCCATTGATACAATGTCGTCTTCAGCTAACACTAAATTATTAAAAAGATTAGGCAACCAGGAGATGATCTGTTCTACAGGAGACCGCACTGAGGTGATACACTTTTTTTCATGTGATCTCATATTTTTAATCAACTGTGAATACCAGGAAACTGCTAAAGTTCTAGCAAATAAGTAAACAGCAGGAGTATAAATTACAGATTTAGGGAGTTGAATAAGCTTGAATATAAGAATGTCCGATGCTACCTTATTGTCATTGCTTATCTTCTCTAAAACTTCTACAGCACTTTCTTGAATTGAAATGTCTTCATCTTTTAGCACTGTAACTAGAGCATCCACTGCATCAGGACTACAAATCTCCTCTAGAGCTTTTAGCGCACTCTTTTGAATGCTCCTTTCCGGATCGTAAAGGGCTTTCAGCAATACTCTCACAGCATTGGCATTGCCAATTTGTTTTAAAGCTTCTAGCGCACTTTCTCGAATTTTTTCTTCTTGATCGTTAAGAGCTTTAGCCAAGGCTTTGATTACAAATGAAGCTCTTGCTGCATCAGAATGGCCAATTTTTCCTAAAGCCTCCACAGCACTTAGTCGAAGGCTACTATTACTATCTTCTGAGTCAAGAACAGCAGCTAAAAATTCTGTGATATCGAGGTCATCTAGCTTCTCGGCTTCCTCTCCAAGCAATGGTACTAAATTTTCCTTTGTAATACACGAGACACCTAGTTTTCCTAAAGCTATAAGCGCACTCAATTTAATATTATCGTCTTCAGAACGGTAGAATACTGCAAATAAGATTCCGAGTGTACTCAATGTATTAGTATCATTGCCTGAATCGTTAGGAATTTCTAAATCAAAATTGCCAATCTCTGCTAAAGCTTCTACTGCCTCCTTGCTAAGATTACTATTTTCATCTTGCCAAGCCATTAAGGCTATAGTTTGCAAAGCATCAGCAACACCAAGCTTGCCTAGAGCTAAATAAGCATTCCATTGAATACTAAAGTCAATACTCTCATCATTGATGATTGTATTTAAGACTTTCTGTGCTGTTTCCGTACCAATATTCCTCAAAGCATCTATTAAAGCATCTCTTACCAATGGAAATCTAAACTGGATCGACAAATCATCTTCTAACTGCTCGATATTTGCAGATAAGAATTCGATAGATTTACGCAAGGTGTCCACGGCGTCATCAGTGCCAATATTTGCTAAAACTTCTGCTGCTCGTTTTGCACCAAACCCATAAACATCACCTTTATTCTCAATAACTTTATCTAAGGTTTTCACCGCATCAATACCACCAATCTTTTCCCAAGCATTTACAACATCCTTAGAAAGGAAAGGGTGGGAGAAAATTGTATCCTTATCGATGAGCGAAGCTATAGCTTTGTTCGCATCATCGTTACCAATATTTTCTAAAGAATTTACTGCTGCCCATCGAACTTCATTGTCCTCTTTATTAAGGAATTTTTTGAAAAGCTCTACTTCTCCTAGAGCTTCTGCTGCAACCACTTGAACATAAACGTCTTTATGATCGTTAGTGATCGCACGTAAGGCTTCTATAGCATCAGCACTGTGAATCTTCTGCAAAGCTAATAAAGCCCTATTTTGAACAAAAAATGTGTTTTTTTCGTTCCGAGCTATTTCAATTAAAGTTTCGACGATATCAGCATCAGCACTATCAATCTCTACTAAAAAATCTATGGCAATTTTTTGGGCGAAAGGATTTTGATGGTTAATTAAGGATCTCACAGATTGAGCATCGCCAATTGCTGCTACAGCTTTAGCCGCACTTAATTGAACATACCAATCCTCATGATTTATAGCTTGTCTCAGCTTTTCAGCCGTCTTTGAACATACCTGAGCGATCGCCTCAATAATGGATTGAATAAAATCTGCTTCTGGATAAACTTCCCAAAACTCATAAATTTGTTCGATAGTTTTTGTGACTAAACCCGTTTTGAGGAAGCTTTCTCTACATTCAGCAATACAGCGGCCTGCTAATAGCAAATGTGTTCTGAAAATATCATCTTTCTCTTTTGTGATCTTCTCAAGCAGAGGAAGCGGATCTTTCATCAATCCTGCCATTAAACTCAAAGTTTCATGCCAGTCATATTCCCAAAAATGTGCCTTAGCTAGCTCAATTCCATCCTTGGCTCTATCCTTGGCTTGGCGTACCAGATATTTTGCTGTCAAATACTCCTGAAATGTGTAATGCAGAAACAAGTACTGGTTGCCATCCTCGTATAACTTCCGCAAAATGCCATCTTCTTCTGAGAGTACTGTGATTAACTCGTGTGTAGTAGCTCCTTTAAACTCTGAATGAACTTGATCCCCATGTAAGTACTCCTCAATCCATTGATTGAGGTCATCCGCCTCAAACGTATCCTGCTCGGCACAAGTAAAGTGGTAAGCAAGCTCTTCGAGAAGTTGCATCTTTGCTTCTTTGCTGAATTTCTGTTGTGAATATCTGCGATTTTGTTTTTCCAGTATGTACTCCACAGCCTTCTCATACACTTGGCAACGTTGGGCAAGCATCAATCCCTTATTCTGATAAAGCCTGCAAATCAAAGACAACAGCAACGGATTCTGTGCTAATCCCCTGATTTGAGCTTTACTTCGTAACCCTCGAATCAGTTGTGGTGCAGACACCGATTGATCACTCGAATGTTCTTCTGCATTGTTAAACCAAATGTTAATGTAACGGTTAATCTGCTTCTCATTAAACCGAACAATTTCTACCTCCTTTGCCTCAGTAATAAACCCCTCTTCATAACCAACGATTCGAGAAGTACAAATAATGAGTGAGTCAGGATAGTGCCTGACAAATCGGTTCAATTTTTCTTTTAGCTCGAACCTTTTGTTATCAATTCGAGGTACTTCATCTAGTGCGTCTAACAACAGGAGACACTGCCCTTTCTTCAATTTTTCCCGCAAGAATCCCTGTATATCTTGTTCAGGTTTGCAATAATTTCTATGAATCAGCTTCGGAATTGCATCAATTAACTCCTCCGAGGATTTCGCCAACTCTGATAATCTCAGAGGCAACGGTAGAATAATATCTTCCGGTGACTTGCGGTTATCGATCAACTGCTCTCGTTCGTGTCGAGCAGTTGTTATTGCTTCCATGTTCAACAGAGTAGATTTACCCATACCTGGGTCAGCCAATACCATGATAATTTTATGCTGCTTATGCTGCTGTTTGAACTCCTCCCAATCGACTTGCTGCCGTCTAAGTTCTTCTCGTCCACCCTTAACTGCATAGATTTGCTTGAGTTCTTTCTCTGATTGTGTTTTTCCATGGCTTTTAACCTGATGGTGTCCTTGGCATTCCAATGTTACTTGAATCGGAATGTACTGGTCTTTTGAGACAATCGGTTGCTTGAACTGGTTAGATTTTTTTTCAACATCCTCCAAAAATCGGCAGACTCCTTCCTTTGTCACCTTTGAACTTATAGATGGTAACTTCTGGGATTGCTGTTGCAGGACTTCCCGTACTATTAAAACAATGCTTTCCCGATCAGCACTTTGATGAATAACAATATCCCTTGCTTGGTTAATGGCAACATTGCCCTGACCTTCCTGCTGTGTCCACTGTTGATTAGCTTTTAAGTCAGAGAAAACAGCCTCACGTTCGTCTTCAGGCAGTGATTTGATGCGTGCATTCAAATTCTCTAGGCTTTCCTGCGGTTTGTCATTCTGATTCATAAGTCACCTACAAAAAACTTTGAGTATGCTTAAGTAAGTCGGCGCAAATAATCATCACTCGTTTGTAGTTGCGCTTGGCTAACGCCATGCTGTGCGAACAGCGCTAAAGCACAACTACAAGCCAAATACAGAGATTTTACTTTTCGTTACATAGTTTGGTTTTTTCTCGCCGACTTACTTAGCCCTCTTCTGTCACTCTCCGAAAACATTTGCCATTTCTGAATTCTAGAGCTTTTGTATAGCAAGCGATCGCGCGATTCTTTTCTAATAACAAATACAAGACTCATTTTTTCTAATAGTATATATAGCTTGTATTGATTGCCTCATAAGGCTTATAGCGATCGCCCTCCCGGTAAGTGACAGAAGAGGGTTAGTGCTGTATGTTGATGTCTCGGCCATGCCCAATAACAATATTTTGATTGCCAGATTGGGTTATCTTCTTTTGATTGACTTCAATCGCTCTTTCCTGCTCAGGATTCAACTCACCAGGCTCAGATTCAATGTCAGGTTCACTCTCAAATGGCAGTCCCTTCGGTTCAAACTCACCACCTGCATAGTATGCCAGGATAAAGTTGTCAGCTTTCTCAAAGTTCAAAATAGGATGCTGAGGATGCTTGCAATTCTTTGTTCGTCTAGGCACTACCTCACGAGCGTGCAGAGCTAAATTTACTACCCGCACATAACCATCCTTTTGCGAAGCTCCTTTACCTGCAAGTGCTTCAATCAATGCCAGTGTAAATTCACTGTAGGGTCTTCCTTTGAGTATGATAGATCTTTCATCAGCTTGGGAAGAAGCAATCACTACTCGTCCTTTCCCTTCACCAAACAAAGCTTGAGCCTCTGGGGGAAGTGGTGCTTTTTCCACTTCATAACCCAAGCTTTTCGTATCTGCCAATCCCCCAGCATGGCAACAATCCAGCAAGACCAAAAGCTTTTTGGCTGGAATTGCCCGTAGTTTGTCAGCAAACTCTTCACCACTAATTGCAGTTTTGTATAATTTATTTTTGTCATATCCAAAGCACATCAGGAAATACTTTTCTCCCGTCGTACTAACTACCTGATAGCCATGCCCAGAAAAGTAGACGATTACCGTAGAATCAGGTTTAGCAGATTGAGCTAATCGGTCTAGAGCGGCCAGAACGTCCTCTCGCTTTGCTTGTTCTTTTGTCAATACATGTACCTGCTCAGGGGGATAAGCACAGCGTTCTGGGTCTTTCAGAATATCAGCTATACCTACAGCATCCTTTACGGTAATAGGTAAGTCACCGCCAACTCCAACAATACAGGCGTGACCTTGGCTAAAAAGTTGATTCACTGCATTAAACTCCAAATTTTTCGACTGTAAATTAAGCGATCGCCTGAGCCAAAATCCCAAAATTGGGTTAAAAACATCATTTATTTTCTAGTACAAACGTTCATCTAGAAATGGCTAAACTTAGTCCTTATGTACTTGACAAATATACTAAAATACGATGGTGAAATAAAGGCAAAGTACAACTTGACATAAATAGATGTCTTACAATAGATGCTCAAGTTGTAAAAGGAAAAATCGCGCTTGTAAGTCAAAGTCTTTAGTGGAATTTCATAATATACCTCAATCAATGTTTGCACTGATATTTTTGATAACCTTCTAGGTACTTCAAATAATTTTTAGCAGATTCCGTAAAAATATCTATAAAAAATTCTATGTTTCAACTGAGACCAAATTTCACAAATTATGTGCATTGTCAACCAGAAGAATTATAAATAATACTTATTAAAAAATAATTGAGTCAAAATTCTCTGTAAAACTGATAAATAGACTTCTTACCAATTACATAGTAAAGTAAATTCACATAAGTAAGTAGACATGATTAAATGTAAGACGTCATTGCGAGGAAGAACGAAGCAATCTCAGTCTTTGCGATTGGTACTCTTCGAAAACGCCAAGGGCGAATGTTCCTCTCTACGAGACGCACTTTCGTTCGTAATGACAGAACATTTGTATTTATTTACACCTATCTACTTAATGTTTTATTCATAATCTAAATTTGTTCTAAATTTACTATCTGTCTTAACTATGAATAGAATTTATATGAAAATTATTAATGTATTCTTTATTACCATAGCTATTTTCATAGAATCTTCTGCCTTTGCTCAAGCAGAGGTCGTAATTACCCCCAAAACAATCACACTCAATACAACTAGGGGAGAGAAAATAACTCGGATAGTCGCACTGCGTACAAATGAGAAAATTAGCAATTTAAAAGCAGTGGCTCTAGATTCTTTTAGTGCAGACAACAGTGTGGTTTTACCAGCAGCAGCAATCCGAATCCCTTCACCTCCTACTCCAGTCAATACCCAAGAACTGATTAGCTTTCCAGTCGAGTTTAATTTGCAATCCGTTCCTAGTGGAGAATTTACCGGTGAAATCGTCCTGCTTTATGAGCAGGCTGAAAAAGTCATTCCAGTCATTGTTAGGGTTAAAGATTCATGGCCTTTACCTCTGATTACACTGCTACTCGGAACAGCAATTGGTATGGCGGTTTCTGCTTACAGTAGCCAAGGTAAGTTAAGTGATGAGGTTGCTGTTCGTCTGGAAAATTTACGTACTCAAATTGATCCAGATCGGGCAAAGGCGCACTCATTTTGGTCACGAGCTGATATGCATCTGACTATCGCTAAACAAGCACACGATGCAAAACAAATTGTTGATGCTCAATCAGCTCTTAATGATGCGAAAGCGGTTTGGAACAAGTGGCTACAACAACGTCCTAACTGGCTTATCCAGTTTGACTATTGTCAGACACTCCTTAAACGCCTTGAGAAAGATGATTTAAAAAGCACATCTACTCTTTATGTTCAAGCAATTGATCGGGAGCTAAAAGAGACTTTGAACAACGCTGTAGATATTGCAACACCAGAAGAGTTACGGCAACGCCTCGATAAAATATCCGAAAAACTTAATACCTACATTCGATTGAACACACAGTTAAATAAGCTAGAAGGTCTGACAAATTTTTTCAAAAGCGAAGAAGACGACGAATGGAACGATAAAGCAGAAAATTTAGCTTCTTTAAACAACGAACAACACGACAAATGGAACGATACAGCAGAATATTTAAAGCAACGATTGAGTATGTTACTGCCTTCTCAAGATGCTGAAGTGCAAGAGTTACAAACCGATATTAATAAAGATATTGAAAACTTGAGAAAGTTGGGTGCCAAGGCTGATGAGGCGACATCTAAGGGTATGGATGATGGGAACACTGAACCTAATCTAGTTCTCCCAGCTCCATCATTATGGTATTCAGATGTTCATATCTGGAGGAAAATTGCTAGCCTATGGCAAACTGCTAAAGGTCGCTTAAAGCTGTTTTATATCTCCAGTTTTTTGATCTCCTTCAGTGTCCTTGCAGGTGGTGGTTTTAATCAATTGTATTGGACTAAACCAACATTTGGAGCTAATGGTTGGGGAGATTATTTCACTTTGCTCGCTTTAGGATTTGGTGCAGAGGCTACTCGGAATGTTGTGACACAAGTAGCCAGTAAAGCAGATAAATCAGCTTCATGATATGACCTGAGAAAATTCTGGGTATTGTCAAGTTTAAGAAAAAGGTAGGCAATAAAAAGTTCTAAAATTTTGTAACAAAATTGACTCAAAAAGGAGCAATATTGAATATGCAGTTGCGTAACGTAGTTGAACAGTTGGGTGAGGTCAATGTAGAGCGACAAAGCAATGGTGAATTAAAAGTAACCGCTACTTTTCTGTTAGTTCCTGATGTAGAGTTTGATGGTATGGGCTTGGCTTTAGATGCTTCTGCTTCTATGAAGAAGATGTATGGTATTAGCGGTCTTGTGAATAATCCGCTATTCAATCAAGCAACCAGTGTAAAAAATCAGGTACAACCAGTAACAAGAACAATAGTAGATTTCCTGTCCAATTATTCTCGCACGTCTAAGGTGAGTTTAGTCTACTGGGCCTGTAGTCCAGATGGTTCTCAAATTGAAGAAATCGGTGAATTTGACAAACAAGATATTCAAAATATTTCGCTGCGTGGACCAAATCCTGAAAAGTTTTCAATGGGAATGCAAACAAAATTGTTGCCTCCTCTAAAGTATTTTGTAGACAAATTTCAGTCTTCGGCAAAACGAGGAGTTAAACATCCTGCTGCGATTTGTGTATTCATTACAGATGGCAAAATAGATGATTTAGAAGAAGTAAAGAAATACTCTTTTCACTTGGCTCAAGAGATTTCCCAAAACCAGAAGCCTTTCATCAAAATGTTCTTGTTGGGTGTTGGAGAAGACATTGATGAAGCGCAAATGACAGAACTTGACAACTTGTTCGATGAAAATGATCTGCGGGATTATAAGGGACAACGGATTGACCTTTGGGATCACCAGCGTGCTGGGGACATGAAGCAAGCCGAGCAAGTTTTCAAGGAAATGGTGTCTGAAGATGTGATTGTGATTGATTCTTCTTGTCGCATTGTAAATCAATCAGGAACTGTGTGCCACAACTATTCGGATGGAGTTCCTGCTCTGCTCCAATTTATGCTTCCCCCCAATTCAACGGAATTCACGCTAGAGTTTCAAAACGCTAAAGTTACTCAGGATATTTCTGAGGCACTGAGTCAGCTTTAGTTACAACTGGAAGAACTGGATGATGTAGATACTCAAACCAATATCGATATTTGGTACTACAAAATTGCCGAGGAGATGCAGGAAATAGTAGGAATATTCTCATAACTAGTAGATGAAAATCAAATTGTCACTGCCACAAATGCTACTATTTATAGTTCTAATGGGAACGTTTTCAAGAAATTTTATGATGTTTTGCCAGCAAATATTTCAATTTCTCTAGCTTTGACTTCTGAATGGTTTGAATTGGATGTCTAGGGTCAGTGTATCCGTCAACCTGTGGTTCGTTCTTCAAAAACATCCCCCCATACCCCCACCGCGCCACAATTATTTATGATTCAGGCAAAGGAATTCGTAGAAGCTGCGCGTAATTTTGGCTTTGGTTGGTACACTGGCGTACCCTGTTCTTTTCTCACACCTTTTATTAACTACGTCATTAATGACGTTCAACTTAGATATATCTCCGCAGCCAATGAGGGAGATGCTGTAGCGATCGCAGCTGGAGCCGCAATTGCTAGTAAACCTGCTGTGGTGATGATGCAAAACTCTGGTTTGGGGAATGCAGTTAACCCGTTAACCTCCCTCACTTATATCTTTCGGATTCCACTGCTGCTGATTTGTACTTTAAGAGGCGATCGCCTATTGCAAGATGAACCGCAACATGAATTAATGGGGCAAATTACAGATAAATTGCTGGAAACAATGACTGTACCTTGGGAATTTTTTCCCACAGATGCAGCAGAAATAGAACCCGTTCTGCAAAGAGCCACAGCCTACATGCAACAAGAGCGCCGACCTTATGCTCTAATTATGCGTAAAGGAGCGATATCTTCGATGGGCTACGCCAACGCACCCCATGCACTCACTCGTTCTTCTATCCCCGAACGAGAAAATAGTAGTAGCGCTCATATTCAGCAAAGTTTTTTTTGCGATCGCAAAGAACAACGCGTCTCTCGCAGCGAAGCATTAGCTCGGATTGTAGAACTTACCGATCCAGAAAACACTGTAATAATTGCCACTACAGGATACACGGGACGCGAACTCTTTGCTAGTAAAGACAGCGCCAATCATCTTTATATGGTTGGATCGATGGGCTGCGCTTCCTCAATGGCATTGGGATTATCTTTAGCACGTCCAGACCTCAAGGTAGTGGTAATTGATGGCGATGGAGCAGCACTAATGCGAATGGGTAATTTTGCTACCATCGGCACTTATGGCGGTGCTAACTTAACCCATATTCTTTTAGATAATGAAGTCCACGATTCCACAGGCGCACAAGCCACCGTCTCTACGGGTATCTCCTTTGCCAAAATTGCAGAAGCGTGCGGTTACGGTGTGACATTAGCCGGAGACGACCCTTCGCTTTTAGATGCCTTATTTACCGCAGATGCTAACAATAGACCTAAATTCGCTCATTTAAAAATCCGTCCCGGAACTTTAGAAAAGCTACCCAGACCCAACCTTACCCCGGAAGCAGTTTTACAACGCTTTATGAAACACATTCGTAATTCGTAATTCGTAATTAATAAATTCAAAGTACAAACTCTTTATTTATTAATGCCCAATGCGCTATGCCCTATGCCCCATGCCCCATGCCCAACGACAAAATGATTTTACTAAATCCCGGCCCCGTTAATTTGAGCGATCGCGTCAGAAATGCCCTGTTGCGTCCCGATTTGTGTCATCGTGAAGTGGAATTTTCCCAACTTCAAAGCAGAATCCGTGAACAACTACTTCAAGTTTATGGTCTTGGACGCGACTGGGCAGCAGTTCTCCTCACGGGTTCTGGAACCGCCGCGGTGGAAGCGATGATCAGCAGTCTAGTACCCACAGACGGGAAGTTGCTGGTAATTGAAAACGGTGTGTATGGCGAACGACTATCCAAAATCGCCAAAATCCACGGCATTAATTACATCACACTTTCCCATCCTTGGGATGCCGAAATCGATATCAATGCTTTAGTCAAGCTTTTAGATGAAAACGCCGACATCACCCACCTTGCGATCGTCCATCACGAAACTACTACCGGTCGCCTAAATAATTTGGCGGAACTTGCGCCAATTTGCCAAGAACGCCGCATCAAACTATTAGTAGATGCAGTCAGCAGTTTTGGTGCTGAAGAATTAAATTTTGCAGATTGGGGAATCACCGCTTGCGCTGCGACAGCTAATAAATGTCTGCATGGTGTCCCCGGAGTATCCTTTGTCATCCTGCGACGGGATGCACTGCCGTCAGTAGACACAATCCCCCGCACCTTATATTTAGATTTAGCAACTTATTGCCAGCAACAAGACCGAGGTGGCACACCTTTTACGCAATCAATACAGACATTTTATGCCTTAACAGAAGCTTTGCAAGAAATGGCAGAAGCAGGGGGTTGGCGTGTCAGACATAACCATTACAACCAACTTGCCAGCTTAGTTAGAGATGGGTTAGCCTCAATGGGAATTAAACCTCTACTTCCTCTTGGTAGTTCATCCGTTGTCTTGAATGCCTACTACTTGCCAGACGGTTTCAGGTATGAAGAATTTCACGACCAACTAAAAGCACAGGACTATATCATTTATTCTGGACAGGGAAATTTAGCTCAATCTATTTTCCGAGTATCGACAATGGGAGCTATTACCAACGCTGATATGGAACGCTTTATTGGTGTTGCTAAACAAATTATTGATCATTCTTAATATTCTCTCGTTCCCATGAATAGCATGGGAACAAAGAACGAATCTCTAGATGATTTGTGCCTCCTGTCTCAATACGCTTGGGTTAAGGGTTATTGGTGTAGGAATTGGTCTTTGAAGACGCGATTTATCGCGTCTCTACATAAGGGTTTTGTTGCTCATTCTGAACTGTATTGCCTCCTGCCTTCTGCCTCCTTCAATTAACAGGGCATCAAAGCATTTAATCTCCCCAACACTGCCATATCTTCTGCATCTAACTCCGACGGAATGCCACTGCGAATCAATTCCGAAAAGTCTTCATTGGGAATCATCACAGTCAACGTGTACAAGCGAGTAGAACCAGTGTTTTTAATCAAATGAGTACCAGTAGGAGGCACTAATAAACTATCTCCAGCCTTGATCGTGGCACTTTTGCCGTCACACATGGCGATCGCTTCTCCTTTGAGGACAAAAAACATTTCCACCGCCCACTGATGGCGATTTGGCGGTGTTTGTCCACCAACATCAAAAATTTCTATGCAGCAAGTCAAGGAAGTATTAGCATTTATCGAATCGAAAATAATTGCTAATCGATTAGAGTCATTGGGACTGATGCGATATACCTGGTAATCTTTGAGAGATTTGATAACCGGAATTACACAACTAGTAGCGTACATTTATTTATCCCCTCTGAAATTATAGATGGGTATGAAAATTTCTAAAATCCAAGTCTTGAATCACAAAATTTTAGATTTTAAATTTTGGATTTTGGATTGAGCGCTCACACCAAAGTCCAAAATTTAAAAAAGTCTGAGAGCAAGAGAATTAAAATGCGAGAAAAAATCTAAAATTCTTGATCTAAGAAAGAGCATTCATACATAGAATTAATCCAAAATCTAAAATCTAAAATCCAAAATTGATTCACTCTTCACCCTTTTGCAGCGCTGTGAAAATTGCTTGCGAATCAGCGACAAAACCGAAGCATTGTTTGATGTTGTACAATGTCGCTAGCCAACAATATTCAGGAGAAGTTGTAGCCGTGCAGTCTTTAACTAATACGCAATCATATCCTAAGAAATTGGCATCACATAACGTGGTTAGAACACATTGATCGGCATTAACACCAGCAAAAAATAATGTTGTCTTTCCCAGATTTCGCAAAATACTATCTAATGGAGTATCCCAAAATCCACTCATGCGGTATTTTTCCACACGAATATCTTCGGGAAGTTGTTCTAGTTCGTCTACTACTGCTGCGGCCCAACTACCTGCCATGAGTACTCTAGCACCATTGCTTGGCAGTGGATCGCCTAATCCCACACCTCCCCCTGTGGGGTTATAAACATGACGCGAACTAGCACTAATATTGAGCAAGTCGGGACGATTCCCCCAATTTAACCAAATTACCGGCACACCAGTCTTACGCAATTCTGGAAGTAAGTTGTTCAAAGGTTTAATAGGCTGACGCGCTGGAGTTACGTCCACGCCGATATGCGCTAACCAGCCATCAGGGTGACAGAAGTCGTTTTGCATATCAATGACGAGGATAGCAGCTTTTGCCAAGTCTAGGCGCAGGGTTTTAGTTTCTGTTGATAAAATAACGGGTTGTGGGGTCTTTTGAGGACGAGTGATATCTGCGATCGCATCATTCACTGTCCACGCATTTGGTGCAACTCCCAATGTCCGTAATGGTAAATTCATAAAATTGCAATACCCAACACCAGTTCCTATTTTGTAACTTGAAATTCAGTTGAAAATACAATTACTTAATCAAGGTTAAATATGCTAAATTTCACCATCCAGAATGTTTTGATTGCCGTCAGTGATGATTATGCAACGGTAGATGTACAGGTTGTAGATAATAAAATTGCCGCCATTGCCCCTAATCTACAAGTAATCGGCACACCTATAGATGGCAAAAATAAGCTATTGTTACCTGGATTTTTCAACGCCCACACCCACTCATCAGAGATGTGGCAGCGAGGAATCATGTCAATGTTCCCTTTAGAATTATGGTTGGCGGAATTGTATGATTTTGCCCCCCTCGATCCCGAAGAGGTTTATCTCAGCGCCTTGGGGACTGCGGTGGAAACCTTACTTTCCGGTGGGACAAGTGTGGTAGATCATCTGGTGTTAATTCCCGGACTTGAGTTAGAAACGATCGCCATTGCAACTCGCGCTTACAGAGAAGTGGGAATTCGTTCTTTTATCGCCCCCTTAATTCAAGATGAATCTCTCACCGCAGGTATTCCATCCGGGGAATCAACCCAAACTCATGAGCCTTATTTTCGCTCAACTGCGGCAACATTGGAAATTATTGAAGAGGCGGTAAGACAGTTTCATCGCCCAGATGAGGGTGTAAATATTTTAGTTGCACCAACGGGAATTCAATTGTGTACTGATGCTTTATTTGAGGGATGTACTGAGTTAAGCGATCGCTACAATCTTTGTCGTCACTCCCATTTACTGGAAACCAGGGCACAGGAAAAACTCGCTCAAGAAAAGTACGGTTGTACTGCTGTGGAACATTTGAAACGAATCGGGTTTTTGAGCGATCGCACTTCACTTGCCCATTGTGTTTGGTTAAATGATGCTGATATCGCCATCCTCGCCGAAACTCAATCTACAGTTGTTCATAATCCCTTAAGTAATCTGCGTTTAGGTAGTGGCATCGCCCCAATTTTAAAATATCGCCAAGCTGGAGTCAATGTAACTTTTGGTTGTGATGGTGCTTCGAGTAATGACTCTCAAGATTTGCTAGAAGCTATCAAAATTGGTTCTATTTTACATAATATTACAGACTCAGATTATCAACACTGGATTACACCCAGACAAGCAGTAGAAATGGCATCTTTGGGAGGTGCAAAGGGTCTGAATATAGCAGATAAACTTGGTTCCTTAACTGTAGGTAAACAAGCAGATTTAGTACTTTATGACCTCACAAATTTATCATTGTTACCCCGTACAGACCCCATCGGTTTATTAGTCTTAGGTCGTCCCACGAATGTTGTTAATAGTGCTTGGGTGAATGGTAAGCAAATTGTTGCTGATGGCAAAGTTACCACAATTAAGGTTGATGAATTGCGACAAGAATTATTTAATCGCAGTCAATGGGAGACAAAGCGTAAGTCTGAAACTGTCGCTCAAATTGAGGCTCATTATCGCACGGTTATGGGGTTATGAGAAACAAGTACACACAAGAGACACTATAAAATAGTCAGAAATTGTTAAACTTAAGACATCATGCGGAGTGAGCATGAAATTATCACTTAGTGATTTATGTGCAACATTTCAAGAATGTACACTTTGGACAAACAACATTATTAAAGATAGTCTGTCATCTCGTTTAGGCATCCTTGAAGAAAGTATCACTGATATAAACTTGGTAACAATTGCGCGAAAGCACAGCGATTTTATCCTGACTAAGAAATTCAGTCGTAGAGAAGAAGGATCACAAAGTGGTGCTGACTGGTTATGGTGCATAGGTGAACCTGGTGCTTGGTTATCCTTATTAGTTCAAGCAAAAGTTGTTAATCCAGCTACTTCGACTTGTCGTTTTCTTAATTATCGTTCAGGTGAGCAACGTCGCCTGCTGCTAAATTTTGCACGTCATTACCGCTTGTTTCCTCTCTATTGTCTTTACTCCCAAATTACTGATGAACTTTATCCCCCCAGTAAATCATTACCATCTTTGTCGAATGTTGATTCTTTAGAATGGGCTTGTTCTTTAGTCATTCCTAAATTTATAAGAAAACTAGTTGAGCAGAAGCATAATAAGCAGATCGATTTACTAAAATATGGAATTCCTTGGACATATCCCTTTTATATGGCTGCGACAAATAGTGACCAAAAACTAGCTCATAGTTTAGCTGAAGCGATGAAAAAGATACGTACTGAATTTGAATCTGTTGACTCATCGGGGATGTATATTCAGTTGTTGGATAACTCCTCAAGTAAAGCCAAGAAGCAAAGTACTACGCGAATCAGATGGGAAAATCCAGATCCATTGCTACTTGTTACACCAAATCTGCCTAGTGTTGCATTACGACTTTTAAAAGGAAAGATCAGTGCTGTGAAATCACCTGTTGCTGGGCTAAGTATTATATCCACTGTGCCTATTGATGCAGTGCTACAAACATACAAAGCCCTGCCCGCTTCAGATAGAGAGAGCTTTCACCCAAGCAAAATCGCTAGAGATGATACCCAGGTTCAGCTAGATATGCGAGTTTCCGACACTTAACACAATGTTGGAGCAGACGAACCAAGCCTCTGTGTCAAGCTTGCTTGCCTCCGCTTAACTTCACGCTAGCCTATTAAGTTATTGATTAGGAGAGTATTTTGACCTTGCCGAGCAAACATCCATCTTTTCTATAATCATTATTCCTCTCCTCAAAAGTGAAAGGCAAAATGAAGCGGTATGTCGGAAATAATACAAACTGGTTGTATGAGACTTTGTTCAAGAATACTGTGAAAGCAAGCTTTTATGGGCTAAAAAGTAAATTAATATTTCTTCTTATTCTGTATGAGAAGTTTTATATCTATGAAAAGCTTGATTCACAATCATTTTAGGCTAAAGTTAATCTTTGATATACGGGCGACTAGTATTGACACAGTTGCTTTTTATTGGCTAAGATTCCGTAGATAATTTTATCGAGCAAAACAAAAATGCCTAGTACCGAAGATACACCACTAAAGGTATCGGATGCTACACTTCCATACAATACTGATGAGCAAGATATTCTCCAGCTTATTGATGCTATCAAAAGAAAACCAGACAATGAGAAGGCTATTAAAGAGATATACAACAAATTAAACTTTGAAACTTCTCGAAAAGCTCTTGAAATATTAGGTATTTTGGACAATGAGCTAATATTTAGTTCTGCTGGAAAAGATTTGGCTATTGAAAAAGACAACAAACGTAGAGAAGAACTTTTTCTTCAATTCTTTCTTGACTATACGCCCTATGGTCACTACCTTGAAAGTATTTCTCACAGTAATAATTTATCTACTAACCCAAGTTGCGGGTAATAG
>NZ_KV757669.1 GCF_001712795.1 Nostoc sp. KVJ20
GTGATTAATCAACTTGATGAAATCCAGATTTTAGAGGACTAAGTTATGGCAGTTTTCAATTGCGTATAAAGGATGTTTGAAAAGTCTTCTAGTCGGGATCAAAAATTTTAGATCCCTCTAAATCTCCCGATAAATTGGGTAAGGCTACGGTGTACACACAAGTCCTAAAAACCTAGCTTGATAAGACTTTTCTCGTTCCCAGTCTCCGACTGGAAATGCATTCATTGAGTCTCTGACTCAATGCCAGATTGGAGGCAGAGCCTCCAACAGGAGCATTCCCATGTAGAACATGGGAACGAGATAAAAACGAGATAAACGAGAGAAGAATGGAAAATCAAGCTTTTTTCGACTTGTGTGTACACCGTAGCTTTCCAAGGGGGGATTAAGGGGGGTAATTTGACTTGTGTATACACCGTAGCCTTAAAAAGGGGGGAACCGGAATCAAAGTCCCCCTTTTTAAGGGGGATTTAGGGGGATCTAAAACCTTTTGTTACCGACAAGAGGACTTTTAAAACATCCTCTTAGGTTTAGCTTTTATTTCACCTTATTTCCAGAACTTGTGAATGCAAACGCAGTCATTCCATTGGAGGGTGGTTGGATTAGAGCTTCAGCATCTTTAGAATCTGATTACCCTCTCGCTATGCCAGGAGAGAGTGTAACATACTTTCCTGAGATAAAATTTTTTGGGACTTGGGGTAATCGATTTGGACTTAGCATCACCAGTGGAGATAGTGGTACATGGTTTTTTCAATCTCTCAAGCCAGGTAATTATCAGTTCCGATTTATCTATAACAGTCCAAATGAAAAGGTAAAAATATACGGTTCTGTAAGTAGAGATATGAGCTTAATAGAAGGTATTTGGACGGGTGAAGTATTAACTCCATTTGTGGAATTACATTTAGCCCAGCTTTGAAGTAAAACCTTGTCGCAGATCATCGCCTAAAAATTACAACTTATCTAATTATTTGATTCACAACAGATGTACTCTGAATACGCCATTTGCCTCGTTGTCTAATCAAATCATATCGAACTCGCAAATTATCGTTAGAAGAGTTTTTAAACTGACCATTTTCATATAACTGCGTCACTTCTTTAACCGTAGCTTCCACTGCGGCACGATCTGCAAATAAATCAATTCTCTCAACAGATTCCACCTTCAGACTATGCTCGTATTTCCGGTATCGGTTGTCTGACCTATTCTGTTGAGCAATCAGCCGCCATTGAGACAAAGCTGAACCAGTTAAAATCTGCTCTAAATTATTAATCTCATGATTCGGCCCTAAAGCTGCGGCTTTGGTAGATAGCCAAGTGCGAATCACTTCCTCTGCCGTTGTATCTGTTAAAGGCCCATCTAGTGCTTGTGGTTTACTATTTCGAGGAGGAATAAATACTGGTGGTTGATTTATTTCTACAAACAACCGTGAAATAGGTAAAGGTGGTTTGGGGAAAAACAGATTTTTTAACCATCCAAAAGTTGCTGTTGCTAATACCCCGAAAACTAATATACTCACTAAAGAAATAAACACTCTCCATACCAGCCGTGTTTTACCTTCGATGGTGTTAGGAAAAGTTCGCCGTCGCCGGGGACGACGAGAATGAGGACGATTATCTGGTAAACGCTCTCGGCTAGCAGATGGAGTAGGTTTTCTCCGCCTACGCTTTTGGTTATGACCGGGTGCAGCAGTCTTAGCTGAACCGTTCAAATGCTGATTAGAGCCTCTACTCATCCTTTCAGCAGCAGGAATCTCTGATTTTATACTTCCAGATGAATTCCAGATGGGTGGTGAGATATTTGAATATTCGGGTGTTTCTTTTGTTGGTGTTTCTGGCAAATCTAAGTCAGGTGTTCTGCTGTGATTAAATTGTGCTGAGGTCTTAGTTGAATTGTTGTGGAAATGGGGCTTATTTGTCTGGGTTTTGGGAAAATACTGGGGGTTAATTACAGCCCATTCATTAGTTGTTTCTGCATCCGTCGGCAGTGCTTCTAAATAAGCTTGTACCTGTTGGTTAGCAAAATAATCTTTTAGGAAAGCTTGCTGGTTCGCTAAATCTCGAAAATGGGGAAATACTTCGTGTTGCAACCACTGTTCTGCATATAGACACAGCCCTGGTAACAAATCTGGAGAGTCTTGAGATTTTTCCCGAATAAAAGCTAAAGCTTCGTACTCCTGACTAAGTTCTAAAACACGAGTCGCTTCTTCAGTTTGTCCCAAGAGTAATGCACATAGCGACTGTTCTAAATGTACATCTTGGCGTTTACCCAGACGGATGAGCATTTGCCTTGCTTGACGAATCAAAGCAGGTTGCCGTTGAGCAAATCCCCTTGCTATCAAGGCATAAACAGCCAAGTAAGTGGCAACAGCAGAATTGCGTTTGCTTTGGGCTTCAAATAACTTGTGCTGCTCTGCAACTGTTAAATGGTTGCGTAACTGCTGAATAAATCGCAGAAAATCATCTATGTTTAAACCAGAGTCATCATTGTTCGTGCCATCAATCCCGCCACGATCTTCTAAGAGGTTTTGTAATAATTCCAAGCCTTGGCTTCGTTCGGCAGTTTTTTCTTGAGGTAGTGCCAACAACTCCAAAATTCGATATGGTCGTAATTTGTAAAGATCCGCCTGAATTTCTGCCTGGACACTGGCGAACAACCCTTCGCGCACTAGCAGTTCTTGACCAGTTTCTAGGGATATAGCGGCATTTTCGTAGTGACCTTGCTGCCACTGTTCGCGACCTAATTCTAGACAAGCAAGGGCGACAGTGAGAACGACATCAGGATGTTCAGCACTTTCGTGTATTTCTTCGTCTGCTAAATTATTACCTTTTCTTGAACTTGTAGCACCATTTTTATTTACTAGGTACGGACGACCTAGTTTCAATACAAGTTCGTATTCTCCTAACTCTTGCAAAATTAATAAAGCGCCAACTAATTCGTCTTGGGTAATTTCAATACCTAGACTCTGGGTGTCACTACCCCTTTTGGTGCTTTCTGGTGGACGATTTTCCAGTGCTACTGCGGCAGCAGCAAGGTTATCAGGGTCATAGGCGTGGGCAAGATAGAGATGATCGTAGGTACTGCGTTGTTTTGGATCTGATAAAACCACGTAAGCTTCTTCTATGAGTTGTTTACGAGAAGAAATTGCTGCATGAGAATACTCACGTCGTGGCAATTGTACAATGCGATCGCTGTATGCCTGTCGCAATTGTTCTTCACTTGCCGCTAACGGTAGTCCTAAAATTCGGTAGTAATCTAGCGGAATTCGCACAGCCTACTTCCCCTGCACCGTGATCAACATAATTCACCTAGAGCTTTCCAGGCCTGTAAAACCGTGCCATAAAAACGCCGTGTAGAATTTACTCTACAAGTGTATATTGCAATAACTTGTTTTGTACCTTCCCGAAATTTTGAGTCACATTCTAGTACTAATTTTTGGCTTTCGCCCAGAAAGCCTCAATTGTTTGTCTTAATTCTTAGTATTTTTGTTTAACACGACCATTATCAGCCTTCGATACCACAAACCACAACTACCGCTTTTAATCACGGCATAATTGTTGTGGTTGCAAGAATCTATTGATGATTGATTTTTTCGGGACTTTCTCAGTAAGCGGTAATAAAAATACTACTATTTAGAGTTGACCCTGATAACAGGAGAAGAAAATCATATCATAATTTACCTTCAATTACAATTACCTATTTGGGTATATAGACTTTTGCTTCCTTTTTTTTAAATTGTTAATGGATATGCAGAAAGCAATCTATCTTGATTGCTAGTCTATGGAGGGGAATGGTGAGAGAAAAACCCAAAGCGACATATATTGTCGTTAGAGTCAAATCCTCACGGGGCATGGGCTGAAAAGTTAAAAATCAAAAATTAAAAATTCAGCTGTTCCCTAAGACCCTTTTTTGGTGCATAAATAAAGTTTGATTGTTGAGTCTTACAAACGCTAGCCTGTTAAAAGCTGAGGTGTTATCAGACCAACTTATTTAAGACCGTAACTTTAAGTTGTACAACAGGGATACTCAAAAATAATGGTTCAAGAGCGTACTTTACCCACTTTTAATCCTGCTACTACGCACATTACTAAAGAAGAAGGGTTACGGTTGTATGAGGACATGGTACTAGGGCGCTTGTTTGAAGACAAGTGCGCTGAAATGTACTACAGGGGCAAAATGTTTGGTTTTGTCCATTTGTACAACGGTCAAGAAGCCGTTTGCAGTGGTGTTGTACAGTCAATGCGACCGGGTGAAGATTATGTTTGTAGTACTTACCGCGACCACGTTCATGCTCTGAGTGCGGGTGTACCAGCAAGAGAGGTAATGGCAGAATTATTTGGCAAAGCCACAGGTTGCAGCAAAGGGCGCGGTGGTTCCATGCACATGTTTTCTGCCGAACATCGTTTGCTTGGTGGCTATGCTTTTGTGGCTGAGGGAATTCCTGTAGCAGCTGGAGCGGCTTTTCAAAGCAAATATCGCCGCGAAGTGCTGGGAGATAAAAACGCTGACCAAGTGACAGCTTGCTTCTTTGGCGACGGTGCAGCTAACAATGGTCAGTTTTTTGAGACGCTAAATATGGCAGCTTTATGGAAACTGCCAATTCTGTTTGTAGTCGAAAATAATAAGTGGGCCATTGGGATGTCTCACGAACGAGCCACTTCCCAGCCAGAGATTTATAAAAAAGCCAGTGTGTTTAACATGGTGGGCGTGGAAGTAGATGGAATGGATGTACTAGCAGTCCGAGCCGTGGCCCAAGAAGCTGTAGCCCGTGCCCGTGCAGGTGAAGGCCCAACATTAATTGAGGCACTTACATACCGCTTCCGGGGTCACTCCTTGGCTGACCCAGATGAAATGCGAAGCAAAGCGGAGAAAGAATTTTGGTTCGCCCGTGACCCAATTAAGAAGTTGGCAGCTTATTTGGTGGAGCAAAATCTGGCGGATGAGGGAGAAATCAAAGCAATTGATCGTAAAATTCAGGATGTAATCGACGAGGCAGTTAAATTCGCCGAAAGCAGCCCTGAACCAGACCCCAGTGAGTTATATCGTTTCGTGTTTGCAGAAGACGAGTAAATTTTGGGGACTGAGGACTGGGTACTGGGGACTGGGAAAGAGTTATTTTAATCCCTAGTCCCCAATCCCCAATCCCCAATCCCCAATCCCTAATCCCAGGACTAAAATTTGTGTTTAGCATTGCAGTTCAACAGCAACAGTACAAGACTTATATTCTTTCTGATGAAGCCGCTGGTTCTCAGTTGGAAGTCGTACCAGAACGCGGCGGTATCATCACCCGTTGGCGCATTCAAGGGCAAGAAATTTTCTATCTGGACACTGAACGCTTTACTCATCCTGATTTGAGTGTCAGAGGTGGGAATCCAATTCTATTTCCTATTTGTGGCAATCTACCAGAGAATACTTACACTCACAACGGGCAACAATATACTCTCAAACAACACGGTTTTGCTCGTGAATTGCCGTGGAAAGTAACAGAACAAGAAACTGGAGATAAAGCTAGTCTCACTGTTGTTCTTAATAGCAATGAGCAAACTAAGGCAGTTTATCCTTTTGATTTTCAACTGGCTTTCACCTATGAACTTCAAGGTAATACTCTAGAAGTCCGCCAGCAGTATAAAAACTTATCATCTACACCAATGCCTTTTTCGGCTGGTTTCCATCCCTACTTTTTGTGTGGTGATAAAACTCAGCTAGAGGTTGAAATTCCCTCTAAGCAGTATCAAGATAATCAAACCAAGGAAATTCACTCTTTTGACGGCAATTTTGACTTTAGTCGTGATGAAATTGATTTTGCCTTTGGACAGCTAACGAGTCAATCGGCTACTGCGATAGATCGCAGCCGGAAGTTAAAACTCACCTTGGATTATGATGATTTCTCTACCTACCTGGTATTTTGGACTGTCAAAGGCAAAGAATTCTACTGTCTAGAACCGTGGAGTGCCACCCGTAACTCCCTCAATACTGGTGATAACCTGACTGTGTTAGCACCAGGAGCTAGCCACACAGCATCTATAAGGTTGACTGCTAATTTTTTCTAAACCCCTTTACATATCTACAGATGTTTGTGCTATGATGGCAAAGTTGCGAAATGCAGCGAAAGGGTCGCTAACTCAACGGTAGAGTACTCGGCTTTTAACCGATTAGTTCCGGGTTCGAATCCCGGGCGACCCATATATAAAGTTTAAGAAAAACTTGCCTCTGTTTTTGAGATGAAAGCAGAGGCAATTTTTGTGAATGCGATCGCTCTGGAGAATCAAAAATTTTTGGATGAGCGATCGCTGTTGGTGAAAATCAAAAAAAATTGCGGATTCATGGAAATTAACTAAGTTTGATGTTTAATCAGTCATTCTATGGAGAATTCAGTGCGGGTTGAAAGTGAATAAATGAGTCTGAACTTTTTAACTGGAAGTATAGCCGTAGTCATATAGGGTAGGACAGCGTTGATTGCTCAATCAGAATTCCCTTCTGCCTTTCTTGATAATTCGCCTCGCAGAACAGTTACCGCTTGTCCGGCGAGAAAGACGCGATCGCCGCCGTCATAATACACCTTCACCACCCCACCGCGCTTGGATGCCTGATAAGCCAATAGCTCATTTTTGTGCAAGCGATCGCGCCAGAAGGGAGCGAGACAGCAATGAGTCGCCCCAGTTACAGGGTCTTCATCAATCCCTAAACCCGGTGCAAATAAGCGAGAGACGAAATCATATTGAGAATCAGGGTTGGTGAGGCTGGTGACAATGATTTCAGAAATAGGCAACGTTTTTAGTATTTGGAAATTTGGCCGAATTTGCCGTACCAAATCTTCAGATGCTAATTCCACTAAATAGCCAAAGGAATTTAAGAAAACAGATTTGTAAGGTACACCCAAAGCAGCCTTGAGTTCTCGCGGGGCGACTGTTTCTTGTGAGTGATTCACAGGAAAATCTAACTCAATCCAGTCACCTTGCAACTTAGCAATCAGCACTCCACTTTTAGTGTAAAAACGTGCAACTTCATTCTGTGATAAATACCCCTCTGACCAAAGCACATGGGCACTAGCTAAAGTTGCATGACCACAAAGCGGTACTTCCACCGTGGGCGTAAACCAACGTAGATTAAAACCATCATCCTGTTTAACTAGAAAAGCCGTCTCTGATAAATTCATCTCCTGCGCCACATTCTGCATCCAGCCTTCATCTTGGGGAGTAGGCAAAACACAAACAGCAGCAGGATTACCTGCAAAAGGTGTATTGGTAAAAGCATCAACCTGAGTAATGGTTTGTCCCATTAGAGTCACCTTGAAAGTTAGACAGTAATACATTTATCAGCAGTGGGTTCAAGATTTATGCCGACTGTTGCAATTCTTCTGAGGCTGCGGATCATTCCTAGGGGCGTACAGCCGTGTTACATCCAAACGAGAACCGCCATATACAAGACCTCTTGCAAAAGTGCTTTTTGCAAGAGGGGGAAAAGGGTAAAGGTTAAAGGGGAAGGGGGCAATACAGAACTTTTTACCCTTCCCCCTTTCCCCCGCCCCTTATCCCCAGAGGGGGCCCCACCTTCCCCTTTTCCCGACTTATGCAAGAAGTCTACAGTACCTTATAAATTAGGAATAGAATCTCCAAAAACTGGGATCAATGTCAAAGCAAAAGGGAAACATGACGATAAAAATCTTTAGAAGCATCTTTGTTGCTGTCAACTTGGCGTTAATTTCTGGAGGATTAGTTAGTTGTGCTATTGAAGTACCGCAGCCGCTTGCTCCAACTGAGCAACAAAAACCAGTCCTACAACCTAACCAGAATGACGAAGATGACGACGACAAAGATAGCGATCGCAAGAATAATGATCGCAAAAACGATCAAGACGATGACGACGATAAAGACGATAACGACTAAATAAAGGCAAAACTATCACCTTTATCCTTTTCTTTGAGTTTCCATTTATGCTGATCCAACCAACTTCTACTTCCCTTGTCGATACTTTACGTCACCGTCGGCAACAACTAGCCAACCTCATTAATTTTCCAGTAATTCTGTGGTCAGGTAATAACAGTCCGCGCAACTTTCCTGCAAATCCCTTTCCATTCCGTGCTAGCAGTCATTTTCTCTATTTTGCCGGATTGCCATTATCAAAGGCGGCAATTCGTCTAGAAGCGGGCAAGCTAGAACTATTTATCGATGATCCTTCACCCAGCAGCGCCCTTTGGCATGGAGAAATGCCAAGCCGTGAGGAAATAGCCCTGCATATTGGGGCAGATGTGGCCCGACCAATGGCAGAATTAGAGTCTTGGGTAGAAGATGCTGCCACACTTGCCGTACAAGATGCAACCACTTGGACGCAGCAATCGCAGCTATTAAATAGATGGGTTTTACCACAAAGTCCTCCCCAAGGAATTGACTTGGAGTTAGCTAAGGCGATCGTTACCCTACGCCTCACTCATGATGAAGCTGCATTAACCCAGTTACGAAAAGCTGCGGCTGTCACTGTTGAGGCTCACAAAGCTGGGATGGCAGCAACACCTAAAGCCAAGCTAGAAGCAGAAGTTCGTGCAGCAATGGAAGGGGTTATTATTGCCCACAATATGACTACTTCTTACAACAGTATTGTCACCGTTCACGGTGAAGTTTTGCATAACGAGCAGTATCACCACCCTCTACAACCAGGTGACTTACTGCTTGCTGATGTTGGTGCTGAAACTGAGATGGGTTGGGCAGGTGATGTAACTCGCACATGGCCAGTTTCCGGTAAGTTTTCATCTACCCAGAGAGATATTTATAATGTCGTATTAGCAGCCCATGATGCTTGTATTGCCAAAATACACCCTGGTGTAGAGTATGGGGATATTCATTTGCTAGCTGCTACGGTTATAGCTGAAGGTTTAGTAGAGTTAGGCATTTTACAAGGAAATCCCCAAGATTTAGTAGAGATGGATGCCCACGCGCTGTTTTTCCCTCATGGTATCGGTCATCTACTGGGTTTAGATGTCCATGATATGGAAGATTTGGGTGATTTAGCAGGGTATGAAGAGGGACGTGAAAGGAGCGATCGCTTTGGTTTAGGCTACCTTCGTTTAAATCGTCCCCTGCATCCAGGAATGTTAGTCACAATTGAACCTGGTTTTTATCAAGTACCAGCAATTTTAAATGATGCCAATGTCCGCTCAAAATATCAGAATGTGGTGAATTGGCAGCGTTTATCTGAATTTGCTGATGTGCGTGGAATCCGCATCGAAGATGATGTTTTAGTTACGACAGAAGGTAGCGAAGTTTTAACAGCCGCATTACCGAATGATGCTGATACTGTAGAGAATCTAGTTAATGGTTGAATTTACGCTAAATGTTACCCCACCCTAACCCTCCCCTTGCAAAGGGGAGGGAACCGGAGATCCAATTTTCTGCCTTTGCAAGGGAACGGGAGATCCGATTTCCCCCCTTTATAAGGGGGGCTAGGGCAGGGTGGTTTCATACAACGAGAGAAAAATAATAATGATTTGTATAGGGTGGAAATAAATGGATAACTAACAAGTATGAATCTCGTCGAACAATTGCAGCAAGTCCCAGA
>NZ_KV757670.1 GCF_001712795.1 Nostoc sp. KVJ20
TTTCTGCCTTTGCAAGGGAACGGGAGATCCGAATTCCCCCCTTTATAAGGGGGGCTAGGGCAGGGTGGTTTCATACAACGAGAGAAAAATAATAATGATTTGTATAGGGTGGAAATAAATGGATAACTAACAAGTATGAATCTCGTCGAACAATTGCAGCAAGTCCCAGACTATAGGCACATTCGGGGACGAAGACATGAATTATGGTTGGTATTGTTGCTAATATTGCTGGGAGCAATGACTGGGTATTGGGGCTACCGACCACTTGAAGATTTTACCCGTGTACACAGACTGAGCTTGATTGAACTGTTAAATCTAGATGAGACAATTAAGTTTCCATCATATTCAACGTTCCGACGAGTACTGAAAACAGTAGATTTTCAGCCACTAACGGACTTATTTAATAATTGGGCATCGGTTTTTGTTCCACCAATACCAGGAGAACGTTTGGCAATAGATGGCAAAGGCATTCGTTGCACAGTCACAGATTACAGCCAGTCCTACCAAAACTTTATCAGTACAGTATCAGTTTATAGTCATGAGCGGGGCATTGTACTCAGGATGCAACCAATGTCCAACAAAAAAATTAGTGAAGTGGCGATAGTAAAACAATTAATCTCCGAGTTTTCTGGTCAACAAGTCGTTTTTACCCTTGATGCTTTACACTGCCAAAAAAAACTGTATCGCTGATCATCGATAGTGGCAATGATTACCTGATTGGATTAAAAGAAAATCAACCGACACTCTATAAAATGGCTCAAACTCAATCACAACAGGATACTCCACTTAGCAGTGCCACAACTGTAGAGAATGTTCATTCTAGACTAGTCCAACGTGAGTGCAAGGTTTTTGCTGCCCCCGAACAACTTCAAAAAAAATGGTCTGGACTCAAAACTTTTGTGGTTGTCGAGCGTCAGGGTCAGCGCAATGATCAGCCATTCTACGAGCGTCAATTCTATATCTGTAGTCAATGTCTCGAAGCTCAACAGTTACTTGCCGATATTCAAGGGCATTGGGGCATTGAAAATCGCCTCCATTGGGTGAGAGATGTGACATTCAAGGAAGATTTTCCACCACGCCGTGGTGGAAATGCCCCTGTGAATTGGTCTATCTTACACAACTTTTTCATTACGATCGCACGCAAGCTTCGTTTCCGAACTATTCCTCAAGCACAACGCGCCCTCTCCAATCAACTGCACAAAGTTTTTTCTTTCTTTGTATGAAACCACCCTGCCTAACCCCCCTTAAAAAGGGGGGAACTGGAGTCAAAGCCCCTCTTTTTAAGGGGGATTTAGGGGGATCTAAAACTTTTGATAC
>NZ_KV757671.1 GCF_001712795.1 Nostoc sp. KVJ20
CTTTTTCACCAGTTCTGATTCTAGTTTTTCACCAGTTCTGATTCTAGTTTACCTAATTGATGACACGCCCTAGTTTTGTGGCTCTTTTAACGCAATATCCCTAACACCAGGATTGTTCTCCCGGCGGATTGTGCAGTAACTCCCGAATATTGGCTTCGATGACCCGATAGCCCACATTGCCGTTGAGTCTCTGCCGTCCTTCATTAAAAATTAGGGTGGGGCTGACTGTAACTGTATGCTCTTTGACTAATTCAAAATCCTGGGATAGCTTGGCATAAGCCTCACCACTATCGATTTGAGCTTCGATAGCTGCGATCGGCAGTCTTAACTCCTCCGCAATTCCAAATTGCACCTTGCGGTCAGAAATGTTTGCCAGTTGAGTAAAAAACGCCTCCCGAAATGCCCAGGTTGCTTTTTCAAATACCTGTTGATTTCGCTCTACTAAACCCTTCGTTTCTAGTAATTGAATCGCATGGAGAAACAAATGACAAGATGTCGATGAAAATGGTGTAACGTGAGTCCAAATATCAGGATGAACGGTGATGTGATCGAACTTTTTCACAACCTCTTGAACATGATTGCTGTATCCTTGCAATCCACCGCGATCGCACCATCGGTTTTCCAGTTTTTCACGAGCAACACCAAAGACGGGGACAAAGTGCTGTGCGATCGCAATCTTGTCTTCAAAGGTTGTTGTCAACTCATCCAAACGAATCTGAGCAATATAAGCCCAAACGCAGAGAACATCGGAAAAGTAAAAAATACGAATCGGTTCCATATCACTTCATCCTTAGATAGTGTTTATAAAATAAAGATAAAATTTATAGTAGGGTGTGTTAGACTGACGACGGTATATGATTTTGAGAGAAAATATGATTCGGTCGTAACGCACCAAATATACCTTAATATTTGATTTATAAACATCCTCTTATCTCTAATCTGCAAATCTATGAAATTGAACAATGGATCAATTTTTGAAGGCTATGCGTGGTTGTGCATTTCATGGCGACTTTGCGATCGTGGAGATTTCTCAGCCCAGCACAACAAGACCTTGCGACATGGTCTTTGGTAGCAATAGTGGATTTTGAGGCAGTCTAGTTCCAGTTTTATACTTCCTTTGAATCTGCGATGCCGAATAGCCCAACCTAGACATCGCATCAACTACATACACTCAATTTCTCTCGCAGTTCTCCAGAATCAAAAATTAATAGCCAATGCCTAAAATTAAGTATTTCTATTCTCTAGCAATCACAATATCGTTAGATTTAATGACTGCATAAGCTTCTTTTCCCTCAGATAGTTCCAACTCTTCTGCGGAAGCTCTAGTGATGATTGAGGTTAATTCTACTTTATGAATAATCTCCAGAGTTACCTCACTATTAACGGCTCCATAAACAACTCGTTTAACCACACCTTTAAGAATATTGCGAGAGCTAACTTTTAGTGATTTCTTTTGAATACTACTTTCTATGTCAGGCTTTTGAGTGTAATAGATATCTTCCTGTTTTTCCTGCTGAGTTGGTGGTGATATTGGTGTTGAGGAGTGCTGAGTGAGACTACGCACAAGTTCCCGCAGAATCTCAGTCTTGGTGCGTTGAGAGTGTTCGCAGAACTCCTCTAGAATCTTCCGCTCGTCCTCTGAAGTTTGAAATGTAACCCATCCTTGTTCTTTTCTTGGCATAATAATATTATCAATTTTGGTTATCTTGGTAAAATTCTACCAAGTATCAATTCTATATGTGGTTTTAGTAATAACATTTTTTTTTCAAGATTTTCGGCATTTTTACCGCAAATTAATTAACTAATCTCATATAGTTAACTACATATATATTTATTTTTTTCTAGATGCGAAATATTTTGTTACTTGAAATTGTCTAAATCAGCACTAAACACTACCAACTAAGATGGTATAACATGACTCTATGGTATTTGTTGGGATAGCGATGCCTACAGTGGGCTAGGTCTATGCAAGGAAATCTAGCAGAAAATTCTGCTGGCGTAGGCGTAGCCCGTCGCAGACATTGCGTGAGTGCCGTAGGATTATTTAACGTGAGTTCACAGCCGGGGGATGAAACACCTAAAATCGCGCTCTCAAGACCTGCGGAGTTTATTCGAGAACAATATCACTATTGAATACGTGGCAGAACCCCTGAAAGCTATGCCAGCTGATGCGGAGGCGAAAGAAGTGCTGCATTGGATGCAGGCACAGAATTTTGATGTTATCGGCGTTGAGACGGGAGATATTATTAGCGGTTATGTAGAACGCTCTAGCTTGATTCCAGGCAAAGAAGGCAAATGTAGCGACTATCAACGGGTGTTTCATCCAAAAGAACTAATTGCCATTTCCACCCCACTCATGAAGTTGCTACCCATTTTGCAACAAACTCCGCGATTATTTGTCTTGGACTGCAATCAGGTAAGTGGTATTGTTACCTGTGGCGACTTGCAGAAAGCACCCGTAAGAATGTTACTGTTTGGCTTGGTAACGCTGCTAGAAATGAATTTGCTGCGGCTGGTGCGGATTTACTATCCCCAAGATTCTTGGCAAAAAGTCCTCAAACCTGAACGCTTAGAAGTTGCTCAACGGCTATGGCGAGAAAGCCAAGAAAGAAACGAAGCTACCGATTTGTTAGATTATCTGCAATTCTGTGATAAGCGAGAGTTGATTTTAAATCAGCCAGAACTTCTTGAACAACTAGGATTAAAGTCCAAACGGTTTGGCGAACGCTTCCTCAAGTCTGCTGAACAGTTGCGAAACCGATTAGCTCACGCCCAAAATCTAGTTAGTGGTTCCTCTTGGATAGAATTGATTTCTTTAGCAGAGGCGATGGAAAAACTGTTAATTCTCTGTGAGGAAGTTGAGTGAATTTTTCAGCCCTAAATAACATTATTTAACCAGTTTATCAAGTCGGCTGCTGTCGAGAAATCGCAAGGATTCAGGGGCATCTGTTCGCGCCAGAACTGCTAAGGGTAGAAGACCAACAGACGCTAGCAAAGGAGTGGGGTCTTGCTCCCAAATCCGAATTGAACGGAAGCGATGAACTGGCTCAACGCTCAACTCAGTTTTAAGGTCTTTAACGTCTGCTGGGGTTCTATCTAACAACCAGGTGGCAAAGCTTTTGGGATACTGTTCTGAAAGATAGCGGCAAACGTTATCGATGGACATTGAGTTTTGAATTAAAGCATTAAGTAATAAATATCACAGTTTGCGATTATAAAATAAGCCTTAACGCGGCTTATTGAGGGAATCACTAACTTGAGTACCTGTATAATTAGGAACCCAACCTTCTGCGATCGCAAAATAGCGTATCCCTTTGAAATTCAACGATGCAGTTGGGCTACACCAATGCTCAACGTCGGCGGGAATGTAGAGATAGTCTTGTGCCTGAACTAAAAGCTGTACCTGGCTACCATCAGGTCGCACGAAGCCATAAATCATTTCCCCTGCCAACACGTAGAGGGGTTCAGCCGCAGGATGAGTATGGTAACGGCCGTAGGTTGTTATCAGGTGGTGAAGATTCAAGGAACCTGGATGCACGTTTAGCAAGTCACACCAGAGAGCGCCATTTTCTTGCTGAATAAATTCAAAGACGCTGTTATGGAGTTCTACACAATAACGTTTCTCTGACTCAGTTAAAACGGCCTGGTCTAACAGATTAGGAAAGAGGAGCGATGTTCCTGGGTCGTAATGTCTGAGTTGAATGCCAAGAGGCGCAAGTTCACGAGCTATTTCGCCTAAATCGCTCTCAATCGTACCGTCATCAAGTAGTAGGTTAGCCATGACCAAAAAGACTAATTAACTGTTAAGAAGAGTATACTCAACTTTGAGCTAATAAGCCACTATTCCCGACTGACAAACCGGGGAATGGGGAATGGGGAGTGGGGAATGGGGAATGAGAGAAGTTGCAATAAGTCTTTTCCCAATGCCCAATGCCCAATGCCCATTCACAGAATAAATTTATCGCCAGAATGATGTTCATTGGTACCACTAACATCTAAGCTAGTACGGGTGAACTATATACAGCATGAAATGTCTGACTTAATTCTGTTTTGGCATCGGCGCGATTTACGCATTTCTGATAATACGGGACTGGCTGCGGCAAAACGGCGGAGTCCGAAGGTGGTAGGTGTATTTTGCCTTGATCCGCATATTCTAGAACGGGATGATGTTGCTCCTGTGAGAGTAACTTATATGATTGGCTGTTTGCAGAAACTCCAAGAGCGATATGCTCAAGTTGGTAGCCAGTTATTAATCCTCCATGCTGATCCTGTACAAGCGATACCAGCTTTAGCAGAGGCTTTAACAGCTAAAGCTGTTTTTTGGAACTGGGATGTAGAACCTTATTCGCAAGAACGCGATCGCACTGTTATAAATGCTCTCAAAGAAAAAGGCATTGAGTTTCTTAACCAAAACTGGGATCAAATCCTCAACTCCCCAGATGAAATCCGCACTGGTGGTAACAGTCCTTACACCGTTTACACACCCTTCTGGAAAAATTGGATTACTAAACCGAAGGCTCAACCAGTAGAAACACTGCAAAATGTTGAGGGGTTAACGGAAGCTGAACAGAAAATTGCAAAACTTGCAGGAGCGAACGCATTACCTTCAGCGAAAGATTTAGGATTTATCTGGGATGAACAATTGATTATTTCACCGGGAGAGGTGGCAGCGCAAGAACGGCTAGAAGAATTTACTGCTAAAGCTATTACTGAATATCAAGAACAGCGAAATTTTCCCGCAGTTGATGGAACATCGCAACTCAGTGCAGCTTTGAAATTTGGCGTAATTGGCATTCGCACCGTTTGGCAAGCCACTATAGAAGCACTAGAAAATAGCCGCAGTGAGGAAACAGCAGTTAATATCCGCACATGGCAGCAGGAATTAGCTTGGCGGGAGTTTTATCAACATGCAATGTATAACTTCCCCGAATTAGCTGATGGTGCTTTCCGTGAAACCTTTAAGAACTTTCCTTGGGAAACAAACGAAGAACATTTCCAAGCTTGGTGTGAAGGAAGAACTGGCTACCCAATTGTGGATGCAGCAATGCGTCAGTTAAACGAAAGTGGCTGGATGCATAACCGTTGTCGGATGATTGTCGCCAGTTTCCTCACCAAAGACTTGCTAATTAATCCCCAATTGGGAGAAAAATACTTTATGCAAAAGCTGATTGATGGTGATTTATCTGCTAATAATGGCGGTTGGCAATGGAGTGCTTCTAGCGGTATGGACCCGAAACCTGTGCGGATTTTTAACCCAGCTAGTCAAACACAAAAATTTGATCCAGAGGGGGAATATATTCGGCAATGGGTATCAGAATTGCGGTCTGTAGATACCGAATATTTAGTTACTGGTAAAATTCCACCTTTAGAACGTCATGCTGTTGGCTATCCCGACCCAATTGTGGATCATAAAATACAGCAACAGCAGTTTAAACTGCGTTATCAACAGCAAAAAACTCTTGGTAGTGGTGAGTAAATTTTTGAGTTTTGTAATATTTATTTATAGCATATCCGGCTAATCAACCTGAGTAAAAAATGTTCCTAGTCAGGACTTCAGTCCTGATTTTGTAAAGCCCTTTGGGCATAGCTGCGCTTACAGCATAGCGTATCGGAGAAAGGACTTTAGTCCTTACTACAAACCTGTGAAATTTTCCCAGGGATCGTATTACGTCTTCATAGGTAAACGGGAAATTGTCCATAAGATGATCAGGAAAATTAAGTAAATTGCGCCAACTAGCCCAAACTCAATCAGAGGGATATAAGTTATTTCGTAAATTCTACCCAAACCGCGTTCTGTCAGTGCATAAACGGCCAGTACACTCACTAGAAAGGCTCCGTAGATAGTACGTTTAGTCCAGATACCTAGAGGTAAACCGTGAAGCTGAGTAAGCACCATAATGCCGAGAAAACCAAAGAGAAATGTTGGCCACTTGGTTTGTCCTAGCATCCACGACACAATGACACTATGTAAAAGCACCGTAATTTCCAAAGAGAATGTCCACCAACGATTTACATGGGTGCGGTTAAAGATCAACGACGATTGGAGCAGAAGCAAGAACATATAGAGAAAACCAATTAAGTGCCCCGAAGTCGCTTCCATTGGATGATACCAGAAGGTATAGATAGCGGCGAAGGAGAAAAAGTAGCCGTGGTACAGCTTGATAATTTGCAAAAACTGTTGATGGAATGGAACAGAATTGCCAAAAAACAAACCGCGTCGAGGCGTTTCTAAAATCAGTACGAACACCAGTAGAAGTACAACCGCACCTTGGGAAGCCCAAATCGAAGTATCTTGAGCGAGAGCATCGTACCAGATATAAGTCTGGAGAAAGTGTAATGCAATGAATGCACCATTAATGGCCAGCATGAGGTAATTAATCGGGTGCAACGCTGATTTGTATTTCAACTGCGATCGCTGCGCCCACAAAATACACGCCCAGATGCTAAACTGATGCCCAAGGTACATACCCCAAGCCGTCGCTCGACTCCAAAAAGTTGGTTGGGGAAGCTTCCAGTAGTACCAATTTAATCCTTGATCAGGAAGTTTGATGATGCTTGCAGGAATGCTCCCACCGATCCAAATTGCGTAGGTGAGAAGGATGCTTACAAAGATGCCTAAAAACAATACTCGGCGACCTGTCATATTAATTCGTAATTCGTAATTCGTAATTCGTAATTTTTAATAAAAAGGGGGAATAACCTTCTCAAAGTCCTCCTTTTTAAGGAGGACTTAGGAGGATCTAAAGTTTTGGATACATCAGCCATAACTTTTAAGAGATCCTCTAATACCTAAATTATCAGGCGATACGTTCTGTGTTTGATTCAGATGCACTTTTAGTAACTCGTAAACTAAGAGCCAAAGCTACTAGCATTACTAAAAATCCACTCAAAAAAGGAGTAGAACTACCAAATTTCATAAAACTAACCCCCGCCCATATTGGGCCACCGATGCGTGCCAAAGCAGAGCAAGAACTGGCAATTCCTAATATTTGTCCTTGTTCTTCTGGGGCTGTCATCTGGGAAATCAGACTGTTTAATATTGGTTGGCTAATACTAATTCCCCATGCTACAAGGGTGGTGGCGACCAACAACAAAATTAAGCTTTGTGAGAATCTAATTAATCCAATTAATAGTAATCCTAAACCTAACCCTACTATCCCCCAGGTAAGTAACTTTATTTCACCCAATTGTTTCTTGAAAAATCCGAGGAGTCCTCCTTGAATGATTGTGCTGACAATCCCCATGAAGGCAAAAAGATAACTTGTTTGTTGAGGGCCCCAGTTTAATTGGTGCTTAGACCATAAAGCTAATGTAGAGTCCATAGCTGCAACAGCAAAGGTAACAAAAAAGTAGATGCCAACAAGCACGCAAAACTGTGGACGCTGCAACACTTGTAGCAAGTTCAGCCGCCGTTGACGGTAGCGATTAGCTTGCATTTTGGCTCTAGTCTCAGAATTTAGGGATTCTGGAAGTAATACCAAAGCACAAAGCAATGCCAATAAAGATAATCCGGCTGCAAACAACGACGGTAGATGAAAGTTAGCGTTGTCTGGATCTGACCCGATTAAAAGACCTCCGATTGCTGGGCCGAGAATGAAGCCAAGACCAAAAGCTGCTCCGATTATGCCCATGCCACGAGCGCGATTAACTGGCGTGGTAATATCTGCGATGTACGCCTGAGCAGTAGAGATATTCCCTGCCATAATCCCCGCCAGACTACGAGCGAAAAACAAAATCCATAATGAGTTGGCAAAGCCTAACCCTGCGTATGCTATTACAGAACCAAATAAAGTGAGTAATAAAATCGGACGACGACCGTAGCGATCGCTAAATCTGCCCCATAATGGTGCAAATAAGAACTGCATTAAAGAATAAATAGCTACAAGTAGAGTCGCTTCATTAGGTTGTGCGCCGAATTGTTCAGCATACAAAGGCAGTATCGGCAGGATAATTCCAAAACCGAGCAAGTCTATAAATACAATCAAAAATAAGACGAATATAGGCCTGCCATTATTTTTACTATTCATAGGTGCAATCCCCTTTTATAAAAAATATGTGTAACTTGGATTAGTTTTATGGACATTAGGGAAAGCTTAAGCGTAAAAATCCATTGAATTGAATAATCAGTTCAAGCAGAATGCATTAATTTGACTGTGATTGAGCAAAATAGCATGGAACAAACCCACTATAAAAATCAAACCAATAATACTACTAATGAAAGCAACTATAGTCTCGTGTCTACGTATGGCTTTTTGTATTTTAGTGTCTATGATGTGTTCTAATTCTTTGTATGACATTGACTTTGATTTGGTTAAAGATAACAAGTATATGGAACTTAGATGCATAGATAAGTTTGAGTGTAGGAATCACATCTGATTGTTGAACAATGTTTTAGATAAAAACTGGATAAAATCGTATTTTTAATCTCAGCATATTTTCAACAATCAAATCAGAGTCCTATATTTGTGAAACGCCTAAATTTATGAAACAAAATCTATTTAGACGTTGTGGAATTGTCAAGGCGTTGGCGTCGTTTTAAAATAGCACCTGAAACACCAAAAGCTAATATCGCCAAGGTATAAGTCGGTTCGGGAATTGCAATAATGCTTAACTTATTAATGGCCAAGCCGTATTGTGGAGCAGAACTACTAAAAACAAGTCGTGAGATGTTTGGAGTGTCGCTACGAATCCCTAAAAACACTGCTGAATTATCTAATGCTAGCGACGAAGTACTCAGAACTGAGAAACTACCCAACAGGTTATTGACATTATCAAAAGCGTCAATAAAAGTTTCAACTTCTAAATTACTAACGTCTACAGCTATCTGAGTACCAGCACCAAAAACAGGCTGGTCAAAACTAATGCTAAAAGGCCCGCCGTTCCCCAAAGTACCAGGATCAGGAGTCCCAGGAGGAAGAGGAATAAAACCTGTTGGGTCTATACCTCCGAAGAGAATAAAATCTCCTTGGGCGAAATTAGTCCGAATACCAGGAGGAGGTAAAGTTTGAAAGACAAACGGTGGAGTAACCTGAGGATTATTAGTTGGAGCTATATTTATATCCAACCCTAAACCATCCTGAGATATTGTTGAGAAAGAGTTCGGTAAAAAAGCAGAAAAATCAGGAGATACAGGATTAAAGACTTTACCTAAACTTAACCAATCTACTTCATCATTACCAGCTAAATCAGTACGCTCATTTACTAAAAATGTAGCTGCTTTAGCTGGTAACGGAAGAAAAGTTATTATAGCTGTAATTGCTGGTAAATATTTGACAGTAAACTTAAACAACTGATTGATCATACAATGACACAGAGCTTACTTTTAAATTAGTTAAAAAAATAATATCATCAAAATGCAAAAAATAAACACTAAAGCAAGGCAATGTAATGCCAATCTTAAAGAAGATTAAACAATTAGTATGCTTAATGTTTATGTTGCAAAAACTAGTTGATAGCTAGCTGTTAATAGTTGACAATCTAACATCATTTTTGCAACACAGGTTTAGCCTAGTTAACACACAAGTAATTGTGTATCTACCACGCTCAATTTGTTATTGATCAATTACTAGTCAGTACTTCCATAACAAACTTAAAAAGCTTTAAATTGTCATTGAGTTATGACTAGTAATAGTTTTAGACTAACTGAATACTCAAATCGGATGAGAGATTTTCAAGGAAGGCGAACTGAGTTCCTTGGAAAGACAAATTACCGTTAGTATTGTTGTAAGAAAAGTCACTGAGGCTAGTAGTACCAAACCCTGTTTTAGAAACTTGGATTACGTCACTTTGACCAAAATTGTAATCTTTGATGGTGTCAAGACCGTCCTTGAGGCTGTTGAAGATAAACTTATCTGCACCGAAACCACCGCTAATAACATCATTACCTTCTCCACCAATGATGGAGTCATTACCAAAGCCAGCGGAGATAGTGTCATTACCATCTTTACCTTCTAACCGGTTATTTTGGCTATCGCCAGTAATGCTGTCACTTGCATTTGTACCAATGAGATTATCAAAGTTGAGTACATTAAATGTTATTGTCCCTAGACTAGGAACGTTAAGAGCAGAGATAGTTTGCTCCTGTAGGTTAGCGATGACAGATACCCCAGCAAGAGATTGGGAGGAATCTATGGTGTTATTGGCAACACTAGCATCAGCAATAACCGTTTCTACTTTCAAAACTTGGTCTGTTCCAAATCCACCAGCTTTGGTAATTGTCCCTACACCTGATAGGGTGATGGTTCTACCCAGTCTGCTGTAGTCTGCGGTATCCGTACCATCTCCACCATCAATGCTGTCATTGCCTCGACTGCCCTTGAAGGTATCATCGCCTGCACCACCGAACAATGTGTCATTGCCCAGTCCACCATCAATCAGGTCATTGCCACCCCTACCATCAATCAGGTCATTACCAGCAAGACCGGTTAATTGGTTATTTTGGCTATCGCCCTTCAGGGTGTCATTGTTAATTGTGCCGATGACATTGACAAAGTTGACTACATTAAATGTTAATGTTCCTAAATTAGGAACATTGAGGGCAGAGATAGTTTGGGCTTGTAGGTCAGCATCGGCAGGTACTCCAGACAAAGATTGAGATGCATCTATAGTGTTGTTGGCAACACTGGCATCAGCAATCACCCTTTCTACTTGAAAAACTGTGTCTGTTCCAAAACCACCAGCTTTTTCAACTGTCCCTACACCTGACAAGGTGATACGTCTACCTAAGCTGCTGTAGTCTACAGTATCAAAGCCCTTTCCACCATTGATGCTGTCGTTACCTCGACTGCCCTTAAATGTGTCATTACCAGCAAGACCAGTTAATTTATTACTTTGGCTATCACCAGCAATGAAGTCACTTTCATTTGTACCAATGACATCATCAAAGTTGACTACAGTAAATGGCAATGTCCCCAGACCAGGAACGTTATTGGCTGTCAAAGTTTGGCTTTGTAGATTAGCCGTGATCGATACACCAGCTAAAGATGCGGAAGCATCTATGGTGTTGTTAGCAACACTAGCATCAGCAATAATCTTTTCTACTTGAGATAGAGTGTCTTGACCCAATCCGCCAGCTTTTTTAACTGTCCCTACTTCTGAGAGAGTAATGGTTTGACCCAGCTTGCTGTAGTCTACGGTATCTGTACCAACTCCACCATTAATGCTGTCGTTACCCTGACTACCCTTAATGGTGTCATTACCTGCACCACCTAACAAGGTGTCACGGCCTTGTCCACCATCAATCAGGTCGTTGCCACCTCTACCATCAATCAAGTCATTACCAGCAAGACCAGTTAATTGGTTATTTTGGCTATCGCCTTTCAGGGTGTCATTGTTAATTGTGCCGATGACATTATCAAAGTTGACTACATTAAATGTTAATGTTCCCAAACCAGGAACGTTAAGGGCAGAGATAGTTTGGGCTTGTAGGTCAGCATTGGCAGCTACACCAGCTAAAGATGCGGAAGCATCTATAGTGTTGTTGGCAACGCTAGCATCAGCAATTACCTTTTCTACTTGAAAAAGTTCGTCTTTACCTAATCCATCAGCTTTGGTAACTGTCCCTACGCCTGAGAGAGTAATGGTTTTACCTAATTTGCTGTAGTCTGCGGTATCCGTACCATCTCCACCATTAATGCTGTCGTTGCCTTGACCACCTTTAAAGGTGTCATCACCTGCACCACCAAACAATGTGTCATTGCCCAGTCCACCATCAATGCTGTCATTGCCACCTCTACCATCAATCAGGTCATTACCAGCAAGACCAGTTAATTGGTTATTTTGGCTATCGCCCTTCAGGGTGTCATTGTTAATTGTGCCGATGACATTATCAAAGTTGACTACATTAAATGTTAATGTTCCTAAGCCAGGAACATTGAGGGCAGAGATAGTTTGGGCTTGTAGGTCAGCATCGGCAGGTACTCCAGACAAAGATTGAGATGCATCTATAGTGTTGTTGGCAACAGTGACATCTGCAATTACTTTTTCTACTTGAAAGAGTTGGTCTTTTCCAAAACCACCAGCTTTTTCAACTGTCCCTACACCTGACAAGGTGATACGTCTACCTAAGCTACTGTAGTCTGCGGTATCCTCACCATCTGCGCCATTAATGCTGTCGTCACCTCGACTGCCCTTAAATGTGTCATTACCGCCATTCCCAGCCAACGTGTCATTACCATCACCACCATCAATGAGGTCATTTCCCAGACCACCAGAGATATTGTCATCGCCTCCACGACCAGAAATTTGATCGTCACCACTAGTACCCACCAAAAAGTCATTGTTAGGAGTACCAACAATAATGGACATAATATATAACCTTTATAGTTTTGCAAATCAAGCTTGCCTGAGCAATGTAATACTCGCATATTACATTCACTGGAATTATGAATTTATGATGAAATATACTTCAACATAAGTAATGGTCTTTTATATATCTGGCGAGAGAAAAATAGTCTTGTTTACGAAAATTATTGAAATTTGTTCAAGGGACTAAAAATGCGGGTATTCTGTGGCGGAAATTTTAGAAAAAAAATGAAATATAAGACTTATACACTACAAATTCATTGTGATTTGAAGTAAAGAGAATAGGTTGAGGTTGTTTTACTTTTTTAAAGTATTCATTAATAGTAAATAGACCATCAATACTTTTCGGTTGAAGAAGAATTCAGAAGTCAGAATTCAGGAGTCAGAATAAAGACGCTCGCGAACTCGCTAACGCTGCGAAGCACCGCCAGTCATACAGAATACCCAACTGAATTCTGACGACTGATGCCTTTATTCTGTTCGATAAACCCAAGAATCTCTCTTTTCGTTTGGGGAAAGGTTAATGGGCTTGCGGGTAAAGGTAAATTTAAACCCTTTACCTTTCACTTTTCTCCTTTAATCGAAAAGTATTAACTCATCCCCCTGCTTGGAGCCGAAGGATTTCGAGTCATTAGTCATTAGCACCAATGACTAATGACTAAATCGGCGGGCGGCTATCCCTCCCACCCATCGTTCGCGCAGCGTCTCTAAGAGTTGGGATGGATAGCCGATTTTGGTTGAATAGACCATGCTGTAGGGGCACAGCAATATTTATAAGGCTGTAGTAAGATTTATTACTATTTTTACATAATTATACGTATTAATGTAACGTTCACACTTAGATCAAAATTGCCTAGCTTTCAGCCTAGTTTGCATAACTTCGAAGACATTACCGCAAATGCGCTGATATTTTAATTTCCCTTCTTCATAAATTCCGCAAAAACACCGTTACGCTATTTGTCCTTGTGATCAAAACTGAGAGCATCCAGTTTATGAGGGCGTGTTTATGACCAACCCTGTAAAGACGGTTATCCAAGTCAATCTGGAGATGGCTCTAGAAGTAGCTCAAGAATTGGAGCAAGCTCCATACACTCAACTCAGTACTTATTGTTTGGAGATTTTACGGGAGATAGGATGTCCTGGTACTGAACTCCCAGTTAACTTACAAACTCGCGATCAGCAGCTAAACTTTATCACAGGCTTTGCATCTTATGCTTTTGGGGAGGTACAAAGTGTATAAAGCATTAATTGATGATATATTTTATGATTCGGAAGGGACAGAAGAAACTACTTTTCCGGCCACAGATGAAGATTTATTAATTTTAACAGAAAAATTTTTAGGGTTTGAAATTCCCTCAAAGGTTTTCTTGCAAGCTATAGCCATTGCCGATTACGACGGTGCAGCTGCTTTTCGTTACGTTGATAATTATTTGACTACTCTCAAAAATAAAAAGAAGCGTAAGCAGAAGAAATTACTTGTGTTAGGTTATTCGACTAGATTTGACAATAATTGATGTGTTTGTTTACAAGCCAACTAACAACCAATACGATTTAGATAAGATAATTTGCACGCTCGATGTAGAGACGTTGCACTACAACGTCTCTACAGATATTTATCCCACACCGATAAAATAAAACAACGAGATTTTATCTAAAGTTAGTGGTGGGATCTTAATTAGACCAAACATTTTTATGTATGTGCTAATTATGAATTAGTATTACTCTCTCCCAAGACAAACTTGTTCATAACTTTTACCAGCAATATCCCAAGTGAATTCTGTTTCTACCAGTTGTCTGCCGTTGTGAGACAATTTTGAACGCAGAGGTGGATGCTCAAAGAGTTGACTAATAGCGGTGACGTATTCTGCCGGTTTATTTGCTCGTAATGCTCGTAATGGATGACTAGCACTATCTACGGCTAATCCTTCTAAACCGCGATCGCTAGCTACTACAGGGATACCAGCTGCCATTGCCTCTAAAGTTTTATTTTTAATGCCAAACCCAGTCCGCATAGATACAACACAGATGGTGGCTTGATGTAAATATTCTGCCATCGAAGGTACACGCCCAAGCACATTAATCCCTGGCTTTTTATTAAGTGCTAAAACTTCTGGCACTGGATAAGAACCGACAATATCGAAAGTTGTATCAGGATACAATTTTTGGATTTCTGGTAAGACTTCGTTGCTGAAAAAGCAGACAGCATCAATGTTTGCTAAATTGTCCATTGCACCGATAAAAATTAAGCGATGTCCGCCGGGATCTTTGGTGCGCTTGGGGAAAGAAACTAAATCTACGCCATTGGGAATAACTGTAATCTCACTATTGGGGTTAAATTCTTGTAGTTGAATTTTATCTTCTTCTGTTGTCGCGACAATTGCCGAAAATTTAGCACAGTAGTTTTGCTCATAACGACGCAAAAGTGGCAGATTAATTTTGTCTCGGAGGGAATTTTCAGAAATGCCGGTTGCTAGTTGGTTACGACAAGTAGCGTAAACAGAACTATGAACATTAACTATAGTTTTTAGCTGTTTCTGAAAATGTGGCTGGACATAAATTTCATTGACGCTATGTTCGCAGGTAATCACATCACATTTCCCCACTTCCACCCAGTTATTAACCCAGGTTTGCATCTCAGCTGAGTAGCGATTGAGTACGCTTGGCGGTGTTCCCTGTTGCAAAAATCTACCAAATCGTTGTATTTTCTGGAATATTCCGGTGGTTTGAGAATCTGGCGGGCGTTCAAAAATGGCTAGATGATCCACACAATCGCGTAGTCCTGCTATTTCTGCGTCTGTAACATCCCCCTCGCGTTGAGTCGCGAGGGTAACATTATGGTTTTGACTCAAGTACTTAAGTAAATTAAATGTCCTGACTTGGGTTCCCCCGCGCGTTGGTGGGTAGGGAAAGGTGGAAGATAGCATTAAAATGTTCATACAAGTGATGAATCAAATGTGATATGTACACCATGACCTCATTAGAGGCTGTATGTCATCATTTGATTTATTAAAAAGAATTCGGGAGTCAGAATTCAGGAGCAAAGCCGAGAATCAAGACGCTCCAGGATGAGCTAACGCTACGCTATCGTGGACTCGCTTGCCGCCGGCGCTATCCACCACTCGTACAAAATTCATTCTGTTAGCGGATAGCTAAGGTTTAGCCCATTCTGACTCCTGACCCATGAATTCTGTTCCGGTAAACAAATGCACACCCAATCAAGAGAAATTAACCTGCTGACTCCATCTAGAGAGTTACCTCTATATGGGAAGAGAATTTTAGTAACAGCGCCGAGAAATTATGCTTATAGGTTGTCTGAACAAATCATCAAGAAAGGTGGTTTACCTGTTTTCATGCCTACTATCGAAACCTGCTATTTATCAAACTACACTGAGTTAGATGCTGCTTTAGATCACATAGACGAATTTGATTGGATTGTCTTCACCAGTAGAAATGGGATCGCTGCATTTTTTCATCGGATGAATGATTTAGATATTCCTATCTCTGTGGTACAAAAATGTCACTTATGTGCTTTAGGAAAAGATGCAGAAAGCTTATTGTCTTTTTGTGGCAAGGTGGATTTAATTCCAGCAGAATCTAGCCCAGCCGGAATTGTGGCTGAATTAGCAAAACTTCCGCAAGTTCAAGATAAAAAAGTGCTGATACCTGCTCCAGAAGTGGTTGGTTTGCCTGAACCTGATGTTGTACCCAATTTAATTACGGATTTGCAGAGATTGGGTATAGAAGTAACTTGTGTCCCTACCTATATCACGCAGGGTTTAAACAAAAGTATTTACGGTATTGAATTAAACCTGATGCGTCAAGGAGTTATTGATGTAATTGCCTTTAGTAGCACAGCGGAAATAGAAAGCTTTTTGACAATGGTCAATTCGCCAAGCGATTATGAACGTTGCATTATTGCATGTTTCGGCCCTTATACAACTGCTAATGCGCGAAAGTTGGGTATGAATGTCTCTATCGTGTCTAGAGATTATAGTTCATTTGAGGGATTTGCTGAAGCGATGTCTACGACGAGCTACGCCTAAGTAGCATTTTTCCCTCTGTGATTTTGATGTGGGGCTTTTGGTATACATCAACTACCCCTACTAACCGTTTGAGAATCTAAAACAGTCAACCATAATCAACTCTAGACTAGCAGCACATAAACCCGTAGTATCGAAAATGGAGTTTATATTGAGTTAGGACTTTTTACATGGCAACTTACAAAGTTACATTACGTACCCCAGACGGCGAAAAAGTAATTGACGTCCCTGAAGATGAATACATTCTAGAGATCGCTAACGAGGAATATGAGCTAGACTTGCCCTATTCCTGTAATGCTGGTTCTTGTTCTACCTGCACAGGTAAGCTGATTTCAGGTGAAATTGACCAAGATGATCAGAACTTCTTAGACAACGATCAAATTGACGCAGGATGGGTTCTCACCTGCGTGGCCAAGCCCCTTTCTGATTGTGTAATCGAAACCCATCAAGAGGAAGCGCTTAACGCTTAACTAGTGGATTTAATCAAGAGCAAGTTTTGTAGGAAAGGCAGAATGAGTGGTGGCTACTCTGCGGTTTTTCCAAAAAGAGTACCACCCTTAGCGCAGCATCTCGTAGAGAAGCAGACGCATCAAAAAGCATCATAACTGCCGTTGTGTTAGTGATGAATTTCCGTAAGACATCTAAAATCTGAGGTAGTGCCGTACTGTCGGCGATCACACACCTTACTTGATTTAAAATTTTGCGCTTTCCTAAAAAATCTCTATAGGCTAAGTGATTCACACTAGAAAGCGCTCTCCAAAAGGGGAGCGCTTTTTATTTAGTTTATATAGTGCTTCTCAGTTGAGTCCAATTACTACAAACTTTTACTTAATGATGTTATCGCCTTCACCAATTCTTCTGGATCTACAGGCTTAGAAATATGCTTTTGAAATCCGACAGCGATCGCTTGCTGATGATCCATCTCACCAGCATAAGCAGTTAAAGCGATCGCTGGAATAGTCCCACCTTTCTCTGGTTCCAGACTCCTGATCTGTTGCATCAGCATATAACCGTCCATTTCTGGCATCCCAATATCGCTGACAATTATATTTGGCTGGGATTGACTCAGTGAATTTAAAGCTTCAATGGCTGAGGCGACAACCGTAACAGTTGCACCATACTGCTCCAGCATAAAGGGCAAAAACTCTCGCATATCTGCATCATCATCCACCACGAGAATCTCTAAACCAAACAGAGGTAAGGATTGAGCCGCCACAACTGCGGAATTATCTTTTGCATCCTTGATTCCCTTGCTTTCATTCTGTATGCATGGAAGTCTGACGGTGAAAGTCGCTCCTCTAGATTCCCCCAGACTTTCTGCTTGAACAGTTCCCCCGTGAAGTTCTACGAGATGATGAACGATCGCTAATCCTAAACCTAAACCGCCAAATTTTCGAGTTGTAGCACCATCAGCTTGACGGAAATAATCAAAAACATAAGGTAAGAACTCAGGTGCAATTCCCTTCCCTGTATCAGTTACACGGATTTCTACCTGTGAGCCAACTTCCTCTAATTTAATTTTTACTTCTCCTCCAATAGGAGTAAATTTAATGGCATTGGAAAGAATATTCCAAATTACTTGTTGCAATCGATTAGCATCACCTAAAACTTCCCCAACACCAGATTCAAGACTTCTGTGAATCTGGATAGATTTAGCCTCCGCTGACAAACGCACTGTCTCGATCGCAGCTTCAATCACTGATACCAAATTAATTCGGCCGAAGTTGAGAATAAGTTTACCTTGAAGGATGCGGGAGACATCAAGCAAATCTTCAATTAATTGGGTTTGTAACTTGGCGTTGCGCTCAATGGTTTCGAGGGCGCGATCGCTTGTTGCTTGATCAAGCTTGCGACTCCGCATCAGTTTTGCCCAACCCAGAATCGGGTTAAGTGGTGTTCTCAATTCATGGGATAGCACCGCTAAAAATTCATCTTTGATGCGGTTTGCTGATTCAGCAGCGCTTCGTGCCGTTCGTTCGGCTTCGTAAAGATGGGAGCGAGCGATCGCTTGGGCGCATTGTTGGGCTACAGCCAAGAGAAACGCTTGATCTTCCTCACTAAGTTGTTGAGGCTGGGTAAATCCCACACTTATACCTCCAACTGCCGAACCCTCTACCATTAATGGAATAGAAATCCAGGCTTTAAAGTCATATTGGGCATATATTTGGGATAAATGTGGGTAACGAGCAACCCGATTTTCTGTTGGTTCAGCCCAAATAGCTTTCCCAGTTCGCACTGCTTCTGCTAGAGGAGAAGGTGAATCGATGGCAAAATGACGCCAACTATCCACCAAATCTTGGTTATAACCAACCGCACGCACAATTTCCAGTTCAGTTTTACTTTCATTCACCAAGGCGACGAGGGCAGAAGTGGCTCCCAAGGCAGCCATGCTCTGCTCTACAATTACTTCAGATACTTGGGCTGGTGTCAGTGATTCTGAAAGAGCAGCTGTGATGGATTGGAGACGGGCAATGCGCTCTAGGGCTAATTCTGCCGTTTTTTGTGCTTGTTGCGCTTCTTGGTAAAGGCGGGCATTATCGATCGCGATCGCAGCTCGATGGGCAACATCTTCCGCTAATGACAAGTCAGCCGTGCTGTAACGACGTTCTGATTCAGCAGTAAAAAAGGAAATTGCACCAAAAATTCTTTCACGTGCCACCAAGGGCAAGATTATACATGACTTTAAACCAAGTTCACGCACAATTCTTAGATGTTCTGCGTCTAAGATGTATTTTAGTAAAGCCGCATCTGGAATTTCAGTTACCATTTCAGCAATTCCTGTACGCAGCACTTTAGGCACACCTTGAGGTTCATCCAACTTTCTGGGATAACGTTGATAAAGTTCCCAACCGAGTTTTACTTTCTCTGGATCTCGGTGAGCAACTGCTACCCGATTAATTGATTGATTATCTTGCAACAGATCAACGGCACACCAATCGGCCAAGTAAGGTACCACCAGGTTAGCCACACTTGCTAACGTACTTTCGTAATCAAGAGAAGAGGCGAGGGTTGCACTGACTTGAGCCAAAAACGTTGCTCTTTGCTGATCGGCTTCTGCTTCCTGTCGGGCGGTTTGCTCTTGAATTAGTTGGATACGTTTGGCTTCAGATTGTTTGCGATCCGTGATATCAAGCACAATACCACTCATGTGTGTGGCAATACCCGCATCTTCAAAAAAGGCTTTTCCCCGACAGGCTAAGTAACGAATACTGCCGTCATCCCAAATAATTCGATATTCTAAATCATGCTCCAAGCCTTCGTTAATCGCTTGACTTAAGGATTGAGCTAGGAATTCTCGATCATCTGGATGCAGACGAGCTAAAATCGCTTCAGAAGTGCCAGCAAAGGTTTCCGGCGTCAGCCCAAATAGTTGATAAATCTGCTCATCCCAGTCAAAGCGATCGCTGGCGATATCCCAACTCCAAACACCGATTTGAGCAGATTTTAACGCCAGGTTGAGTTGTGCTTGGCTATTTTCCAAACCTTGATAAAGACGAGCATTTTCTAGAGAAATAGCAATTTGAACCGTCAAAATTTCCAGTACAGAAAGTTTGTCCTGTGTAAAGGCACTGGAGATTAAATTATTTTCTAAATATAAAATCCCAAGTAATTTCGACTGACGGGCGATCGGCAAACAAAGTACAGATTTAGGTTGCTTTTGAATTATATAATCGTCTTTTGAAAACAGATTTTGCTCGGTGGCATTCTGCAAAATCACTATTTCTTGAGTGCGCTGAACATAATTCAGCATTGATTGAGGAATAACTTGTGAAATTTCACTCTCTAATACAAGTCGAGAAACATTGAGCTTTTCTGCTTGGTGATTAACCTTCGCTTCTACTTCAATCACCAGATTTTGCTCGTGTTCTAGCAATAAATAACCGATTTCTGCTCCTGCTTGCTCAACGACAATTTGCATTAATGTCTTCAACAACCGCGAAAAAACAATTTCACTAGATATAGTTTGAGAGGCTTTAACTATTGACAAAAAGTCTAAATGCTCACCTGTGGTAATAAACGTTCCATTAGAGACAAGCTGTTGTTGTGGCAATAGTTGAGGATAGGATTCTTCTAAGTGCTTGACTTTAGCAAATGCCTGCCAACGCATATAAGTATTTTTAGCTACTTCTAAGTATGTTTTGGCAATTAATTCAAACTCTCGCTCAAAGTAAAAGTTAGCAGCTAGCTCATTAGCTAAAGCTTCATATTGTATAAATCCCTGCTCACGGGCTGAAGTAATTGATTGCTCATACAGGCGCATTGCTTCCAAATCCCGACCTTCAATTCGAGCTATTTCAGCAGCTACTAATTGAGATTTATGTAAAAAGTTTTCAGGGCCGTGTTTAGCCCAATATTGCAATTGTTGCTGATGTGATTCTAGGGTTTGTAAAAACAGCTTTTGCTCTTGAGAAGAGACTGTTGGATAAAGAGCCGTTAGACTTAATGAGTAATATAAAACATAATCTGTTTCAATTGGTAATGCCAGTGTCGTAACTGGAAAATTGGATAATTTTAAGGCACAATTAAGAGCCTCTATATACTGTCGATATGTAAAAAAGATAATTAATTTGATAATGTAATAAAAAATAATTCCACTAACAAACCCTGCATCTGTAATAATAGATAAAGCGCGTGACTCATCAAAACTATCATCACTTAGAGTCAGATTTTGGTGAGTTAGTCCGCGCAGATTCATCAGTAGCATCTGCTGTAGTCTGATTGTCTGATAGACAGCCTCATGTTTAGACTGATGGGCAAATGCGGTGTATTTTTCTAGAGATTTGTATGTCTCTGAAAGTGGATAGCCTAACTGGATAATTTGCCACGCTCCTTGATAACCGTTGTAGTTTGCCATCGTCACATCACCTGCTTCTACACAGCCAATAAATCCCCGCTCTAAAAAGGGAATATCGGTGGCAATATGGTTACACCAAACGTTAATATGACTTCCATGAATATGTAGAACAACTCCTCTAAGTTTCAAATCATTTAACTTTTCATTCAATTGAATCGTCATCTCAGAAAATGCGTAGCCTGTAGGAATATCATGGAAGATAGAAACCAACAACATCGCATACATGCTGTAAGCAAAACAGGAGTCTTCTGTATTACCAAACTTGAGTGAGTAGTTAACAGCTTTGAGTACAACTAAAGGAAAAATATCAGGTCTACCGAGATAAGTAGGTGGCCCCAAAGTTGTCAACAAACTAATTACTGTTTGAATATTGGGGTCTTGAATTAATGGAGCATCAATTAAATCAGAAATCTGTCTCTTATCTAGATTGGTTAATACCTGTTTTTTTTCAACTGCGATCGCACCTTGAATTTGCTCATTTGAATCAGGAAATATCACACCAAAAATTTTTAAAGCTGCTAATCCTAATATCAATGCCTCTTCATACCTACCTGCAACTTGGTAGAGTCTGATTTGCAGTATATAAATATTGGCTTTTTCAATATATGATTCCGCTTTACTAAATAGTAGTTCAAATAATTTTTCCGCTTGTTCTAAATTGCCTGTTAAGAATTCACATTCAGCTAATTCTCTAAATAAAATAAACGTTTGTTCATATTGTTCTATCCAGGCATTCTCATCTAAAAGATGCATGGCAACACTAAAAAACTTTTTAGCAGGAGTATAGGCTGTAGATGCTTTTGCTTTCTTTCCAGCAATTAAATTCAATCGTACTAATTCATCTTTTTCTTTCTGTTGAATAATTATATCCACCGCGAGATTGAGTTGATTGACCAAATCAAAAATTTGCTCATTCACTTGTTCATAACTAGCATTCTTCAGCAAAAGCTGCCCAATCTTCAGATGCACTGCCGACTTTGATTCATCAGCAATTAGGGCATAAGCCGCTTGTTGAACTCTGTCATGGTAGAAACGATAGTTTTTTTGGGTACTTTCATCTGACTCTATAGGGATAATTAATCCTCTTAAAATTGCTTCAACAAGTGCATCTGCTGTTTTTTCAATAGATTGTTCTCCAACAAGTGCTAAAACTTCTAAATCAAAGCGATTACCAATACAAGAGGCTAACTTCAGCACTTGTTGAGTCGCAAGTGGAAGTTTTTGCATCCGCCCAATCATGAGATTGACAATATTATCTGTAATACCTTGGGCTTCAATTTCAGATAGATTCCATTGCCAAACACCATCTTGATGATTAAAGTTCAGCAGATTTTCTTGATGTAATATTTTGAGAAATTCATTGACAAAGAAAGGATTTCCGTCAGTTTTTCGGATAATTAATTGAGCAAGAGTTTCTACTTTTTCTGCTGAACTATGTAAGGTATCAGCAATTAACTGATTGACATAGATAGGATTCAACGGTGTCAGCAGAATTTCAGTCGTTCTTGCTCCATACTGGCGAACCTTCTCTATCATCAAATTGAAGGGATGTAGAACATCAATTTCATTATCTCGATACGCCAAAATGAAGCAGAGATACTGGATACTAGAGCCAGTGATAATAGTTTGAATTAAATTCAAAGTAGCGGTGTCCGCCCACTGCATATCATCTAAAAAAACAGTGAGTGGATGCTCTTTTTGAGCAAAGATGCTGATGAATTTCTGAAACACCAAGTTGAATCTATTTTTAGATTCGGCAGGCCCCAACTCTGGTATATGAGGCTGTTTTCCAACGATTAGTTCAACTTCTGGAATTACATCTGTGATTAGTTTGCCATTGTTCCCTAATGCTGCTTGTATTTGCTTTTTCCAGGTAGCAAGTTTATCTTCTGGTTCAGTTAAAATTTGTCGAGCTAATGTTTGAAAAGCTTGAACAATTGTAGAATAAGGAATATCTCGTTTATACTGATCAAACTTACCAGAGATAAAAACCCCGCGTTCCCTAACAATGGGCTTGTGAATCTCCTTCACAAGAGTTGATTTACCAACGCCAGCATAACCAGAAACGAACACTATTTCTGGTTTTCCTTGGCTAACAACTCGCTCAAATGCTTGTAAAAGCTTGGCAATCTCTAGTTCTCGCCCATACAATTTTTGAGGAATTTGAAAGCGCTCTGAGATATCTTGTTCACCCAAAACAAAGGATTGAATTTGTCCAGTTGTCTCCAATTGCTTTAAGCATTTTTCCAAATCAAGTTGTAAACCTAAAGCACTCTGATACCTCTGTTCTGCAACCTTCGACAGCAATTTCATGATGATGTCACAAAGTATTTGAGGAATATCAGAGTTTAGCTTTTTCGGAGATAGTGGAGATTTGGCAATATGACAATGCACCCACTCTAAGGGGTCTTTGCCTTGAAATGGTAGCTGACCTGTGAGCATCTCATAAAAGGTAACTCCCAGCGAATACAAATCGCTGCGATGGTCAATTCCTCGATTCATCCGCCCAGTTTGCTCAGGTGATAAATAAGGTAAACTGCCTTCAATGCAACTGGAACTGCTAACTATTTGCTGCTGGTAGGGAATGAAGGCAGCAATTCCAAAATCGGAAATTTTTACCTGATTAGTTTCGAGGTTAATTAAAATGTTTTGCGGCTTAATATCCTTGTGGACAATTTGATGAGTGTGAATTTGTGCGAGTTTGCTAGTGATTTCAATAGCAATCTTCAGAAACGGAACAGGCTGTTGAAATTGGTTTATGAACTGGTCGAGCGATCGCGCCTCAAAATCCTCCATAATTAAATAAGGGATTCCCTGGTGCATCTCTAAGGCGTAAGCTTTGACTGCTGCTGTGGTGTTTAACCTTTGAGCGATCGCATATTCGTGTTTGAGTTGTTCAATATTATTGGGTGTACACTGTTCTGGACGTAGCCCTTTGATAATTACCGGACACTGATCTTTAACCTTAATTCCCCGGTATATGACTGCTTTTACCCCTGCTTTTAACAAAGTGACAATTTTAAATCCGGGTAATGCAATCATCATGCCAAATACTCCAGCCCTGCTTCTTCAGGGATAATCCGAGCTTAATTATTGTATTTTAGATACATTTCCTTGGGCAGATGAAATTTAGATGATGTCAGGTTCGGATAATCACTTCTGCTGACTCAAAAAGCAAAAATAGGCTAAAATTCAAGCAGAGTAAGCATTTCCCGCTCAGAGACTCCCCATGTTTGATAACCTGCAAACCCAAATTTACCAATTAGAACAATTTGCCAACAGCCTCGTTTCTAACCAACTGACACACCTTAGCATGGTGAGTGTTGGTATCATCTTTGCCGCTGGCTTGCTCACCAGTCTCACACCCTGTATGCTTTCTATGCTGCCAATTACCATTGGTTACATCGGCGGTTATGAAGCCAAAAGCCGCTTACAAGCAGCTGCCCAATCAACTTGGTTTGCTTTCGGATTAGCAACGACATTGGCAGGATTGGGAATTATAGCAGGTTTAGTAGGAAAAGTCTATGGTCAAGTGGGAATTGGTTTGCCGATTATCGTCAGCATTATCGCCATTCTCATGGGGCTGAACTTATTAGAAGCACTACCTCTACAATTTCCATCCTTGAATGAAACCAATTGGATTTCGCCAGATTTGCCAGCCGGATTGCGTTCCTATTTGCTGGGACTGACTTTCGGTTTAGTGGCATCCCCTTGTAGCACGCCTGTTTTAGCCAGCTTGTTAAGTTGGATTGCTAGTACACAAGACTTAATTTTAGGCGCTGTTTTGCTAATTTCTTATACAGCCGGTTATGTAGCACCGTTGATTTTGGCGGGTACTTTTACAGCTTCAATTAAAAAATTACTGGAATTGCGTCGCTGGTCTGGTTGGATTAACCCAGTTAGTGGGGCACTATTGGTAGGATTCGGTGTATTTTCCTTAATTTCTCGGATTCCCCTCGGCAGTTTTTAATATCAATGCTTTGTTAGCTTTTACACATAATGACTTTAGAAGATTCAGCGTCCAAAGAATTAAAATGGTGGGCGATACCTGGGAAGTTCTTACGCCAAGAGCTTTTGCCTGTACTGACCAACTTACGACTAGCGATCGCACTACTGCTATTGATTGCCATCTTTAGCTCCACTGGTACTGTAATCGAGCAAGGTCAATCACCCGCATTTTACCAAGCCAACTACCCAGAACATCCAGCTTTATTTGGTTTCCTAACTTGGAAGGTAATTCAGGTAGTCGGATTAGACCATGTGTATCGTACCTGGTGGTTTCTGGCATTACTCATTTTATTTGGCACTAGCTTAACTGCTTGTTCATTTACCCGTCAGTTACCAGCCTTAAAAGCTGCCCAGCGCTGGAAATATTACGAAGAACCACGGCAATTTCAAAAGTTAGCTTTGAGTGCAGAACTAGATACTGGTTCCCTAGATTCCTTAAACCAGATATTACAGAAACACCGCTATAAAATTTTTCCAGATCCAGAAAAAGCAAATCTCCTCTACGCCCGCAAGGGAATAGTTGGACGCATCGGCCCAATTATCGTTCATATTGGCATCGTCGCTATTTTGCTAGGGGGAATTTGGGGGGCGATGACTGGGTTTCTGGCTCAAGAAATGGTTGCCAGTGGCGATACATTTAAAGTGACAAATATTGTCGATGCTGGCCCTTTAGCAGCAGCCCAAGTCCCTAAAGATTGGTCTGTGCGCGTCAATCGTTTTTGGATTGACTACACTCCATCTGGCGGCATTGATCAATTTTATTCAGATATGTCTGTCTTGGATAATCAGGGAAAGGAAGTTGACCATAAGAAAATTTTTGTCAACGAACCTCTGCGCTATCATGGCGTAACTTTCTATCAAACTGATTGGGGAATTGCAGGTGTTCGCGTCCAATTTAACAACAGCCCCGTTTTTCAGCTACCGATGGCGCAATTGAACACCAACGGTAACGGGCGCATTTGGGGAACCTGGGTTCCAACTAAACCGGATTTGAGTGAGGGTGTCTCTCTGTTAGCGAAAGACTTGCAAGGAATGGTATTAATTTATGATGCCACTGGCAAACTCGTTGATACAGTCCGTACTGGGATGTTCACCGAAATCAATGGCGTGAAGCTGAAAATTCTGGATGTCATTGGTAGCACTGGCTTACAAATTAAAGCCGATCCAGGCATCCCAATTGTTTACACAGGGTTTGGTTTGCTAATGCTGGGTGTGGTGATGAGTTACTTTTCCCACTCGCAAATATGGGCATTACAAAAAGGCGATCGCTTATATGTTGGTGGCAAAACTAATCGCGCCCAAGTTGCTTTTGAACAAGAAGTTTTAGAAATTTTAGATCGCCTAAGTTCACAACCAAAAGGTGAGGAAAAAGAAACGGCGATTGAAGTTTAAAAGTAGAGGAACGCAAAGTAATCCTCCGCGTTCCTCTGCGATTTCCTCCGCGTCCCTTTGCGTTTAAAACTTACCTTACTTTTGGTGACGTACTTCAACCACAGTATGTACATTACCGCGAGGTGTAAAATCCGCTTTCACAGTGACTTCCAACGGATCACAAGCAGCTACAAAATCATCCAAAATTTGATTAGCAGACTCTTCGTGGGAAATATAGCGATCGCGGTAACTATTAATATAAAGTTTGAGTGCCTTCAATTCCACTACCCGTTCATCAGGTACATAGCTAACGTAAATTGTCGCAAAGTCAGGATAACCGGAAAACGGACATTTACAGGTAAATTCCGGCAAAGTAATGTTAATGTCATATCGTCTGCCCACACGCGGATTCGGAAAAGTAATTAGTTTACCTTCCGCAATGTCGCGTTCGCCATACTTCATTTCTTGGCTTGCCTGAGATGCACTTTCAGATAATTTATCGGTTGTCATTTGTCAGTTTTCACTTGTCATTGGTTATTTTAGCCGTCTTTACACCCTTTTAGTAATTGTTATAGCTTGTTAACTCCTAACTCCTAACTCCCCCTCAATACTCTTCCTTCTGCCAATCTGGACAATTCTCATCTTCACAACCGTTGGGATGCATGGCACAAACTAACAAATTACCACCATAAACTTGACCGTGATAGTGAGTACAACCAATACAAGCAGGATTTTTTTCGGCTGTGGGTTCAACTGAATAGGGAAAACCCGGATCTACATCTGCTACAATGTCTTCCAGTTCCCAGTAAGCCTCCAACATTGGTTCAGCCAAATCCTGTAAATACTGATCGACTTCAGTGAAAATGTTACTGTGTACTTGCTCAGTGACTTCTTCCGTTAACTCAAAAAATGCGTCTACCACTTCACCCATTCCCAGGAAGAAACGCTCTACTTCATCAGCCACCGTTTCAACGATTTCTACTAAATCTTTTTGCCACTGTTCCATAAACTTGACACCTTTGCAGGCTATAAACAGGACGCTTTGTGTTATCTGGCTTGAAGCACTAAATTACACACTAGGCAATGTATCTTATCAAGTTTCTATCCGAAGTGTCATGTCAAGATGCCACTGATTGCTAATATTTCGATCAAAGAATGCTTTTTATTGATCGCGTTGCAATCGTTTTAACTCGTCTTGCAGGTTTAGCACTTCTTGGCGCAACTTATCTACATTCTCATCAGTTGATGCCTCTTTCACCGTTGGTTCTTCATCGTCCTCTAAAATTTCAATACGGCGAGGTTCAGAAGGGGGTGTTGTCTCAGAGGTTTCAGCAGATGGTTGGGCTTGTTGGGCTTGCTTCATCATCTCTTCAACGAAGCGGCGGGCTTCTTCGGTGTTCATTTCGCCCTTGGCAACCATTTCATCTGCCAGTTTTTGGACTTGCAATCGCACTTGGGCTAATTTTCCCCCTGCTTTCTCACCTGCGTAAGAAGCTAATCCAACACCGAGGTAAAAAGCTTTTTGAACAATATCTCCAAAACCAGGCATTGTTGCTGACCGCTCCTAAAAATAGGGCGACCCGGAGACTACGCCTACCACAAGCCTCCCGTGTTGCTGCTACCTTCCGGTTCTGACAAGATTTGGGTGTTGCGATCGCATAGATCCAGGTCTTATAAAAGCATAGCATTAAAATCCAGTAAGTGTGTGTTATTCCATAACAATTCGCCATTCATAAAGTTGATAGGTGACGCAGCCGTGTTTCACCAACGGGTCATCAGCTACAATCGCTTCTGCTTCAGCCTTTGAGGTTGCCTCAAACAGCAACATCCCGCCTCTTTGCTCCGCCCAATAGCCTGTTCGGGCTTTGTGTCCTTTAGTAATCAAGTCCTGAATGTAGGCTTTGTGGGCAGGTACGTATTGGTCAAAGGTAGGTTTATCGACTTTGCCTTCTTCAATCTTTACAAACCAAGGCATAAGCGTTTTAACTCCAGTTACAAATATCTGAACCTTGTTTGAATAACTGTATATTTTATTCTCTGGAAGTTCCTAACTTCCAACTCTTGGCTTCCAGCTTCCACTAACTAGCCGTGTTGCTGTAAGTTGAAGTCGGAAGTTACCGCAACGTGCAGCGCTGCATTCAGCCATCAACGATTGGCTTCCTTCCAAGGGTGTGTTGACACCCAGCAATAAAAAATGTATCTTCAAAGTATATACGTTAGACAAATTTTTAAAAGTGTTTCACTCCGAAAATCTAAAGTTCGGGCGTGTACCTCGCTAACAAAATATTTGGAGATAGCTATGACGGCAGTTGTTGCTAAATGGGGAAATAGTTTAGCTATTCGGATTCCAAAAGCGGTAGCTGAACAAGCACATATAACTGAAGGGACAGGTATGGATATTACTGTGGAAGGTAGCAGTCTTATCTTCACACCACGAAAAAGAAAAAAGTATACGCTTGATGAATTGCTTGAAGGTATGACTCCTGATAAATTTCATCCAGAATTTGAAACTGGAAATGCTGTGGGGAATGAGCATTGGTAGTCAATCAATACTTTCCTAAAAGAGGAGATATTATCAAATTAGAATTTGGATCAGAACAGCAGTTTACGGCTGATTCAATCCAGCGTGCATTTGCCCTTTACAACTCAGGAATGTCATTTAATGACATTGCTATAACATTGAACAATGAACTACAACAGCAAGGGCGGGAGCAAAGGGGCTACCGCCCTGCTCTTGTTATATCTCCAATTCAATACAATCGAATAGCTTCTTTAGTTTTAACGTGTCCTATAACCAGCAAAGCAAAAGGGCTTAGGTTTGAAGTTCCACTTGTTGAGGGAATGCAAACAAAAGGAGTTGTGTTAGCTGACCAAATTAAAACATTATCTTGGCAAGCTAGAAGGGCAAAATTTGTTGAAAGTGTTTCACAAGATTTAATAGAAGAAGTACAGGCAAAACTCGAAACATTAGTTTTATAAAACTAATTTTATTTAAATCTTTTACAGTTAGCTACGCATAGCTAACTACAACACTGCTAAAATAAATCCAGAACTACTTGATGCCGTATCCATTCTATGACTATAGCTCAAGAATTAGATTTTCAAGAAGGCATCTGCCAAGATGTTATATTTCCCCCTGGCGATTTATATAGTGATGAGCCTCCCTTGGAAAGCGAACTGCATTTACGGCAAATAATCCTACTTTTAACATGTCTGGAATGGTTGTGGCGAGATCGAAATGATTTCTATGCGGCGGGAAATCTGACTATTTATTACAGTCCGCGCCAACGCAAATCAGAATACTTCCGAGGGCCAGACTTTTTTGTAGTTTTGGGAACTGAACGCAAAACCCGTAAAAGTTGGGTAGTCTGGGAAGAAGATGGCAAATATCCGAATGTAATTTTAGAAATTTTGTCTAACTCAACAGCTAATACTGATAAAGGTTTAAAGAAAACAATTTATCAACAGACTTTCCGCACACTCGATTATTTTTGGTTTGACCCTTACACACAAGAATTTGCGGGATTTCATTTAGTAGATGGAGAATATCAACCTCTACAAGTAAGTGAACAAGGATATTTGTGGAGTCATCAGCTAGGGTTATATTTGGGAGTTTATGAAGGTTTATTGCGGTTTTTTACACGAGATGGGCAATTAGTACCAACACCTGAGGAAACGGCAGAACAAGCCGAACAAAAGGCAGAACAAGCCGAACAAAAGGCAGAACAGTCACAACAACAAGCAGAACAAGCTGAACAAAAAGCAGAACGTTTAGCAGCAAAACTACGGGAGTTAAATATTGACCCAGATACAATTTAGACTACTGCGATCGCCTTTTGAATTTATAATCTATTGCTCAACACTCCACAAATATATGAGCGATCGCTTCACTATTTCATTTAGGATAGTGTTGTGCTAAAAACTCCTCAGCTTCAGTCTTATCTTTAATTATTCCATCCAAGGTAGCAGCAAGCATATCATCTAATATCTGCCGATATTGAGGCCCTGGTTTGTAACCAAGTTTTTTTAAATCATTACCATTCAATAGTGGCTGCACATTCGCCCAAACAGTTAAATATTCCCAAATCTGATGTCTAAGCGATCGCGGACTTTGCACAGCGATTAAAATCAGCAGTGGTAAATCGTACTTTCGCAACAGCTGTACTACTTGACTGGGACTTTGACATTTAGGCAAAGATTGCATCATCTCAGATTGGGCAGAAGCCAAGTTTTGCAAGCGTTTAATGCCATCTTCTTGTAGTTGCAGATTTTTTGCTACTTTCGCCCGATATTGTGGTGCTAAATAGGCGATTAACGTTTCTAAGCGCATTTCCCAATGGATGAGGGTTTGTTCAGCATCAAATCGCCGCAAACAGCGTTCTAGCAAACGTAATTGTTGTAGGACTTCCACATCTAGCTTCAGGGTAGGATGGATACATTGCAATGCCCCTAAATTATTGAGTAACTGTAAAGCCGATTTCCAGTAGGGGACTTCTAAGATGTGTTTTAATTCTGTTTTCAGTCGAGTTTGTAGGGCTGGGGTTTTGGTATTCTCTTGGGAAGTGCGATCGTAAACACCACTGTTGATCGCATAGCGAATAAACTCTTCAGTTTGCGGTTCTATGTGAAATCCGAAGCGCACAGCAAACCGCACACCGCGATAAATCCGGGTGGGGTCTTCTATAAAGCTGTTGGCGTGTAAAACTCGAATTTGTTTAGCTTGTAAATCGAGTAATCCCCCAAAGAAATCGAGTAATTCACCAGCACGGGGAGTAGTAAGCCGCAAAGCGATCGCATTAATGGTAAAATCTCGACGATACAAGTCTTGACGAATCGAACTCGCCTCAACTTCTGGATTCGCCGCCGGGTAAGGATAAAACTCTGTTCTAGCGGTGGCAATATCTACCCAAAGAGAATCTAATTCTGGGTCTTTGTGCCACAACAAAGCCGCAGTTTGAAAAGCCCCGTGGATTTCTAAACGAGCCGCAGGGTAAAGTTGTTGGAGTGCTTTTGCTAGTTCCACACCAGCGCCAACATCTGCTGATTTGTGAAAGCCATCAACTACTAGGTCAATATCGTTAATTATCAAGCTACCTGCTGTCTTAGCTAACAGCAAATCCCGCACCGCACCTCCTACTAAATAAAGATGCCAACCCCTTTTTTCGGCTTCTTGCGATGCGATGGTGAGTAATTGCCATAACTGAGGAGCAAGTTTATTTTGCAACTCAGTGCTAAGAGGAATTTTGAATTTTGAATTTTGAATTTTGAATTTTTCCTCTTCTCCATCTTCATCCCTTTCCTGATGTAATTCCCGCAAGACATCAGTACGAGTGACAAGACCAACTAACTGCCCATTTTCCAATACTGGCAAGCGTCCGATATCATAAGTCACCATCAGCGACTCAATTTGTGGCAGTGTCGTATCTGGTGTAATTGTTTTCAGATTTCTTGTCATGTAGCCCTTAACTGGCGCATGACTAAATCCGTGATGTAAGGCGATATCAATATCTCGGCGCGAAATAATACCTACTAGTTGCTCTTGAGTATCAACTACAGATAAACCAGAGTGTCCATAGCGTAATAAAATGCGTTGTGCTTCAGCAATTGTGGTTTCAGGGAGAATCGTGCGGACAGGAGAAGACATCAAATCCCTCGCGGTGGGGGGATGGGGAATTTGCGCTTTTATCCCGTCAAGGAGTTGTTTTAAGATTGCTTGCGAATCAACTCCCCTTAGATTTAGCGATGCGGCTTGTGAATGACCGCCACCACCCAAGAGTTGGAATAATCGGTTAAGATTCGTCTTGGGAATTTGCGATCGCCCAATCACACTTAAACTTGAATCCCCTTTACCTAGATACTCATTAGCCAACAGTAGGGCATCAATTTCGGTTAATTCCACGAGTTCCGATGCCAAACTCGATAATCCAGGCACAAAATTTTTAGTTCTTAGAGTTACCCAAGCAACAGTATATCCACGCAGGCAAAGATATTCTAAATTTTCTAGAGATTCAGTTAATAACTGTTGCAATTGCAAAGACAAGCCAGGGTCACGGTAAGTAGAAATTACCGATAAACTTGCACCTTGTTGCATCAACCAAGCCAAAGCTAAAGCATCCCGTGGTGTGGACTGGTCAAAGGTCAAGGAGCCAGTGTCAACGTGGATACCCAAAGCCATCACAGTCGCTTCAGCAGGAGTCAGGGAAATTTCCTGTTGTTGCAATTGCTCCACAATTAAAGTTGTGGTAGCTCCTACTGAGTCAATATGCGATTGCGTCGCGGGAATATCTGATTCTTGTCCTAAATGATGGTCATAAACTATAATTTCTTTGAGATTGGGTAAATATAACCACTCAGCAGCTTTACCCAAGCGATCGCGCTGTTGCGTATCCACCACAGTCAGAGAACGAATTTTTTCAGCATTCACCGAACGCCGTTCAATTAGCGGATATTCATCCCGATGCAATGCTAAAAAATCCCGTACAGGAGGGTGAGAACCGCCAGTCAGCACAATCTTACTTCCCGGTAGTAGGCGCGTTAACCCTACTGCTGCTCCTAATGCGTCAAAATCTGCTGTCGTGTGGCAAAGAATTAAATCCATAGTTAAGTAGTCATTAGTCATTGGTACTTAAACAAAGAACAAATGACTAAGATGTTGTAGTTTCTGGTAGCTTAAAAACAAGAAAAAAGTGTCAGTGTCGCCCTTTAGCTAAAATGGGCAGAAGCCTCACCCTTAAGCCCTGAAAGTCAGCACTGTAATTGTCAAATATTCTGAATATAGATGATCGGGGCGTTGTATGATTTAATTGGTTACTCGCCGCCACGGTCGTTGATACACCTCTAGACAGCCCTCTGGGAAACCTACGTGAAACGTTGGACAACGGGAAACGAGTAGGCATCCTTTCAAAGAAAGCAAATTTACCATTGGTTGACACATCAGTGCAAAAGTCATAAGCAATTCATCCTGTGTCGTAAAATTTGTGGGGTACGAAAGGAAGAAAAAATCAAATTGTCTCCGTTGGGGTATCACGGGGACATAAAACTAAAGCTCAGGAAATGTCCTATGCGATCGCAGGAGTCACTGAGAAGCCTACACTGTACAGCTTACTGTTAATGTAGGACATATCACTATTTCGCTGTATTGGGAGAAGCAAAAATGACCATAATATTTCAATTTGCCTTGATAGGTCTAGTCCTATTGTCCTTTGTCCTAGTTGTTGGGGTTCCTGTTGCTTACGCCACTCCCCAAAATTGGAATGATTCTAAAAAACTGCTCTGGGTTGGCTCTGGTGTCTGGATTGGTTTGGTGTTTTTAGTTGGTTTGTTAAACTTTTTTGTCGTGTAGGCGACGGCTTCGCTCTGGCGCAGGCACATAATATAAGAACTAGAGGAGCAGAAAAGCCAAGGTCAAAGGTTAAAGGAAACAAGAAATTTTTTCTTTTTCCTGGTTCCTTCATCCTGACTGGGCTTTCCTGCTCCTCTAAATTTAAATAAGAAATGTATATTGGCCAGAAGTATAGTTGATAAAGAGGCAGTCATGGCAGTTTTCGAGGGAACTTTTACTCAAACGGAACCTTTGCGTTTTGCAGTGGTTATTGGTCGATTCAATGACCTCGTTACCGGAAAGCTGCTAGAGGGTTGTCAAGATTGTTTGAAACGCCACGGTGTAGATCCTAACCCGCAAGGTAATCAGGTGGACTATGTTTGGGTGCCAGGAAGTTTTGAAGTACCTTTAGTAGCTCGGCAACTAGCACTTTCCCATCGTTATGATGCTGTAATTTGTCTAGGTGCAGTTATTCGAGGGCAAACACCCCACTTTGATTACGTATCCGCCGAGGTTTCTAAAGGCATTGCCGCCGCTAGCTTTCAAACTGGAGTGCCAGTGATTTTTGGCATTTTGACAGTAGATACTATGCAGCAAGCCTTAGAACGGGCAGGCATCAAAGGTAATCATGGTTGGGATTATGCCTTGAATGCCCTAGAAATGGCAAGCCTCATGCGGCAACTGCGTTCTAACCTGGCAGAGCCATATTCTCGTAATAGCCAATCTTTGCCAGCCTCTTTTCAAGGTGCCAGCATCGGCAATTTAACTGCGGAGTCAGAAGAACTAGGCTAGGGCGTCATTAGTCATTTGTCCTTTGTTATTCACTAATGACCAATGACCAATGACTAATGACTAAATAAATTAAGGGGTTGACAATTAAGGATAAATCTGAGATATTGATATATGGCAATTGATTGCGGGTGTAGCTCAGTGGTAGAGCGTCACCTTGCCAAGGTGAATGTCGCGCGTTCGAATCGCGTCACCCGCTTCCAACTAAAACCTCTTAGAGTTAAAAAATTCTAAGGGGTTTAGTGTTTTTAGGGTGCATTTCAGTGTTCGTCGATTCACTCTTCAATCCTGTGGACAGATAGAGTAAACAAATCGTCTACTCTCCCAATTTGAATATTGCCCACTCAAATTGTGTCACCCACTCGCTAAGAAATATAAAACTCAGCTTCACAATAGTTTAGATATTCATTAGCTTGACTACAATCTTTATAGGTGTAATCAATTTGTTTCCTATAGGGTGTATTACACTGGACTAAAGGTGGCTACTTAAATAATAGTGTTGTCAGGTGCAAAACGTCTTTTAGCAGTGAAGTGAGCCACAATCTATTTGGGCAAAGAGTCACACACATTCTCTGGATGTTTTGCCAATTTCCGCTCTTGAAATGCTGATGAGATGCAAGGAATACAGATTGGAGATAATCCCGATCTAACCTTGATAGTTGGATAGTAATATATAGTAACCCCAAGGAAAATTAGCGGGTTTATTGGTGTCTGTTGTTTATCAGCGTAGCCTTCCCAAACGATTTGTTTTAGGAGTGGTCGCCACGTAGGCTTAAAATTGTACCAGGTGTGTCAGCATAATAAATGCCCAAAAACGCAACCACTTACCTTGAAAGCGACAGATGAAGAGAAGGAAATTTTTCAATAAGATTGTCAGCTATGGGGAAAGACTACAAACAGAGAACCCCGTACTGATATGGCAATTAGGATACCTTAAGTTAGCTACATCTACTGTTTGCAATCATGGCGATATTTGCATCGCCTGTCTATCTATATAAAGAAAGAAGCCTTATCAGGCATTTACCAAGACATTATATTCTCGTAGTTCGTGTAAAACACGCTCAAGTTATTAGAACGCTTGTGCAATCTCAAAAACCTGAAAAAATCGACTTCAATACCGAATACCCCTGTCCCTGTCGTCGCCGGGGTCAGTTAATTCCGATTACGCTGACAGAAGCATTTGGTTGCGATCGCTGTCAGCAAATCTTTGTAGTAGAAGATAATGGTCATGTCCTAGAACAGCTTTCTACCACCTATCCCTACAAGCGGGCTTGGCGTTGGATGGGAAATAGTTGGCATGTTGTCCATCCCCGCTTGGGAGAAAGCTATCTGCCTATAGCACTTGGCATTATTTTCGTGCTAGTGATTATATGGCTGCCATTAGCACTGCGATTGGCAAATAGTTCCAGTATTATTGCTTGGGCAATGGTGGCGGTGCTATTAGCTATTCTGCCAGCACTAATGGTCTGGCTTACCTACAGACGTTAACTCAATGACTGTTGAAGTTTTGGATGACCACCCCGAACCGATTACTAGTGCCCAACGAGCCTATCAAGCTTCCCTAAAGTTGGGGATCACAAAGGGAGCAGACCGGAGTCGTGCAGTATTGGCGATGGCACAGGCTCTTGAGCGCTCATTTGACGACATTCTAGAAGCCAATACCTTGGATTTAGAAGCCAGTCGGGAAATGGCAGTGCCAGAGTTGATATTGGATTGGCTAAAGCTGACTCCCACAAGGCTAGAGACGACCGTGGACATTTTACAACGGTTGGGGGAATTATCAGATCCGCTGCGGCGCGTCAGAACCGCCGATTATCAACTGGAAGATTCCCAAAGTTACACCCAGTTAATGCCCTTGGGAGTGATTGGATTTATTTATGAGGCGTTCCCCGATTTAGGAGCGATCGCAGCGGGTTTTTGTATCAAAACTGGCAATAGTATAATTCTCAAAGGTAGTACTGAAGCTAGCCACTCTAACGCTGCGATCGCTGAGGTATTGCAAAATGCGATCGCAGAAGTTGGTCTAACACCAGGTTGTGTAGAACTGATCACAGCAGAACATGGTGCTTCAATTCGGGATTTAGTTACCCAAGACGAGTACGTGAATTTAGCGATTCCCTACGGACGTCCCAGCTTAGTGCAGCAGGTTGTACGACAAGCAACTTGCCCAGTTTTAAAGTCAGCGATGGGTAACTGTTATCTCTACTGGTCGCTAAATAGCAGCTTGGAAATGGTGCGCTGGATGATTCTTGATAGCCATCAAAGTGAACCCGATCAAGCCAACGCCATTGAAAAGGTACTAATTCATCGTCAAGCCTTGCCATCATCTTTAGCAGTTCTGTGGAATAGCTTGATGGAAAAAGGCTTTGAAATTAAAGGAGATGCAGAACTAGTAGAAGCTTTTCCCCAATTGCAGTTGGTGAAGGAAGGCGAATGGGGAAACCCTTATTTAACGAGGACAGTAGCTTTTAAACTAGTGGATAGCTTAGAGGGTGCGATCGCTTGGATTAATCAATACAGCAGTGGTCATGCCGACTCCATCGTGACTGAATCCTACCAGGAAAGTCGCCAGTTTGCTTTAGGAGTTAACAGTGCCTCTACCTACATCAACACTTCCCCGCGTTTTTCCCGCAACCCCTCGCGGGGAGATTCCGTGTTTCTCGGTATGTCTAACCAAAAAGGTCATCGCCGGGGATTTATCAGCCTGGAAACCTTGACCACCGTCAAGCATATTGTTCAGGGAAATGGCAGATTTTAATTAGGAGGCAGGAGGCAGGAGGCAGGAGGCAGGAGATAGAAACTCTTTATATCTGATGCGTGAGTCCTGCATTTTGTCGCTTACTTAAAAAGCAAACTGCTGTAGTTGGGGTCTGAATCCCTCATGTCCAATGCCCCAATCCAATCTTAAAGTTAACAAAATCTTAATTTCTGCTTGATCCGAGGTTGCTAGGTTCGTTGTATTTGGTTGAGCAGGCAATTGAGAAATCAGTCAAATCAAGCATTATTTGTGCTTTGGACAACTGACTCTCCTGAATGCCAACTGTATTTACATCTGGGTAGGGGTGAATATGGAACTTATGGATGGCACGCGCCTATTAGCAAATCGGTGCAGACGGCGGAGTTTTTTGTTGGGTGCAGGATTCTTAACGGGGTTAACAATCGCTAGTCAATGGCATCCAGTATCAGCTAATTCAAGGTTTTCTGGCTATCCATTCAGTCTTGGTGTTGCCTCTGGCGACCCTTTACCGGATGGTGTTGTGATCTGGACACGACTAGCTCCAAATCCACTTTCTGGAGGTGGAATGCCAGTCGTAAATGTTCCAGTGCGGTGGCAAGTTGCCCTTGATGAAAACATGAGACAGGTGGTGCGTCGAGGAACGGTGCTGGCGACACCAGAATTAGCACACTCAGTTCACGTTGATGTCCGTGGACTAGACCCTGACCGTTGGTACTGGTATCAATTTCAAGCGGGTAGAGAAGCTAGCCCCGTTGGGCGGACTCGGACAGCACCAGCGTTTTATGGCTCTATCCAACAATTAAATTTTGCTTTTGTCTCCTGTCAAGACTGGCAAAATGGCTACTATACGGCTTATCGGCATTTGGCTGATGAAAACCTCGACCTTGTGGTTCATCTCGGTGATTACATTTACGAATATGGCCCACAATCTGGTGGGCCCCGCCAGCATAATAGTCCAGAAATTGTAACTCTTTCCGACTACCGCGATCGCCACGCCCTGTACAAAACTGACTTGAATCTCCAAGCTGCTCATGCGGCTTTTCCTTGGATTGTCACTTGGGATGATCATGAAGTTGACAATAACTACGCCAACTTAATCCCGGAAGATAACCAAACCCAAGAGGCTTTTAGGAAGCGCCGAGCCAATGCGTACCAGGCTTACTACGAACACATGCCTTTACGTCGGTCTTCATTGCCCAATGGCCCAGATATGCTGCTTTATCGGCGGTTCACCTACGGTAATTTGGCTGAGTTTAATGTACTAGACACCAGGCAGTACCGCAGTGACCAACCTTGTGATGATGGGCTGAAACCTCGCTGCCCCGAAGCTTTTGATCCAAATGCTACGATGACTGGCTCAAAACAAGAGCAGTGGCTACAAAAAGGGTTAGACCAATCGCGATCGCGCTGGAATGTGATTGCTCAACAGACTATACTAGCCGAGTACAATTTTAATAGTAATCCCGGTTTAGGTGTCTTCAATGTGGATCAGTGGGACGGTTACGTAGCTGCACGTAATCGGCTCTTGAGTTTTTTAAACCAGCGCCAACCTTCTAATCCAGTGGTGATTACCGGAGACATTCATTCTAGTTGGGTAAACGACCTAAAGCTTGACTTTAAGAACCCAAACTCACCGACGGTAGGCACTGAGTTCGTAGGAACTTCAATTACCTCTGACTTTCCTGCCCAATTCATTGCTCCAGTTCAAGCTTCCCTAGCCAACAATCCTCATACTAAGTTCTTTGACGGTGCTTTCCGGGGATACGTCCGCTGCAAACTTACTCCACAACGCTGGCAAAGTGACTACCGCGTGGTATCGAGCATTGTTGACTTGAATGCTTCTATTAAAACCCTAGCTTCCTTTGTAGTCCAAAACGGACAACCAGGGGCACATCTAAGTTAAGCAAACCTCACAAGTAATCAATCAAACCCCCCAAATAGAATCTGGGGGGTTTTAATATAGTATTAAATATGACTTTAACTATTAGAACACCCGTATTTTTTTGCTGTTTGGATATAGCAATCCTATCTGAGTTACAAAAACTGCAAGAGACTTAAAAAAATCTGAGAATATGGGAAATCTAGGAGTAGTGTAGACTATTCAAGCCAGAAGCGATCGCCTGTTAGAAATTACACTGAATCAATCTTCCTAAAGAATTATTTTGGCATTTCTTTGCAATACTTAACTAACTTCTAATTACAAAAAGTGAACATAGATTAAAAATGATAACTAACATCATAATTTATTAAGTTCTTCAGGCTAAATTGAGAGTATGCTTAATAATTGAAATCTAGTTGAAAATTTAAGTAACTAGGTGCAAATAGACTTAAACATTTGTTGAGTTTCTTATACTTTGCCATTTGTTTGAGGGTTAAATACTAAAAAATAAAGTTTGTTTGTGCCTAATTACTAACTAGGTTGTCGAGCAAGGCGGTTAAAATCTGACCTGAGCCAGTTAATAACAGCGAAAACAAAAGTAAACTTAACAAAAATTCGTAAGATGATAAAAAGAATTTTGCTAGCTGTATCGGGATTGGGACACGCAGAAGAAATGCTCAAAACCCTAAAAGAAATCCCTTCAATTCAATCTGCAAAAGTTACAATTTTGCATGTTGTTCAAGCGCAAAGTACCGCTGCTACCATGACAAGTAAATGGGAAAATGGTGGTAAAATTCTGGCGAACGCCATTCAAACTTTGAACTTAGATCCTAGCGAGGTTTCTTCAATTTTGCGCGAAGGCGATCCCAAAGATGTAGTTTGCCAAGTAGCTGATGAAATCGACGCTGACTTGATTATTATGGGTTCACGCGGACTGAAGCGGCTGCAATCGATTTTATCAAACTCAGTCAGTCAGTATGTTTTTCAACTATCTTCTCGCCCCATGTTGCTGGTGAAAGATGATATTTACGTCAAAAGAATTAAGCGGATTATGGTGGCAATCGACAATTCAGATTCATCAAAAAACTGCTTAAAATTGGCACTGTTTCTACTGCGAGATATTCAGGGTGGCGAGTTAATTTTGGCAAATATTAGTACAGATTTAGGCGGTAAAAAATCGGAAATAACTCAGGTTAACTCAGACAAGAATCCAGTTTTGGCAGCCGCCGTTGCCGAAGCTGAAAAACAGGGCATCCAATCTCGTTCTTATATCAGCAGTGGCAAACCTGGTGAAGAAATTTGTCGATTGGCAGAAGAGTTAAATATAGACTTATTATTACTCGGTTCTCCAGATCGTCGTCCATCCATCGCTAAGAGTTTTGTTGACATAGATAGACTCATTGGTTCTTCCTTGTCTGACTATGTTCGAGTTAATGCCACTTGTCCGGTATTGTTGGCGCGGACAATCGCTTAAGAGGTTGTTTGAAAAGTAGTATGTTGTGATTTTAATCGAATTATTACCCCCCTTAGTCCCCCCTTATAAAGGGGGGAAACAATAAAATCCAGTTCCCTCACGCCACATGCTTCAAGTCGGCGAAGCCGCCCAACGCAGTGGCTCCCCTTTATAAGGGGAGGGCTAGGGTGGGGTAAAAAAATTTTATACATCAATCATGACTTTTCAAACATCCTCTAAAGGAGATAGTGCTAAATTAACGTTTGATAAATAAAAACCCCTACACTATTGGTGCAGGGGTTATTTATTTTATACACAAACTCTTAACTATCTTTTCCACCTTCGCGGCTAGCAGTTTGGATGTAAAGAATTAGTAAAAACACAGCGGGGACAAGTACGAACAAAATGCTCGCGATGAACCCCAGGTCATTAACTTGCATGGCAAGAAAACCTCTCTTGAATTTCCAGTCAACAACATTAGGATAGCATCATCGATGACAGAGTTATACCAATTCAAAATTCAAAATTCAAAATTCAAAATTCAAAATGAGTAAACTCAATTTTGGTAAGTATTTTGACTACTGACTGGATACAAATTGTGAAAACGTGAACTACTCAGACCTGCCTACGGCTGAAGTCTGAGCTTCCCAATTCATCGGGAACAGCCTTAAAAACTCCGCAGTTTTTTTGGTCTTATATTCCCTCCAAGGGCAGGAGTCCTGGTTCCCAAGACCCAAATTTTTTACTTGCAACATATACCTAATTAGCTTGGTTTTCGCTTATGGCATTGATGGTCAAGATATTGGGTATTTTACCAGGAAAACAAGCAGGATTCGTCATCCATAAGCGAATTTGTTTTGACTCTTCGTTTAAAATCAATTCTAGATGCAATCCTCAACCCCCGCTATTCATCCCCACCCTACTAAGAGTTGAGGGTGGGGACTTCCGGTACTGTTAAGGTTTTGTGACTACGCTAACTGAGCCATTCACTAAAGTTTGACAGGCAAGGCGGTAATTTTCTGGCTTTTTCTTGAATTTCCGGTTTTCTACGTCTGTGCGGGGGGAAAGATTTTCTAATCCTTCAACTATCTCGACAATGCAAGTACCACATTGACCATTACCGCCGCAGTTGGTCATCTTGCCAATGAATGTATATATGTCAATACCATTTTGTATCGCCTTGAGCCGGAGATTAGCACCATCTGCCGCCACGACTTCTTTATTTTCTTTAACGAATTTGATATTACCCATAACTGATTCCTCCTTGACTCTAAGCTTGGCTTTCAAGGCTTCATATTGACATGGCTTGATTCACATCTTAGTTATTATACTAATTCATTACAAAATATTAATAAATATTAACTTTGCAAAACATTGCATCACAAAAAATAGGACAGGTAGAGTACCTGTCCTATAAATTGAAAAATAGATTAACTTACCTAAATCCCACGGCTGCTTGCCAAACAAAGGCAAGTAACAAGAAGAATACAGGGATGACTGGGAGAACGTCCACCAAAGGATCAAAGATTTGGTAAGCTTCAGGCAGTTTTGCTAATAAAAGTGCTGCTTCCATGTTTGTTTAAATCCACCTATCCAACACAGCTTTCATAATTGAGAAGTATCTTAACATGGTTTGAGTCTTGATCATTTGTCAATAGTCATTTGTAATTTCCCCTTCATCTGGTGCTGGTTCAGATGAGTTGAGCCAGTGACCAAATTCTGTGGCAAAACGATCGCTCAATATTGCTTCTCTAATATGCTGCGTAAAGCGAATTAGTTCGGTAATGTTGTGAATGCTCAACAAGGTATAAGCTAAAATTTCCTGCGATCGCACTAAATGAGATATGTAAGCACGGCTGAAATTTTGACAAGTGTAACAGGGACAAGTTTCATCTAATGGCGTAAAATCTTCACGAAACTTAGCATTTTTTAAATTCCAGCGTCCGCCCTTGACTATTGCTGTCCCATGTCTCGCCCAGCGGGTGGGAATTACACAATCAAATAAATCTACACCAGATGCGATCGCGATCGCCATTTCTCGATAAGTACCCACACCCATCAAATAACGCGGCTTGTCGGGCGGTAGAAGCGGTGCGGTCACTTTGACAATTTCAGCCATCAATTCTGGTGGTTCTCCCACACTCACCCCGCCAATGGCATATCCGGGTAAATCCAACTTAGCCAAAGCTTCAGCCGCATGACAACGCAAATCTAAATACACGCCCCCTTGCACAATCCCAAACAACGCCTGTTCACTGTGTTGATGAGCCGTCATGCAGCGTTCTAACCAGCGGTAAGTGCGTTCAGTTGCGGTTTCTACTTCTTGGCGAGTCGCTGGGTAAGGCGGACACTCATCAAAGGCCATAATCACATCGGCCCCTAAAGTATTTTGAATTTCAATAGAGCGTTCTGGTGTCAAGTTAATAATTCGTCCATCATGGGGTGAACGGAAAGTTACACCTTCTTCAGTAATTTTTCGCATCTCGCTTAAGCTGAAGACCTGAAACCCACCCGAATCTGTGAGCATTGGGCCGTTCCAACCCATGAACTTGTGCAACCCACCACCCCCAGCCACGATAGCTTCCCCTGGCTGTAGGTGAAGATGATAAGTATTGGATAAGATCATTTGCGCCCCAGTATCTCGCAGCTGAGATGGCGTGATAGTTTTGACATTTGCCAGCGTTCCCACTGGCATAAATCTGGGGGTTTCTACAAGACCGTGAGGGGTGAAAAACACTCCTGCTCTAGCTTTGGTTTGACTACAGCAAGCAAGACATTGAAAAGAAAAATTCGCACTCATGCCATTTTGGATTTTAGATTTTAGATTTTGGATTGTGAAACGCTAATTGGTAAAGAGTTTCAGAAATCCATAACTAGCAGCCATAAAACCAAATGGTATTAGGGCAAAATTAATGTTATTTGGCTAAATTATGGACAAACATAAAGAATGGTAATTGAGTTTTAGTGAACACTTAAGCATTCACGACTAACCTAGTTACCAACTTTAGGAGTATATACTGCAATAATTGTTATTTAGAAAGAATCACAACAGTCATCGTCGATTTCTGCATCCCACCTGGCTGAGAGTACTTGCTCCATCATCGCTTCTATGGCACTGACATTGAAGCTTCGCTCTCGTCGTTCTTGTAAGGGGGTTGAGCGGGGAATCAACCGCAGACACACTCCTTCTTGCATCAAATCGAAGTAGGTTTCTTGTTGCGGTGACTGTTTTAGTTCCAAGTAATCAAAACTACAAACATTCAAATATAGCGCGTGGTTAGCCACTAAGGTAGACCTTTGCGGATTGGCAAAAACTTCCATCACATCCCCTTCACCCTCGCTCAGTACCTTATCTTCGTGGGTGTAGATGTAGTGGACTCGACCTAAATCCGCCAGCAATCGCCGGATGTCGAGCTTATTCACAATAATGCCCGTGTTAATAATGCACGGAGCTGGTATCCTGGTGTCGGGTAGATGGTGACTCATAGGAAAATAGCGATTGAGCTAAGGAGAGCAACAACAGAGCTAAACTGTCATAATCGAATAGCTTGTTTACTCCCTACATTTAAAAAAATATCAATTTTATGGGGCAATCGTCTAATAATTTGGAGTAAGTTTTTAGTTAACGAATACAAAACACAAATTTTGCTCCCTGATGGAATTTTAACTTCCTAAATTACTTGTTTTCGTATAAAAAAGTACTCAAAAGCACTGACTATCCACTTAGACCAGCATAACAAAATTTTCCAGGAGAATATCTGATAGAAGTAAATCTTATCTAAAGTTTTAAAATCTGGTTATGTCGGTTGTACCGAAATCAAATCCATTATCCAGCAATTTACCAAAAATTAATGTAACTCTGATGACGAAACAGCAACAGTGGTGGAAAAAGCTGCTGTTAAAGCTGGCAGCTAGTATTATATTTTACACAAGTATTCCACTACCTTATTTGAACGCATTGGACTTTGGGGGAGTGGCACGTCTTGCTTCCCTTGTAGGATTGATAATTGGGGGAATTTTAGGGTTTCTGGATACGGGGATGGATTATCTTGGTATGCCCGTGCTAACTCGTAGTGCTTTGGTAGTAAGTATTTGGATTGCCATTACTGGAGGATTGCATTTAGATGGGGCAATGGATACTGCCGATGGTTTAGCAGTAGGTGATCCAGATCGACGACTGGAGGTGATGGTAGATAGTGCTACAGGAGCCTTTGGGGCAATGGCTGCGATCGCCTTGGTGATACTAAAAATAACAGCTTTGACGGATATACCAGAAAACCGTTGCTTGTTGCTGATGGCTGCTTGTGGCTGGGGACGTTGGGGACAGCAGCTAGCGATCGCGCAATACCCTTACCTGAAACCAACTGGCAAAGGTGCATTTCATAAACAAGCTATTCGTTCTTACAAAGATTTGTTACCGGGATTGTTGTTGTTGTTGAGTTTGAGTGGTTTACTTGTGCTGATAGATAAACAGCAGCTATTTTTCGCACTGGCAATGATAATTGCTGGAAGTGCGATCGCCACTTTAACTGGTGCATGGTTCAACCACAAACTAGGCGGACACACCGGAGACACCTACGGCGCAGTCGTCGAATGGACTGAAGCCTTATTTCTCTGCGTATTGACCGCCTTTTAAAAAATGAGGGGACAGGGGACAGGGGACAGGGGACAGGGGACAGGGGAGAGTAACTCTTTATTAATGGCTAATGACAAATGACAAATGACAAATGACTACTTCATTTAATCGGTTGCAACTTTGTCACCTTAAGTTTAAAAGCCCCAACCCCAGTTTCCCCAAAAGACCGGACACGAATAACATAATTCCCTGTCTCTACGATGCGAGTAAATAGTAGTGAATTGCTACTACCATCAGGGCCGTCATCATTTTCTGCCAGAGTCGAACCATCAGGTGCTAGAAGTGTGATGATGCTGTCAAAGCTTTCAGATGAAAGGTCAACTGCTAAATTATCGCCCTTCTGTAAGTTCACTGTGTAATCACGGGCAAACCCACCTTGACCTGTGGGAATATCTTTGTCTGAGAGGCTATCGGCAAGTTCAGTGCTGTTAGATAAAGGTATTGGACTATACAATTTATTTTGAGCAAAAGCTGCACTTGTACTGATGCCTATTGCCAGCAATGTAGCAGGAATAACGATGAGTTGTTTTAAACCTGCCGCAAAAACTTTATTCATATACACTTCAAGGAATGTTTCTACAAAAATAAGGTAAATTGGTCAATTTATCCACTTTTCAGCCAAAGTTTGTCCATTAAGCCTGGATTTATCCATCTTTGGCGGTAGTGGCTACTGCTACTAATCCTAAGACCACAATTCCATACTGACGAAGTGTTTGCACAGCAGACCTGGCAGTAGCACCAGTAGTATAAATGTCGTCCACTAACAGCACTGGGACACTTGGGGGACGATCGCGAAATTCTTGTCCAACAGCAAAAGCTTCGGCCAAGTTTTGTTCTCGTTTAGATACCGATAAACCAAATTGCGCTTCCGTTTCTCGCACTCTAGCTAAACCGTCTAGTTTTAATTTTAATCCAGTTATTTCGCAGAAGCTCTCTGCAATCAGTGCAGCTTGATTATATTTACGTTTCTTTTGCTTGCTAGCGTGGAGTGGGATGGGAACTACCACAGGCTGGCTATCTCGCTTCGGTGAATTTAACAACCATGCTTCTCCTAACCATTGACCCAAAGGACGAGCTATTTGGGGCTGATTTTCGTATTTCATCGCCGCGATCGCTCGTTTCACGGGGCCACCATACTCTCCCCAGCCAAACACTGGTATGGGTTCTTTCCATAGAGAAATCGGGTCTTTACGTTGACATTTTTGCAGTTGTCTGGTGCAGTTCTGACAGAATTCTTGCGAGGTTGCGCGTTGACATAGAGGGCAATGGGATTGAAGAAAAAGATTGAGTAAGCCTGTGAGATTTTTAATCCAAGTGTGCATTTTAGAATTGTCCTTTGTCAGTTGTCATTTGTCATTTGTCCTTAGCTAATGACCAATGACCAATGACCAATGACCAACGACCAACGACCAACGACCAATGACTAATGACTAATGACCAATGACTTAAAATAGACGCGATCGCACCTTGTTGTTTCTACTCCCGTTGCTGGAGTGTAGCCGTTGCTTTCATACAGCTTGACTGCTTCCACCAAAACGCTGGCGGTTTCAATCCAAATTTGTTGAAAACCACGCTCTGCGATCGCTGCTTCTAGCTGTTGTAACAAATATTTCCCTAATCCCAAACCCCTGATGCTGGGCAAAAGATACATTTTGCGGATTTCTACAGCTTTTTCACCTCGGTGGATGGGGTAGTATGCCCCAGTACCGACTAACTGGCTTTGGTGTTCAATTACCCAAAACTCTCCCCCAGTAGCTAAATAATATTCCTCTACTCGCAGCACATCTCGGTCAGCGCCCTTTGGTTCCCAACCTAGACCGTATTCCGATAATACATAACTGATGACTTCAGCGGCTCTCGTGCGATCGCTTTCCACCCAATCACGAATTAAAAAATCTTGATAATAGTTTTTCATACCATTTGCTGGGCAAGTTTACACAGAAAATTTTCTGGTTCTATATCCCAATTTACCCAGCAAATAGCTTTTATGGCAGAGTCGATTTCAGGCGGTACTCTCAAGGTGTCAATCAAAAGACAAGGGGAAGAGAATTGTCTTCTCCTCCCCTTGTCTGCTTACCTAAGATAATTCAACGATTTCAACGATATAGTAGCGATACGTGCGGCGGGCTAAGTCTACGCTGACATTGATATTACGACTTTATATTAGCCTCTATGACTTGTCCAAGGGCCCCAAATTGCGAAAGTAATACCAGGAGTTTGGATGTTGACAAACAAAGTCTTACCATCAGGTGAGAAGCAAGCACCAGCGAACTCGCTCGTATTCAGAGCATTACGCGCAAATTGATAAAGTTCTCCTTTGGGAGTAACACCTACTAAGAACTGCTCATCATCTCCATCTTCACAAAGAATGAGATCACCATAAGGTGAAACAACGATGTTATCTGGATTTTCCAGTTCGGCAGCAGATGTAGACTCGACAAACAGTTCAATTGTCTCTTTAGCCGGAATATAGCGCCAGACTTGACCAAGACCTAAAGCACCGCCACTTGTACAGCAAAAGTAAATTTCACCGTTACCATACCAGATACCTTCCCCACGAGCAAACTGGGCCGCTCCTTTTGCAAAACCTTCTACTCGTACAGTATCTTGAGGTGGATTGGGATCAGTAATCGTGACCCATTCGACTTTCATAGGCTTCCCCTTGGGGAAATCCGCAAAAGTTTGTGCTTGAAAGATATCTTTGAATTTTAAGGCTTGAAGAGTGCCTCCTTCTTTTAACTTGCCACGTACTTTCGGGATAAAACGGTAGAAGAGACTATCTCCCGTATCTTCAGTTTCATAGACAATTCCTGTTTTAGGGTCTACAGCAACAGCTTCATGGTTAAAGCGTCCCATAGCTATTAAAGGCTCAGGCTTTACAGCAGAAGTGACGCTAGCTGGAACTTCAAAGTTATAACCGTGGAACTTCGAGACATAGTTTCTATTGCCGATCGGAAAGGAAGTCGGAGTAGAAGTGTTCTCTTCAGAACTAATCCATGAACCCCAAGGAGTTAGCCCACCTGCACAGTTACGAAAAGTTCCGCTTAAAGAAGTGAATTGTTTGATTAGCTGGCGATCGCGTCCAACAACCAAATTTGTTGTGCCGCCCTTACAAAATGGATCATAAGGATTTGGACCTTGGACTTGTGTAGCAGATGTAGGGCTAAGTTCGTGATTACGAACCAGAATAACTGTATTTCTGGGGCCAGGAAAAGCTGCCATGCCATCATGACCACCAGGCACTTTAGTGCCATCGTTCATGAGTTCACCTGTTAGAGAAAAAGTTCGATACTGAAATCCAGATGGTAAATCCAATAAGCCTTTGGGATCTGGTACAAGTGGCCCATATCCTTTACCAAATCTTCGACCAAAAGCTTGTCTGGCTAGAAGACTTTCCATAGGAGACACCATCAAGGTGCCGACAGCAGTTGTACCTGCTACTGCAAAGAATTTACGTCTTGAGAATGTCATGAGGATGGTTTGGTTACTTAAAAAAGAATGCTGAAGCAAAAATATTTGATCTTGATTAAGTTTGGGTAATGCTTTATTTAATTTAGGGTTAGTAAATAAAAGGTGAATTTATATGAAATCTGCCTGATTTTTGGCAAATTTATGCATACATTCAAATAAACCAGCTGCCTAAAGTCTAGAACTATATATAAACAAGTAGATAAAAGAATAAACTTTATAAAATATTGAGTTCTAATATCTTAAATTTGCAAAAACAATAATCTAAATAAAATAATAAAAACCAGGGCCAGCAATACATCATTTATTTAAGATAAGTTAAAGAATAATTTAAGAGATGCAAGACATTTTATTAGTATAAATTATAGATTTTTGGCTTATCTTACAAAAAACAATCAACATATATCAGCAGATTTTTGACTGCGGATGATACAATTTTTCTAACCTATTTCAGTGATTAATGCTGTGTTTAATCTCACTATTTAGGTAGATGAATTCACTTTATATAGTTCATCTTTTAATGAATAATCAGTATTGACTTCCATACTGATGAAAAGTTTGCAGACGAATACAACATCAGAATCTATTACTTTTATCAAGAAAATGAAAAGCATTCGTAACCAAATCAAAGCTACTGTAGCTGTTGCCGCTTTCAGTTCTATAGCTACTTTAATGACCGTTTCCAGTGCTGATGCTGCTTCTTATCGGCTTGATTGGTTAGGAGATCAAGGTTATTCTGCTCAGGGGCAGTTCAGCTATGATGATAGTTTCCTTGGAAGCGTTGTCACAAAGGATCAACTGACTAATTTTGCAATTTCTTTCTTCAACCCAGAAGGAAGTTTATTGCAAAACTTCAACTACGATTTTCCACAATCGGACAGTACTTTCAATTTCAATTTTGATACAGTCACAAAGACTGTTCTACAAACTGGTAATTTTGACACATCTAATGGTTTTGATTTGGGAATTGACTTTGCAACAGATGTGACAGGATTAGATTTTTATACTTACCTAAATGCCGAACAAGGATTGCCAACGGCTAAGATATTCTTGAAGGATGACCTTTCACCAGAAGTGTGCGACACATACCCAAACTGTAGGTTGGATCTTGGTGGTAATTTGACCGCAACTGCTATTCCTGAACCTGGTGCAATTTTCGGTCTGTTGGTACTTGGTTTGATGAATAAAGTCCTCAAAAAAAAGCCAGCATCTACATAGATGGTGAACCTGAATAATCGAAGCTAGCCTGATTAGAACTGTAATTAAACATTATTCTAGCTTTTGAATAAAAGTGAAACAGCGCACAAAATAAGAAAATTTTGTGGTGCAATAATTCAGTGGTGGGTCTAAATCCGCCACTGATTACACTCTGAATTCTGACTTCTCCTTTAATTATTAACGTTTCAAAAGAGTAAAAAGCAAACTCACATTAAGCTTTTGTTGTAGCAACAGTTGGCAAACTCACTTTCAAGCGCTTAAACATTGCTTCTCTTGCTTGTATAGCCAAACTATCATCTAAAGGCGACAGCGCGATCGCTTCCTCATACTTTAGCCGTAGCGCTGTTTGAATTAACCAATCGGCGACAAAAGGATTTTTCGGTAATAAAGGGCCGTGAGAATAAGTAGCGATCGCATTCTGATAAAATGCTCCTTCTGTCCCATCTTCACCATTATTTCCCAAACCATATACCACTCGCCCCAAAGCTTCCACTTTTCCCAGTTTGGTACGTCCACCGTGATTTTCAAAGCCTACCAAATATGGTGTGCTACCCGTCATCTCTTTTAAATCTCGCGCTAAACGTGAAGCTGTAACTTCAATTACTAAGTTACCAATACAGCGCTTAGTATTTTCACCAGGATGGACGGAAACTAAATCGAGTATTCCCAAACCATCAATCCTTTGTCCTAAACCTGGTTCATAATAATGTCCCAGCAGTTGGGGGGAACCGCAAGTAAATACTCCCGGTGTTCCATTTTCGATTTTTTCGCGCATCGCGTCAGCTTTTGCACCTTGCAAATCCCGCATGACAATTTCTTGCTGACGGTCTTGTGCGCCACCACCAACTATGACATCTACAGTTTTAATATCTGCGGCTGTGGAATTTTGATCTAGGGGTAACACTTTAACATCGTATCCCCGCCACTGAGCGCGACGCTCTATAGTAATTACATTACCGCGATCGCCATAGGTACTCATCAGCGTCGGATAAAGCCAGCCTATTGTTAATTCTAGTTGTTGAGAACTCATAAATTTTGAGAATGGGGAATTGGGAATGGGGGAGAATAACCAATGACCAATGACCAATGACAAATGACAAATGACAAATTAAAGGATTTTACGACCAGTCAGAACTTCTCGCACTTCTAACATGGCTGAGTAAGTGGGCAGAATGTGTAAAGTTTCATTCTCTGGTGTATGCTCTAATGCAGTAGCGATCGCTTGTTTCAAATCTTCTTCGACAATCAGATTTAACTTGCTCTCACCAGACTTTTCGCTGTAACGTAGACGTAGTGCCATATCATAGACGCGATCGCCACTCACTACTAAAGTCCCGCCGCGTTCGACTAATTTCTCCGTATCCACGTCCCAAATCCAGGATACATCAGTACCATCGGGCGTGCGATCGTTCAATACCAGCAGTGTAGTTTTATCTGTGCTTTGAGTAACTACGCGAATGGTTTCATTCGTTCCTACAGGATTTTTTGATAACAATATCCGCACGCGTTTACCGTCAATTACTAAATCTTCAGCCCGACCAAAGGCAGCTTGGAAGGTGTTAATAGTATCTCTGATTGTTGCTTCATCAACTCCTAACTCAATAGCCGCAGTAGCAGCAGCCAAAGTATTATATTTGTTGTACAAACCAACCAGAATTTGCGACCATTCACTACTTTCTAGAGTCGGTTTACTTTTAGTAAAACCACACTTGGGACAAGTAAAATCTCCTAAATGAGACAAATAAACACCCTTGTAATCTAAAGAATGTCCACATTTGGGACAATAGATAGAATCAACAGCGTGAGGAATTGCTTCCAGATAATTTTCTGGTTCATTCAAGCCAAAGAATAACACCCGTTGGGGTAACTGCTGACCGAGGTTAGATAAAGTTGGGTCATCAGCATTGGGAATTACTACCGTTTCTGTTGGTAGGGTAGAAATAACTTTTGTCCAACGCTTACTAATTGTGTCTACTTCGCCGTACCTATCGAGTTGGTCACGGAACAAGTTTAAACAGAGAATAATTCGCGGCTGGAGTGGCGCTAATACTCTTGGGACAATATTTTCGTCAACTTCCAAAATGGCGTAATCAGTATTTAGCGTACCTAGTAAGTTGGTGCTTTCCAACAGCGCCGTCATCAAGCCATTTTCCAGATTTGCACCTGTAGAATTATGAGTGACGCGAAAACCCTTGCGTTCTAGTATTGTGCATAACAGTAGTGCTGTAGTGGTTTTGCCATTAGTACCGGCAATTAAAATCACCCCGTTTTTAACTTGCTGACTCAATAATTGTAAAAGTCGGGGTTCAATGCGACGAGCAATCGAGCCTGGTAACACACTAGCAGCACCTAGACGCAGCGATCGCACTATAAACGTCACACTTTTTGCTACTGACACCGCGAAACCTAATCGCAGTCTATCTATGAATTGTATTTTCTTTCCCATATCTGTACCCTAGTCTTCTGGCGGTTGCTAATTGATAGTCTTTAAGTTACAAATTTAATCTTGTGAGTTTAGCGAATCCTGGGTGAAAAAGCCAGTCATACCAATTTTGAATTTTCGATTTTGGATTGTTGAGCCTTATAGTTGCACTACTTTACCTCTGTTTTGACTTCCGCATAGCAGTACCAGCCACTTGCGAGAGATAATCTCAGTAAGCGTTATCTTAAAAAAATAGTGCATGGGCGTAATTACATATCCAGCCCAGTTTGCTGAATTCAGCACAAAATCACGACAAGTAGTAGCTTGCAAGGTTCCTTTTGATGAATAGCACAAAGTTTCTTTTTTTACATAAACAAATTACTGGCTGGCAAAGGCGGTTGTCCAAATGCCTGTTGTTGCTTGCAAGTCTTTTCATTATAAGTATGCAACCTGCGTATGCTGGTCTTGATAATGATTTATATGATGGCAACATTTTTGTCGTTTATGCTGGCAATGGTTCATTAGTTCCACCGAGACAGTCACTCGCACAGACTTTAGCGGAGCATAAACCCGTATTTTTGGCTTTTTATTTAGATGACAGCAGCGATTCTAAAAGATATGCCATTTCCATTTCACGGGTACAGGAATTCTATGGTCGGGTAGCAGAAATTATGCCGATTAATGTAGATACTATCCCGCCCAAAGAAACTTACGATCCTACAGAACCAGGATATTACTATTCTGGGGGTGTTCCGCAAGTCGTAGTATTTAATAAATCAGGTGAGGTAGTTTTGAATAAAAAGGGTCAAGTACCTTTTGAAGAAATAGACGATGAATTTCGCAAAATCTTTGATTTATTACCACGCACCGAAACAGCACAGCTAAAGCGACGAGCCTTCAATGAGTTCAGTAGTGAGTTAGCTAGGTAACTTATGGGGTAGACCAAATTGGTCTGCCCTCATTTTTAGTGATATCTGTTACTACATTTCTGCCGATGCCAAAGCATAATATTGAAATATCTGTTTTAACAGATTACAGAGTTAATCTATAGTCCATAAGTCCGCAAAAACTGACTAATGACTAATGACTAATGACCAATGACTAACTAGAGTGTATTCTGATGTCACAGGTTTACACCACCCAGGAACTAATTCAAATTTTGGCAGCCGAACGCCAAGCTTGCCTCAAAGGAAAACGTCTAAAATTAGAAATGACGGTCTCTGGCAATCCTGTAATTGACCAGTTTATCAGCACTGATGGGCTGCAACAGTTCACTGCTTATCAAGATTTCAAAACTGCAATTCACGAATATCAGAAAGAAAATCGAGTTTCCGGTATTATCTGGCGGGAATTGACAGTTAAAGGAAAAAAGTTGCACTATCCCGAAATAGATACTGAGTTAATTGCCCTCAATTGCGACTTAGAGATATTAAAAGCTGCTAAAAATTCCATCGTAGAATTTTGGTATGAAGTCTCTATAGGGATGGATTTATACTTGAGTTTTAATAATAGTAAACAATACCAACAAATTGCCACATCTGATTTAGAAATAATTGTTCAAAGAACAGAATGGGCAAGTTTGTGCAAGTGGGAAAATTCTAGCTTTTTGGAAATGATTTTGCAGCTAGGATGGGGTAAACCAGAAGAAGCTTATTATAAACGAGGAAGACCGCGATCGGGTAGTGAATATATTCATGCAGTCAATCCCGGAAATCGCCCCATTGGTTGATTAATGTGTTGGGTAGGAATGCTGAAAATCACGAAAAATTTGGTAGCGATCGCCACTTGCCCGCGGAAGGGAGCGAGGGCTTCTCCCACAAGCTCTTCGTTGGTGAACGGGCCATAGACCTCAGCGGTGTCAAAAAATGTAACGCCGCGATCGACGGCAGCCCGAAGCAGGGCGGTCGTCTCCTGCATGTCTTTAGGCGGGCCGGAAAAGCTCATGCCCATATGTTGCACTAGCTGCGGCATAAGCTTTCGTGTTGGACATGAATGGATGCTCCTAGTTGTTTACATTCCTGTGGCTCTTGCCAGTTGTTCGCTTAGGATCGTGGATCAAATAACCTGTAATTCTGTAGGGTGCGTTAGGAAACGCCGTCACCTACCTTATTTAAGATCCTTACTTGCTAAGATGCTGAATGAAGAAGGACTGAAGTTTGTCCCAGGGGATGAGGTTCACCCGGTCGTAAAGATCGACGTGCCCGGACTCCGGAACAATATAAAGTTCCTTTGGTTCGGCTGCACGCTTATAAGCATCTTCACTAAACTCTCTGGAGTGTGCATCTGCCCCCGTGATTAACAGCATGGGACGAGGCGAAATCGTCTCGATGTCGTTGAACGGGTAGAAGTTCATGAATTTGACGTTGCTGGTAAGCGTCGGGTGCGTTGTCAGGTTCGGTGACGAACCTTTGGGGGTGTATTCGCCCCTGGGAGTGCGGTAGAAGTCGTAAAACTCACGCTCAATGGCGGTGGAGTTCTCGTTGAGTTCATGCACCGTCCCGCCAGTGTATTTGGTCTCGCCACCCGTGAACTCCACATAGCGCTGTTCAGCCGCCTCCGCGATCGCTTTCTTTCTCTGTTCGAGGGTCGTAGAATGCCTAAGCCCGTTACGGTTGGCCGCACCCATATCATACATACTTACCGTCGCAATGGCCTTCATCCGCGGGTCAATCTTGGCGGCGCTGATGACGAAGCTGCCGCTGCCGCAAATCCCAAGAACGCCAATCCGGTTCCTGTCAATGAATGGCCGAGTACCCAGAAAATCCACCGCAGCACTGAAATCCTCAGCATAAATATCTGGCGCAACAACGTTGCGGGGCAGCCCCTCACTCTCGCCCCAGAAGGACAAATCAAGGGACAAGGTGACGAATCCCTGTTCAGCCAGTTTTTGAGCGTACAGATTCGAGCTTTGTTCTTTGACTGCACCCATTGGGTGCCCAACGATGATTGCGGGATTCTTGGCGCTCTGATTCAAGGTTTTGGGAATGAAGAGAGTCCCAGCAACTTGCATGTTGTATTGGTTTTTGAACGTAACTTTCTGCATAGTCACCTTGTCACTCTTATAGAAGTTGTCTGCCCCCTCGACCACAGTGGAGTTCTGGGCGGGTGCTTGGGAGATATTATGCGAGGTGCGCGTTTTGTCGAGCGCAACTGCCGCCGTCGTCGCGCTGATTGTACTAATCAAGAGGGGTAGTATAACCAGGTGTTTCATTGAGTTCTCCAAATGTGTGGATTGGTTAGCTTCGGTTCGACGAACAATCACTGCACCGTTTGACCGCCATCGACGACCAAGGTGTGTCCGATGATGAAGGCAGCTGCGTCTGAACACAGCCAGACAACGGCATTGGCAATCTCTTCGGGCTGACCCATCCGCCCGACAGGCTCCTCCGAGATTACCTGCTTGCGTCCTTCAGCAGTGCCGCCAGTGAAGCGATCCATCATCGGTGTGTCAATGTAACCGGGGGCAACGGCGTTGACGCGGATGTTCTGCGAGGCATAGTCGAGAGCCGCTGACTTGGTGAGTCCGATTACGCCGTGTTTTGCGGCAGTGTATGCGGCTCCGCCCTTGATGCCTATGACCCCAGCACCCGATGATGTGTTCACGATCGCGCCGCCCCCTTGCTTGAGTAGCAGCGGAATTTCATACTTCATGCACAGAAAAACGCCGCGCAGATCGATGTCTACGATCCGATCCCATTCTTCCTCTTCGATTTCCGCTGTTGCTGCATTTTTCTGCTCCACACCGGCGTTGTTGAAGGCAAAGTCCAGCCGCCCGAAGCTCTCGATGGTCTTGGAAAGAGCCGCCTTCACGTCCTCGCTTCGCGTCACATCGCACTTAACGGCAAGCACTCGTCCGCCGAGTTCTTCGATCATGTATGCCGTTTCTTGATTGCCCTGTTCTGAAACGTCGGCGACCACTACATTAGCGCCCTCACGGGCAAATGCCAGCGCCGTAGCTCTACCAATGCCGTTCGCTGCTCCAGTCACAAACGCAACTTTTCCTGTGTACTTTCCATTTTCGTTCGTTGTCATGATTTTTTTCCTTTAATTCTTCACCTAACAAGGTCTTAAAACCACCAGATGCGGAGATCAGTTGGGATATTGCTCGTCGCTGACATGCTCCAGCCAGTCCACAGGTTTGCCATCGAGTTCTTCGTGAATGGCAATGTGCGTCATGGCTGTGGTGGCTGTAGCTCCATGCCAGTGTTTCAGTCCGGGCGGAATTCGGACAACATCACCTGGTTTGATTTCCTGAATTTGTCCTCCCCATTGCTGGACATAACCAGACCCAGCCGTCACAATCAGGGTTTGTCCTAGTGGATGTGTATGCCACGCTGTCCTAGCACCCGGCTCGAAGGTTACACTAGCGCCAGCCGTGCGTGACGGGTCGCGTGCTGAAAACAGGGGATCGATGCGGACGGAACCTGTAAAATATTCGGTTGATCCTCTAGTAGAAGGCTGCGAACCTTTCCGAGCGATCTCCACTATCCGTGTGTCATTGTCTGATGTAACTTGTGTCTGACCTGCATGAGCAAGCGCCGAAGTAAGCAGGGAAAATGACACGATAGTTGTGGCAAGCAGTTTCATTTCCGTCTCCAACTTTCAGTTTTTACTAAACAATCCCTAGGGAAGATGGACTGACCGAAGAGGCAGGGGAGAAAGATACTGAAATTCCCCTGCAAAAAGGGTTCAGAGCAACTATTGAACAAGCTCGATTGTCACTTCTACAGAGCCAGGCACATTCAATGCCTCGATGCCACCGTCTATTTTTCCGAGGATCGCGAGTCCATTTGAGTATTCAAAATCTCGATAATAAATCGCCAAATTTCCCCAGGGAGCGTAATAAGCAATATCTCCAACAGCAGGATCGCTGCCTGGAGGTGCATCTTCTGTAGATAATTTTTTTGGCAGATCGCTGACTTTTTCGGTTCTCGCGTAATCTTCTAACGTCAGCGTTAATGGCAGCAGGGAAATAAAATCCTGAGTGGTTTTGCTGTCGATCAAAGTGGCTGTAACGACTTTATCTTTGACCTTGATGTTTATCTGCATACTGTCTGCCTGCTTGGTTGATATTTCAGTTGGTATCTTCAACGAGGCGCTGCTAGTCATACTGTTATCGGCACGGCAGGCTGAGTAACTCAAGGACATCACTAGGGCGAGAACTAAAATCAGCATTCTCTGCTGGCAGTTTTTCCCCTTGATAGAAAACCATCTCAAAAGCATTAAGATATTCCTCCATACTGATCGTCGCTGACATGCTCTATCCAGTCCACAGGTTTACCATCGAGCCATTCCTGAATGGCAATGTGCGTCATGGAAGTGGTTGCTGTCGCACCGTGCCAATGCTTCTCACTCGGCGAGATCCAAATCGCGTCCCCCGGTCGAATTTCCTCGATCGCACCGCCCCATCGCTGTATAAGTCCACAGCCAGCCGTCACGATTAGGGTTTGTCCCAATGGGTGGGTATGCCATGCTGTCCTAGCAGCAGGTTCGAACGTGACACTAGCGCCAGATGTGCGTGCTGGATCGTGTGCCTCGAACAGGGGGTCAACGCGGACAATGCCGGTAAAATACTCAGCCTGCCCTTTAGCGGAAGGCTGTGAGCCACTTCTTTTAATGTCCATTTTCTTAATTCCTTTACTTGATGCCATTTCGATGGCTAGTAGGCAAGTCTCTTGCCCAATCGAAACTGAGTTTTATATTGAATAAAAATCCAGAGTGCTTATAAGAAGCTGAAATCATTTTTCTTTGCTTTAGCTTCATCTTAGGCATTTTGAAGGGCAAGCAATAGGACGATCGTCTAAGATTGTTGTACAATCCTGCAGACTTAGAAATGAACGCTGCCAATATCAATTTAATCAACAACCCACAGGCAAAGCGCGAGGCAGACAGAGCGCAAGCCTACAGAGACGAACTGACTGAGCGGATTGCCCAGGCGATTCGTCATGATGGGACGATTGAGCCACTGAAAGGTTTGCACTTCAACCGCGCCTCCTCACCTTCGGAATGCGTTCATAGTGTCTCTATTCCTGCCTTTTGTGCGATCGCTCAGGGCAGAAAAGAAGTTCTTCTGGGTAGCGATCGCTATCAGTACGACCCGATGCATTATCTGCTGGCTACGGTTGAACTGCCGATCACCAGCCAAATTCTGGAAGCATCAAAGGCGCAACCGTGCCTTAATCTTCGCCTCGATCTTGACCCCACCCTCGTTGGCTCAGTGATGGTCGAGGCTGGGTATCCCTCATCGCACAGCCGTGGTGATGTGAAAGCGATCGACGTAAGTCCGTTGAATGTAAATCTTTTGGACGCTGTGGTGCGGCTCGTCAGGCTTCTAGATTCTCCTGCTGAAGCTCATGTTCTCGCACCACTGATTAAGCGGGAAATTATTTACCGACTCCTCATAGGAGAGCAAGGTAATCGGCTCCGTCATATTGCAGTTTTGGGTGGCTACACTTACCACATTGCTAGAGCCGTCGAGCGACTTCGTAAAGACTTTAATGAACCGATCAAGATTGAAAACATCGCACGAGAAATGGGAATGAGTGTCTCCGGGTTTCACCATCACTTTAAGTCTGTCACTGCAATGAGTCCCTTGCAGTTCCAGAAGCAACTGCGGCTCCAGGAGGCTCGCCGTCTGATGCTGGGGGAAAACCTTGACGCTACCAGTGCTGCCTACCGAGTGGGGTACGATGATGCCTCGCACTTCAACCGGGAGTACAAGCGGCTCTTTGGTGCCCCACCGATGCGTGATGTAGAGCGGCTGCGAGAAGCTGCTAGGGAAACTGCTAGTTCAATATGATCTCCTCAAAATGCCACACAAAAGCATGATCCTTCCAGTTGCAAATGTGTGCCATCAACTTAATACCAAGCAGGTAAGAGGTTACAGTTCCAGGTAAATTGTCTGACGACTTAGCCCCTGATACGCTAAATTAGCGTTAAACAATCTTTCTAACATTTGTCAAGTTATACCAATTTGAAAAAAGAATGTGACAAATAGACCATTTGTAGAGACGCGATGAATCGCGTCTTTACCCAAGGATGTGTTGCAATCATTAATTGAATTGGTATTAGTTTTGAGAGTTTGTAGTCAGAACTTTAGTGCCTAGAAAATAAGGACTAAAGTCCTTACTACAAACTTGTTGGAAAACAATGCTTATCGACTTTGAACTATGGACTCTTGATTAGAGTTGTCAAACTCTGGATGTTCTACTCTGGGAGGTTTCCAGCTTTCCGTCCAAGCGAGGCATAACTGACGGAAGCGATCGCCCCGCACCTCAAAATTCGGGTATTGGTCGAAACTCGCGCAAGCTGGAGATAACAACACCACAGATGCTTGATATTCCTTAGCTAATTCTGCTGCTCTCGGAACTGCCCTTTCCATAGTTTCTACAATATGGTATGTATGATACCCTACCTCTTGGAGACGCTTGGCAAATGCGGGTGCAGCAGAGCCAATCAATAACACAGCAGCAGCTTGGGAGTGAATTTTTGCTAGCCAGCCAGTATCATCACCTGCTTTCGCTTCTCCACCAGCAATTAAAATCGCTGGACTTTGTACAGATGCTAAACCAACTTCGGCAGCATCGTAGTTAGTGGCTTTGCTGTCGTTAATGAAATCAATACCTTCCCAAGTGCAGATATGTTCCAAACGATGGGCAACACCAGGGAATTCCCGAATCGCAAGTGCGATCGCATCACGATTAATTCCCGCTAATCTTGCCGTTGCTACTGCCATCAAGAGATTTTGCTGGTTATGTTCTCCCACCATTCGCAAAGTAGATACCTTTACAATCGGTTCTGGTGCAGAGGTTGCAGTTAATTTTTCCACAACCCAGCCGTCCTCAATGTAAAAGCCTTTTTCGCTAATCAGGAAATCTTTTCCTTTGACACTTGTCCAATAGGCATCAGGCCAAGCACTTAAACCTAGCTGGCTCAAGTAGGCATCATCGCCATTGAATACTTGCAACTCGGACTGACGTAATAACTTGGCTTTGATGTTGTAATAGTTCTCTAAAGTCTGATGGCGACTGAGGTGATCTGGTGTGAAAGTCGTCCAAACACCGATACGGGGAGCAAGAGAGACGGAAGATTCTATTTGATAGCTGCTAACTTCCGCAATCACCCAATCAATACAATTTTGGATTTTAGGTCGCACCTTTGGTGCGCTTCCAGCGCAACTTGGATTTTGGATTTGAGTTTCCCCACCTCTTTCCCTATCCCCCTGTCCCCTATCCCCTGTCCCCTGTCCCCTATTAGATAGGGCAACATCACAAGCGGCGTAGCCAATATTACCGCAAGCGGGGGCATTTAATTCTGCTGCTTGGAAAATGGCAGCAATTAAAGCTGTGGTAGTAGTTTTGCCGTTAGTACCTGTAATTCCTACCCAAGGCAGTAATCGCAAATTTCGCCAAGCGAGTTCCATTTCGCCAATGGTTTCAATACCTAATTGGCGTGCCTTAATTAATACGGGAATATCCCAAGGCACGCCAGGACTAACAACTATTAATTGGGGTAAATTAGCACCATTCAATTCTAGGGATTGGCCTAGTTTCACGGTTATTTGCTCGGCAGCGAGTTCTTGTTGTTGTTGCAGGAGGGCTTCGGAGGTATTGCCATCACTTAGCTCCACCTCCCAACCTTCCCGTTTCAACAATCTCGCCGCAGCAACACCGGACTTTCCCAATCCAATTACAGTAGCTCTAGGCATAGATTGCAGCAGAGTCCCTGGTTAAGCACTCCCTATAGTAGCGCTTCTTGGCAAAAATTACACAAGTTTTTGTTGACCTACGCTACAGATTTTTGACGATCGCACCAAAGTCAGCTAAAACACGGGCATGATTGCGAACTAATCCGAGTAGATGTAACCGATTACGCTTGACTTCTGGATCGGAATCCATAACTAAAACGCTATCTGGGCCATCAAAAAAGTTACTAACTGCTGGAGAAATTTTTGCTAGTGCTGCTACTAACAGTTGATAATTTCGTGTCTGCTGTGCTGCTTGAGTTTCCGGTACTGATTCGATTAAGGCTTTATACAAAGCGTCTTCTGAGGGCTTTTGGAATAATTCTGGACGAACTACCGTTGCTGGTTCTAGCTGTTTTGTATCCAAATCACCTTGAGCGGCTAATCGTGTGGAACGGTTAACTGTTTCGTAGATGTTATCTAAAGTACTATCGTTACGGATTTGTTGTAAGTACAAGGCGCGATCGCGTACATCCAATAAATCCTTTAACGTCCGTTCTGTATATTCTGGGTCATTTTCTCCCAAAACTGCATTTACTAAATCGTAATCAATCTGCTTTTCTTCTTGCAGCAAGGTGCGGATGCGTTGCAAGAAAAACTCTTGTAATGCTGTGGTTAATGATGCCTGATCTTTGTGGTATTTTGCTGCAAAATCTGTTGCTATTTGTGCCAATAAATTATCTAAATTTATCGGCAGATTATAAAACCAAGTAATTTTAACTACAGCATTAGCAGCCCGACGCAAGGCGAAGGGATCGGAGGAACCAGTGGGAATTAAACCTAAACCAAAGATACTTACCAAGGTATCTAATCTATCTGCCAAACCGACAATTTGACCTGTGAGTGTTTCGGGTAAATTGTCACCGGCTCCCGTTGGCAAATAATGTTGATAAATTGCCTTTGCTACTTCCGCATCTTCACCACTGGCTAAGGCATATTTTTCTCCCATGATGCCTTGCAATTCCGGGAATTCATACACCATTTGTGTCACCAAATCTGCTTTACATAATAAAGCAGCACGTTGGATTTTTTGGCTTTGATTTTCCGCTAATTCTAATTGGGTGCTTATTTGCTCGGCAATCTTCACTACTCTATCTATCTTGGTACGCACCGAACCCAATTCTTCTTGGAAAGTAACTTTTTCTAACTGGGGTAAAAAGCTTTCTATTGGTTTGGTTAAATCAGCTTCGTAGAAAAATCTGCCATCAGCTAATCTGGCACGAATTACTCTTTCATTCCCAACGGCGACAATATCTGATTTTTTGGGATCAGCATTAGAAATGGTGATGAAATTGGGCAATAATTCTTGCTGAGAACTATCTGGTTTGAATACAGGAAAATAACGCTGGTGAGTAACCATAACTTCAGTAATTACTTCAGTTGGTAATTCCAAAAATTCTGGTTCAAATTTCCCGACAACTGCGGAAGGATATTCTACAAGGTTGGTTACTTCTGCTAACAAATCGGGGTAAATGACTGTATAACCGCCTAAATTCTCTGCTACTGCTTTTACTTGTTCTTTGATCAGATTTGACCGTTCTTCTGGGTCAACGGTGACATAAGCAGACTTGAGGTCGGTAACATAATCGGTAGCTTGGGCAATTGTCACAGGTTCAGGATGTAAAACCCGATGACCTTGAGAAATGCGATCGCTCTGAATCGTTTTAGAACCGTTCACCAATTCTAGAGGTAGCACCGTTTCGTCTAACAAAGCTACCAACCAACGAATTGGTCGGGAAAACCTCGCATCCCCGTCACCCCAACGCATCAATCGTTTACCTTCCAAACCCCAAATCCACTGGGGAACAAGTTCTGTCAAAATTTCCGCGACAGAACGACCAAGAATTCTTTTTTGCACAAAGACAAATTCCCCTTTGTCAGTGGGGCGAACAGACAGCGCATCTAATTCCACACCTTGCTTTTTAGCAAAACCGGCGGCGGCGGCTGTCGGTTGACCATCTTTAAAGGCAGCTTGGGCGGGGGGGCCTTTAATTTCTTCTTCTCGGTCTGGTTGCTGGGATGGTAGACCTTTAATCACTACCGCCAGACGCCGAGGAGTACCATACACCTGGACACTTTCGCCCTTGATGCTGTTTGCTTCCAAACTTTGAGGAATGCGCTCTCGCCACTGTATTAAGGCATCACTGAGAAAGCTTGCAGGTAATTCTTCTGTACCAACTTCTAATAGAAACGCAGGCATAGGTCACTGTTTTCAACTTTGCGTAGCTCAACTTTATCAGTTATTCTCAAGCGATCGCTCCTAACTTTTTTGAAAGCGGCGGGAAACTCCATCCCCTTGTGGGTGCAGAGGGACAGCCGCCCCGCCGCTTCGGGCATTGGGCATTGGTAACTTCTTCCCCATGCCCAAAAACTCCATCCCGCAAGTGGCGTGGAGTTTTTTATTATTGTGCGCTGGCTACGATCTGATTCCAGGCTTTGACTGCTGTCTGTAAATTCTTTGGCAGGTTATTTTGAGAAATATCGTTATATTGAACAGTACCCTGTTGGCTGGTGAGAGTGTAGGTAATATAGTCAGCAGAACCGCTGGGGGCTGGGTAACTAAGATTCTGGAATTTACTAAACTGGGAACGTTCTAGCGATCGCACAAATTGTTGCACCTGTTGCACAGAAACGCGGCGGACACTACGTTCAGAATCATTGGCATCACCAATACGCACCCGAATCAATAACCCATCTTTGAGTAAAACAGTCTCGTATGTTCTGCCAGTAATACCACCACTGGAGATTTGCCGAAATACTATATCTCGATCTAACGGTGGTGGTAACTCGCTGACTGGAATTTTTACAGGGGCTTGTGTATTTTCATTAGCGTTTTGATTCAGTCTGAGTGCGGAACCTGTTTGATTGGTGTGATAAACCAAGGTTTGATCAACTGCACCGACAACCACCCGCCAGCCTTGTACTAAAGCTTGGGTACAGAATTCATCAGCATTAGCTAATTCTAAACAGCTATCTCTCCAAGTTTGCTGTTGAGCCTGAATAATGGTTAGCTGAGAAATTGGCTTTTGCAAACGTCTGGATGCAGCCCGCAAAACAGCATTTTTTACAGATGTGGGTAATTTAACTGGTAGATTTTCTGAGGGGGTATTTGCCGAAGCTAAACGTAGCGATCGCCCATTATTATTAGTATGATAAATCCAGTTTTTTTTGCCATTAGATACCACAATCTGCCAACCCGGAACTAACGCTTGGGTGCAGATTTCATCAGGTTGAGGTAGTTCCAAGCAACCATTGCGCCAAGTCTGTTGATTATAGTTAATAATTTGCAGTTGGCTGGTGAAAATTCCCTCTCTACGGGCTAAATCTCGCAGTACCGCATTAGCTACTGGACGTGGCAAGCGGTTGGGTTTAACATTGTCTTTGAGAACTTCATTGCTTGTTTCTAGTGATAAGTTCAAAGAAGCACCCGTAGCATCTTTAATAAGTGTTAAAGTGCTAGCAACAGACAAAATACCCGTCAAAACCAAAGCAGTTAAAAATCGCCCTTGATTGGTGTTAAAGTAGTTTTTCAGCATGGATTTCATAGTAATATAGAAATGTTATTCAAGAGTTATATAACTCAAAAATAGTATCCAGTCATTAATAGACAATAAAATATACAATTCCAGAACTTCACTAGTTGGAATTAGTTTGATATTTGTCTTCTGAAACAGATATAAACAAAGACGCTGATATAGTGATTGTTTGTTCCTTATACAAATTTTGTATGAAGATGAACTCAATCAAAACGCTGTGCTGATACCAATCTAATGTGAAGTTGCACATATCTTGATCCCCCTAAATCCCCCTTAAAAAGGGGGACTTTGAATTCCCCCCTTTTTAAGGGGAGCTAGGGGGGATCGACTTCTATGCAGCTTCATAAAGAATTGGTATGAGTCATTAGTCATTAGTCCAAGAGAAACCAGTCCACTCTTTAACATGGTTTGAATTAGTCCTATAAAACAATACAGTTCAGATAAGCCCAAAACACTTGTAGAGACGGCGATTCATCGCGTCTTCAAAGACAAATTATCTATACCAGTAACCTTAACTGAACCGTATTGTCCTATAAAAGACAAAGTTTTTCCGCCCACAAAGGACAGGGTATTCAACAATGACCAATGACCAAAAACTTGGGTCTGTTCGCGAAGCGTCTCGTAGAGAAGCCCCGTCTTTTGAGGACGGCTTTTTATCATCGGTGAAAGGACTTTAAATAAGTAATGAGTAATGAGTAATGAGTAAGGAGTGGATAAGAAATGGGTATTTACTCATTACTTATTACTTATTACTTATTACTTATTACTTATTACTCCAGAATCACCGAGAAAGAAGGGTCGGTGAGTATGTCAACAATGACCAATGACCACTCAATAAAAGTAATTTTATAAGAGAATACGACAGAACTTTAGCTGAGGTTTTGCTCGGCTCAATTTAAGATATACAATATTTTAAAAATAATCTCAGGCAATATTAAGCGCTGATGGCTTGTTGTTCAGATTCAACTAACTGATTGTTAGGTATATCAAATCTAATAGTACTAGCTGCCCAGTCTTTGAAATCGGGTGCTAGCCAGACTAGCTTGCACAGAATTTCATCATTAACCCATAACACCAAGGGAAACCGAAACTGTTTCCGAAACTCATCTCGCATGATATTGGTGCTGATGATTAGTTGATTAATTGCCACTACAGATTCTAAACCCCGTACCATCAAAGCTTCGGGTTGAGTTGCACCAATTTCAGTGGTAATAGCTGTATAAAGTTTGTCAGCCGCAGGTGAGAGCAAAATTTCGTGGATATCTGCTGATGAAAATTCTGTTAACAAATTTAGTACTTGCTGCTGCCTTTGAACACAGTTACAACAAGCTAGTAACAGTGAAAACTCTCCGCCAGAAACCATCATTGCCCTTGCCAGCCTCTTAGTGGCGGCGATGCTGCTAACTGTACTGTTTTCTGAATTACTTAAACTGATCATTAAAAAATCCTGCTTTTGATTTTAAAAATAGTTGAGCAATATTCAGTTATTCTACCCTATTAATTTTTATTCAAAAGTGTTAGGCGGGTAACTTAGATGAGTTTTTCTCTGTAATACTAAGCATTAGATGATGAATAAGTATATGGTGTATTATCTCATATTTACAATTAAGGGGTAATGTAAAGCTAGTATTAATATAATGTAAGTAGAAGGGGGTAGGCGAAGAATTAACAATTGAATTATTACTGTATTCTCATAGATTTTCGCATAAGCCAGTAATTAAGTAATTATTTCTTAAGATAGAGTTTAAAAAAATACTCAGTAAAAGTTTAACAGCAAAGATTGGGAAGTGGGAGAAAACTTAATTAATAGTAGTTTTCAATAAGAAAGGCAGAGGGCAGGAGGCAGGAGGCAGGAGGCAGGAGGAATACTACCTCCTGTCCTTTGCCGCGACCGGAGGGAGCAAGGGTTTGAGTCCCCCACTGAATCAGAGATTTCAGTGGCACTTATTTAGTGGGGGTTTGAATCCCCACCAAATTCTTCCCTTCTGCCTCCTGCCTTCTCCCGACGCTCGCGGACTCGCTAACGCTGCGCTATCCTGCCTTCTGCCTCCTGCCTTCTTCAACCTTCGCCGGTGCGCGTAGCAAGCTTTAAGAGTCGGTATATGACGCTCATTCTAATGCAATGGATTCGCTTCAGCGCTAACACGAATTGTCTACGTCTACAGTGTTCACCGCATCACCGTGTCGTATCAAAAAGCCACCTTGGGACGCCTATTGAGTGTGGATTCGTGAAATTGTGTTAGCCAAAGATGCAAAAATCTTTGTCCATTAAAGGTAACTCATTCGTTTGATAGAACTATAGATCGAAGATGTCGTTCCGTTAGTCAGAGGACAGGGAATATTTAGCTTTCTATGATCAGTTCAGAACATCTGACCATAACGAAAAGTTTAGAATTTGATCCATTTTTTGAGGTGGATAGCCAACGAAAAAATACGTGTAAATATTTATGTAAATATTTAATTTTTTGAAACCTATTTAGGGATGTCACACCATGCTATTCAAAGATCGGAGATTTGCGGGTCAAGTTTTGGCTAGGGAGTTAGGGGCTTATGCTAACTGCCCAGATGTCCTGGTATTAGGACTACCAAGAGGTGGCGTACCCGTTGCTTTTGAAGTTGCTCAAGCATTAAATGCTCCCTTAGATGTTTTGGTAGTACGTAAATTGGGTGTACCTGATCAAGAAGAACTAGCTATGGGAGCGATCGCATCTGGTGGTGTGCGGATAATTAATGAATATATTATTAGTCTGGTGAAGATATCCGACGAAGTAATTGCCAGAGTTGCAGTCCAAGAAGAACGGGAGTTAGAACGACGAGAACGGCTTTATCGCGGAAATCGCCCCTTTCCAGACTTACAGGGACGCACAGTCATCTTGGTAGATGATGGTTTAGCCACAGGTGCAACTATGTGGGCTGCTGTTGTGGCTGTACGAAAACAGCAACCGGCTGAGATTGTGATTGCTGTGCCTGTGGCCGCACCTGAAACTTGCCAAGAGTTGGAAGCTGAGGTAGACGAAATCGTTTGTGTCTCGACACCTAGTCCTTTCCACAGCGTTGGTCTTTGGTACACAGACTTTCCCCAAACTACCGATGAAGAAGTCCGCGACTTACTCGCAAAAGCCACAAAGAATGGTGAAGAATATCTCTCGGCATCTAGATAAGCTTTGAGCCTTGGGAATGGCAAGATTAAGTTTCTGAGATGGGCTGTATGGAGTATAGTAGCTAGGGACTTCCAAATAATCCCATCGCTTTTAGGGCAGGGGAGCAGGGGGAGGAAAAGTCGTTGTGATTCCAAAAATTGGATAATTTATTTTTTGGAGTTCCCCTACAGAAACTTGTGCATTACAAAATCACCTTTGCCCAAAAATATCTGCTAATTTTGCACTCAACTTCTAGCGAAAGAAAGAGTTTGAGGCTAGGTATGTCTGTAATCATGAATGCGGACAAGTATTAACCAGCTGAATAACTGATATGCCGCAATATTTCGGAAAACTACCCACAACGAATCAACCTTGGACAACAGTTAGCAATGTAAAAGCTGTAACCTGGGACAATAATATTATTAATTTTGACTGTGGCAACTCACGCCTTACCCTCAGCGTACTTGCTCCCAACTTAATCCGCGTGCGTTTCGCACCAAGCGGGGAATTTATACCTCGCCGTTCTTGGGCTGTGACGCGAGATGATGCAGAATGGGCGACAACACCTTTTGCAGTAAAGGAAACTGAAGCAACGGTAGAAATTGAAACATCACAGATTCGTGTGTGCGTTCAGCGGGAAAGATGTCGCATCGCCTGTTTCGACAAAGCTAATCGTCCCTTTGCCCAAGATGCAGATATGGGGATGGGTTGGCGGATGGGCGCAGTTGCAGGGTGGAAGGAAATTGCAGCCGACGAACATTTCTATGGCTTTGGTGAACGCACTGGCTGGCTGGATAAACTCAGCGAGGTAAAAACCAACTGGACAACGGATGCTTTAGATTATGATGCACTTACTGATGAAATGTACCAAGCAATTCCATTTTTTATGGCTTTGCGTCCGCAGGTAAGCTATGGCATCTTTTTCAACACCACTTTTTGGAGTCAGTTCGATATCGGTGCTGAACAACCAGGTATTTTGAAAATGGAGACTCGTGGCGGTGAATTGGATTATTACATTATTTACGGCCCCGAACCAGCCCAAATCTTGAATACTTACACTCAGCTAACTGGGAGAATGCCGCTACCACCGAAATGGGCGCTAGGTTATCATCAATGCCGCTGGAGTTACGAATCAGAAAACGTTGTGCGGGAATTAGCCAAGGAATTTCGCCAACGTCGTATTCCCTGCGATGTTATTCACTTAGATATTGACTATATGCGCGGCTATCGGGTGTTTACTTGGAGTCCTCAACGCTTCCCAAACCCGGCAAAACTCATTAGTGATTTAGCAAAGGATGGTTTCAAAACAGTCACAATCATTGATCCTGGTGTGAAGTATGAACCAGAAGCAAATTATGATGTTTTTGATCAAGGAATAGAAAACGACTATTTTGTACGTAAAGCTGATGGTGCGTTGTTCCACGGCTATGTTTGGCCTGAAAAAGCTGTTTTTCCTGACTTTTTACGTCCTGATGTGTCTAACTGGTGGGCTGATTTACACAAAAGCCTAACTGATATTGGGGTGGCAGGAATTTGGAATGATATGAATGAACCTGCCATAAACGATCGCCCTTTCGGCGATGATGGTGAAAAGATTTGGTTTCCGCTAGATGCACCACAGGGGAGCAGGGGAGCAGGGGAGCAGGGGAGCAGGGGGGCAGAGGAGAACTTTCAATCCAAAATCCAAAATCCAAAATCCAAAATTGATGTGACTCATACAGAAGTGCATAACTTGTATGGGTTGATGATGGCTAAAGCTTGTTATGAAGGGTTGCAACGGCATCGAAGTTCAGAGCGATCGTTTGTGTTAACGCGATCGGGTTATGCTGGTGTGCAACGCTGGTCTTCTGTGTGGATGGGAGATAACCAATCGTTGTGGGAGCATTTAGAAATGTCTCTGCCGATGCTTTGCAACATGGGACTTTCGGGTGTAGCGTTTGTGGGTTGCGATATTGGTGGATTTGCTGGTAACGCCACAGCCGAATTATTCGCTCGGTGGATGCAGGTGGGAATGCTTTACCCATTGATGCGCGGCCACTCGGCAATGTCTACTGCTCGTCATGAACCTTGGGTATTTGGCGATCGCGTTGAAGATATCTGTCGAGAATACATTAATTTACGTTATCAACTACTTCCCTACATCTACACTCTTTTTTGGGAAGCGGTAACGACAGGCGCACCTATTTTAAGACCATTATTGTACCACTTCCCCAACGATCTGAAAACTTATACTCTCTACGATCAAGTATTGTTAGGTGCGTCGCTGATGGCTGCACCAATTTACCGCCCTGGAGTTGAGCATCGGTCTGTCTACCTACCCGCTGGCACTTGGTATGATTGGTGGAGTGGCGATCGCTACGAAGGCCCGATTCACATTCTTGCTCATGCACCACTGGAAAGAATGCCACTGTATGTCCGTGGTGGTGCGATCGTTCCCATGCAACCTGTCAGGCAATACGTTGATCAAGCCCCACTCGATGAGATCCGATTACGGATTTGGTCTGGTAATAATGAATATCAGCTATTTGAAGATGATGGCCACACAAACAAGTATCAAAATACAAGGTTTTCACTGACAAATATAAGTGTATTTACTGAAGCTAACCAAATAGTAGTGGAAATTGAAGCGAGAGAAGGGGAATGGACACCTCCACCGCGTGAAGTGATTGTAGAAGTTGTTGGTGTTGGAGAGCAACGTTTCCAAGACGATGGTCAGCGTCATACTCTGCAATTTTGAAATGGGGATTGGGGACTGGGGACTGGGTACTGGGGATTGGTTACTGGGAGGGAATATTAGTAAGACTTGGTTGGGGTTCCCAATTCCCAATGCCCAATGCCCAATGCCCATACTCTAAATTATCCAAGAAAAAATATGCATATGGGTAGATGAAAAGTAAGTCAATAGGTAGCCTAAAATACAAAGGTTATAAAGGACTAACCTGTAAGAAATACTGAAATTTACTACGCTAGATAGATGCGGTTAGAGAACACTCAATGTTAAACGTTAACCGCTTGCGGCTGCAAGATATCTTGAAAATCCCTGGCAATTCACTTGTGGCCAAAGTCGCAAGTGCAATCCCCATTTTGGTTGGCAGTTTAGTACTAGTTGGCTGGTGGCTTGGCATTGAAGTTCTTAAGCGCGGCTTTCCCGGTAGTCCTGCCACAATGAAAGTCAACACAGCACTGTGTTTTGTACTGTGTGGTCTGTCGCTGTGGTTATTTTTAAGAACAGAGGAGCAAGGAAGCAGCAAAGAAAGAATAATTCAAAATTACCCCCACAATTCCACAGCCCGCAATGCCAAAGGGGGTTCGTTGAACCGACTCACTCTGCTAATTTCTAGGGTCTGTGCAATAGCTGTCACCACAATTGCTGTTCTCACACTCTGTGAATACGTGTTTGTCTGGAATCTTGGCATTGATGAACTGGTGTTCCGTGATTCGCCAACTAGCATAGCGACATCGCATCCGGGGCGAATGGGGGTGAATACAGCACTGAACTTTATGCTGGTTAGCGTAGGCGTACAGATTCTAATTCATCCAAAAACCCAGCGCAGTTATTGGTATGCCCAGATTCTTGCTCTGGTAGCTACTTTAATTTCCTTTCAGGCGCTCATGGGCTATGCCTACAAGGTGCAAGTTCTTTATGGACTTGCCCCTTATACAACATCAATGGCCTTACACACAGCAGTATTGTTCATTTTACTAAGTATAGGCATTCTATGGGCGCGGGCAGAACAGGGGTTCATGAGGGTAGTTACAGGTGATACTTATGGCGGCTTACTTGCACGTCGTTTATTAGTTGCCGCGATCGCAGTACCTTTTGTATTGGGGTGGTTAATTGTTGAAGGTCAAAGGGCAGAAAAATATGGCCCGGCTTTTGCAGTGTCGCTATTTGCCATTATTCTAATTGTAATTTTTACTATTTTGGTTTGGCAAAGTGCGTCGGTTATTGAACGCCTCAGCCATCAACGCGACCTTGCCCAAGAAGTAGTGAGAACCTACGAAGCTAAACTGGGGAGTTTCGTAGATTCTAACGTCATCGGGATTCTGTTTGGCGATGTGTACGGTGGTATCCACAAGGCAAACGACGAATATCTGAGGATGATTGGTTACACGCGGGAGGATTTGTTAGCAGGTAGGGTAAGTTGGAGCAATCTCACAGCACCAGAATATCGATACTTAGATGAGCGGGGTGTCGCCGAAGCACAAGGAAATGCCAATGCTGCTTGTACGCCCTACGAGAAAGAATATATTCGCAAGGATGGTAGCCGCATCCCGGTTTTAGTTGGTTACGTGCTGCTAGGAGAAAACCGGGAAGAGTCAGTAGCATTTATCCTCGACTTAAGCGATCGCAAGCAAGCAGAAGCAGAGCAACAAAAATTAGTATCGCTGGTAGAAAATAGCTCTGACTTTATTGGTATAACCACCCTTGAGGGTCAATTACTTTACATCAACGATGCAGGTCAAAAGCTGGTAGGGCTTGCCAGTCTTGACGAGGCGAGGCAAAAAGCAGTATTCGATTACGTTATGCCTAAAGACAAAGCCTATCTTCAAGAACATATTCTGCCAACTGTGCTATTACAAGGGCGCTGGCAGGGTGAATTCGGCTTCCGGCATCTCCAAACAGGTCAACCAATACCAGTTGATTACAACATCTTCACTGTTACAGACAAGAATACAGGTCAGCCAATTGCCCTAGCAACTGTGACTCGCAACATCAGCGAACAAAAACAAGCTAAGGAACAAATATTACAACTAAATAGGGATCTACAGCGTCGCATTACTGAGTTACAAACTTTGTTAGATGTAATCCCCATTGGAATTGGCATTGCCGAAGATCCAGAATGCCAAAATATCAAGGTCAACCCTGCTTTTGCCAAACAGTTAGGGATATCATCAGATACAAATGCCTCCCTCAGTGCCCCTAGTGACGAAAGACCGACAGCCTTTAAAATCTACCGAGAAGGAAGGGAATTATCAGCAGAGGAACTCCCGATGCAGTACTCTGCTGCTCATGGTGTCGAAGTTCTGGATTTTGAAATCGATGTCATCCATGAAAATGGAAAACTTGTCAGGCTGTTGGAGTACGTTGCACCCCTGTTTGACGAAGATGGTAAAACCAGAGGATGTATCGGTGCATTTTTGGATATTACGGAGCGCAAACAGGCAGAGGAAATACTTCTAAATCAGCACAAATGGCTAGAGAATGTGTTAAATCTGATGCCAAGACCCTTACTGTTTATCGAACCGGGAACGGCGCGGGTCACTTTTGCCAATCGCTCTGCTGACGAATTAGCTGGGGGCGAATTTCCCAAAGGCGTACCAGCGGCAGAGTATCACACAGTTTACCACTATACAGATGCGGCTGGCGATCGCATCCCCAATGAGCAAATGCCAGGAGTGCGGGTTGCCCTTGGCGAACGTCTAGATGGTTTAGAGATAGACTGGCATACTCCCACTGGTGTCCACTCTCTACTGATATTTGCCGATACTCTGCCAGCAATGCACGGTCATCCAGCTACCTGTATCTTGGTGTTCCAAGATATCAGCAACCTTAAGGAGGCACAAAAAGCACTCTCGTTAGGTTACAAAAGGCTAAAGCTACTATTCGACACAGCTAACGATTTACTATCGAGTCAGCAACCAGTAATACTAATTGATAGCGTCTACCGAAAACTCGCAGACCAAATTGGTTTAGATGTTTACTTTAACTATTTGGTTGAGGATAGCTCTCAGGTAATACGGTTGGGATCTTACAGTGGCATTTCCCCAGAACTGGCAAAGGAAATTGAGTCGTTGGCTTATGGTGAAGCGATTTGTGGTACTGTAGCCCAGGAGCGTTGTGCAATAGCTCTAGAGAATGTCCAGCAATCAACTGACCCAAAAACAGAATTGCTTCGTTCTTTAGGTATTACTGCTTATTATGGTTATCCATTGATTGCCCAAGGGCGGTTGCTGGGTACTCTTTCTTTTGGCAGCCGCACTCGGTTAAGCTTCACCGAAAATCAAAAGGGGATGATGCAAGCAGTATGCGATCAAATAGCGATCGCAATGGAACGGGCTAGTTTAATTGCTTCTTTGCAACTACAAACTGAGCAGTTGCAAGAGGCTAACCGCATGAAGGATGAGTTTCTGGGGATATTGTCTCACGAGTTGCGATCGCCTCTCAACGCTATCCTTGGCTGGGCGCAATTACTACAACGAAGCAAGCTCAATGAAACCCAAATGGCTAGGGCTACGGAGACAATTGAGCGCAATGCCAAAGCACAAACTCAGCTAATTGAAGACTTGCTGGATATATCGCGGATGATTAGAGGTAAGTTACGCCTCAATGTTCGTACTTGTAATTTGGTTTCCATGATTGAGTCGAGCCTAGAGACTGTTAGTCTAGCCGCCCAATCAAAGGAAATCGATTTGAGATTTTCCCTGATTCCCTCAAAAGAAACGCCAAATTCAGATTGCGGATTAGGAATCAATGGCGAAAATCTCGAATCAAGAGAAGTACAATCCCAAAGCAATCAACACTCAGAAAACGGCAAGCTTGCCGAAAATCCTCAATTTCTAGTTTCTGGGGATTTCGAGCGCTTACAGCAAATCATCTGGAATCTGCTATCCAATGCCATCAAATTCACACCCACAGGAGGGCGGGTAGAGGTGCAATTGTCAGTAGTCAGTGGACAAGAAAAACAACAGACAACGGATCAATATGCTCAAATTCAGGTGATTGATACAGGTATTGGTATTAATCCTGACTTTCTTCCTTACGTCTTTGATCGTTTTTGTCAAGCTGATAGTTCTAGCACTAGAAGCTATGGTGGATTAGGACTAGGATTAGCGATCGTCCGTCATTTAGTCGAATTACATGGCGGTACTGTCCACGCAGATAGTCCGGGTAAAGAGCAAGGAGCGACGTTTACAGTCAAACTACCACTTCTAAAGAGTTCCCCCCTGTGCCCCTGTGCCCCCCTGCCCCTCTGCCCCCCCGCCTCTCCCCCCTCCCTCCTTGGCGTGCGTGTGGTGGTTGTAGATGACCAAGCTGATACCCGTGAATTTATCACCACAGTCCTCGAACAGTGCCAAGCCGAAGTTAAGGCAGTAGGATCAGTTCCAGAAGCATTACAGGTAATTACACAGTGGAAACCAGATGTTATAGTCAGCGACATCGGTATGCCCCAAGAGGATGGTTACTCTTTGATCCGCAAACTGCGATCGCAACCCCCAGAATTAGGGGGAAATATTCCCGCAGCAGCGTTGACAGCTTATGCTAGAGCAGAAGATCGGATGCGAGCCATACAAGAAGGTTATCAGCTACATTTACCTAAACCGATTGAAGCAGCTGAGTTAGCTACAGTAGTCGCCAGCCTTGTTGGACGGACTTAGAACGAATGGGGAATTGGGCATTGGGCATTGGGCATTGGGCATTGGGAATAGGGCATTGGGAATAGGGCATTGGGAATAGGGCATTGGTTATTCTCCTTGTCTCCCTCATCTCCCCCTGCTCCCTGCTCCCTGCTCCCTGCTCCCTTGCTTCTTCCCCATTCCCTCGTATATTTTTATTTCAGCATGAATAATGATTGTGTATTGGGGCGATGAATACTTGGTATAAGTAAGCGGCTTCAATACAGTTCGGCTAGCTGGTTTGTTTCTGTATCTCACTCAACTGCATATTGCTATATCTCAACCGTATTGGGAGTTATCCAAAATATATTGAAAGCGGCTTCCGAAATAGGCAATTTAAGAGTTGTATTTAAATCATGTAACCTTAGTTAATTCAAACAGGCTACATAAAACTATAACTTGGATATCTTAAGAAATTAATGTTAAAAATAAAACTTTTGTTTACTTAGTTAGCTGTATTAGTCTGTGGTATTTCCCCTTTGTGTAAAGCTCTTACGTCTCTAATACACTTCTTGTATGCTTTTTAACTTCTTTACTACATTTTCTAAATATATTTATTTAGAAAAATATGTATGTAAAAAATGGATATAAGTAGTCTATATTTCAAGCCTCACGAATTTAATCAAACAAGTACTTTTTATACATTAAGATAACTCCTATGATCGCCCTAACAAACACATTAGTAAAAAAAGTAGCGGAACCACAACAGCTAGATATTATTGATTTACATGACTCGAAGCGGGCTGATTTTTTACAAGAAGTAATTGAAGGCTTAGAAGACGGTATATTAATTTTAAGCCAAGCTGGTGAAGTAGTTCATACTAATGCATCTGCTCATCGTCTTTGTTGTCAATTCAATCAAGATAATTGCAACGACAACTTTGTACCACAAGTTATCTGGGAGCTTTGTAAATCCTTACTTAGCAGTCGGCATTTATTTTCTGATAAGCTAATCATTCTATCAGATGAGATTGTGTTGGATAAGTCAAATGTTTTTCGTGTTAGGGTGAGACTGCTAGATTTAGATGGGTTTGAAGTGCCTTGTTTGTTAGTGACTATCGAAAATCAGTATGAGTCCTTGAAAAGTTTAGCAATCACTGAAGTTAAAAAATTTGACTTGACGCCGCGAGAAGCTGAAATTTGGTTTCTCTATAGAAACAACTACAGCTACAAAGAAATTGCCACTAAGCTTTACATCACCATAAACACAGTGAAAAAGCACATGAAAAATATTCACACCAAGCGACAAGCATATCTTGCAGTTGAATAGTAGCAATAAAACAGGAGTCAGAATTCAGGAGTCAGAATTCATGAATTCAGAAGTAAAACAAACTTTATACCTGGCGTTGAGAAGAATATAATAGGTAGATGTAATTAAATGTAAGATAAATCTTTTGTTCGTAGTGAGGGATTTATCACTTTATACAAGGTTCTAAATGACTAGAGCCACTTACTACGAGCTTTGATTTAGTGAAGCCTTTCTTACGGAGATTCAGGAGTTTGTTGCAGACGTAATAAGGTATTGTAAACCTGCCGTTTTAAAAGATTGTTATTTTGTAGCTCAATAGTAATTTTGTTGAACTGATCAATGCTTAAACCGTTATCTTCGACAATTTTTTGAGAGCGAGTACAGTAATTTACTGCGATATCTTGAGCCTTTCTAGGAAGACCATTTATGCTGTTAGAGTCATTACAAACAATCTTAGGAATTTCTCCATTGCCAATCAGTTTTTTAATTTCTTCAAAGGCATTTTGACGTGCTGGCTCCATTGCTAGCACGGCTTGAGCGTAGCTATTGATTTCAGTGTTGTCAACTATTGGTGCTGGAGTTTGACCATAAGCTTTTGAACTCGGTGAAAAAGCTTGAGAAATCACACTTGCAGTAGCGATCGCGCCAAAAAAGAATGTTTGGTAAAGGATTCGCTTTCGGCTAGATCGGGAAAATAAATCGGAAATTTTCTTCATATAGTGTGTGACGCAGAACTACATCAGGGATATTATAAGGACTTTGAATTATTTTCGGAGTTGGAAGTTCCGGCAACTGCTCAATACATCAAGTTTTTACATTTGATTGTCAATTTTCTCGGCATACTTGGCAAAGTTCGATTATTTTAGTCTGGAGTGTTGACATTTCTGATGCTCCTTGCTTGAGGCTCACTTCTAACTCCAATAGCAGGGGTAAGCAATAGATTAACTGTTGCACAGAAAGTAGTCTGATTTCTTGCTGTAAGAAGTAGATCCGTTTGGGATTACCGATATCAGCAGCCTTAGCGATCGCTTGTTGATTGCGCTCACCACTTTCTATCATAATCTTGACCCATAGCCAGGTGCGAAATTGTCCAATCAGTGTGGCAACTATCCGTAATCCCGGTTCGGAAGCATTGCCCAAATCTGCCAAGGTTGTCAAAGCTTTAGCTGTATCTCCTGTTCTAATTGCTGCTGCTAATTGTAAGCTATTTTGAGTAGTATTTCTTACTAACTTTGTAACAGTATCTACGTCTAAAGGCTTATTGCTTCCTTGGGCATATAGCCGCAATTTCTCTAACTCATTGTAGAGAAGTCGTGTATCATTTCCAACGGATTCTGCCAACAACTGGGCAGTATTGGCAGTCAGTTTCACACCCACAGTCTGGGCTGCTTGATTAACAGATTGCACCAGTAATTCTGTTTTCCAAGGGGGAATGAGGGGAAATTCTCGGAATTCGGTAGCAAACTGTTTTAACAATTTTGTGGATTTGAGTCGTTCATCTGGCTTATTGCGGCTGGTGAGCAATAAAAATGAGTTGTCGGGGATGACAGGTAGCGATCGCCCCAATTCTGCCAACACGTTCTCTGGACAGTGCTGGCATAGAGTTGTATTTATCAGCCATACCAAGCGCCCACCAGCCCCAAAAGTGGGTGTCATGACTTGATTTAACCCCTGGATAGCAGCATCAGCTTGATCTGGGGAGAATGAAGTGTAATTAAAACTTATCCAGTTTGGATCGAGGACGCGATCGCGCAGCATAGCGATCGCCTTTTCCATCGCAAAATCATCTTCACCCCAGTAAACATAGATTGGCATAGATAAATCTCATAATAGATGGACATGGGGCATGGGGCATTGGGCATTGGGCATTGGTTATTTATTTCTCCCTCATCTCCCTCATCTCCCTCATCTCCCTCATCCGCCTCTTTCCCATGCCCAATGCCCAATGCCCAATGCCCAATGCCCAATCTAAAAAACTAAATACTTTTAAAATCATTCTGTTAATTGGGGTAATTTTCCCTAAAATCTATCAAGTGAGAGCGTGAGGCTATAAAGATTGGACGACAACTATCAAACTTACTTAAATCGGTTGGCACGACTGACGCTGCCAGAAGCCTACAGATCCCAAGCCCAGCATATTCAGGAATCTTCTAAATTTCAGCCACATTCTGGGTTGAGACAAGCAGCGTCTTTTCCTGGCTATACGCTAATTACACCGCCGGCAGAAGAAGAATCACAAAACTCTGCTTTCTATACCAAATTACAAACTTACCAACAGGAACTTTTACAGTTGCCTGTAGGCCGTGATTTGATTGTACCTCTAGCTCCTGCTAGCTTCCACGTGACTTTAGCGGATTTAATTTGGGACAGTGCTTATCTTGACGCCTGCGAAAAAAATCCTAAATTTGACGAGGAATTACACTCTTGTTTAGCCGAAACCTTTCAGCAATATCAACAATTGATGACAAACAAGAGTCATCCGATTAAATGGCAAATGCTAGGGCTGATACTGATGCCAAGAGCTATAGCCGTTTGTTTAGTACCTCAAGATGAACGCTGCTACGAGGAAATTATTAAATTTCGCCGAACAATTTATCAAAATCCCAAGTTAATGGCCTTGGGTATTGAGCAGCATTATCATTTTACAGCCCACGTTACATTAGCCTATTTTGGGGAGGTTTCATCTGACTTAGACCGCGTAAATTTCAGCACCATGCTTTCTCAATTGAATGAAAATTGGCTGTTGAATTTGCCAGAATTTTTGATCAATCGCGTTGAATTGCGAAAGTTTGACAACATGACACGCTATTATCGTGAACCAGATTGGCCGATTTTAGATTTTTAAGTAATTAGTTAGTAGTTAGTAGTTAGTAGTCAGTAGTTTCCATTCACTCACTGACAACTGACTACTGATTATTAGTTATGTCTGCCTAACAATACTATAAATCAAATCTCCAGCCTAAAATTCCGGTTGCTGATAACCGAGGTAAATAGCTTCTAAAAATACATCAGGTGTAACACCTTCTGGCAACTTTTCTAAATTAATAATAGCTACAACTTGCTCGGCTAACTTTAGAGATAATGAGGCTCTTGCCTTTAATGACAATGCGCCACGCCGCTGCAAATACTCACGAATAACAGCAAAATCATCTGGCATCAATGGCGATAAATCGGCAATTTGTACTAACTGTTCACGGAGTAACTTTGCCTGTTCTGAAATTGTTAATGTAGGAGATATAGTAGGTGTTTGGGCTTGAATCACAATTGTACCAGCAGCCAAATCACCTAAGCGCTTTTCACGGCTACCCAACATAATTAAAAAAGCGCCAATAAACAAAGTTTCATCAAAGGGTCGCAGTAAAGCACGTAGCGTTGCTTGTTGTAGCCCGATCAGTCTACCATCATCTCGAACTACGCGAATTTTAGCAAACCGTTTACCAGGAGTTTGTCCAAACCATAAGGTTTCAAAAAATATAAAATACCCGACGTAAATTGCAAAGCCGATCAGGAAGAAAATTGCTATTAACCAAAGTCCTAAATTCTGAGCATTCGTAATCAAGTCTTCAAAAAAATTGAACAGTTGAGTAGAAAAGACAGTCCAGGTAAGAAAAAATACAAGCAAGGTTACAGTCAAAACTGTATAGTCAATTAGCAGTGCCAAGGCTCGATTACCGATTCCTGCTAGAGTGAATTCCAACTCTACACTTTCTGGAGTCTGGAATGTGATGCGATTAAAAAAGCGCATATTTTAACTAATTCAAAATTAATAGAGTTGGATTAAGGTGTTAAATTAACAAAAATCTTACAAGGGAGGTTCTCGTAATTGCAAACCTAGACCTTCACGCCGACTACGCAAGTCCAAGTATAAAACAGCTTTTAGTGCTTGCCAGAATGGCATAACTAAAATTCCACCTATCAAGCTTCCAACCCAAGAAATAAAATACACAATTGAGTAGATAGTAGAACCTGGCTCAAGCCTTATTAGGAATAAGCTAGGTATATAGTTTAATACAAACACCAACGGCAATGTCACAATAAAAGCAACTAAAACAACGCCCTGAATGCGAAATACTGAGGCTTTAGTTAACTCCCAACTTCTGGCAACACTTTCGCCACCATTGATATTTTCTTCAACTGCTAAAGGCACTTCAGCTATTATCCAACGAGAGTAAAACCAGGTTAGTCCTAAGAGCACAACAACTACGGTTACAATTATTGCCAATGTGGTTACGACTATAATGCTGGAAGTACCTAATATTCCTCCTAATACTACTCCGATCAAGCCAGCTAGCACACCACCTATGATCGCCATTCCAAAATAAATTAAAAGCAAAGATATTGCTACTTGAAAACCAACTCTCAAAAATGACCAAAGACGCGGATTAATATGGTTCTTGGCAGTTTGAACACCTTCCGGCTGATAAATCAATTCTCCAAAAGCCAAGCGTGAAATTAGTCCAGAAATGGCTGCATATTTTGCCCAGCCATAAATCGGAACTAGAATCCACAAGTGAGCGATCGCAGCTAGATTAAGATAAGTCTTCAGATGAGAACGATACAACCGCACCGCAGCACTGACAACATTACCGATACTCAGTGGTTGTATCTGACCAGAAGATCCAAAGTTTTCAGACATAATGGCACATTTTCCTTGAAATTACGGAGATGAATTTGAGGCTATCTTAAGCTAAGTTAAACTCAGTGTTCCCAAAATTCATGAATATTCAACGTTGGATTGCGCGACGAGAACCAAATTGGCAGCGTTTGGATGCCCTATTAAGGCAGATAGAAAAAAAAGGGCTAAAGTCCTTACAGGCAGCAGAAATTAGAGAGTTAGCGAGTTTGTATCGTTCCGTAGCAGCAGACTTGGCACGTGCCCGCACTCAGCAAATCGGTAATACTTTGATTCAAAGTTTACAATCTTTAACAACTCGTGCGTACACGCAGATTTACCAAGGTTCGCGGCGACAAGAATGGCAGGCGATTCTAGAATTTTACCGCTGGGGATTACCATCTGTAGTCCAGAAAACATTTGTATACATTGCTGCTGCAACGGCTCTGTTTCTACTGGGGGGATTAGTGGCTTGGTGGTATTCTTGGCAAAACCCCAGCTTCATGCCTTTAATCGTACCTGAAAACTTGATTACCAAGGTGCGAGATGAGCAAAAATTATGGATGGGGTCAATTGTCGGCATTGAACCTCTGGCATCCAGCGGTATTATGATCAATAACCTAGCGGTGTCTTTTGGGGCTGTTGCCGGTGGGATCACTGCTGGGCTATACACAGCTTATTTGATGGTATTTAATGGCTTATTAATTGGTGCTGTTAGCACTTTGGTTGCTCAAAATAATCTAGCTTATCCTTTTTGGGCCTTTGTATTTCCGCATGGTTCCTTAGAATTACCTGCGATATTTTTTGCTGGGGGTGCGGGATTTTTATTAGCAAGAGCAATTTTATTTCCTGGTAAATATCGCCGTGGAGATGCACTAAAGTTTTACGGTTCTCAGGCAGTGCAGCTAGTATTTGGGATTGTACCGATGCTGATTATTGCTGGTGCGATCGAAGGCTTCTTTTCACCTAATCCCAGCGTACCTGATGCCATTAAATATCTGGCAGGAATAGGATTATTTATACTTTTGGTAATGTATTGTAGCCGCAAGAAAGCATAAAATAATTAGCAAAAAAAACGTTAGGACGAAGTTAAATTTATAGTTTACTGTCTACTTCAGGGTGTTTTTCTCCTCTGGCTAATATTTGGTTGGAACACTTAAATCGACAGTTGTAGCCGTAGTCATACAGGTTATGACAGTGTTGATTTCTCAAAGTCCTGAAACAACTGGGTTTTTACTCAGTACTTAGCTATATATAAGAATCCGCTTTGATTTCTGAACTAATTTGCGTAGGCAGGCAATAGGGAATAGGCAATCTTGCTACAGTCAAGAAAGCTTCTTAGTTGTACTGAGTTTTTTCACCAAATCAAATATGAGTCCTATATTCACTCCCATTATGAGTAAGGGTGGGTTCCTCCTGCCTTGTTTACGACACGCTCTTGCGTTCGACCTCCTGAAAAACACCTACAACTGATAAGAAGCCGTCAAAGCCACTGCTAAAGCATCCGCAGCATCATCAGGCTTAGGAATCTCATCTAAATCCAACTCCCGCGCCACCGCTTCTTGCACTTCCGACTTATCGGCATTGCCATATCCTGTTAAAGCTTGTTTAATTTGAGCAGGAGTAAATTCTACATAGGGAAGACGACGCTGACCCAATACCAAAATGACTATACCCCGCGCTTGTGCAACCAGGATTGTACTTGACATACGATAGAAGAATAGTTTCTCGATCGCAACCAAATCCGGTTTAAATTCCTCCATCACGGTGTGTAAATCATCGAATAAGGTACATAGGCGCTGTCCCATTTCTACATCTGCCGATGTTTTAATTACTCCAAAATCCAGCATATTTACTGTAGTCTCTTGCACCTTTTTGGGATTTTGTATGCAGCTAATTGCCCCAAATCCTAAAATTGCTAGTCCTGGATCTAACCCTAAAATTCGTTTTTCCATCAAATTCACTTTTACCAAACCAGGGTATTGTTTAACTAGGAATACTGGCAATCTTGACCACTTGCTCTTAAGTCTAATGGGATTGACAAATATAATAGTTTCACGCCTAGGGTTTTAAACCAAGTGGTGTACATTTTCTGTTAATTATTGTTTGTAGCACTGCTCCGAATCAGGTATGTCAATTGGTTTTCTTAGACAAGCCCTCAAAGCCCTGCAAAAGCAGTCGCGTTCTCGTACTTCCTATCGGGTTAACCAGTGGTTCAAATGGTTATCCCCTGGACTATCGGTAAAACGTTGGTTGTTGATCAGTGTTGGGGGTGTACTGCTGGCGAGTTTGGGGTTAGCGATTTGGATTAAGCTGACCCCAATTTTTTGGATGATCGAGTTGGTTAGGGGTTTCCTAGGAGTAATCACCAACATCCTACCCAACTATATCAGTGGCCCTTTGGTGCTGCTTGGTGGTTTGCTGTTGGTGCTTTGGGGGCAAACTCGCACCGTAGGCTCAATTACTAAGGTACTGAGAGCAGAAGGTGGCGAGGAACTCATTGATGTCTTGATGGCTCATCGTCGATTGTACCGAGGCCCGAAAATAGTAGTAATTGGTGGTGGTACAGGACTTTCTACGTTGTTGAGGGGATTGAAAACCTACAGCGCTAATATTACTGCGATTGTAACTGTAGCCGATGATGGTGGATCTTCTGGACGATTGCGCCAAGAATTTGGAGTCTTACCACCAGGGGATATTCGCAATTGTTTGGCTGCACTAGCAGATGAAGAAAAGTTATTAACAGAATTGTTTCAATACCGTTTTCGGGCTGGAGATGGATTAACGGGTCACAGTTTTGGCAATTTGTTTTTAACGGCAATGAGTGATATTACTGGAGATTTAGAACAAGCAGTTGCAGCCAGTTCTAAAGTGCTAGCAGTGCGGGGACAAGTACTACCAGCTACTCTCAGTGATGTTCACCTCTGGGCAGAATTAGCCGATGGTCGTCGTATTGACGGGGAGTCTAGCATTCCCAAAGCTGGCGGTAAAATTGTCAAAATTGGCTGCATTCCAGCTAATCCTCCGGCGGTACCAGCAGCTATTAAGGCACTTAAAGAAGCTGATTACATTATCATTGGGCCAGGTAGCCTTTATACAAGCCTGATTCCTAATTTACTAGTACCAGAAATTGCCGATGCGATCGCTCAAACAGATGCCCCCCGTATTTATATCTGCAATATAATGACTCAACCAGGTGAAACTGAAGGCTACACTGTTGCCGATCACATCAGAGCAATTGATGCTGCTTGTGGAGAAAGACGGCTATTCGATGCTGTATTAATACATAAAAAATCGCCATCAGAGCAATCACTCATCCGCTACGCTCAACAAAACTCCCATCCTGTTTTCCTCGATAGAGAAGCTGTAATTCAGCTAGGGCGAAGAATTGTTCCAGCTAATGTTTTGTATGAAGATGAAACGGGTTTTGTACGTCACAATCCCCAGAAACTAGCACAAGTGTTATTGCGCTGGTACGGTAGAGGCAATCACGGAAGAAAAGATGTTTCTTGAGAAGTAGTTAACAGCAGAGGCTTTAGCCTTAAAATCTTACATAACAAGGCTTTTGGCATTTCCTCGCTGAAAGAATGATAACAGTATTTTTTGCTATCAATTATCATTCTTTGTGCGAGGTTTTACTGTGGTTGGAATATGTTCCTGTTTCAATACTTCTCGGATAAGCATTTTGAACTCGGAATTGGGTTTTGGGAAAAGGTTAAAGGTTTTTTCTTTCCCCTTACCCCTTACCCTTTTCCCCAAAACCCGACAAGTATTGGTTCCTATTTAATCGCTTCCTCCATTCGATAATTCAGTTTGTGCTAGTCAGTATGATGACGATCGCAATCGTACTTGCTTGGAGTGCGATCGCTCACCCTCAAGCGCCAACTGGGGATCTATTCTCTTCTCACATGGCTACTGTTTTGGGCATTAAAATATTCTCGCCTTAAAACTCTATCCTTTCATGGGTAGAGTATTCTGAATTCTGAATTCTGAATTCTGACTCCTGTTTTATTCTTTGGTAGTCCCTTAAGTCTGATTATTTTTTGCCATTAACTGGATCATTTGCAGACAATCACAAGCGATCGCATTTTCTGGGTCAAATTTGAGTGCTTGTTGCCAAGATGCGATCGCTTCTCGAAACTCTCCTTGTAATGCCCATAGTTTCCCCGCTAAGGCATGGAAGTCTGCATTGCTGGAATACAAAGCAATAGCTTGATTGTTGTGCATTGCTGCTTCAGAATAACGTCCTTGTGATAATAAATACAGCGCTTCTCTGTGATCCCAAATAGCTTGGTCGTGCAGAGAGAATAAATCAGATAAGTCTACCTTGCAGCGTTTGCAAGTTATGGATGGGGCATTGAGCATTGGGCATTGGGCATTGGTTATCTCTCTTGTCTCCTTGTCTCCCTCATTTTTCCCTGTTTCCCTGCTACCTTTTGTTGGACGATAAATTGCTCCACAGACAGGACATTTCATAGTTATTTCATATAGATGTTCAATAATTGCCATGCCCCATGCCCAATTCCCTATTCCCAATTCCCTATTCCCTATTCATTAGTGCTGATATAGTAAAGAAAATCTTCCAGTTCTGTTTGTAACTGAGTTAATTCTGCGCTATTATCAGCGATCGCATTTTCAATCTGGTCTAATAAATCTTGTAATTCCTCTGCTTGTTCTTCGTCTACGGTAAGAAGTGCTTGCCCCGCGCCATTTAAAAGTGCTGCCAATTCTGGAGTGATTTCTACAGACTCGATTGAATCTTCTGCGGAGATTTCAATTGTTTCATCACTTTCAAATAATGCTTCTAAATCTGCCCTTGCTTGCTTCAATTCATGGCTGGAAAGTTTCTGTATCCCTGCATTATTTACTACTAGCGTCCCTTGTTGTCCTTTGCCTTTCTCGGTGGTGGTGACGGTGAGAATACCATTCAGGTCAAAGTCAAAGTGAACTTCAACTTGAATCCCTCCTGCTGGTTTGAGTGGTAAGTTTTCCACTCTAAAGGAACCCAGAGGAACATTTTCTTCGGCGATCGCATTTTCACCTTGGAAAACTTCGATTTCTACCGCGTCTTGCTCATCAAACAAGGTGGAATAAACATGAGAGCGGGAAACGGGAACAACGCTATTGCGGGGAATAATCACACTAAAGTAACCTGGCATAATACCCATTGGTGTAGGCACAGCCGCAGCAATGCCGAGGGAATGGGGAATTACATCTACAAGAATGGCGTCCACAGATTCACCTACCAGCACCCCCGCTTGCAAAGCTGCTCCTAAAGCTACACAAAGGTCTGGTTGAATACCATCAGTAGGAGTTTGTCCCAGATGCTCTGCGATCATTTCTTGCACCAAAGGAATGCGTGTAGAACCACCAACTAGAATAATCCGGTCAATCTCATCGGCTTCCAGGTTAGCGTCTGTGAGGGCGCGGTCAATTGCCTCTAGGGTTTCTTCTAATAGTGGGCGAATCGACTTTTCAAAATCTGCTCGCGCTACTTCTGTCTCTAGATGTAGTGCAGTCTTGCCTTTACTACCCAAAAATGCTTCCCGGACTGTAGCAAAGGCATGGGAACTCAGGTCAATTTTTAACTGCTCTGCGGCTCTCAGGAGACGCGCTTGGGTTGCGGCATCATCAGGCACATCTACCCCATGCTGTTTGCGGAATAGCTCCGCCAAATGGAGTTGCAAAAGCCTGTCGAAATCATCTCCACCCAAACGATTATTACCATGACTAGCTAATACTTCGGTGACTTCGCCCGTAATTTCAACTACAGATACGTCAAAAGTACCACCTCCCAAGTCATAAACTACAATTCGTTCTGTCTCTTCGGAACGCAAATCATAAGCTAAAGCCGCCGCCGTGGGTTCATTGATAATTTGCAGTACCTCCAAACCAGCAATCTCACCAGCAGTTTTAGTTGCTTGTCGTTGAGCATCTGTAAAATAAGCTGGAACCGTAATCACTGCTTGGGTAATTGTTTCCCCTAAAACATTCTCAGCCCGTTGTTTCAGGGCGCGGAGAATAATAGCGGAAACTTCATGAGGTAAGTATTCTTTATCTCCAAAAGTGGTTTTATGGTCAGTTCCCATCCAGCGCTTAATTGACTTGACAGTGCGTTCAGGTGCTGCTGCATACTGACGGAGGGCTTCGCGTCCCACCAGCAATTTCCCTGTATCGCTAAATCCCACACAGGAAGGTAAAATCAGGTCGCCATCTTCACCTGGCAATACTCGTACCTGTCCGTTTTCGACGATCGCCACTTCGGAATTAGTTGTACCTAAGTCAATACCAACTGCTTTCATAAAATTCCAAGTTAGTTTAAAAGTTATTTGCCCCTAGTACCGCAAGGCGGAATTAAAAATTAAAAATTAAAAATTAAAAATGAATACAGCATAAGGGTTTCGTTGATTTGGAATGATTGGTTTATTTCCGCCGTGTTGTACTAGTTTTAGCTCTGCGGTGCAATTGCATGGAGTGGAGTGCCCTTTGGGCGATCGCAAAATATTGTATTTTTGAAGCATGACAGCTTCACCATTTAGATACAAGGTTACATGATATTGACCGCTACGGTGTAGCGAGTTGGGATGAAAATGCGTTCAACTTCCATCTGGAAAATCTATCCGCAGTCCCCTAGATTAGAGATAATATTTCCAAAGCAAAAACTCTCAAAAGCCATGACTCAAGCTATACCCAAGCTAGTAACCTTTGAGGAATTCGTCGATTGGCTACCCGAAAATTCGGCGGTACGCTACGAACTACATAACGGAGACATTGTTGAGATGGCGCAACCAGTAGGGGAACACGAAGAAGTAAAAGGATTTCTAGGTATCGAAATTCCTGTTGAAATCAAACGTCTAGCATTACCCTACTTCATGCCCAACCAAGCTATAGTTAGACCTCTCGAAAAAGATTCTGGTTACTTCCCAGATGTGTTGGTGCTAAACCGTGCAAATCTGCCAAACGAAAAATTATGGAAAAAAGAATCTACCGTGAGTTTGGGTGCATCGATACCTTTGGCAATTGAGGTTGTCTCAACCAACTGGCGGGACGATTACTATTTAAAATACGCTGACTATGAAGAGATGGGTATCTCGGAATACTGGATTGTCGATTATGCTGGCTTGGGTGGACGTAATTTTATTGGCAATCCTAAACAACCGACAATTTCTGTCTGTAACTTAGTTGATGGAGAATATCAGATAAGTAAGTTTCGAGATAGCGATCGCATTATTTCTCAAACTTTTTCCGAATTGAATCTCACCCCAAACCAGATTTTTCAGGCTGGTATGACATACTCCCCAGCCTCGAAGGGTGGGGATTCTGGGGTAATGAGTAATAAGTAATAAGTAATGAGTAAATACCCATTTCTGATCCACTCATTACTCATTACTTCTAACTCCTAACTCATTACTCATTACTTCTAACTCATTACTCATTACTCATTACTCATTTAATTTGGTTCACAGATGATAAAAAGCCGTCCTCAAAGGACGGGGCTTCAGACCCAAGTTTTTGGTGATGTAGCGTTTTAAGCTGATATTTCCACTCGTAAACCAAAGTATGTCAAAACAAGCTCAGTTGAGCCACTATTGACAACTTCATGTACTTCTCCTGGTTCTATGGCTACGCAGTTTCCCGGTAGTAGGGGGTATTCTTTACCATCAATGTGAATTACTCCTGAACCAGCTTCCACAAAGAATACTTCACACATATCTTGGTGCGCGTGTGCTGGTGCGGTTTGTCCAGGAGCAAAACGTGCTTGAGAAAAGTTAGTCAGGTGAGGTAAATCGCCGAAGCGTAGCATTACCTTTTTCTTGATTTCGGGATTGTGAGAAACAGACTCTTCAGGCAAGTTTTTCAGAGAAGTGGTAATCATTCGGGTCTTAAATCGTTAGATAATTCCACAATACCTCTAGACCCATCAATCCGTACCCGTTGACCATCTTGCAAAATCCATGTAGCACCTCTAACATCCATTACAGCGGGAATTCCATACTCACGAGCAACGATCGCACCGTGAGAAAGTCTGCCACCAGCTTCGGCTATTAATCCCCCAGCCCTTAATAACAAGGGTGCCCAGCCGGAATCTGTGTAAGGCACTACCAGAATCGTATCTCGGTCAATCTCTGGAATATCTTGTAAATTTCGCAACACCTTCACTCGTCCTTCGGCTTGCCCGTGACTGGCTCCAATGCCTTGTAAAATTTGGTCAGAGTAGAGTGGAGAGGGAGCTAAGGGATGAGGAGGTGTATTGCCGTAGACTAAAAAGGGTATTTGAATAATCTCGCTATCTTGGACAAATTGCGATCGCCTAAATTCCACTAACTCATCTAACTGCTCAATTAAACTGGCATCTTCATCCACAATTAAACGCCGCACTTCATCAAAGTTGAGAAAAAAGATATCGCCTGTTTTTTTGAGTAAGTCGGACTTTAACCAAACTTTCTCTAAAGCGACAAAACTCCAACGCAATTCAGCTAAAAGCCGGGAATAAACTTCGGTAACTCGTCCTTTGATATCTACACGACGTTGGACAAAAGAGCGTTTGCGTTTAACAGCAAAGATACTATTAATCGCATCTTTTGCCCCTGCTTGTGGTTCGTTCCCCTGCATTAACTGCACAAACATCTGCTTGATCATCTGGGGATTTTCCCGCCAAGTGGGAACGGAGATATCAGTTCCCACTTCACTTAAATAGCCGTAATCCTGAAGCAATTCGTTAAATTCTTCTAGGATCTTTTCTCCCTCTGGGGTTTGCTTTAATTGCTCAAATACCTGCTGTGGCTCAAATTCCTGCAATACCTGCTTGGCATCTGTAGCTATTCCACTGAGCGATCGCAATGCCGCTACTTCTGGGGTAACACTGTTATCAATCTGGCTATCCTTTACCCGAAAAATCGCCTGTCTCAGGGCTGCACTTAAGGGAGCTAAAATGCTGTAATACGTACCATGACGCAGTAACTCCAGAATAAAATCAATTCTTGCCAACAGCTTGGCTGGTTCCAAGTTATCTATATCTTCCTGTGCCAACTGTGACAACCCAGGAATGAAGCGTTTGTGATAATCCTGCTTGAAATCCTTTTCTAAACTTAATTCCCGCTTCAGCAACTTCCCTAGTCCTGGCAAATTTTCCCAGGTTGATTGCAAGGAAGGTTTACTTAATTTAGCTCCTCTGGTTAAAAATTCCAGACTTTCCGGCGGCAGTCCCATCCGGAGAAAAATATCTCCTAAGAGGGATGCATTAAAATAGGCTCTGGAATAATGCAGAGTTGCTGTCTCGGCAAAATCTAACCCCAAGGCGCGATCACCTAAAACTAAAGTAAACAGTTCTCCCCAAACTCCACAAGTTAAGGGACGATTAATTGACCATGTTAAGGGGTGAATTACTCCGGGAATCACTTCAGCAGCGATTTTGCGTGTCCACATGGGCAATAGAGTGGTGATCGGTCGAGATTGCAACACCCAGAGTGTTTGACCGTCATAACTCCACTCAATATCTTGAGGAGTGCCATGATAGCGTTTTTCGAGTCGGTAGGCTAAGTATGCAACTTGCTTGATTAATCCTTGTGGGACTCGTCCTTCACCCTCTAATTGTATAGAGTAAGAATTTTCCGTTTCAACGACAAAAGCACGATATTGTTCTGGTGTGACTTTTCCCGAAACTACTTGCATCGGGCTACCTGGAAGGGCTTCAATGATAATCGCATCACCTTGCTGGGTAATGGGATCGCGGCTGAAAGCGACACCAGAATATACACTCTGGACTTGTTGTTGAATCAACACAGCCATTGCTGTATCATTTAAACCGCGATCGCGCCGATATTGGACAGCAGATGGATGATTATAAGAAGCTTTAACTTTAGCGATCGCTGTTTGTAATGCCTCTGGGCTGGTAACATTTAAAACTGTTTCATATTGCCCAGCAGCGGAAGCGTTTTCTGAGTCTTCTCCAATAGCCGAGGAACGTACCACTAGGGGGGATAATTCTGATGGCTGGAGAAATTCTGTCAACCCTTGGGGATCGTCAATTGGGGCGAGTACCCACCCCTTCGGAACTGAATAGCCCCAGCGCTTAATTTGAGATAACGTAGCTGCCTTTTCTCCGACGATGGCAGCATTCAACTCTTCATCTAAAGAAACCATTGTGCGATCGCCGCGTAAAAATTCCAACATCGCTTGCGATTCTGTTTGTGCCTCTTGGGCTGGCAGATTCATATCATCAGGAATTCTGGTATAAATCCAGGCCATTAAAGCAGCTAAAGCGACAGCAGCAAGCATTCTGGGGATATCGTTCAGGTGCAGCAGGGTAACAAACAGAGGAAAGAGCAGTAAAACTCCAAATTTAACTACCTTTCTGGATTGCAGAATTGTAAAACTAATACCTGCAAAGAAAGATACAAATATTGCCACCAGTGGATCATGTACGACAAATCCCCAGACAACATTTGTCGTACCTGCCCCTCTGCCTATCCAGTATCTACCGATTACCAGAGCGATTAGAGCAATTAATTCCCAAGACGAGCCATCTGGGAAGAAAACGCGGCTGAGTAAGACTGCCGCAACTCCTTTCAAAGCCTCTGACAAGACTGCCAGAATTCCGACAAATTTACCGCCATGATAAAAGGCAGCCGATACACTAATATTTTTTGTACCCAGTTGTGATAATTGCTTACGCTTTAGGGCGTAAGTAATCCATGCAATCAGGGGTAATCCGCCCAAGAGGGGGCAGATAATTAAAATAACTAAGACACCCCAAGGTTCAAACATTCTGGATTTTGGATTTTAGATTTAAATTTTCCATCTAAAACCTCAAATCTCAAATCTAAAGTTTTTCTGAAATTTTTGATGGTGATTAGGGCGCTTTTATTGAAAAGAATTCAGGAGTCAGAATTCAGGAGTCAGAATTCAGGAGTCAGAATTCAGGAGAATATTTGATAAATAGAATATAGTAATCATACTAGACTCCTTATGCAGACAGGATATTTTAAGTTTCTCAACTACACAAACTAGCTTTTCAAACTAGCCGTCAAGCCTGTTTTACTTCTGAATTCTAGATTCTGAATTCTGACTCCTGAATTCTGTATTCTTCTTTAAGGACACTTGGCTACCACGGAAACCGTTTAAGACAAGTGTCCTTCTAGGCTACTAATGGTTTTAGTTTAGCGCATAGGCAGCTTGCAGCGCCCAGATTATGAGAGCAGCGATCGATCCCAAAAGCAACACGGTAGAGATGGTGACTACTTTTGGGGAATCTGCACCCTCAAATTTCATAATTCCTCGATTTAAGTCGGACATAGCTTTGTAATCCTCTGTTGTTGGAGCATGAAACATTTGTCCGTTTTGATTGTAGTCCTTCTATTTGCGGATAATGTTAAATTCCTAATACTATTTTGTTTAACCTTCACAATTTTTAAAACCCCAGAATTACTTACTTCTCTAGAGGTATTAGTATGATTTATACAAAATGGAATGGGAATAGGGAATAGGGAGTGGGGAATGGGGAATGGGGAATGGGGAATGGGGAATGGGGAGTTCACAAACCCAACTTTACGCGATGTGCAACTTAATATTCTGACCTCACTTCCATTCCTCTCTCCTAAGAGGCTACCGTGCATACACAAGTTGAGTTGGGAATCAGATGGACACAAAAGAACGGAAAATTATTTTTAAAATCCTTGATTTTCCGTTAAACCTCTATCAATAAGCTGACACTATTGATAATTAGCTTGCTCTGTTCAAAACCTTGCCTACTAAGGCTTGTATCTTACCAGGCAAGGATTTTAGGACTTGTGTATACACAGTAGCTCCTAAGAGGAGAGAGGCTTTGATTTTTGCTCCCCAACGCTAGTAGGGAAGGGGTTGGGGGTTAGGTTTGAGATCAAGTCGCACATGGCGTAACTTTCATTTTTGGAAGCTCAACTTTGAGCCTAAACCTTCTACTCTAACTTCCTATGCCCAATGACCAATGACCAATGACAAATGACAAATGACAAATGACCAATGACAATTGACAAATGTGTATAAAAGGTTGTGGGTAGTGAAAGTGGCACTGATCGTAATTGCGGCGGTGGTTGTGGGATTGTTTGTGGTAGTGGAGAGCGGACTGCGATCGCTGTTTGGTTTTGGTAATCCCCTGATTTATATTGGCGATGAACAGATTGGTTATTTATTAGCTCCTAACCAACGTACCCGTCGTTTTGGTAATCGCATTGAAATTAATGAGTATTCTATGCGGGGTAGTCCGATAAAAAAGATACCTGCATCTTCTGAACTGCGAGTTTTACTGCTGGGTGATTCTATTGCTAATGGTGGCTGGTGGACAGATCAGACTAATACAATATCTAGTTTGATGATGCGTTCTCTAGCGTCATCCACTAATAGTAATTACCAGGGAGTAGAAGTGCTAAATGCTTCAGCTAACTCTTGGGGACCAAGGAACGAATTAGCTTATTTAGAGAAGTTTGGCAATTTTAACGCGCAAGCAGTGGTGTTATTAATTAATACTGATGATTTGTTTGCAACTCCTCCCACATCTTTACCAGTAGGACGCGATCGCAATTATCCAGATCGTAAACCTCCTTTGGCATTAATGGAAGTGTGGCAGCGTTATATCGTTAAGCAAAAGCCAATTCCTGAACTGCAAGCAGTGCAGAATGAACCAGGCGATCGCGTGGGGATTAATCTGGAGGCGATCGCTAAAATTCAAGCCCTGACTCGTCAAACCAACAGCCAATTTCTGCTAGTTATGACTCCCTTACTGCGAGAAATTGGTGAACCAGGCCCCCGCGATTACGAAATTAAAGCACGTCAGCGCTTGAGCGACTTTACTAAAGCGCAGCAAATTAACTATATAGATTTTTTGCCGAACTTCAATTCAAACACCAACCCGCAAGGTTTGTTTCACGACCATATTCACCTCAACTTGCAAGGAAATAAATTTGTCAGTGAAGTTATGGAGCGATCGCTTTTGGAAATACTGGGGGAAGTGTCACTTCATCGCTATAGCGGTTCTCGACAAGCATAAAGTACAATTTTGACCTCACATTCCATTCCTCTCTCCTTTTAGGCTACGGTGTACACACAAGTAGACCCAGAGCAAGTTTCCAGCCAAAATCAGTTGAGTTGGGGTTTAAATCCCTAACTCCAACTGTCTTTAATTTTGAATTTTGAATTGTTAATGGTTCTCTGTGGGTACTGATTGCCAAGCAAGGCGATCTTTCCAGTGCGATGTGAAATTAACTTGAACTACTTGGTTAAAGTCCTCCAAAGCTGCTGAAAAAGTTTTCTCTTTTAGCTTTGCTGCACCTTGGTTGTGCAACTGTTTAGGGAATTGTGGATTCCATACATATTTTTGACAAGTTTGGTGGGCAATTTCTACATCACTGCCATTTTCAGGATTTTGAAAGACGGGATGATAATGTAACCTGTTGCAGCAAACTTGCAACCATTCTTGCCACCCACATTGCCACAAGCGGACTGTTCCATCAAGACTACCACTGGCAATCAGTTTCCCATCAGGGCTAAAAGCTGCGGAATTTACCCAATACTCATGCCCGCGCCAAGGTTGACCAATGAGGTTGCCGTGAATATCCCACAAGCGCACTGTCGAATCATTGCTGGCACTAATAATCCACTGACCATCAGGGCTAAAGGCTACAGAATTAACTTCTTTTTCATGTCCGCGCCAAGGTTGACCAATGGGGTTGCCGTGAATATCCCACAAGCGCACTGTCGAATCATTGCTGGCACTAATAATCCACTGACCATCA
>NZ_KV757672.1 GCF_001712795.1 Nostoc sp. KVJ20
AACGATACCCTTCTTGGTGATGCCGGAAATGACCGTTTATTTGGCGAACAAGGAGATGACAGATTATCAGGTGATGCTGGAAATGATACTTTGTATGGTGGCGTAGGAAATGATACTTATTCTTTTGTAGCGAATACTGCCTTAGGAACCGACACAATAATAGAAACCACAACAGGTGGTACTGATACTATTAACTTTAGCGGTACTACAGTTGCGGTCAATCTAAATCTAGGTGTAACAACTTCGCAAACAGTTAATAGCAATCTCAATCTCATTCTTTCTGCCAACAACGTTATTGAAAATGCAACGGGTGGCACAGGAAATGACACTCTCACTGGTAATACACTGAATAACACTTTAATTGGCGGTGGCGGAAATGACCGACTCCAAGGATTAACAGGAAATGATACCTATTCTTTTGTAGCTAATAGTGCCTTGGGAACGGACACAATTATAGAAACCACAACAGGTGGTACTGACACTATTAACTTTAGCGGTACTACAGTTGCGGTCAATCTAAATCTAGGTGTAACAACTTCGCAAACAGTTAATAGCAATCTCAATCTCATTCTTTCTGCCAACAACGTTATTGAAAATGCAACGGGTGGCACGGGTAATGACACTCTCACTGGTAATACACTGAATAACACTCTCATTGGTGGTGGTGGAAATGACCGACTCCAAGGGTTAGCAGGAAATGACACCCTCTTGGGAGGTAATGGTAATGATACTCTTACAGGTGGAATTGGTAGTGATAAATATCTGTTCCAAAGTAATAGTGTGTTTAACACAAGCTTAGGTATTGATACCATCACTGACTTTGAAGCCGGACAAGACCAGATTGTGCTGAGTAAAACCACCTTCAATACTGTTACTAATACTGTGGGTCAGGCTTTAACTGACTTTGCAGTTGTCACTGGTAATCAATTCGTCAACGCTAGTAATGCGCGTATTGTCTTTAGCCAAAGTAGTGGCAGCTTATTCTATAACCAAGATGGCAACGTTCTGGGTACAGGAACAGTATTTGAGTTTGCCCGTTTGGGGAATCCTAATATTACTTTGAGTAGTAGCAATTTTAGTCTGATTGCTTAGTACTCTGTCAACTTTCAATTGATAGATAATCAAGTTCGTAGTAAGGACTAAAGTCTTTACTACAAACCCTCAAAACTAGCTTAAAAAAGTACTAGTATCACCTTGCCTTAATTAGAAAATATAAATGCTTAGGAATTTCTAATACTATTTTTGATTTACAATTTTGGATTTTGGATTGTTAAAGAGTTAGTGGCGATCGCTCGTTCTCAGACTCACCACCGCTACGCTATCACCCAATACGGTTCAGTTAAGCCTGAAAGTCTTGTAAATTAAGCATTTTCCCAAGAATAAAAATGAGCGTGTGGTGCAATACTGCTCGGATAAGCATTTTGAACTCGGAATTGGGTTTGGGGAAAAGGTTAAAGGGTAAAGGTTAAAGGTTTTTTCTTTCCCCTTACCCCTTACCCTTTTCCCCAAAATCCGACAAGTATTGGCGTATGGTGCATCTCAAAGACTTCTTATTGGTGTCTCCAGATATACAAAGTAGTGACGTACTGAAAGCAATTTAGGAAGAATTCCTGCCAATGTGAAATTTCTTGCAGAACAACCTTTAGAAGACGGCTCTTACCTGTCATATATTTATCAATCGGGCAAGCTTAGAAAAAAAGGTTGTCAACCAATACTGCTACGAGTGATTGAATACACAATTGAATATCCACGCAACTTTGAAAACACGCCGTAGATACTTTTTCTTACCACAGTGTATTGCATATAAATACTAAGCAGTATAGAGTTAAGTCGCTAGTACTACTGTGCATAATTCATAATCCGTAATTCGTAATGATGCTCCTACGGACGCTTGATCGTTAACGTAATTAACATTTTTGCAAGGGTTTCAGACATTTGAAATGAGTGATTTATTTTCGCCGTACTGTGCTAGCATTTACCACTATTAATTTAAAAATATTCATGCTAACTATGCAACATGTCCATATCAAACAATATTAAATCTATTGCCAAAGTATGAGTGTGCCTACATTGGGCTTTGTCCCATTAACGCTCTCGGATGAAATCATATGTTAACGCAACTCTAGGGCAGAGTATGACAAATTTTTTGCTAGCTTCTGTATTATCTACACCAATTAAAGAACCAGTACCGGTTTTTCTGATGATGTTGGGGATTATGCTAATCGCACCCCTGCTATTTGAAAAAATCAAACTACCGGGTATTGTCGGATTAATTTTGGCCGGTGTTGTAGTCGGGCCAAATGGACTGGGATTATTGGCACGAGATAACACAATTGTGCTTTTAGGCACAGTTGGTTTGCTATTTCTCATGTTCATGGCAGGACTGGAAACTAGCTTGGATGATCTGAAATATAACGCTGATAAAGCAATCATATTCGGATTAGCTACCTTTGGTGTGCCGATGGTATTAGGTACCGCAGCCATGATGGCCATTGGCTATGGTGTATTACCTGCCATTTTAGTTGCTTCTTGTTTTGCTTCCCATACGCTACTAGCACTACCGATAGTCAGTAAATTGGGAATTATGCGCTCTCAGACATTGACGACCACTCTCGGAGGCACATTAATCACCAATGTTTTAGCACTTTTGGTTTTAGCGGTGGTAGTGAGAGCGCATCAAGGCAGCTTAAGCATACAGTTTTGGTTATTCCTGATTCCTTCACTAATTATCTACACATTTCTGACACTATGGGGTCTACCTCGTCTTGGTCGCTGGTTCTTTCAGCGGTTTGGACACGATGAAGGGGCAGAATTTACTTTTGTCCTAGCTACCCTGTTTGTGGTTTCCTATGGGGCAGAATTAATCCAAATTGAGCCGATTATTGGCGCTTTTTTAGCTGGAGTTGCTATTACCCAGCTAATTCCCCAACTTAGTCCTCTGATGAATCGGATTCAATTTATCGGAAATACGCTGTTTGTACCCTTTTTCTTAATTTCTGTGGGAATGTTGGTGAATCCCCTGATTCTGATTCAAGAACCGCGATCGCTCCTAGTATCCGCTGTCATGGTAACTGTTGCCATTATCGCTAAGTTCATTCCTGCATGGGGTTCGGGCAAGTTATTCGGATTCAATTTTGACAATATCATGTTGATGTTTGGGCTATCAGTAGCTCAGGCAGCCTCTACCCTAGCTGCAATCACTGTTGCTTACAAAATCGAGTTGGTCGATCAGTTAACAGTGAATGGTACGATCGCCATGATCTTAGTTACCTGCATTGCTTCTCCTTGGGTGACAGATCGGTGGGGGAAAAAAATCAGGCCAGGAGAAACTAGTATTGAAAGTCATCAGTTAGGAAATCTAGGCGATCGCGTTTTAGTACCAGTTGCCAACCCTAGCACTGAAGATAACTTGCTGAAGTTGGCAATACTCTTAACAAAATCAGCAGACGGGACTTTATTACCACTCCATATTTTACTAGAACAAAGTTCCCCAATTTCTCCAGGGGATAAAGCCAGACAAAGCCAATTACTGTCAACAGCAGAAATGATTGCCCATGCTGCCGTGGTCAATGTTAGTCCCATTGGTCGGATTGACGAATCAATTGATAAGGGAATTGCTCGTGTAGCAGAAGAAAAGCAGGCCAGTGTGATTGTCTGCGGCTGGAAAGGTTACTCTACTTATCAGGAAAATCTCTTTGGCGGTGTCATTGACAAGATTGTAAATCGCAGTAATGTGCCTGTTTTGGTAACTCGATTCCCCTTGCCAATTGAGCATACAACACGAGTCTTTCTGGCTTTCACCACCCAACAAACTTATGCTAGTTCTTTTGGAGAAAGTATTCAATTAGTCAAAAGTTTGGCAACGGAACTCAAAGCTACTGTACAACTTTTGCAAGTTGTCACAAAACAAGGAGTAGATATCGATTTGACTAAAACCGGATTGCCAGAAGATACACCAATTCAAAAAGTGCGAGGCAATTTTGTGCAGCAAGTTTCTCGTTTACTCAAAACCAACGATCTGCTAGTGTTAAACGGGACTGTTGAACAGAAAACTCAACTAGTTTCACTTTTTGGTCGAATACCAGAAGCGATCGCTCGCAATCATCCTGAAGTTGCTATGATTATTGCCTACTTTCCCAAATAGTCCCAAGATGAGGAAGAAGTAGGGGAAGAGGTGAAAATGTCCAATCCTCAATACCCAATATCTTCCTATGACTTTTAAATTTTGAATTTTTAATTTTGAATTCGGAGCGAAGCAACGTGACACCTTCCCCAAACCAAGTTTATCCCGTTATTTGGCACAACAACTCAGTGTCACTAATTGACCAAACTCGCTTACCCAACGAATATACATTTGTGGAAATTCACCGCAGTGAAGATATGGCGCGGGCGATTAAAACCATGATTGTCCGGGGTGCGCCTGCAATTGGTGTAGCTGCGGCTTATGGAATGTATCTTGGTGCAAGAGAAATTGAAACAAGCGATCGCCACGATTTTTTGCAAGACTTAGATAAAGTAGCCCAGTTATTACGTTCTACTCGTCCGACGGCGGTAAATTTATTTTGGGCAATTAGCCGGATGATCAAAGCCGCCTACGAAACCCTGGGAACAGTGGAAGACATCAAGCAAACCCTTTTCCAAACAGCCCAAGCTATTAACGCTGAAGATTTGCAAACCTGTCAAGCAATTGGCGACAATGGTTTGACAGTCTTGCCTACTACCCCAGAAAAGCTGACGCTGCTTACCCACTGCAACGCTGGGGCACTAGCTACTGCTGGTTATGGCACTGCTTTGGGTGTTGTGCGTTCTGCTTGGAGGGAAGGACGTTTGGAGCGTTTATTTGCCGATGAAACCCGTCCCCGCTTACAAGGCGCAAAACTCACCACTTGGGAATGTGTCCAAGAAGGTATTCCAGTTACATTAATTACTGATAATATGGCAGCCCATTGCATGAAACAGGGTTTGATTCATGCTGTAGTTGTGGGTGCTGATCGAATTGCTGCTAATGGTGACACTGCTAATAAAATTGGTACATATAGTGTAGCGATCGCAGCTAAAGCTCATAATATACCCTTCTTTGTGGCTGCACCCCTTTCCACCGTTGATTTTGAATTAGCCGATGGCAGCAAAATTCCCATTGAAGAACGCGAACCAACAGAAATCTATCAAGTTGGTGATACTATTCTCACACCTGCGGGTGTAGAGTTTTACAATCCAGCATTTGATGTCACTCCAGCTGAGTTGATTACAGCAATTATTACAGAGAATGGAGTATTTGCTCCTGGTGAATTAGTGAAATCTCAGCCACAGCAAGTAGCCTAACATTAATCCCAATACTGCTGGAGTTTTGGATTTTAAACTGGAATTTGGTTTGGGGAAAAGGTTACTGGGTTTGGGTTAAAAGTTTTTTCTTTGCTCTGTCCCATTCTCCTTTTCCCCTTAACCGACAAGTATTGATATCAATTATGTATCAATTAGCTTTAATATTCAGCGCATATTCTTTAAACCTTTCCAAATCAGCTTGAATCGTCGATTCAACTATCCGTCCCAAAAATAAATTATCCATAATTTTGCCAATAATGCCAGGAATCGCATAGGAAATGGTCATTTTAACAATGCTACTATTGTGGCGATCGTAAAAGCGAATTGCTCCTTGATTGGGCAAACCATCAATCGATTCCCATTGGATAATTTGATTGGGAATAACTTTAAGAATTCGGGATTGCCAATTAAATTCTAGACTGCCAGTTTTTAATTTCCAAAGAGATATATCTGGATTCTCTGGGGGAATTTTCACCGAATCAATCCATTTCATCCACCGAGGCATTTGCTCTAAATCAGACCAGAGGCTCCATACTAAATCTATAGGAACTTCTACTTCTACCTGCACAGTATGCTCTAACCAATCTGACATTATCTCTTTTTCCTTCTCTACGAGACGCTTTGCGTAGCTTGCTTGTTTGCAGGAGTACGGGCCCTTTGCGCCCTTCCCTTTACGCGAACGCGGTAGCCTGTGGCAAGCCACTCCGTGTCTATGTCAATTCTTCAAACTATCCAAAATCACTTTGGCCGCACGCCGCCCAGAAATAGTTGCTCCTTCCATGCTGTCGATGTAGTCTTGCTGAGTATAACTCCCTGCAAGGAAGAAATTATCCACTGGTGTTTTTTGGTTGGGACGGTACGCATCCATACCTGGCGCTTCTCGGTAGAGAGACTGAGCAAGTTTTACTACGCTATACCAAGTCATATTTAGTTCCCGCGACGAGGGAAATAGTTCATGAACTTGCTTGAGGACATGCTGTGCGATCGCTTCATTACTTTGTGCAATAAACGGATCTCCCGGTGTCAGCACTAGTTGTAACAAAGACCCCTGTCCTGGGCGATAATAATCAGCAGGGCTAGTCAACGCCAAATCCGCAAAACAAGAAAAGTCAGCATCGGCTGTGTAAAGTAAATTATCGATTCCAGCCGCATGATTTAGCTGTTTACGTTCCTTTCCATCGTTCAATTCTGTTACCCAACCATCGAAGCGTAACTGCACTGTAGCCACTGGCACTGCATCCAGTTTGTAAATATTGTCAAATTCTGACCACTTACGCCACTCGTTGGGGAGGATGCGTTGAATTCCTGGAACATCACAAGCAAAAACGTAAGCATCCGCGGTGATAGTTTCTACGGTATCACCTTGGGCAACTACTATACCAGTGACGCGGGTTTGTCCGTCTGACTCTGTAAACTGGATTTCCCTGACTTGCCGACGCGTGTAAACTTTCGTGCCTCTAACTTCGAGATATTCCAGAATGGGTTTGTGTAAATATTCAGATGGTGAACCTTCCAGCATTCGCAAAACTGAAGCTTCAGTTCTAACTGCAAATAGCTGGAATATGGTTAACATACAACGAGCAGACATATTTTCGCAATCAATAAATCCTAATGCGTAGGCAATGGGGTTCCACATACGCTTAATGCTGCCATTGCTCCCACCGTGACTGCGGAACCAGTCGGCAAAGCTAACTTTATCTAAATTGCGGATGGTTTTCATCGCCCCATTAAAGTCTACCAATCCTCGAACTATCGGACTAGTACCCAAAGCGATCGCATTTTGCAGTTTATCCTGCAACGATAGTTGAGAAGTAGTAAAAAATGCCTTTAAGCCATTGAAAGGCGCACCTGTGAGGAAGCGAAAATCCAAAGCACCGGTGCGCCCCCCTTTATTAATAAAAGTGTGGGTATGTTCCTTGAGGCGTAAGTTTTCTAACACCCCCACTTTCTTCATCAAGTCAAATAGTTGGTAGTAGCACCCAAAAAATACATGCAACCCCATTTCTAGATGGTTGCCATCTCCATCGACCCAACTGCCAACTTTACCACCCACAAACGGACGAGACTCAAAAATCTCGATTTCACAACCAGCATCAGCTAGATCTACTGCGGTTGCTAGTCCAGCCAGTCCCGCACCTACGATTGCAACGCGCATTCCGTCGTTCCTTTTCAGTTTCTTTACAGATTGTAACTGGGTTGGTGTCGGAATTTGCTACTTAATATCAACTCCACCAGCATATTAAGTTATGGCAATGTTGATACTAAAACCTCTTTGATCACTTTTTTTAGTCCCTAAAGATTACCAGACGCGTTTTTCTCGCGTCTGTATCAGCTAGACAAAGTATTGTCCATAGCCGTGGACTCAAAAAGGTATGATAGCTATTTTTTGGTGGCAAAGCAGTTATCTGGATAAGTACTTAAAGCATCCTCTTACCTATTTGCCGTCTTCGGAAACAGGCAAACTTCTAATCAGTTCACGAATCACATCGGTTGCGGGTCTACCTGTTTGTTGGCAATATTTTTCCAGTTTTTCCGCTTCCTGTGTTGCGAGATTGACTGTTATACGTTTAACCGCCCATTTTTTATTTGTCATTATCATGCTATCTGCTGTATATTTTAGGTTGTCGAAAGAGTCTAAGTAAAGAGGGAACCGATAACATTATCAGAGTTTGTCTCAGGAAACAAGTCATATCATTAATATTAAAAATATTCGTTTTGTCCAAGGATTCATCATTTTCTAAAAAAATCAAAGAACTACACTTTAATTGGTTACTATTGCGACAGCAGAAAAAGCACATTGTTGCTTTTGAAGATAATAACCCTCCTAACAGCATGAGTAAAGCCTGAGAATTAAATTTGATGGATGAATTGAGACACCTAATGTTGGCTCAATTAAGATTTCCAAAGTTATTCTTCATTGAAAGCATTCGACCTTATCTCTTGAGCAAGCTTGCCAAACCCACTCAGAGAGAATATCTGCTAAAACACCATAAAATGAGGCTTTCAGAATCATTATTATGCTGAAATGCTACCTTACACGCAGGTTAGAGTGGTATTTGTAGATCGTGAATAATCCCCTATGAAGTAGGCAAATAAGCGATCGCTCCATAACAAACACCCATCTGCACCCAATAAGTTAAGAGCGACTTGAATGGCTATGATTTTTGGCTTCCCTCAATCAAGCTCATTGCTTTTACATGCCAATATATTAACCAGAAAAAAGAGGAGAAAACTCAGTTTACTGGGTGTCAATAGCCCAGCGCATTGGTAAAATTTTACAGCATTATCTGTAATTTTACACAGATGAATTAGCCCGTAATAGTTATGATGTTAGTTGACTGTTGCCGATAATAATATTTTAGTTTTGTTTCATGCTTTTACAATAACTTCCCGTAAAGATACGATGAAATTTTGCCTATTTTTTATCTTCCCTCTAGCGATATAGTTTAATTTCAACCCAGAGATTTTTTCCATTGTTTGTATTCATCTATCTAGAGGTTAGTAAAATCATTTTTAGCCAATTATGGCGCTAAAAAATTGACAACAAACCTTCTTCTTAGATTTAAACTAAGAGATAAATCATTTTCAAAAAAGTATTGATTTTCAATCATTTTGTATTTGGTAAGTATACCCGTAAAAACAATTGTATATTTCAATGTTTTTTGCTGGTGTGTTTATTATAGCCATTATTTCCGCACTTTAAATAATCTTCATTTAGAGACTAAACAATCTCATTTTTATCCTTTATAAAAAACTTACAAAGAAAAAGATATACATCTGAACCTTTGCTTAATGATATTGATATATAAACAAGATGCTAAACTGCAAAACTTGTAAAAAAGATTCCGCTATCTAAGACTGTCAGCTAGGTTTGATTAAACCCAACTTTGCAGGTAATTCGTAGGTAGTTCGTAGCTATTTATACTGAAAACATCCCAATAAAAATAACTGGGAAACGATGAAAATATAGGTACTTCATGAAATTGAGGTAAAGTTAACTTCCAATCATTTAAAGGTGAGCTATGTACAAATGCGATAACCCTGAGTATTTTTACAAAGAAAGGTAGGAGGCAGAGGGCAGGAATCATTTCTTCTGCCGACGCTCGCAAACTCGCTAACGCTGCGCTATCCTGCCTCCTGCCCTCTGCTTTTTTCGGTAAATTTTAAAAGGTAAAGAAAGCCTTTCCCTTTTCCCCTCCCAAGTGCAATTTCAGTTAACATGTAAATCAAATACACATTGACTTAATTTTTCATACTTATAATTTGAGATTTAAGGATTGCAGCAATTGGTGCAACTATTCAAAGTTTAAATTGGGGCATCAGTTGGAGAGTGCCAATACCTAAATCTTTTGGTGAAAGCGATCGCGCTTCAAACAAAGCCATCATATCTCGTAACTGAGGATTGCCACGGGAAGCTCCCGTTAAGCCTTTAGCAATGATTAAGCCACAGTAGCCCTTAGTATTTTTACACCGTTGATTCCATTTCTTTCGGGCTTCTACATGAATCGGATCTTCGTCTAAAAATTCACCGAATAGGAACAATTCGCCATTTTGAGTTTGTAATAAACCCAGGTCGTAGCGATCGCCATCGAAGGGGTCGGCACCTGGATTAAAACAAATTGCTCTCAATCCACCTGCTGTTTCAATTCTTTCAATTACAGTCTTCGCCTTGGGCCGAGAAGTTTGAATTAAAATCACCGGCAAACCATCACCCACGTGTTTAATTTCACCAGCCGGATGGTAGCTGACTCCCTTACGCAGGTGTTCCAACATTTCCCAGGACACCACACCTAAGCTAAGGAAGGAATCTTCAGGTATCAAGTCATCTTGCAATGATTGGAAATCAAGATTGTCAATCTCTTGATCATCAACACCAAAACCTGCCATTTCCTCTAACTCTGCGGCTAACTGCGGCATGGTAGAGACTGTCACAGGTACAGATTTAGTTGATTCTTCCGACTGTGGTAGAGCAATCCGATAGCGACGGCTGAGGGTAGGAAAGATGTCTTCATGAAGCGGGCGACGGTGATCGCGAATAAAGCGGATCAGGCTTTCGATCGCAACCAAGATTACCAATGCTTCTTCGTCATACAAAACAGAACGCAGTCCTTCTAAGGGGTGGATATTACCGAAGGTGGGGTCAATTTCTGATAATGGCAGATCGACCAAATCATCATCTTCATCCTCATCCTCATCATCTTCATCAGCAGTCTCAAAAGTGAGAAATAGGCAATCTTGCTTAAGGAATGCTTCTTCTAGATGCTCTGTTGATTCTTCATCTCTTAAAACAGCGGCACGAAACTGTTTTAAAGACTCTTCTGAGCGATAAAACAAAATCCCATACTCCATTCCCAGCATTCCCATGATTGAGGCGTAGAGTGTGCCAACATCCCACTTATTAATCTCAATGGATAAAATTTGCTGTTCTTCCAAAAATTCCCAAGGTGCTGCTTGCCAAATTGCAAATGCTTTCTCTCGCAAGATTTGTGCATACTGTGGGGGTAAGTCGGGGGTTTGACTATCGAGGATGTCGGCGAATCCACGAAATAGTTCATCAATTAAAGGCAGTTCTGGTGCGTAATCAATGGCAATATCCAAATCTTGTAGCACTCCCCGCAGGTAAAACTGGATCTCGCGGTCTTTGACTACAATTCTTTGGGGTCTAGCAGGTCTTGCCGGACTCTGGGGATGCTCCATTGCTTGCATTAAGGTGCGAACAATTGCTTCTGGGCCGATATCTGAAGCTACCACATCCATTCCTCGGACAACACCTTGGGAGTAATCTACCCAAAGAATGCATTCTCCCTTTGCCTCTGAGTCTGAGAACTGGTTTGGTGATGACAACGGACGGCGATCGCCCTCCCATACAGAAGGAATTTGAGTTAATTTCTTCAACCGACGACTGGTAGAGCGATTAAAACTTGTCATAGAGATCAAAAGAAGCAATTTGGAAGTAAACTTTGGAAGATAGCTAGCCTCAGATTAAATTTTTATGGCTGCACCTGAAGGTGGTTGCTTTTCAGGTTGCCACAAGGCTTGAACTTCAAAAATACCGAATGTTTCAGGAGGCAGGAGGCAGGAGTAACCCATATTTAAAAGCGTGAGACTTAGGCTGTGGACAACGATGCCAAATAATCCATTTGGAATGCATCCTAGACTCTCTCTAGGAGACACTGCGCGTAGCTTACTTCCTTGTAGAAGAAAGGGAGACGCCAATGGAGAAGACCAGATCGGCTACGAATGTATTTTCCGATATATGTCTCGATACAATTCATCTTTTTAAAATGAATCTTATACCGAGAATTAAAACTTTCATTCATAATTATTTCCTCCTGCCTCTTGCCTCCTGCCTCCTGCCTTCTCGTATAAACACACTGAGTCTCTCAATTCTAGAATAAAAATTTTTGGCTGCTTTTAACGGAGTGTTTACAATTTGGCATCTAGCGGCATCTAAGCCGCTAGAATGAATACAAAAACACCAAGGGCAACCTACAGGCATTAACAAGCTGATATAGGGTAAAGCTTAAACTAAATTAAGGAGTGAAAAAGTAGATGACACAAGCAATTCAGGCTCAACAACGCGGAATTCTGTTGAGCGAAGCCGCATTGAAGCAGGTAAAATCCCTCCGGGACAAGCAAGGCACAGACTTCTGCTTACGGGTGGGAGTCCGTCAGGGTGGCTGTTCTGGGATGTCTTACATGATGGACTTTGAAGACACTAGCAAGATCACCCCTCAGGATGAAGTTTTTGACTACGATGGCTTCAAAATTGTCAGCGATCGCAAGAGCCTGTTATATCTCTACGGTTTAATGCTCGATTATAGCGATGCCATGATTGGCGGTGGCTTCCAATTTACTAACCCCAATGCCAGCCAAACTTGTGGTTGCGGTAAGTCATTTGGGGTGTAATATTGTCATTTGTCATTTGTCCTTTGTCTTTTGTCCCTCACAAATGACCAATGACTAATGACTAATGACTAATGACCAATGACTAATGACAAATGACTAATACAGTTGAATCCCTGTTTGATACAGGTTTAGAACGCTATAAAGCTGGAGAATCAGTAGAATCTTTAATCCCTGTGTTTAAAGAAGTATGCGATCGCGCTCCTAAAACTAGTGCTGCTTGGATTTGTTTAGCGTGGTTGTATCTACTCGATAGCAAACCCAACTTGGCATACAAAGCCGCACAGAAGGCAGTTAAGTTAAACCCGCAAGATCCACAAGCTAGAATCAATCTCGCCTTAGCAATGCTGGAAACGGGTCAAAAAGGTTTGCGAGAACACATTGACATAGCACAGCAATTGATTTTTGTCAATGAAGAATGGAGTGACGAAATAAAAAATAGTATTGAAGACGGTTTAAGTAGGAAACCAGATTGGCAGAGTTTGACAAAAGTCAAAAATTGGCTGTTTGAAAAGTAAATGATGGGGAGTGGGGAGCAGGGGGCAGGGAGCAGGGGGCAAGGGGAAGAATAAAAAAATACTTTTTCTCCCCAATCCCCATTCCCCATTCCCCAATCCCCATTCCCCATTCCCCATTCCCCAATCGAATCATGAAAGATAAATTGTTAAATTGGCTAAACATGGTTTTAGTCGCAGATGTTTTTTTGGTTTTGTTTGGCTTTGGCTGGTTAGCGATCGCAGCGATCGGTGATGCTGTGGGAATAAACCTGGGTTTGGATTTGTGGCATCAACTGTGGCAACCTGTGTTTAACCCAGCAATTGGTATTCTCATGGGTGGTGCTATTCTCAGCGGTATTATCAGTTGGGTTTCCAGGAAATTTCTCTCTAGTCAAGAGACTGGGAAATAGGGACTGGGGACTAGGGACTGGGTACTGGGGAATAGGGAACAGGGAATAGGGAACAGGGAACAGGGAAAAGTTTTTAAATGCCCAATGCCCAATGCCCAATGCCCAATGCCCACTCCCATTTAATTAAGAATTTGTGTTAATGCTGATTGCAAATTAGGATATTTGTACTCAAAACCTGTTTCTAACGTGCGTTTTGGGATGACTTGCTGACCTTCTAAAACTACTATAGCCCCGTCTCCTAAAAGAGCTTCGATCGCAAAAGCAGGAACAGGCAACCAAGAAGGGCGATTCATGACTTCTCCCAAAGTTTGGCTTAAATCTGCCATCCGAACTGGATTAGGGGCGGTTGCATTATATACGCCTTCTATTTCCGGTTTAGTTAAAGCTTCCAGAATCAGGCTAACTAAATCATCTACGTGAATCCATGAGAACCACTGCCGACCACTGCCAATAGGCCCACCAGCGAAGAGTTTGAAAGGCGGAATCATTTTACCTAAAGCACCACCATTGCCCAAAACAATCCCAAAACGTAGAATTACCAGTCGGACACCAGCATCTTTTACCTTTCTCGCTTCAGCTTCCCAAGCTTGGCAGACTTGGGCAAGAAAATCGTTACCAGATATATTTGTTTCATCAAAGATTGCCGTTTCACTAGTGCCGTAGTAACCAATGGCTGAAGCGTTAATTAACACACTTGGGAGGCAGCGCGTTGCGGGGGTTCCCCCAGTTGTAGCGACTGCCGTTTTGGGGTTAGCGTTAGCTATTGCTTCAACTACTTTTTGTGTACCAAACTTCCGGCTATTGAGGATTTCCTGTTTCCGTTCTGGTGTCCAGCGTCCTTCACCAATAGGTTCTCCTGCCAAATTAACTACGCCATCACAACTAGCAATGACACTTTGCCAGGAACCAGATGCATTTGGTGTATAGGCAACAATTTCTACATCGGGGAAAGCCTCAGATGGAAAAACTTTTTGAGCAAAGGTGGTGTTCCGAGTTAATACTACTATTTTGTGACCTTTTCCGTGGAGTCGTTGTACCAAACGGCTACCAACAAATCCTGTTGCTCCAGTAATTGCGACTTTCATTTTCTACCTCAGCCAAACCTTTATTGTAAAGTTTTTGATCAAACTTTCAGCTTACCAAAGAAGGCAGGGGGCAGGAGGAGAACTGCCCTTTGTTTCCTACCGCGACCAGACGAGTCTTGGGTTTAAGACCCATTCCAAAATCTCTGCCACAGGTGTCCTGCAATCAGTGTAGGTCTGAAGCCTACACTGCCTTCTGCCTTCTGCCTTCTGCCTCCTACCTTCTTCACAAAATTGGGTAAACTGTATATTTTGATCATGCCTGATCTCAAAACTCAAAAACTTTGCTTTTATAATGACTTTCCGTTTAGATACTTCGGTATTATAGGATGGACGGAGTGTTGCAAGGCGTGGGGCTATTATGGCTCGCTATACCTGTTCATTTATTGTTTCTGTTCCTAGTGACCATCTGTTGCCGTTACTTGTAGAACTTCTACAGGACTGTCAGTTGGATATTCAATACAATACGGCCGATTACATTATCGCTCGTGAGGTTCCTGGCAATGTTCCTTTTCCTAAATTGGTAACAGTAGAAGTACTGATTGATAAATCAAAATGTACTGAAACAGAAACCCGGATGAGTATTGTGCTTAAAAATGAAGAACTACCACTTCAACTAGATAATTACTGCCGACAAATGTTTGAATTCATCAAGCAGGCTATTGAAAATAGCCGCCATTGGCATTTGATTGAAAGTCTTGCAGGATAGCGTTGGTGGTTGAGTTGACACTCCCACGGCTTGAAGTTGTGGGAATGTCAACAAGAAGGGAGTAGGGAGTAGGGAGTGGGGAAGACAGCATTGAACGGGGCTTGTATCCCGGTGGTTGTTGGGGCTATTTTTTTCCCTATTCCCTACTCCCTACTCCCGCCCCAACGGGGCTTGGTCAAACTTTGATTGGTAGTTATAATTCAGTCTTCTATATCCTCTAAATCCTCGGCCATACCGGGGTTTATTAGTGTAATATCGTACTCGCTCGAATCCGTTTGTCCCAAACGCTGAGTGTTTCTTAAAAGGTAATAAATGGCACGTACTTGAGGCCCAAAAACGATCTCATCTTCATTTCTGAGATCGTGAGATGGTATCTTGCGTCCATTAATCATTAAACCGTTAGAACTAGACTTACCTTTAGCATCGCCATCTACAATCCGGTAATAGTAGCTATGACTATTATGCTCTCGTGGCAATCTCACTAATGTGGCATGGCGTCGGGAGACAAACTGCGACATCAAACGGATATTACATTCGCGATCTCTACCAATAGAGTAGACGGGTTGCTCTAGAGAAAATTCTTTGCGACCTTGATCGTCTTCAATAATCAGTAGATGGTTTTCATTATTTTCTGCTGCCATTGACAAATTTGTGAAACTGTGATTCAAGATTTTTTAGTATCGTATTTTTTCATTTTCGCGCACCATAAGTATGTGGTGCCGGTCTAAATAAGCTTTAAAATTGCATGATACCTTGAAAGAGTAGAACATATCCGTTCCAATACTTGTCGGTTAAGGGGAAAAGGGGAAGGGGAAAGGGGAAAGAAAAAACCTTTAACTTTTCCCTTTAACCTTTTCCCCTTAACCAATTCCGAGTTAAAAATTCTTAACCGAGCAGTATTGATATCTGTTCTACTCCAGTAGTTATGATAGCTTTGGTAAGTGTCTTAAGAAGCTTTTTGGGCTGCGTAAAAACTGAATACGACTCAGTTTAACTTTATATGAGAATAACCAAGATTTGTGCTTGGAAATTTACCTGTATAAGAGTATTCTACGAGTGATGAGCTAATCGCCTTAATAATATTGAGTTGGTAACGACGCTAACAGAGCTAAAAGCCATTAGTGCAGCTGCACCAGATGGGTTAAGGACAAAACCCAGACTAGGGAACAAAACACCTGCTGCTAAAGGAATGCCAACAGTATTATATGCAAAAGCCCAGAATAAATTTTGGCGGATTTTGTTGAAGGTGGCGCGACTAAGCTGAATAGATTCGACGACATCGTTTAAGCGATCGCGCATTAGGATAATTTCAGCAGTTTCCATCGCCACATCTGTCCCTGAGTGTAAAGCAATTCCTACATCTGCTTGCGATAAAGCTGGAGCATCGTTGATTCCATCTCCTACCATTGCCACAACGGATTGGGGATTGGGGAACTCGGGGCCCCCTCTGGGGATTAGGGGCAATGGGGATTGGGGATTGGGAAGAATTTTTCCTAGTCCCCAATCCCCAATCCCCAGTCCCTCCTTCTGGAGAGACTGTATTGCCGCCGCTTTTTTGGCTGGGGGAACACCTGCTATTACATCAGCGCTATCTAATCCTAGTTGTTTGGCTATGGCGATCGCTGCTTCTTTGCGATCGCCACTGAGCAACATTACCCGTAAGCCCATCTGACGCAACTTGTCTACGGTAGAACGGGCATCTGGTCTGAGAGTATCAGAAACAGCAATTAGTCCGGCGAAAGTTCCCCCAACTGCTACGCAAACGACTGTTTTACCATCTGCTGCTAAATCCTGTGCTACCTGCTGTGCGGTTTCACTACTTGAAATACCGTGCCAACTCAACCAGTCCCAGTTACCCAAGAGTACAACTGTACCCTCCACCACAGCAGACACCCCTAATCCTGGTTCTGTGTGAAAATCCACAGCATTTGGAATAGATAACTGTTGCCGTTGTGCTTCTTGCTGAATCGCTTTTGCTAGAGGGTGGTGAGTACCGCTTTCTACGGCTGCTGCTAGTTGTATTAGGGATTGGGCATTGGGCATTGGGCATTGGGCATTGTTATTCTTCTCCTGTTCTTCTGCCTTTTCCCCATTACCCCTTATCCCCAGAGGGGGCCCCACCTTCCCCATTTCCTCAATTAACAGACAATCTGTGACGATGGGATTACCTGTGGTCAAAGTGCCGGTTTTATCAAATACTACAGTGTCTAATTGGTGTACTCTTTCTAAAACGTCACCACCTTTAATCAATAAACCCCGTTCTGCGCCCATAGCAGTCCCGACAAGAATGGCTGTTGGGGTGGCAAGTCCCAAAGCACAGGGACAGGCGACTACCATAACTGCGATCGCTAGTTTTAAACTAATTAATAAAGGGGAGTGGGGAGTAGGGAGTGGGGAGTGGTGAGCTTCATGTGGAGCGTGGCTCATCATTTCCATGCCACCAGACATGGTGATATCAGTCCAGATGTGAGTGCCGAAAAAGTACCAAAATACAAATGTCAATATAGATGCTGTCAGTACACCGTAGGTAAAGTAACCAGCTACCGTATCTGCTAATTTTTGTACTGGTGCTTTCCGAGTTTGGGCGGCTTCTACTAGGGTGACAATTTGAGCTAGAGTTGTATCACTTCCAATACGGGTTGCCTGAATAGCGATCGCTCCTGACTGGTTTAGTGTGCCCCCTGTCACCGTATCTCCAGGTTGCTTAATTACTGGTACGGCTTCCCCTGTTAGCATTGATTCATCGACCGTTGTTTGACCAACCATCAATTCACCATCAACGGGGATTTTATCACCTGGCAGCACTTGTAACCATTCACCAACACGCACCTGTTCAGCGGGAATTTCTACACTAGAAGACCCCACTCCTCCTTTCTCTGGGTTGGCAATTAATCGCGCTACTTGGGGCTGGAGTGCTAGTAATTTCCTAAATGCGGCAGCGGCGCGACCTCTAGCTTGTTGTTCTAATGTCCTTCCCAAAAGAATAAAGCCCAGCATCATTACTGGTTCATCAAAGAAGCATTCCCAACCCAATTGGGGAAAGAGCAGCGCTACTAAACTAGCAATGTAGGCTGTCAGCGTTCCTAATCCCACCAGGGTGTTCATGTTGGGTGCATTTCGCCGCCAGCCCAGCCAACCATCTACTAAAATCGGGCGACCGGGAATTAATAGTGCCACTGTTGCCAATCCACAGTGAAACCAGATGTTATTCAGCACTGGCAGCACTGAGCTACCAAGATTACCAAAATGCCCACTTCCCGACAATATTAGCAACATCGCTGCGATCGCCAACTGCCTAAAAGAAGATCGCATTTCTCGGCGTTGTCGTTCTGCTGGGTCTGGTAAAGTAGATATTTCGCCTGTGACTGTGCCGCTAGCTTTTCGGGGTTGAGTTGGGAATCCAACGGCTGTTAATCGCTCTGCCAGTGCATCTACATCTACTGCACCAACTTCTGACTCTACAACAGCTACCTCTGTGGCCAGGTTCACACAAGCACTCTTGACTCCTGGATGTTGAGTTAGCTGTCGCTCTACTGCGTTGACACACCCAGCACACTTCATACCCCCAACATCGAGAATAATTTTCTCTAAGATTGGGTCGAGTTCTGGGGCTAGCTTAGTTTTTGGGACAAGTTGCATGGCAAGTGTTTAGATTCGCTACAGAAATTCAACGCCTGACTAAAAGCGTCTCTAATTTGAGCGTAGGCTAAATATGGAACTACGACTGTATGTCAACCCTATTAAATTTCTTAATTTATCCTACTCTGCTGAGGGTCACTGACGGCTCCATCGTAGGTAAGTTACATAAACAATAGCTCCAACCTGCATTGGCATGAGTACAATTAGGCTTTTCCAAAAATTGTGAATTTCCAAATTAGACATAGCGCTGAAATAGCCTAAGCCCAACAACAAGAAGAATATCCAGATTAGCTGTTTACGTTTGATAGTTGGCATAGAAGTAGGATTGAAGAAGAATTCAGAAGTCAGAATGGGCTAAACCTTAGCTATCCGCTAACAGGAGTCAGAATAAATCAGTCGGGGATTCAGACCGGCGCAGGAATTGTTGCACCACCAAATTTTCAATTTGGTGGGGGTCTTAAACCCAATTATTTCAGACGCGACGCTCGAATACTCGCTACCGCTGCGCTATCGCAGACTCGCTAACGCTACGAAGCACCGCCAGTCATACATACAGAATACCCAACTGAATTCTGACTCCTGACTCCTGAATTCTGTTCGATAATTCAAACACCAATGAACATTAAATTAAAACGGCAAACAAAACCTCAGAGGCAGGTAATCAAAACCAGCCTTTCTTTTCGACAATGTAAGCATTGAGAAATTGTTCATCAGTCTTAGTTAAGTAGATGATACCCTCAACCAAACCGATAATCCCCATTATTGCCCCACCCAAACCAAATGTAAGTAGGGTGACAAGCAGCATGATCAGACCTTCAGTCTTGTAACCAAGAATAAACTTGTGAATACCTAAAGCTCCTAACAAAATAGCGCAGATGCCAGCTGCAACTTTTTTGCTGTTAGTATCACTGGGGCTGATATTAGACACTATGAGTCATACTCCTCAACTATAAATGACAGCCTCAATTTTAATGTAATTATTCTTACTTGGCATCTCCATATCTCTCGCAGTAATAAATTGTCAAATTTTACCCAATTTAGAAGATATATAGAAATCTGGTTTTATTCGGAGAGTTTACTTACCAGATATTTGGGTCTGTTCGCGAAGCGTCTCGTAGAGAAGCCCCATGCTTCACGCAATGCTTTAAAGTAATGAGTAATGAGTGGATGAAAAATGGGTATTTACTCATTACTTATTACTTATTACTTATTACTCCAGAATCACCGCGGGTGAGGATGTCAATTGGGCAGAGAACTCTTAAAAGGAAACAAGGGATAGATACGTACTGGGTTTTGTTCAAAAATCCGACAGCAGTTCTATAAATTCACACCTAAGTTTTTTGCTAGATGTAAGCATTAATCGAATAATTCATAATTAAATAATGAGTACAGAGTCAACACTAAATCAAAAATTCAATGTTAGCTCTGTACTCTCAAAGGTTGAAATTATTAATTATTTTGACCAATTCGTTATACGTAACTTCACGCAAGAATGCAAACGTGAAATATAAGTTTCTAAAACCAACCCTGCTTATTTACAAAGTAGGTATTTACAAATCCTTCAGGGGACTTATTCAAATAGATCATGCCTTCAATTAAACCTACAAGTTGCATAATTAACAAGGCAATACCGTAGGTGAAAGAACCCCCAACTACGGAAATCACCAACATGATAAAGCCTTCCGAAGCGTATCCTAGAATAAACTTATGAACCCCAAATGCTCCAAGGATAATGCCACAGTAACCAGATAGAAGTTGTTTGGTTGGGTGACTGGGGTTGAGATTTGACATAATTGAGTCTTGCTCCTTGATAAGTGAGTATAAAAATAAAGTCTTTATTGTAATGAAAGCAAGTAAATATATTTGCTTAATCAATAAATTTTTAAATTTTCCAGTATGAGTAAGCCCAAGACAAATAAGCAAAATTAGCGCACTTCTATTCCAGAGGGGACGCTAGGATGTCTTGCAGCATAATCTAAAAATCTGACGCTCCTTAATGACTTTTGGTGGATTTGAGGATTGCAAACCCTGGTGCGGCAGTTTTGCAGATTTTTAGGTAAGACATTTTTCTTGAGAAAAATGAACCTCAGTAATCAGCAAAAGCTGCTACATACACTACTTTTTACAAGTCCGTCAGTATTATTTCCGGATTTTTCTGTGTAGTCGCAGCCCGTCGTAGACATCGCTTCCAGTGGGCGTGAAACGCCATCGCACCATTACGAGACTAGTTGAATATAGAAGTGCAAGAGACATCTTCCATATTTTTCTAACCTGTTTTTAGTTGCCAATCCCTACTTTCATAAGCGCAAAACGGAATTGCAATCAAATTTATGACAGCTAAAACGGTTTGGGAAGACAATTAAAATAATTCGTAATGCTGCTCTCTACGAGATGCTGCGCCAACGTAATTCGTCAATTGTACCCACTTATGGAGATAAAAGCAAATATTTTCGTTTTAAGCAACAGTAATATTATTGTGCTAATTGCTACCTAAAATAAATAAGCTTAATAGTGTACCACTATTCCAGAGACTATGTAGGAGCATAGGAGCGAGGAGGTTTCGCGATCGCGTGTAAACTACCCCTAAAACGATCCCCAATGCTGTGAGGGGAAGAATTTCCGACAAGCTGAGGTGAGCGATCGCAAACAACAAACTGCTAATCAGAATCGATCCCCACACGGGTAAGTAGCGAGTTAGAGAAGGTAACAAAAAGCCGCGAAATAAAATTTCTTCAAAAAATGGTGCTGCGATCGCTGCTGTGGAGAAAAATATGCCAAGTGCTATACCATCTTGACTTTCCAGGGCTAGTTGCAACAGTGGGTTACTACCACCCTGTCCTTGCCATAGCTGTTGATTGATCAAAGATACCACCACAACTATAGGTAAAGCCGCACAATAGCCTCCCAGTCCCCACAAAAACCACTTATCTTGAAAACGAAAGCGAAACCAAAATTCTGGTAGTGGAAAAAAGCGCTTAAGAGAGAAATACAGCACTGACAGCGCACCCGATGCTACCAGTAAGTAACTAACCAAAACATAAAAAGCCTGAAGTCGCACATCAGAGGCGGGACGCGGGATAGGGAGTAGCGATAGGGCTAAAGGGACAAAAATTTGCCCCATAAAGAAAAAGCCGACGACAAAAACCTGCAAAATCGTTTCACCATCCCAAGGCGTTGACCAAGGGATATCAGCATTTTGAGCTAGTAAAGAGGCTTTTCCTTTCAGTAAGCGTTGAGCAAATAAGAAAATCAGCAATATTAGACCACTTAAAGCTGCCAATGTCGGAATAGTGCCAATAACCGCTAATTTCAACACTGCTTGAGCAGCAGATTCTTGTTGTGCAGCTTTAACTGCTGATAAAGCATCTTGTCGTTGTTGGAGTTGGTATAGCTGAACCAAAGTAGTAGAGCGAAACCAACCTTCTAAATTCTTTTGAATCCGTTCTTGAGAATTTTGGAGCAGACGGGGAGGATCGCTCCACAGTCCACTTAATACAGCTGCGGTTTCTCCAAATTCTGGATTGATATCTGAGCGTTTTTGTAATTCGCTCCAAGTTTTGAGGGCTGTATCCGCCTGTCCTTGCTGTGCTTGTAAAATTCCCAGCCGCAGGTCTAATTCAGCTAATAATTTTTGTAATTGCTTAAAAGACTGCTCTAACTGTTGCTGTCCCTGTTTAGAGGTTTTAGTCGTGGGAGGAACATCAGATAGAGGTTTTGGAGGTGTGGGAGTTATTTCAGGTTGAGAGCGTAATTGTGTAAGTTGATTGTTAACTTTGTCCAAATTAGCTTGAACTGATTGACGCGCCTCCTGATACTGCTTCGTAGCGCTTTCCAGGGGTTGATCACCAAGTATTGCTTCCCGAATCCCTTGGAGATTGTCATCGCTGCTATCTTCTGATTGCCAAGCTTGAGCTTGTAAAGCAATATTGGTTTGATATAGTTCCAGGCGACTTTGAAATTGAGGTTGTTGCCAACTACTGAATAAAGAGGAAACCGCCAACAGAACTGCTATCGGCGTCAGCACAAAAATTAAAACTAACCGCTTGAGTGTCATCTATCCACCTTTGACTAACCAGTGGGGAGCGCGTCCCCCTTGGGAATTATCGCAAGAAAAAGTCAGAGGTGGATAGATATCATCAATATTATAAGTTTGCGCTTGCACCCACCATGTTAAATTACAACCCATTGCACTGCTTACCCTCCGCCGAGGATCTGCCCGATTCGGACTATACACCTGTGGACAATGAACTACAAGATTTAATTCCCAGTTTACTCAAAGCCATCCTCGCTTGGTTATGGACAAACCGGATGGATTGGTTTTTTGGGGTTGATATGGGGATATATTACGATCCTGAACTACCGCCGATTGTCCCTGATGGGTTTTTAAGTTTAGGAGTCGAGCGAGTTTTTGATGAGAACTTGCGTTTAAGTTATGTGTTGTGGGAAGAAAAGGTGATGCCGATTATGGCATTAGAAGTTGTTTCTCATAAACGGCGTGGGGAATACACCAGCAAAAAGAAAATGTATGCTGAGATGGAGATTTTATATTATGTTGTTTACAATCCCCAACGCCGGAGAAAACCGCCTTTAGAAGTTTATCGCTTTGTAAATGGTGAATATGTATTGCAGCGAGGAAATCCTGTTTGGTTAACAGAGATAGGTTTAGGAATTGGTCATGAACGGGGAACCTATCAGGGAATTACGCGGGATTGGTTGTATTGGTATGACAAACAAGGGGTGAGATATTTAACACCAGAAGAACGTGCGATCGCTGCCGAACAACGCGCTACCACCGCTGAAGAACGCGCTCAAAGGCTGGCACAGGAATTGCGAAAATTAGGGATAGATCCAGATTCTTTGAGTTGACTTTTTGGGGTGCGATCGCTTTATTAACTGATAGCTCATTTAGATAAACCTAGTCTTTCTTTGACGGATTGCCATGTTGAATCTTGGTTTTTATTTTGGCGATGCATCTCCAAGCGCCTATCTAATTCTTTTTTTTGCTCATCATTGAGAGGAACTTTATCGGGTGTGGTAAGAATGCTGTCCCATAAGTCCTCGGCAAGCTGTATACGTTCAGATACACTTAGTTCAGAAATATCGACTTTTAATATAGGTTGCATGGTTGTTATTAATCTATTTGCTCAATATAATCTTATTTTTAAATTACAAATGACTTATCTTCTTCCCAATCAAGTAAAGCATCAAGTTTACCTGATTCGGTAAATGTTCTAGCAGCTACTAAACAGTGCAGCAAATCAACACACATTTTCGCAGGATAATTTTTCTCTTCTCCACCGACTACTAATGTTTCTATTTCATCAGATTTTGATAAATCCACTAAAACATAAAATTTTGTGTTATTAAAGGTCGCAGTCACAACATATTTATCTGACTTACCGCCTCCAATATTTATGTAAGTCTCATCATTAGATTTCAAAGTTACTAAACTTTTGTTTTTGCCATCTAAATCGCGGATAACTGCTTCAATTTGAAGCCAATTTGGATCTTTTCTTAATTCACCTTGATTGCTATTAGTAAGCCATGTTTCTGCTGATAGCTTGAATACTAAACTTGTTTCGGTTTTTTGTTGCAAATCTGGCCAGCAATCGAAACCAAGTAACTTACCAATCTCAGAATTTTTCCAAAAGGCTTGACGTTCAGCATAGGTCATTATCACATTTGTTCCTACCCGAATTTGCTCAGGAGTCAACAAACGTGGGGATTCCCCATTGGCTTTCGTGTCTTCTGATGAAGGCTGCGGCGTTGTCTCTTGAGAATTTGAACACATAGCCATCTTCTCCTGGGGCAATGTTTGTTGCGCCCACATACTGCATTTCGATTATGTCTCTATAGTAGTCAAAAGCTGAATCTAGAGATACAAGAATAATACGAGTATCACTCAAACCGCCGGAACAATACTGCAATCCCACTTGCGTTGCATACCAAAATAGCCATTTTCCTATCGGTTCAATCAGGCGGTTAGCTTCCTGGCCTCTAGTCACAGGATTACTTTCTAGATGCTGAATTTCTAAAGTCTCCGGTGTACCTGGGTAAGGAAAGACAATGTACCTAATTAATCCCCAGACTTGCCGATCATATACCAGTTTAACAATGCTTTGTAAGTCAAAGTCAGTACGTCGCCATAACTCTTGCCAATGAAAAGTCCAATTGCTTGGCATATCATCCACTATTGCAGGAGAAATGACAGCCTCTTGTTCGCCCCTCTCTTGAGTTAGGATTCGCACCCGATACGAGCCTATATCAGCCAATCTAGTAATCCTCACACATCATAAGAAAGATAATACTGGGTTAGGGAGTGAGGGAGCGATCGCGTTTGATTGCCCCGTCAGAGTTGGGAGACGATGTGGCTATTATCACACCATTACTAAGACTTATCTTCTTCTAGTTAGATTCTATTTTTCATAACTGAACATACGGTAATTCCTACATTACTCTTCAAATAATGATGTCTTAAAATATGCATAACTCAAATAAATACTTAACATCATAAATACAACCATGACTCAAAAATGGTATCTTTCACATACATTCATAGGGCATTCAGGTTGGTTTGGGGGAGTTCGTTCAGTTGCAATTAGCCCTGATAATCAAACTTTGGCAAGTGGTAGTGATGACAAAAATATCAAACTATGGAATTTAAATACTGGTCAGGAATATTTCACTTTATCTGGACATTTAGATACAGTTCGTTCAATCACTTTCAGTCCAGATGGAGAAAGAATTGTCAGTGGCAGTGATGATAAAACTATAAAAATATGGAACTGGAAAACTTCTCAAGATATTCTTACTTTAAATGGGCATTCTAAATCAGTCACCAATATTGCTATTAATAATAATGGAGAATTTATTGTTAGTGCTAGTGATGATCATTCTATAAAAATCTGGTGTTTAAAAACTGGTCATGAAGTTTGCACTTTGTTTGGTCATTCAAATTATATTCAGTCAGTAGCATTTAGTCCTGATGGAAAAATACTTGCTAGCGGTAGTTGTGATAACACAATTAAACTATGGGCTTGGAAGATGGGAAAAGAAATTCTCACCTTATCTGAACATTCAGGTGCTGTGCGTACAATTGCTTTTAGTCCTAATGGACAGCTTATTGCCAGTGGAAGTGATGATAAAACCATAAAATTATGGGATGTAAAAGCTGGCAGATTAATCCGTACATATTCTGGGCATTCAGGCAATGTTTGGTCTGTGGCTATTAGTCCTGATGGACAAACTATTGCAAGTGGTTGTGATGACAAAACAATAAAGATTTGGCATATAGTCAATGGCGAAATTATAACTAATATTGATGCACATTCAGCAGGTATTAGTTCAATTAGCTTTTGTGCTGATGGATTTGCTATTGCTAGTAGTAGTTGGGATAAAACTGTCAAACTTTGGTTAACCGAAAAAGCTTTACCAAAATCTTCTATATTTAGTTGGATTTCTGGCGTTTTTTATCCAAAAGACAATGAATCCATCTTAAAAGTGCCAAGTTTTATTATTGAAAAAGCAAAAGAAAATATCAATATAGCTAAAGTAGAAGAGGACAATCGTAGCCGAGAGGAAAGGCGACGCTTACAAGAGAAACGCTTAGAAAAACAGCGTTTGCAAAATGAACAGCGTAGTTTACAAAAGCAGCGTTGGCAGGATGAACAGGATCGCTTAGAAAAACAGATTCAACCTAGTGAACAACATCATCTAGACAAACACAGTGCAAAAATTATTTGGAATATAAGTAAAATTACTTACGAAGCTTTAGATACAGCGATTAATAAAAAATATGTCGGAGGCTATAGACGCAAAGATGGAACTTATGTTAAACCTCACTATCGACGTAAGCATAAATAATTGTAACCTTGGTAAGTAAAAGGTGGGAATTTATTCTAACTTCTCTCGCACCCAAGCGCGAAAGGATTTAAGCAAAGCAATTTCCCCCATACTTTTACTCTGTTCAATAAATCTACTTATCTCACTCACCGATACTATAGGAAAGGCAATGCTAAACTTACACTCTACATATTGCCCCTCTATCAACTGATAAAATTTTAAATCCTGCCCATCATATCTCCAAAGTTCAGTTACACCCAACGCTGAATAAATCCCCAATTTGTTAACTGAACTGCTGGTAATGTCAATTTCAACTGCTAAGTCAGGCGGCGGATCATTTTCTAAATCTAAAGTTTGCTTACCCCTAATAGCTAGTTCATTCTGGATATAGTAGCAAGTATCTGGTTCTATTCCCCGATTTAATATTTTCCGCTTCAATGTTGTAGAACCAGCGCTTCTCAATTCAATCCCTAATTCTTCAGCTAAAGCAATAATAAAATTCCCAAAATTACTTTTGGGGTTTTCGTGTTCAAAAAGTGGAGTCATGATTTCTAAAACACCGCAGTCATAAGCAAACCGAGAACCTCTATCTTCACCTGTATCTCTCAACAAGGCTTCAAAGGTTTCCCAGCTAATGTTATGTAGCACTGTTCTTTGTTCACCAACCGTTGACTTTACAATCATAGATTAAAAGAAATAAGTCAGTAATTATATTTATCAATTAAGTACACTTTACCCTATCTTACTCTGCACCCAAGCGCGGAAGGATTGCACCAAATCAATTTCATCCATAGTTTTACTTTGCTGGATAAATCTATTCATTTCACTAACAGAAATTAGAGGGAAAGCAATACTCGACTTAATTTCAATATATTCGCTTGCTACTAGTTGATAAAATTTTAAAATTTCACCGTTATATCTCCACAATTCTCCGACACCTAAAGCCGCATAAATATTAAATTTATTAATAGAAGTGCTAGTAATATCAATTTCAACTGCTAAATCTGGTGCTGGATCTGATGTTAAATCTAATTCTTGTTTACCTCTAATTATTGGCTCATTTTGAATATAATAGCAATTATCAGGTTCTATTCCCTTTGCTATTGGTTTACGTTTTAATGTTGTAGAACCAGCACTTCTAATTTTAGTTTTTAATTCCACTGCTAAAGCGAATATCAATCGGTCAAACTGAATTTTAGGATTTTCGTGTTCAAAAAGTGGAGTCATGATTTCTAAAACACCGCAGTCGTAAGCAAACCTAGAGCCTCTATCCTCACCTGTATCTCTCAGTAAGGCTTCAAAAGTTTCCCAGCTAACGTTGTCTAAGACTGTTCTTTGTTCTGCAAGGGTTAACTTAACAAGCATATTACAATCCTTTTTCCATCAGGATGTTAGATAAAATCCCGATGATTTTACCTATGTTATTAATATAATACTCGCTCAAGTCAATTTCAATCACTTGCCCAATGAGCTTCAAAAACTTTAGTTTTTCCTATAAATAATCCAGATAATTAAATTGTGCCAACTATTAGCAAGATATGTTGCTGATATTTGGCACAATCAGGATCTAAATATTTTCTAACTTTAAGCAAGGAAACCCGCAAAAAATTCCAAAGTTTCTTTCAGCGCTTTGATAAAAATATCAATTTCCTCGCGGGTGTTGTAGAAAGATAAACTTGCTCGTGCGGTTGCAGGAAGACCTAAGTAACGGTGTAATGGTTGTGTGCAGTGGTGTCCAGAACGGATGGCAACGCCTTCTTGATCTAATAATGTAGATAAGTCGTTGGCGTGAACTTCTCCGGCTGTAAAGGACGCAAGAGCGGCTCTACCTTCACCTTTTGCATTTGGTTTGGGGCCGTAAATTCTAATTTGGGGAATTTGCTCTAATTGTTGGAACAAATAAGCTGTTAATTCTGCTTCGTAGGCGTGGATTTTATCCATGCCTATACTGCTAAGATAATCTATCGCAGCACCAAGTGCGATCGCTTCTCCAATTGCAGGTGTCCCAGCTTCAAATTTATGCGGTAATTCTGCATAAGTTGAATGGTCTAAATATACCTCTGCAATCATCTCACCACCACCAAAAAATGGTGGCATTGATTCTAATAATTCCAACTTGCCATACAGAAATCCTATCCCAGTTGGGGCGCACATTTTATGACCAGATGCTACCAACCAATCACAATCTATTTTCTGTACGTCAATGGGGTAGTGAGGAACACTTTGGCAAGCATCTACTAAGAATTTAGCACCGTATTTGTGAGCGATCGCACCAATTTCTTCTACTGGATTAATGCAACCCAAAGTATTAGAAATATGCACCACCGACACCAGCTTAGTTTTCTCAGAAATCAGCTTTTTAAACTGTTCCAAATCAAAAGTTTCTTCTGGTGTTAATTCTACAAATTTCAGTACTGCACCCGTTTTTTGTGCCACCAATTGCCAAGGCACAATATTACTGTGGTGTTCCATCACCGAGAGTATAATTTCATCTCCCGGCTGCAAATTGTTCATTCCCCAACTGTAGGCTACTAGGTTAATCGCCTCAGTTGCGTTGCGGGTGTAGACGATTTCCTGACGCGATGCAGCATTGATGAATTTGGCAACTTTATCTCTAGCACCTTCATAAGCATCAGTAGCTTTAGCACTCAGGGTATGGGCACCGCGATGCACGTTAGCATTATATTGCTCGTAATAATCCCGTAGGGTATTTAATACGGACAAAGGCTTTTGCGATGTCGCAGCATTATCGAGATAAACCAAGGGTTTCTCATTGACTTCCTGATGCAATATCGGGAAGTCAGCGCGAACTTTATCAGCAATAGTTTTGGTAGAGGTGAAAGTCATTGGTAGATTAGTTATTTGTCATTTGTCATTTGTCATTCGTCATTCGTCATTCGTCAGAGACTTAAGATTATTGACTGTGTTTAACAAGATTTCTCGGAGAGAAGGAACTGGTATTTTGTTGATGACTTCGGCGGCGAAGGCGTTAATTAATAACTTTCGAGCATCGTTTTCATCAATTCCCCGACTTTGCAGATAGAATATTTCATCATCTTCCAATTGGCTAACGGTAGCACCGTGAGCGCATTTGACATTATCGGCTGTAATTTCCAATTGGGGTTTGGTATCAACTCTGGCTTTCGATGATAGCAGCAAATTACGATTCAACTGGGCTGCATTTGTCAACTGCGCTCGTTTGGGGACAAAAACTTTACCGTTGAACACCGCATGAGCGCGATCGCCTACAATACATTTATGCAATTGGTCACTTGTACCGTGGGGATAGTTGAGTGCGATCGCACTGTGAGTATCTGCCAACTGTTTACCAGAAATTATCGTCAAACCATTGAGCGTAGTTTGTGTCTGCTCACCAGTTTGCAAAATCTCCAAATTGTGCCGCGACAGCTTTGCACCTAAAGTTATGGCATGACAAGTATATCGACTATCACGAGCCTGTGCGATCGCAGTCTTGCCAATATGAAAAGCCTCTCCACCTTCTTGCTCAACCCTAGTGTGGCTCACTTCAGCATTGTCAGCAATCCAAATTTCCGTAACTGCATTGCTGAAATATACTCCCTCTTTCTCTGCACCTGGGCGGTTCGTATACTCTTCAATCAAACTCACCTGCGAACCACTTTCCGCCACCACTAAACAACGCGGCTGCGAAATCGTCGCAGTCTCACCCGCAACTGAAATAAACACCAAATGAATTGGTGTCTCAACTACCACATTCTTCTTCACCCACACCACAGCTGCATCAGTTATCCCAGCCGTATTGAGAGCAGTAAAAACTTCCTGCGCTCCCTCAGCTTGAGCTAAATACTGCTGTACACCTTCCTGCTCAACCGCAGATAAGCCAGCCAAATTACTCACCACAATTCCAGATGGTAAATCTGAAACTGCTGATAACTCCGGCGCATAAACGCCGTTGACGAATACCAAACGACTGTTAGCCGCTTCTGGCAAAATATCAAATTCTAGAGACGCGTAATTTCCCGTCTCTACACTAAATTGCACCTTTCGCAGAGACGATAAATCAGTAAATCGCCATTCTTCCTCGCGGGTAGTCGGGATAGTTGAGTGGCGTACCCAATTAGCAGCACTTTGGCGTAATTCCTGTAACCAACCCTCTGTTTTGGGTGTAGTTACCTGATTTAACAATTCAGTTAGATAGGTATCTTTATCTAACAGAGTCGATGTCAAACTGACTAAATTCGAGTTGGGTATTGGACTAGGAGATACTTGAATACTCATTACACACTCACCCCAGCAGTTGCAAATTCTTCTAGTACCCAGTCATAACCGCGAGACTCTAATTCCAACGCCAGTTCCTTACCACCACTCGTAATAATCTGCCCATGTGCCATCACATGCACAAAATCAGGCACAATATAATCGAGTAATCGCTGATAGTGAGTAATCAAAATTGTGGCATTTTCTGGACTTGCCAATTGATTTACCCCATTCGCCACAATTCGGAGCGCGTCAATATCCAAACCCGAATCAGTCTCATCCAAAATTCCTAACTTGGGTTCCAGCAACGCCATTTGCAGAATTTCATTCCGCTTCTTCTCACCACCAGAAAACCCTTCATTCAAACTCCGACTGAGAAAACTGGGATTCATCTTCACCACATCCAGCTTTTCTTCAATCAAATCGTCAAAATCAAAGGCGTCTATTTCCTCTAAACCTTGCGCCTTGCGACGGGAATTGTACGCCACCCGCAAGAAATCCAAATTGCTCACACCCGGAATTTCTAATGGATACTGAAACGCCAAAAATACACCACTTCTTGCGCGTTCCTCTGGTTCCAACTCCAACAGATTTTGCCCTTGGAAAATCACCTCACCGCCAGTCACCTCATACGCCGGATGTCCTGCCAATACCTTAGAAAAGGTACTCTTACCAGAACCATTTGGCCCCATAATCGCATGGATTTCACCCGATCGCACATCCAGATTCACACCTTTAAGAATCGGTGTCCCATCAACATTAGCCGTCAGATTCTTTACTGACAGCACAATTTCACTATTTTCAATAATCATGTTTTCTCTCTTCTTTTTTGGTTCGTAGTCAGCACTTTAATGCTGTAAAAAAGCGTTAAAGTGCTGACTACCAGCGTTAATTTTTTCGGTTCCTAGCAACTGATTACAAGCGTTATCCAACACTGCCTTCCAACTTCAAACTCAACAACTTATCAGCTTCCACTGCAAACTCCATCGGTAGCTGATTGAAAACATCCTTGCAGAAGCCGCTAATCATCATCGAAATAGCATCTTCTGAAGAAATACCCCGTTGAGCGAAGTAAAATAACTGATCTTCCCCAATTTTGGAAGTAGAAGCTTCATGCTCTACCTTGGCAGTGTTATTTTGCACCTGGATGTAGGGGAAAGTATTCGCGTGAGCATTATCCCCAATCAGCATTGAGTCACACTGGGAATAATTTCTCGCCCCTTTAGCCGTTGGATTGACTTTCACCAAACCCCGATAGCTATTACTAGAATTACCTGCGGAGATTCCTTTAGAAATAATTGTGCTGCGGGTATTCTTACCTACGTGAATCATCTTGCTGCCGGTATCAGCTTGCTGCTGATGATTTGTCAGTGCTACCGAGTAGAACTCACCCACAGAGTTATCACCCACCAAAACACAGCTGGGATATTTCCAAGTAATTGCCGAACCTGTTTCTACTTGAGTCCAGGAAATCTTGGAATTTACACCCTGACACAAACCGCGCTTGGTGACAAAGTTGTAAATACCGCCTTTACCATTAGCATCGCCAGCGTACCAGTTTTGGACGGTGGAATATTTAATTTCGGCGTTGTCAAGGGCGACAAGTTCCACAACGGCGGCGTGCAACTGGTTGCTGTCATACATTGGTGCAGTGCAACCTTCCAGGTAAGAAACATAACTACCTTCTTCAGCGACAATCAAAGTCCGCTCAAATTGTCCCGTGTCACCAGAGTTGATGCGGAAGTAGGTAGATAGTTCCATTGGGCATTTTACGCCTTTAGGAATATAGACAAAAGAACCATCGCTAAATACGGCGGCGTTTAAGGCGGCAAAATAATTGTCAGCGATGGGAACAACGCTACCCAAATATTTTTTAATTAGTTCTGGGTGTTCCTGCAACGCTTCCGAAAACGAACAGAAAATAACGCCGTCTTCCGCTAACTTTTCTTTAAATGTAGTGGCGACAGAGACGCTATCGAAAATCGCATCAACAGCGACGTTTGCCAGTCGCTTCTGTTCAGATAGGGAAATGCCTAACTTCTCAAAAGTTTCTAAAAGGGTTGGATCAACTTCATCCAAGCTGTTTAGTTTGTCTTTCTTGCGTTTTGGCGCTGAGTAGTAAATGATATCCTGATAATTTATTGGCGGATACTTGACATTTGGCCAAGTGGGTTCCGTCATTTTTTGCCACTGGCGATAAGCTCTGAGGCGAAAATCCAGCATGAACTGCGGCTCGTTCTTCTTAGAGGAGATCAAGCGGATAACGTCCTCGTCTAGTCCACGCGGTATGGTGTCGGACTCAATGTCTGTGACAAAGCCGTACTTGTAGGGTTGGTTGACTAAGGTTTTGACAGTGGCACTCATCAGTAATAATCTCTCGTGTTCGGAACTCTTTTAGGATGGGAGGCGGGCTGTGGCTAACCGATTCCCATCTCCCGTTACGGAATGGTTACACGCCTGCTAGAATAGTGGTGGAGAGTAAAACAACAGCTTTGTTGTTTAATGTATCTTCATTTTACGCTAAATTAACAACAACAATGTTGTCAAAGTCAAACAATTTTGGATTTTAGATTTGCAATTTTGGATTGAAAGAGGCCACAAGGGTGCTTGGCTCAGGGATTTTAGATTGACGATCGCGTAGTGGGGCATATACCAAAAAACTTTTTTAATCCAAAAAAACCAAAATCCAAAATCGGCACGGTCAAATTTTCAAAGAAATTTTTGGGACGTTCGCTGAACGTCTCGCACCAAATGAAGATGGCGACTACCCACCAGTCCTCAACCAAGCAAGATATCCTTGAGTATCTGCACAAACACGAAAAAGCAACGGCTTTGGAGCTAGCTGAAGTTTTAGACGTTACCCCGCAAGCGATTCGTCGCCATCTCAAGGATTTGGAGACGGAGGAGCTAGTTTTGTATTCTACATCAGTGCAGACGGCGGGGATGGGGCGTCCGCAGCACCTTTATGAATTGAGTCGTCAAGGACGCGATCGCTTGCACCGAACAATGAGCGATCGCTTTGGTGATGCAAGCGGAAATTTTGCGGTTTCGCTGCTAGACACCTTAGCCGAAACGGTGGGACACGACCAATTTAAATCGATTTTAGAGAAACAGTGGCAGCGCAAAGCTCAAGAATACCGCGATCGCTTGGGTAATGGTTCACTGCGAGAACGGGTAGCTAACTTAGTAGAGTTCAGAAAAGCCGAAGGCTTCATGGCAGAGTATCACCCTGTTGATGTGAATGACTCCTTTGAGTGCGATCGCTTTATATTAATGGAGCATAACTGTGCTATTTCTAATGTTGCCGAGTCTTTCCCCAGCATTTGTGGTCACGAATTAGAAATGTTTGCGGCTGTATTACCAGATTGTACTGTAGAACGCACCCACTGGATTATTGATGGCGAACATCGTTGCGGCTATTTGGTACAAGTTCGTCATTAGTCATTGGTCATTTGTCATTCGTCCTTTTTTTAATAACTAATGCCCAACTAAATTTGAGATAGCATTTATGGATGTACCACCACAGCAACCATCAACACAATTTTTAACCCTGGAAGAGTCAGCGAAAGTTGACGCGGCTTTGTTGTCTTCGCCAGAAAAATTTTTAACAAGATTGACAATTTCATCACTTAAGCTTTTGAAGCATATCGCCCAAGAATATGGTGTTGCTATTGAAGATTTGACAACGCAGCAAGTAATTGCTTGGTTTGAAAAAGATGGCAAAATTCGGCGTGAAGAGGGCATTGAAGGTTCATATCTGAAATGGTGAACTAAGGATACAAGTCAACCCTCATGTAGAGACGCGATAAATCGCGTCTTCAAAGACCAATTACCTACACCAATAACCCAGATACCCAACTTTTAGCAAAAAGTCGAGGATCTGGGTTATTAACATTTGATTTTTCAGATAATTTAAGCAGTGTAATTGTTAGTCCGGGGACTGCGAGCACCAGCTACGGCTCCCATCATTGCAGCTACTAAACCCAATAAGGAACCAAACACAAACCACCACAATCCCGATCGCACATTTGCTGCAATCTCACGAGCTTGTTGAGCAGTTACGTTTGTTTGTGGAATGTTGGGGGCAGCACCTTGCTGTTGTACCTGGTTTATCACTTCCCCGGCGTTGGAAGCCGCAACACCAAAAGCACCCGATACTCCACTTGCAAACAGCCATGAGCTAACTGCCAAAGTTGTTGCCCAAAGAATTGCGCCGTTAAGAAGGGCTGTATTGCGGTTCATTGGCCCACAAGCACGGGCTGTAACCCAACCACCAACAAATAGGGAAATTAATAAAGCAATAGTTGACCAAAGCCCCGCACTACCTGCAACGTTAGGGGCAATTGATCTGGGCGCACCTGAACCTTCCACTGTACCAGCTGCGATCGCACCAATTATAGAACTCAAAATTAGTTGTGTAGCTAAAGAAACCAACAAACCAGCAATAATTGGCCCCCAGCGAACACGGTCATGATATTCGGCTACTCGACCTGCTACCACAGTGTCAGTAGGAATAACGTCATTGCCTGTTCGATTTACGTATGACATAGCTTATGTTCTCCAGTGCTTTTTCAGCCAAGTTCCTGCTCAGGTATATTCATCTTTATGCTTAAGATTAAATAACTAAATCACCTGCTTTTATCTCTATCAATAGAAAGAGTTAATAACTCTGTCTTTAGTAATAAAAAACAGATTTTTATTTAATAAGTTTTAATATAATTTAGTATTTATTAATGTCTAAAATAATTATTTAGAAATTATCAATATGAAAAATTTTAAATTAGGATTAAATTATTAACTTTTACAAGAACCTAGCTTTAATTCTGTATGCAATTAGACTTAATACAAAACTGAATTGCCAATTAGCAAGTCCGGGAGCGTCATTACGAATTACGAATTTTACAAATTACGAATTATTTGAACGCATCCTCACGGCTGTGCCTGTGGCAGTAATCAGCAAAAGAACTCCTGACTGGTCAAGATTGATTGTGCCAGTATCAATTTCAATCCCGATCACAGCATTAGCTCCTAAACGTTGTGCTCGTTGTTCTAATTCTTCTAATGCCTTGCGTTGACCCTGTTCAAATAGACGCTCATAGCTAGCAGTACGTCCACCGATAATATCTCGAATCCCAGCCAAAAAGTCCCGCAAGAAATTGCTGCCGTAGACTACTTCTGCTGTCACAATGCCTAAATACGACTCAATCATGGCTCCTTGAATTACATCAGTGGTAGTTATAATCATAAATTAGCCTCCTAGATAGAATAGTTGATATTTATTATCAAAGTGTTTATCCAAATACTTTAGCGATTGTAACTTCGATTACAGAAGATAAGTGTGAGAGAATGTTTTTCACACAATTTTAGATCGCGTTTGCATCTGTAATATTTTCCTCAACAGAAACTAGAACATAAAGGAACATTTGACTGATTAAGTTTATCTTACCGTGTAATGACAAAAAAAGGATGTTAACGCCTGGATCATTACTTCTCAAAGGGTAGTATCAAAGACTAAAAAGATGAGCCAAGTTTGATACAGAGTCAGCAAATTCTTAAACTCCATAAAAAACAGGAATGAATTTCAAAGCCTGTAAGCTTGGTAAGTCAATATCTTGGATTAAGTCAGATGGCTGTTGGGATTTCTAGGGAACACGTATAACTACTGACGAAAAACAGTGTTATTTCGCGGTTGTACTGATTTCTATAGGACTCATATTTGATTTGGTGAAAAAACTCAGTACAACTCAGAAGCCTTCTTGCCTATTGCCTATTGCCTATTGCCTGTTGCCTGTTGCCTATTGCCTGTCTACGCAAATTCGTTCAGAAATCAAAGCGGATTCCTATATGTAGATTAACTTCATCTGAAACTTGATATCTTACACTTTATCCTTCAGTAAAAACTCTGTTATGTAGTGCCGATTGTAAAGGAAAGAGTGGATGGAATATCGACATCTTAATTAATACGAAGAAATACAGTTTTCAAAAGTCCATATTTTTGTTTTAATGTACAAGAAAAAAAGTCCTCTAAAATTTCAGGAAATTTACTGTGTACAAGCCAACATCATTCGTGTTTAGTGTGGTGTTACTAGGATGTTTTACCTTCACCATACCTTCAGTAGCTCAGGCTCAGGTATTAGTGGCGCAAGCCAAAAACCCAGAGTTAAAGCAACTACTAGAAGAAGGACGGAGGTTAGTAGATGCTGGTGATTATGGTGGTGCGATCGCAGTTTATCAGCAAGCAGCTAGGCTAGATCCCAAAAATGCGAAAATCCATTCAGGTATTGGCTACTTATACGCTCAACAGGGAAATTACCAGGCAGCATTAACAGCTTATCGTCGTGCGATCGGTATCAACCCTAACAATAGTGATTTTTACTACGCTGTAGGTTACATCAAAGCCAATTTGGGCGACACACGTGGGGCAAAGGAAGGCTACCGTCGTGCTATACAACTGAACCGTAACAACGTTAACGCCTATTTAGGATTGGCTGTAACGCAATCGCGTATGGGAGACTATACTGCTGCTACCTGGGCTTATGAGCAAGCAATCAACTTGGATAAAAACAACGCCCAGACTTATGAGTTGATGGGTGCGATGTATAAACAGCGACGACAAGCCAAACAAGCGAACAGCTTGCTTCAGAAAGCGCGTGACTTGTACAAGCGACGCAATGACTCAGATGGCGTAGAAAGGGTAGAAGCCATGCTGCGACAGTTAGGAGGATGAGGTTAATCTAACTGGCGTCCCGTTAATTCCACAAAAATATCTTCCAGGTTAGAGGGACGCACCATCATTCCGGTTTTATCGGGCTGTTCATCCAAGTAGATATTTGCTGCTTCCAAGGATGGGAAAAACAGATATTCCCAACTACGAGCGCCATCACTTCCCACATCAGACACACCTAATTGTTTCATCACCAAACCTTCACCGTGAGCAGAACGCAGTTGTTGTAAAGTTCCCAAAGAAATCAGCTTACCGCTATCCATAATACCGATGCGTCCTGGCTTGGTAGAGCCGAAAGCATCGCACAAATATTCGACCTCATCCATATAATGGGTCGTCAGTAGCATCGTCATCCCTTGTTTATTCAAATCCCGAATAATTTCCCAGAGGCGTCGCCTGGTTTGGGGGTCTAGTCCTACCGTTGGTTCATCCAAAAACAAAATTTGCGGTTGATGTAATAAAGCTCTCGCAATCTGCAACCGTCGTTTCATACCCCCAGACAAAGTTTTTACCAAATCATCGCGTTTTTCTGTGAGATCAACATACTCTAGCCATTGATTAATCAATTTTTGTCGCTGCGGGTTACTAATGTGATGTAGTCTCCCGTGCAATTCCATATTTTCCCAGACGGTTAAATCATTATCCACACTGACTTGTTGCAAGACTACGCCAATACTCTGTTTTGCCAACATTCCTTGGCTCATCACATCATATCCACCTACTTCTATCCGTCCTTGGGATGGTTTCGTGAGTGTAGTCAACATCCGAATTGTGGTTGATTTACCCGCACCATTCGGGCCAAGTAGAGCAAATATCTCTCCCGCTTCAATTTTGAATGACAGGTCATTGACTACAGGTACATTGTTGTAAAACTTGTAGACGTTTTCTAAAAAGACAGCAGCAGTCACGTCGCTTCGCTCCGAATTCAAAATTCAAAATTAACCATCCCTATAAATAAATGTAGGGACTTGTATCCGTTTAAGTAAAAGTTGCAAACGGCATGACTTTATAATCGTCAAATGCCCAATGCCCAATGCCCAATGCCCAATGCCCAATTCCCAATGCCCAATGCCCAATGCCCAATGCCCAATGCCCAATTCCCAAGCGAATCGCTAGTCAGATTTTCTCGTATCCGCTGATTTACTTGCCTTTGGTACGACTAGCACTTTATCAACGCGGTTACCATCCATATCCATCACTTCAATTCGCATCCCCTGCCATTCAAAATGATCTGCTGCGGCCGGAATACGTCCTAAATGGGTGATGACAAAACCGCCTAGTGTTTGATAACTGCCGCGTTCATCAGATTCCCACTCTTCCATACCGAAAAGTTCCAAAAACTCCTCAACAGGTAACATCCCATCCAAAAGCCAGGAACCATCTTCGCGTTGTACAGCTTGTGGTTGATCCTGCCCATCTGTTGAAGGAACATCACCCACGATTTCGCTCATGATGTCGTTGAGAGTGACTAATCCTTGAATGACGCCGTATTCATCGACTACCAGCGCCATGTGAGTAATGGTTTGCTTGAACAATTCCAAAACTTTTAAGCCACGGGTGCTTTCTGGCACAAATACGGGCTGGCGCAATCCGATAGTCAAGTCCAGTGGTTCTCCTCGGAAACTCCTGGCTAATAAATCGGTGACTGGGATAACACCCAGCACATTGTCAAGTCCCCCCTGACAAACTGGATAACGAGAATAGGCACTATCAACCATTTTTTGGCGATTTTCTTCGGGAGAGTCGTCTAAATCGAGCCAGACAATATCGGGACGGGGTGTCATTAAGTAGTTGACAGGGCGATCGCCTAAACGAAAGACTCGCTCCACCATATCCTGTTCAGCTTCCTCAAAAGTTCCTGCCTCAGTGCCTTGCTCAATTAAGATTTTAATTTCTTCTTCGGTGACTTGCGGCTCAGTAGAAGCTGTAATTCCCAGCACTCGCAGGATCAAATCTGTAGAAGCGCTTAAGAGATAAACCATTGGGGAAGCGATCGCCGATAAGGCACGCATTGGAATCGCTACAATCGATGCAATCCTTTCTGGGTTATTTAACGCCAGACGCTTCGGAACCAATTCACCAACAATCAGTGACAAATAGGTAATAATCAAAACCACTATTCCGAAAGATAGCGGTTCACTATAAGGTGCTAACAAGGGGACAAGTTTTACATAGACTGCCAATCGACTGGCAATTGTTGCTCCTCCAAAAGCACCAGTCAGGATACCGATCAGGGAAATACCCACTTGAACAGTTGACAGGAAATGATTTGGAGACTCCGCTAGTTTCAATGCTGCCTTTGCCTTGACATCTCCTTGATTAGCAAGCTGCTGTAGCCTAACTTTCCGTGCCGAGACGATCGCCATCTCAGACATAGAAAACACGCCATTGGCAATAATTAGCACCAAAATGATTAAAATTTCAAAAGTGATGGAGGACATGTTTAAAATTGCCGCTTATCAGAGCGAACGTAGCTCAATCCCTAGTATCTAGTATTAAAGGTGTTTTGATAAATGCTTTGACTGTACACAAAGTAATAGTTATAGTTCTTAAGTTTATTAGTCGCTGTAGATTATTCTTCCACCGAAGGAATAAGAAGGCTGTTAACACTTTTAAAATAGTTGACATAAACTGCCTCAAGACTTGCTGATCCACAAAGACTCCCATCGCTAGTAGTACTTATGTCATTTTCTTCTATTGTGCGTGCCTTAGGCCGATCGTCGCTCACTACTGAATTTATTTCTAAGCTGAATCGACAACAAGAATTGCGGTTAAATGGCATTCCCAGACTGCCCAAATCTCTGGTGGCTTCGGCATTAGCACAGGCTCAGGGCAAGGATTTATTCGTAGTTTGCGCCACTCTGGAAGAAGCTGGACGCGTTTACGCACAACTGGAGGCAATGGGATGGCAAACAGTACATTTTTACCCCACCTCCGAGGCTTCTCCCTACGAACCTTTTGACCCGGAAACTGAGATGAGTTGGGGGCAAATGCAGGTATTGGCGGATTTGGGAATGGGGCATGGGGCATTGGGCATGGGGCATGGGGAAGAAAACCAGATCCCATCCAATTCTCAATTACCCAAGATGGCAATTGTGGCTACTCAAGGGGCGTTGCAACCACATTTACCACCACCAGAGGCTTTTGGGCAATTCTGTCTTACCCTGAAAAAAGGGATGGAATTAGACTTGAATGCCTTCAGTGAGAAAATCACGATTCTGGGGTACGAACGAGTCCCTCTGGTGGAAACAGAAGGGCAATGGAGCCGACGGGGTGATATTGTTGATGTTTTCCCGGTTTCATCTGAGTTTCCAGTCAGGCTGGAATGGTTTGGCGATGAAATCGAGCAAATGCGGGAATTTGACCCAGCAACCCAACGTTCCGCACTTGACAAAGTTGGCCAGTTAATTCTTACCCCTACTAGCTTTGCTCCTATCGTCATGGCGGCACTCCAAAATAGTGCCCAGTTCCGAGTGCTGAGTGCTGAGTCAGAAATTAACTCAGAAATTAGCCCTGAGAACTCATCACTCTTGGAAGGGAGCCGTCGCTTTTTGGGGTTAGCGTTCGAGCAACCAGCATCTCTGCTAAATTTCTTATCAGAAAATACCCTGATTGCCATTGATGAGCCAGAACAGTGTCATGCTCATAGCGATCGCTGGGTAGAAAATGCCCAGGAACAATGGGGAATTGGGCATAGGGCATCGGGCATGGGGCATGGGGAAGAATCTACGTCTACTCCCGTAACATTGCCGAAAATTCACCGTTCTTTTGATGAGTGTCTGGTTGATGTTGCCAAGTTTAAAACACTATATTTATCGGAACTTTCAGAAGAAAATAGTGGGATCAATCTCGCTAGCCGTCCTGTTCCAGCCACGCCACACCAGTTTGCTAAACTAGCTGAAACCATCCGCCAAGAACGCGATCGCAATTTTTCTATCTGGCTGCTTTCTGCTCAACCTTCGCGTTCTGTCTCGCTGTTGCAAGAACATGATTGTCCGGCTCAGTTTATCCCGAATCCCCGTGACTACCAAGCGATTGATAAGCTGCAAATTAACCATATTCCCATAGCCCTAAAATATTCTGGCCTTGCGGAATTAGAAGGTTTTATCCTGCCTACATACCGTTTGGTAATCGTTACAGATCGGGAATTTTTTGGGCAGCATTCCTTGGCGACTCCCGGCTATATCCGCAAGCGTCACAAAGCTACTTCTAAGCAAGTTGATCCTAATAAACTGCGTCCAGGTGATTATGTAGTTCACAGAAATCATGGTGTTGGCAAATTTGTCAAGCTGGAAAGTTTGGCGATTAATAACGAAACCCGTGATTATTTGGTGGTGCAGTATGCTGATGGGTTACTCAGAGTTGCAGCCGATCAAGTAGGTGCTTTATCTCGGTTCCGCGCCGCAGGTGATAAAGCACCAGAACTTAACAGGATGACTGGTAAAGCTTGGGAAAATACCAAGAATAAAGTCCGCAAAGCCATTAAGAAACTGGCGGTGGACTTGTTGAAACTGTATGCAGCGCGATCGAAACAAGAAGGTTTTCGCTTCCCAGGTGATATGCCTTGGCAAGAAGAACTGGAAGATTCTTTTCCCTACCAACCCACGACGGATCAACTCAAAGCTGTCCAAGATGTGAAACGAGACATGGAAAGCGATCGCCCAATGGATCGCTTAGTTTGTGGCGATGTCGGTTTCGGGAAGACGGAAGTGGCGATTCGTGCTGTTTTTAAAGCAGTCACCGCCGGTAAACAAGTCGCACTCCTTGCGCCGACGACTATTTTAACCCAGCAGCACTACCACACACTTAAAGAACGTTTTGCACCCTACCCCGTAAATGTCGGTTTACTCAACCGTTTTCGCTCCGCTGAAGAACGCCGTGATATTCAAAAACGATTGGCAACTGGTGAATTAGATGTAGTAATTGGTACACATCAACTTTTAGGTAAAGGTGTGACATTCCGCGATTTAGGACTATTGGTAGTAGATGAAGAACAGCGGTTTGGGGTGAACCAAAAAGAGAAAATTAAAAGCCTGAAAACTCAAGTGGACGTGCTTACCCTCTCAGCTACTCCCATTCCCCGGACTTTGTATATGTCCTTGTCGGGAATTCGGGAAATGAGTTTGATTACCACGCCGCCGCCAACCAGACGACCAATTAAAACCCATCTTTCACCAATTAATTCCGAAAGTATCCGCACTGCGATTCGTCAAGAATTAGACAGAGGTGGACAAGTATTTTATGTAGTTCCACGAGTAGACGGAATTGAAGAGACAACAGCCAATTTGCGAGAAGTCATACCGGGAGCTAGGTTTGCGATCGCTCACGGTCAAATGGATGAAAGCGAGTTAGAGTCAACCATGCTCACTTTCAGCAATGGCGACGCAGACATCCTCGTTTGTACGACAATTATTGAATCTGGCTTAGATATTCCACGAGTCAACACCATTTTGATTGAAGATGCTCACCGCTTTGGGTTATCACAGTTGTATCAATTACGCGGTCGTGTGGGGCGTGCAGGTATCCAAGCTCACGCTTGGTTATTTTATCCGAAACAGCGGACGTTATCTGACGCGGCACGGCAACGATTACGAGCAATTCAGGAATTCACTCAGTTAGGTTCTGGATATCAACTAGCGATGCGCGATATGGAAATTAGAGGCGTGGGTAACTTGCTAGGTGCAGAACAATCTGGTCAAATGGACGCCATCGGTTTTGATTTGTATATGGAAATGCTAGAAGAAGCAATTCGGGAAATCCGAGGACAAGAAATTCCAAAAGTGGAGGATACCCAGATTGACCTCAACCTGACAGCGTTTATTCCAGCAGATTACATCACCGATTTGGATCAAAAGATGAGTGCTTACCGGGCGGTAGCTACAGCCAAATCTAAATCAGAATTAAAGCTAATTGCAGCCGAGTGGAGCGATCGCTATGGTACTTTACCTGTCCCTGCAAATCAACTTTTGCGAGTCATGGAACTCAAACAGCTAGCGAAAAAACTCGGATTTAGCCGAATAAAACCAGAAAACAAGCAGCACGTCGTTTTAGAAACACCAATGGAGGAACCCGCTTGGAATTTATTGGCGGCGAATTTACCAGACAATCTCAAAACGCGTTTTGTCTATTCTCCTGGTAAAGTGACGGTGCGCGGGTTAGGAGTTTTTAAAGCAGATCAACAATTGCAGAATTTGATTGATGCTTTCGGGAGAATGCAGGGTGCGATTCCAGAGGCGGTTGGTGTTTGATTGGGAGAAAAAGATTAGTCATCAAATGAAAACCTATGTCAGACTTACTTAGAAGAATTACAGTTAATCCCAAACAATGTGGTGGTCGCCCATGCATTCGGGACATGAGAATTCGGGTATCAGATGTACTGGACTTGTTTGCTGCTGGACTTAGTGCAGAACAAATTTTAGAAGAAATGCCTGATCTTGAAGCCGACGATCTCAAAGCAGCACTAATATATGCTTCGCGGAAGCTTAATCATCCAGTGTTAGTAGCATGACAATCTGGGTAGATGCACATTTATCCCCTGCGATCGCAACTTGGATCAGCAACACTTTTGGTATAACAGCTTTAGCTTTACGTGATGTTGGTCTGAGAGATGCTGAAGACCTTGAGATTTTTGAGGCAGCAAAAGCTCAAGGAGTTATCTTGATAACCAAGGATAGCGATTTTGTTGACTTGGTTGAGCGTTTGGGAGCACCACCGCAGATTATCTGGTTAACTTGCGGAAACACATCAAATGCTCGGTTGCAAGAAATTTTGAATGCCACTTTGCTACAAGCACTAAAAATTTTACGAACAGGTGAAACGTTAGTCGAAATCAGCAAAAACTAGCAATTGTACTGCCACATAAGTTAACAGCCACCCAACACTGCGACGTTTTGATTAAAATGCAAAGTGCGATCGCTATGGTACTTTACCTGTCCCTGCAAATCAACTTTTGCGAGTCATGGAACTCAAACAGCTAGCGAAAAAACTCGGATTTAGCCGAATAAAACCAGAAAACAAGCAGCACTTTGTTTTAGAAACGCCAATGGAAGAACCAGCTTGGAATTTATTGGCAGCGAATTTACCAGACAATCTCAAGACACGCTTTGTGTATTCTCCTGGTAAAGTGACGGTGCGCGGGTTAGGAGTTTTTAAAGCAGATCAACAATTGCAGAATTTGATTGATGCTTTCGGGAGAATGCAGGGTGCGATTCCAGAGGCGGCTATTGTTTGATCAGTAGTTAAGCAATAATTATTGTTGTGGAGAGCAATCGCGCAATCTCGCACCTACCCTCATTTTCTTTTTTAAGGTGAACTATATGGCTTCTGAAAAACAAAAAGCTATACTTGGTCTTTCTACTCATAAAACTTATTACAAGGCTGCCCGCTCAGAACAATTACTGAATCAGTAAATTATGTCAGACAGTGTTCATGCATCTCTAGAATCCTCAGTAGTTCAAATAAGCCAGTCAAGCAATAGTAGTTCCAAAACTGCAAAGGTTTCCAGTGAATTTGAGGTATTTATTTCCTATCGTACTAGCCCCGATCAAGGGCTTGCAGTTGCCCTTAAAGAACTGATTGAGGGGGCAATAGAACCTCAACCTCACGTTTTTGTTGCTGGGGCAGGTGGTCTACGCCCATCTAACATCGGTTACAAGCCCCAGATACAAGCAGCCGCCCAGTCTTCACGAGCATTTATTGCTATCATTACTCAGCAATCCAAAGAACGTGAGTGGCTTTTCTTTGAAGCTGGAGCTGCTTGGGGACGCAATCAGTTGTATGCACCCTTACTAGTTGGTACAAGCCCAAGTGAGCTAGCTAGTACTATGGCTGAATATCAAACAGTGCGAGCATCTGATCGAGAAGAGGTTAAGCATCTCTTAATTGCAGTCGCTCAGGCAGTCGGTGGTAATATTAAGACACGTTTCAATCAACGATATCAAGCTTTTTCTAAACAAATTGAAGCTTATCAAAAAATAGAGATTATTCAAGAAAACATAGAACAGTCTTCATCTCTATTAGAGATTGTTGAAGAAAACCTAGAACAGTCTTCATCTCTATTAGAGATTGTTGAAGAAAACCTAGAACAGTCTTCATCTCTATCTCAAGCAATTAAGCTTTTGCAACGTGGAGAAGTTGAGGAAGCTAACACGCTGTTTGATCGGCTTGAAGAAACTGCATCCACCAATGAAGATAAAGCAACGATTAGAATTGCGAGGTTGCTAAATAGCGATCAGGAAGAACGTAACCCTCTAAAGGAGCTAGAGTCGCTAGCTCCTGAATTACGTAATACTTACCATTGCCAATTTTGGCTTGGCTTATTTGAATCTCGTGTTGCCGCTTCCATCTCCTATTATGAAGAATGCCTACGTGTAGCTACAGCCAATAAAGCTACTTTCTTTTCTAACCGAGCAACTCTTTATTTAGCTGAGAAAAAATTTAAAATCGGTGAGCAAGAGATAGCACTTCACACCTTACGACAAGCAATGGTCAGTGAAGATAGAGAGCTTAGATATGAAGCTGTAGAAACGTGGCAAAATCTTGACCAAAAGCCTCACATTCTTGAGAAATTAGTTATTTTATTAACTGGTTTAAGCGATAAAGCTGACTCTTCTATTATGCTCAAAGACCTCACAGAGTTGGCTCTTGATAATAAATGGTCTTCTTTGCTTACTTATTTAGCTCAATATGCAGATCAGGTTGATGCTCAAGGAACTGCTGCAAACAATCTAGGGCGTGCGTTTTCTGAGTTAAAACTCTATTCGCTTGCCTATCTTGCGTATGCTAAAGCAGCTGAAGCTGGAATATCTGTGGCTAAGGTTAATATTGCAAATCTTCATTTATGGAATCCTCTTCCGGCTGCTGGCCTTAAACTCTTAAAAGAACATACAGGAACTTACGACGCTGCTGACGCTGGATATCCGTACCATATTCGGGCTGAACTTGAGCGAAGTGTGCAAAATGAGCAAAAAATAGCAAATGAGTTTTATAAGCAAGGGTATAAAGTTGCCGTGATGATAAGTCATTTCGGGTGGGAAGCGATTTGCAGTAACAAGATCACTCTAGAAGGCAAACAAATCGAACTAGAATCTGGAATAGCAACTATCAAAGAAAGCGAACCGAATTGCCTCAAGTTCATTACGAATGATGAAAAGGTTTACTTAGAACTAAAATGTGTTGGTCGTACTATCGGACTATGGCAAGCTGCCAACACAGCTTCATGTACAGCCCTTTATTGCTTTACAGAAGCAGGTTATATGCTTGAGTTAAGTGTACATTTGACAGATATCACTATAGAACCCATTCTTAAGAAATATTCAATTCTCTGCGTAACTGAGGCAGTAGTGCAATCGCCTTCGACGTAGTTTGGTTTTCCTAAATCAACTCAACACTTGCTTCTACTCAAACCCTACTACTTCTGCTATTGAGAGCGATCGCGCTTTGCTCTCACCCCAAGCGATCGCACCCTAAAAACCCCAACAGACTACAAGCAGAGATAATTTATAGTATGACTTTCGTAATAATTGACAGCTATGACAGAGCTACATGAACAAGCGATCGCTAAACTAAAAAACTTGCCTGCCAATGAACAAGATGCGATCATAGCAATAGTTGTGAAATATCTCGAAGATAAGTAAGTTATGTCAACAATATCGGGAAAATTAGAAGAACGAGTAGCGATTCTAGAGGCAGAAGTTGCACGCCTTAAAAGTAAATTAGAGGTTGTTTCCTCCCCGACAATACCTTGGTGGGAAAAGATTTCTGGAACATTTACTGATAACTCAGCTTATGATGATGCTATGCAACTAGGGCGCGAATATCGTGAATCCCTGCGCTCAAATTCTGTAGAACCACACGATATATAAATGTACGTTTTTGATACCGACCATCTCAGCATTTTGGAACGTAGAGGAGCAGGGGCACAAGGTATTTTCATGCGGTTGGCCAATGTCAATCCGAATGAGGTTGTAGCAACAATCATTAGCTACGAGGAGCAAATGCGAGGGTGGTTGAGTTATATAAAAAAAGCTCAAAGTGTTGAGGCACAAATTGCAGCCTATAAACAGTTAAATAGGCAACTAACTAATTACTGTGCTATCCCAATTCTAGAATTTGATGAACAAGCAGCTCAAGAATTCCAACGTCTAAAAAAGGTGTATCCAAGACTTGGTACAATGGATTTGAAAATTGCTGCGATCGCCTTAGTAAATCAAGCCATTCTATTGACTCGTAATTCCTCTGATTTTGGACAAATTGTGGGTTTACGTACAGAAGACTGGACATAAAAGCGTTCGCCCTTGGCGTTGGCGCAGCCATCGCTTTAGCCATAGTTTGGATAGAATCATTGTGCAGTAAATAGTCCATCCTTTTTTATTACATTTGTACCCCTTGAATGCTTACGTTTAAGCAGCCACAATTGAGAGCAAACAAGTATAGTTGCTAGGATATTCTCACAAACTAGCTCAACAAGCGCATGAAAATCAGAGCAATCATTCATCCAGCAGAAGAAGGCGGCTATTGGGCAGAGGTTCCCGCACTTCCCGGTTGTATTACCGAAGGAGATACCATAGAAGAGGTGATGGCTAATTTAAAAGATGCTATTGAAGGTTGGCTTGAAGTTGCCAATAATCGTAATGCAATTAAGTCAACAGATCAAGTTGTCGAAATTGCTGTATGAAATCGGTTTCTGGCAAGCAACTTTGTAAGATTGTGGAACAAAAAGGTTGGGTTTTGCAAAGAATTACTGGCAGTCATCATATTTATGAAAACCTTGAAGTAGAAAAAATCCTGTCAATTCCTGTTCACCGCAATCAAGATTTGAAAGTTGGAACCTTGAAAGCCTTGATGAAAATAGCCCAGCTATGTGAAGAAGATTTACTTTAATTATGAATTACTGCTTTGATTCATCAACTAAATTGCTTGGTTCACCAGGGTAAAAATCATAGTCCACAATCTCTGATAAACTGTAAGGACACTCCAGCGGAAAAGTCTGCTTGGGCAAATCTGTTTCTCCAACAGCTAATTCGACACCTCTAAGGTAGGCTTTGCGAAGTGCTTCTTCAAGGTAGGGTTTGAGGCTAGGATTGTCTTCAAGCAGTTCAGCAATATCTAAGCGTTGAATCCGGAGTGTTGCTAACCAGCTACGGCTACGGCGTTGAGACTGGTATTGCCATTTTAGTAAATGTCCAATCAACACACTTAGACGGTTTCGCAATTCTTGACGTTGCTGTTTACCCAAAGATTGAATCTCCTCAATCAGATTTTGCAGATCAATCTGACTCCACTGCTCATTACGAAGTAAAGTTACTTGTTCCTGTGTCCAAGCGTAAAAATCAGTTTCGTAGAGGCTTGGTAAAGGCATTGGTATCTTTGGGTTTATTTCAGGTACACCCATCAGGTTAGTTCAACCTTAATGTCTTTGCTTTTATTATAAAACTGTCTCAAATAGAGGCGAGCAATAAGACGCTTCACTGAACTGTATTGGTTTATAGGTAGATATATCACACTATTACGTAGATATATGTAATAGTGTGTTTAACTTGTTTATCAATTTGATGGCTGAATTAGTTGTTTAGACTTAATATATTCTTACAAAGCCATCACTCGACATTGAGCCTAAAGGCTTGTCTTCCCTAACTCTAGACATTTTTTCATTCGTCAAACTCAGGTTAAATTCAATGAATTCTCTCTCTAAGTAATTGTTCTTCTAAAGCAGCAATACGATTGTATGCCGCTGTTAATTGCGCTGTCAGTCGTTGTATTTGAATTTCTGGTGTTATGTTATCTCCAGCTTGACGATGCATGTCTAGATAAATGCCATCTGTCAACACATCCTTGTGTTCCATTTCTGGATTTAAACTGATACGTCCTTTGAACTGGTAGCCCCCAATCGAGCCATTTTCCTGATAATTATCCTTTGCTTGTGTATTCGCTAAAGAACACTCTGAGAAAGCTTGAGTAACTTTAGCATCAAGTTGCTCAATCACTTGGCAGAGGGCATCCAGTTTTTCGCTTAAAGTCAGGATTTGCTGCTGTAATGGCTCCATTTAATACCCTGTATCCGTACATTTTCTCTATGTTATTCAATTTACTCCCCAACTTAACAATACTTATGAATTATTTAAGTATTGATAATTTTTCGTGGAAATTTTAAATATAAGTAAAGTTTGACCATGAGTACCACTAAGGAAATTTATGGAGAAAAATTAATCTTTAGGTAGTGATTTGCTGACAAACTTGCTACGTTGAGTAAAATCTTCAAATTTATACGTATTACCAATAAAAATACTGGTAATTTTCCAACTCTACTTTTCAGCTAATGAGCCTCTGGTAATCTCTGCTTAATCAGGACTTACGTAAACAATAGCCAAAATGAATGATTTTCATGTAGACGCAAAGCGGCTACTCTGACGAGAACGCTTTCAGTGTTAGCGCAGCGGTAGCGACGTTCGCGCAGCGTCTCGCAGAGAAGGAGCGTCACCCGTAGGGTATTGCCCCAGAGCGCTTATAGTTTTGTGTCACTCCTATTAATATTAGGTATAATCAAAAATTTTAAATCCAAAATCAATGGATCGACGGTCTTTTTTGCTAAGTACAAGTACGCTAGCACTTTCACAACTGCTTTTTGGCTGTGGTGGAAACAAGCAGACACAACTAAAAGTGCAGTTATTAAAAGGTTCTATACCTGGTCAGGTGGTGAATCAGTTCCACAATGGTTTGCAACAACAGGCGCAGTTAAAGTTTTCTCCAGTCGAGCAGTTACAGGATTTATTTCAGCAATTACAAAATTGGCAGCAGAAACCGAAAAGTACTGATGAGCAAGGATGGAGTCGCTTTATACCCTTTAGGCAAGGTCAAAAAGCAGCGGAGGCAGACCTAGTGACATTGGGAGATTACTGGCTAAAAGCAGCTATTGAGCAGAAATTGATTCAACCACTCCAAGAAGTAGGGGGAAACCAATTAAAACAGTGGTCTGCTTTAGATGAAAGGTGGAAGAAATTAGTAACGCGCAACGACCAAGGTAACTTGGATACTCAAGGAAAGGTGTGGGGTGCGCCTTACCGCTGGGGTAGCACGGTGATTGTTTATAACCGTGACAAGTTCCGAAATTTGGGATGGACACCCAAAGATTGGAGTGATTTGTGGCGAGATGAAATGCAGCAGCACATTTCTCTACTTAATCAACCACGAGAAGTTATTGGTCTGGCCTTAAAGAAGCTAGGAAAATCCTATAATACAGAGAATCTTGACCAAGTACCAGACTTGGAAAAAGAATTACAGACATTAAATCAACAGGTGAAATTCTACAGTTCCAATCACTATTTGGAACCCCTAATTATGGGAGACACTTGGCTAGCGGTTGGTTGGTCAAGCGATGTACTGCCAGTTTTGGGACGTTATCCGCAACTCGGCGCAGTTATCCCCCAGTCAGGAACAGCAATGTGGGCAGATTTGTGGGTACGTCCGGCAGGTATTACTAAGGATACTTTATCAGATCAATGGATTGATTTTTGTTGGCAACCAAGTACAGCTAAACAAATTTCGGTGCTGACCAAAAGTAATTCACCAATTTCTACAAATATTGCCGCTTCCGATATCCCAGAACCATTATTGAGCATCTTACAGAGCGATCGCAACATTTTCAATAAAAGCGAATTTTTACTTCCCTTACCCCCATCAGCAATAAAACAATACGAGTCTTTATTCGCAAAAATTAAGGTTTAATTAGGAATTGGGCATTGGGCATTGGGCATTGGGCATTGGGCATGGTTATTCTCCTTGTCCGTTTCATCTCTCCCAATCCCCAGTCCCCAGTCCCCAATCCCTACAAAGAACGCTGTAACCCTATCTTGTTCTTAAGATTTGTTTGGATACTGCATAAAGCTGGACTTGTACTAAAGTTACAGGTGTAGGTTGCCAAGGGTTCTTTTTGATAGTTAAATACCCTGACGTTATAACCAAAGTTCCGTGCAGCGCTACCCAAGCGATTTACGAAGTCGTAGCGCTCCACATACTCTAGTAAGCTCCAAATTTGCTGATTCACGATCAAGTCTACTCGTGCAGGTTCTTTGTTAGAAGCTGGATATGCTATCCAATTATCCAATAGCTTTTTCTCAGAGTTTTGTTGTGCCCACCATAAGCTAGGAACGGTTAATTGTACTGGGTTAATGGTGTTAGCTGTAATTACATAGTCTTTTGGCTTGGTTAATAAATCTAGTTCCAGAGGCGCACTAGAAGGTGACGGTATTGAAGAAGTTTGCGCTAGTGAGGGCGGGACTAATAAAGCTGAGAGGGTAATGGTTAGTAGTAATGAAAACGATATCTGGCGATCGCTACGCCCGCCGCAGGCATCGCACAATTTAGGTATATGCATAGCTGATACTAATTCGTAATTCGTAATTCGTAATTCGTAATTAAGGCAATAGTAAAAATTCGCACAAGTTAAAGTTTAATGGCAACGATGCGAATTCTTCGATAGTCTGCTGTCCAAGTTCCCTGTTGATACAACGTTGGCTTGAGATATTCCTCTACGACGCGAATTACTTGTATTTGTTGCTCATCAGAAAGTGCTGCTAAAAAACTGCTGGCGAACATCTGAATCCAGTTTGCCATACCTGCTTCTCCTTCTGCTAAAGGAGTTGGACGAGCAAATAGAGTGCTATAGATGACATCAAAGCCTTGCTGTTCTAATAGAGTGGCGTATTCACCAATACTAGGGAAATACCAAGGATTTAGGGCTTGTGCGGGAATATTAATTGCTTCTAAGGCGTTAGATAAAGCTGTAGCGATCGCTAGCACATTTCCCTTACCACCAAATTCTGCCACAAAACGCCCCCCTGGTTTTAGGGATTGATGGATGGATGCGATCGCGCTATCTGCTTCTTTTACCCAATGCAATACAGCGTTAGAAAACACAGCATCCAATGGCTTATCTACTTGAAAGTTCCTAGCATCAGCAACTTCAAAGCGCAAATGGGGATAGTTTTCTCTTGCCTTTTCGATCATTGCAGATGCATAATCAACTCCCATTACTTCAGCCTGAGATTGGGCAATTTTTTCTGTGAGTTGTCCAGTACCACAGCCGAGATCCAAAATCGATTCTCCTGGCTGAGGGTTCAGTAATTGCAATAAGTCTTCGCCATATTGCCACACAAAGGCGTGTTTATCTTGGTAAAGCGAAGTGTCCCAATAATTGCTTGTAGAAATATTATTCATAAGATTTTATGGTGTATAGAGACGTTGCAATGCAACGTCTCTACATTAAAAAATTACAGCGATTGATGTGTTACTTTCTACCAGTCAAGTTATCCAAGAAATCCATTTTCACTGCAAAGTTGATAATATCTTGCCCTGTGATAGAGTTTTTAGTCTCACCATTATTCAAGGCGACAATATACGGCAGACCATCAATGCCATACGCCTGATAACTGTTCAATGTTCACTGGTTTAAGGAATCTCTTTCTGATTCCAAGGTTGAGTTTATAACGTTCATTCACCTGAATTGACGTTGTTACCAAAATAGATACAAAATTTTGTAAAATCTTCCTGATTACTCGTTTTAGCTTTATCTAGCGAGGTTTTATGTCGATTTAGATCCTCGACTTCTTAAAAAAGTCGAGGATCTGAGGGTCAAGTGAGCAATACCAAGTAATTTGCTAAACTCTAAACCACAGTCAGGAGTAAGTGTGATGTTTCAAGCTTTACCAAAAGCGATCGCTTTTGAAGAATTCCTCAATTGGAAGCCAGATGGCGGATGTTATGAACTACACGATGGGGCAATTGTTGAAATGCAGCCAGTAGGAGATCATGAAGAGATTAATGGTTTTTTAGCTGGCGAAGTAACTTTAGAGTTCAAACGATTAAAACTTCCATACCTCATACCCAAGCAAGCACTAGTTAAGATTCCTGACAAAGAATCAGGTTATTCACCTGATGTAATAGTGATAAATCAAAAGAATCTTTCAGCAGAACCTATGTGGAAAAAGTCTTCAACGGTTACTCAAGCTGCATCGGTTCCCTTAGTTATTGAAGTTGTCAGTACTAATTGGAGGGATGATTATGCATCCAAGCTAGTTGACTACGAAACTTTTGGCGTTCCTGAATACTGGATTGTTGACTATTTAGCTTTGGGCGGTAGAAGGTATATAGGTAATCCCAAACAACCGACTGTTTCCGTTTACTATTTGGTGGATGGTGAATATCAAGTTAATCTGTTTCGAGGAAATGATCACATCATATCCCCTACATTCCCAGAATTAAACTTGACCGCCGAACAGATTTTTCAAGCTGGGCGTTCAGAAAATCAATTATGATCGCAACGCTGATACTCCCATCGGGCCACGAGTTACGCCTAATTGATTTTGCAACTTCAACTCTCGCCATAGTTGGGAACCTGTAATCTCACCTCGCAATAATTGACTATAACAATGTATTGTTTTACTCACTTGCTCTGGCGTTTCATTCACAAACTCGATACGAAAGTAACGTAATCCAAGTTCTATAAGACGCTGTACGTACTCGGCTCCAGTTTGAGCAGTGCCGTTAAATACAGTATTGCGGCAACCTACATCTGCTTTGAGAACGTGTTCGCTACCTACACGGTCTTTTAATTTCACTTCCTGCTTATCACAAGGTCGTCCACAGTTTGTATAGTCAGTACCCGTTGATAAAAAGGCACAAAATACACAATGTTCCATGTGGAACATGGGCATGTGTTGATGGATTGTCACCTCAAACCACTGGGGTGGACAACTGGTCAGTAGGTCTTGCAGTTGGGTAATATTCAGGTCATAGGATGCCGTCAGCCGTTCTAAACCAAAGCGTTGCTGAAAATAATCTGCTGTTAAGGGATTAGCAACGTTGAGCGAAAAATCTCCAATGCAACGGTCTGCTGCAAAGAATTGCAATTGGTCATAGTTCCGTACCAGATAACCATCAGCCTTACAGGCACGTACCTGCTGCAAAATCCAATTTTCCCCCGGTTTAGTAATTCGGGGTGGTGCAACCCAGATTGTGGGAAGTGGGGATTCTTGCCTGTGTTTCTCTACTAGCTGCACCGCTTCTCGGTAGGCACGGGGGTCTTCAAATTCACAGTACAGTGTTTCAACACCAGCTTTGAGGGCGGCTTGGAGTTGTTTGAGGTTTCGTACTAGGACAATGAGTGAGGGAGATGTAGCTTTAGCTTCCCGCAGGGTGGGGGATAGGGGAGATGAGGAGGGAAGTAGGTCTTGGAAAGAGACATCAGAATGTAATTGCCAGCGTTTGGGTTGACTTCGCAATTCTTCCAACTGCGTCACGATTTCCCGCCGCATCCGGTTCAACTCACTTACGGGTAGCATAATAGCACCCCTGAGGTGGTTGGTTAGCTGTCCCAAACAGTAAGGGGTGTTACCCAAACGACCGAATTGTTCTTGTAAACGGTCTGTATCTAGTGGTTTGGTATGGGCATCGACTAGTGAAATTGCGGACTCTATCTGTACAATATTACCGAGATGATCACGAGCGATCGCAATCAATGGCTGACCAACTTCTCCATAAATCTCCAAGTCAATCGGACGCTGAAATTGGGGATTCTCGCCAGCAAAACTCTGACGTAGCTGCTTATCTAATTCTGGATCACTGGTTTTCCAAATGCGATCGCCTATATGCACTCGGCGCAGGTTCAAGTCATTTCGACCAAAGGACAGCATGGTTTCATTACCTTTGGATACCACAGCATAAACCCGGCCACCTTCTTCCTTCGCCTCTGGATGACCGCAGTCAAACACAATTCCATCCCCTGGTTTTACAGGCGCTTCCAGTTTGACTGTTACCTGTTCGTTGTGAATGCGGCTGACTTCACCTAAATAAACCCCACGTTTTTTACCAAAGCGGGCGTGGACTAGTTCCTGATTATTAATCCCGCCAAACCAACCCGTGTAGAGTCCACGAGAAAATGCCATCTCTAGGTTGTAGTGTTCCTTTTCCCTTGTAGGTAAAGAGGGATTTGGTCTTTCCAATTCCGCCATCACCTCATCCAAAGCTTGCCGATAAACACGGGTCACATTAGCAACATACTCTGGGGCTTTCAAACGACCTTCTATCTTGAGAGAAGTTACTCCTGATTTGACTAAATCTGGCAGAACATCTAACCCTGCTAAGTCTTGTGGACTAAGTAAATATTTGCGATCTTTTAAATTTACAACTTGCCCATCAACAATTAAATCGTAGGGCATCCGGCAAGCTTGGGCACATTCACCTCGGTTAGCAGAACGTCCGCCTAAAGCCTCACTAGTCAAACACTGACCGGAATATGCCACACACAAAGCACCGTGAACAAAGACTTCCAAGGGCAGCGACGTTTCTTGTAGGGCAATTTGCTGCTGTATTTTATTGATTTCCTGAAGAGAACATTCACGCGCCAACACCACTAATTGACAGCCGAGGGATTTAGCAAATTCCACCCCAGCGGCACTGGTGATGGTCATTTGGGTGGAAGCATGGATGGGAAAATCAGGGGAAAGGTGGCGGATGAGACGGCATATACCAATATCTTGGACAATCACTGCATCCACACCTGCGGCAATAATTGTGCGGAGATATTGCTGTGCTTCTGCTAGTTCTTTGGGAAATATTAGTGTGTTGACAGTGACATAACCTTTTACGCCGCGATGATGCAGAAATGTCATCAATTGAGGTAAGTCCGCCTCAGTAAAATTTTCTGCCCGCATTCTGGCGTTGAAGCGATCCAAACCGAAGTAAATCGCATCTGCCCCATTTTCCACAGCAGCTTTAGCACAGTCCCAATTACCTGCTGGCGCGAGTAGTTCGGGACGTTGAAGAGAAGAAGGGGAAGAGAGGCGATCGCTTTTCATTAGACTTAGGGTTAAGTAGCACCATAGTGATTTTATCTAAGTTGGTGGGGAAATGAGGGGAAGGGTGCGATCGCTTTTTGAAAATAGCAAAATACTTATAAGTTGTAGAGATTTTTAAACCATATTAAAAATGTCTGCGCTTTTGGATGTTGAGGATTCAGAATTTCATACTTTATAGCTTGATGCAGTTGTCTTCCTGGTTCTTCTTGCCATGCTAGCCAAGTGTAAATTTTAGCTTTATCAAGATAAGAATCTTTGAACGATGCTCCTTTGCTTTTTGCTTCTTGCGCTACTTCCTGAGCATATTGCCAAATAGTTTCGCTTTCATCTCTAATCATGTAAGCTAAAAAGCTCTCTAACATACCTCTCATTTGGTTATCTGGCATAATCCAGATACCAAACTTAATTCCATTTTTTGTAACGTGAATAAGTCCTGTCTCTGATATTGCTTCAGGAATGTCGGGGATACTTGGCAAACAAGCATTTCTTATGCTTGTCCAACGTGTAGGTAAATCTTCATCTGCGTCTATTATCACGCCTAAATGGGTAAGTCCTGATGCTTGTAATTCAGTAGAGATAAGGTTTGCATCAATGTTTTCGTAACCTCCACAATCTTGTATTGATACAATTGCTTCCCTTTTATTCTCACCCCAACGAATTCCGTTTTTTTCTATTAATTCTGGTATAACTCGTAAATCGTCTTGTCCTTCTACTAACAGTTTCTTGGGTTCATAACCTTTTGCCATTACTAACGTACCTCAATTTCTCTTTCAGCAGCAATGACAATTTGAGGTTCAGTGAAGACTACACTTGTTTCTTTACCTTTTTCAATTCTGTGAATTCTAATACCATCCTCAGTGGCATCTTCCTGCTCTGCAATACTAGCTAAACTTGTCCAACAATCACTATTGTGTGTAGTTGCAAAAACTTGCACATTTAATCTTTTGGCTGTTTCCCAAATCAGTTTCCACATATCAGACATCGCCGTAAAATGGAGTCCGGTATCAATCTCATCAACAAATAAGTATCCGTCTTTAGCACATACTATCGCCAGTGCAAGTCCTAATATACGCCAAATACCATCACCCATACTTCCAATTGGTACACGCTGATTACTGTCAGAAAGTAGCACAAAGAAACCACCCCGTGAATCTAAGGAATACCTAGACTTTCGAGAACTAACTGGAGCAATCCGTTGAATTTTAGAGTCTATTCTATGAAGTGCCTGCTCTACAAGTTTTTCTTCAGGCGTTAGTACTATCTGATCAAATAGTTCAATCATCTTCTCAGTTCCTAAAGAAGATGATGTTATAAATTGTATTTTTGGTGATGAATTTTTAGGTTCTCTACGCAATTGACGAGTATAATCCTCTACGGGAAGTCCGCCATTAGCTGATAGCGGTAGTCTCCAAGGCTTTTCTTCTCGCCCATAATTCCACTTAATATTGAAATCTAGTTCTCTTAATGCATCGGGGACTTCATCATATAAAAACTCAGCCGATGAGTTAAGTGGCTCTTTTGAAGAAATTTTGCGTTCTTCTATTGATACAATAAGCTCCTCTTGAATATTGCCATTAGTACCTGTTATTGAAAATTTGCTCCCCAGTTCAATCTCGTGACCATAAAAAAGGTGACGAACATCAAGGTCTTGAGATTGACCTAACCTTAATCTACGTTCACTACGCTCATCATCAAAAAAATATTCACTCCGGTTAGTCATTGTCTGACGTAGTGGCTCAAGATTATTCCGTGAGCATAAAAGTTGAATAGCTTCTAGTATTGATGTTTTACCGATATTGTTTTTACCAACGAGCAGGTTGACTCTACCAAGCTGCTGAAGCTCGAAATATTGGAAACTACGGAAATTCTCTATTTTTATCGTCTTCAACATAATTTTGCTAGCCGGAGACAACAAAGAGGTAATGACTGATATTAGTATAAGCAGTCTTGATACTTTTCACTCTAGTAAAAAAGAACAATTGCTCAACTCCATCAACTCGCTCCCCTTAACCCAATCCCTCAACATCAGTACTTTCCACTTCCAACTCAACAGGCTCAAACTTCACCTTGTTGTATAAATCTTGTAAGGAAATCTCAAATGGTACGGTTACAAGTGCGATCGCTTCATCTTCTTCATCATATTCACGAAGCGCCCATTGCTTTTTCCCAGTTTTGGAAAATTGCTCTACATGAATCCGAGTTTGGTCAATTAATAGATATTCTTGAAAGGTAGAAATTGTCCGGTAAACCTGAAATTTATCCTCGCGATCGTAGCCTTTGGTAGATTTTGATAAAACCTCAACAATAATCTGTGGATTCATAATTACATCCTTTCGGTTATTAAAAAATTCTGGTTCACCTGCCAGAATCATCACATCTGGATATGTATAGGTAAGCTTTTGGGGTATCCACAGACGAACATCACCCATGAAAACTTCGTAATCTTGCTGGCGAAACGCAAAATTTAAGGCAGCACTTAGATTCAACGAGATTCGATTGTGATTTATTGTTCCACCCGCCATAGGAATTATTTGCCCGTCAATGTATTCACTTTTGTAGTCAGCAGCTTCTTCTAGCTCTAAATATTCCTCTGGGGTATAGTATCGCTGTTTTGTTATTTGCATAATTTTATCAGGTAGCAATGTTTAACGATACGAAGTGTCTAGTGACCCATGTTTACCGAACAGTTTAACGTGGTTAGATAGAGATGTTATGTGCTTTCTACAAAGTGAGCGTAGGCACAGCCCAACCTAGGCATCGCTATCTCAATCCACACAATGGCTCACATCCTATTGATAACCGGCTGCTTGTAAGAGAAACAATTTGGCATAACGTCCTCCTAGCTGTAACAACTCTTCGTGAGTTCCCTGTTCTATAACTTCGCCGTTTTCTATAACTACGATTTTGTCAGCCATTCTTACCGTTGAGAAGCGATGGGAAATCAAAAGTACCATCTGATTTTGAGTGATAGCGCGAAAATGATTGAAAATCTCAAACTCAGCTTGGGCATCTATTGCTGATGTTGGTTCATCTAACACCAAGATATCTGCTTGCGATCGCATAAATGCACGAGACAAGGCAATTTTCTGCCACTGTCCCCCAGAAAGTTCCTGTCCTCCCTTAAACCAACGGCCAAGCTGAGTCTGGAAGCTTTGGGGTAATTGGTCTATAAATGATTGCGCCATGCCTTTTTCAGCAGCAGTTTGCCAACGGGTTTTGTTTTCAAGATGTTCTACATCACCCACGCCAATATTCTCACCCACAGTAAATTGATAGCGGACAAAGTTCTGAAAAATTACCCCAATGCGACGACGCAGCACATCCACATCCCATTCCTGCAAGTCCAAGCCATCTAAGAAAATTCGCCCAGAGTCCGGCGTGTAGAGTCGGGTAAGTAGTTTAATTAAGGTTGTCTTACCAGAACCGTTTTCACCGACAATTGCCAGTTTCTCTCTGGGTTTCAAATGCAGCGAAATGTTTGTCAACGCTGGCTTGGAACTTCCTGGATAAGTAAAAGATACGTTCTCAAAACGGATACCATCTTGAGGATTTAAACCAATGGTTGCTTTACCCCAAGACTTTGGTACTTTCTCTTCCAGAAAATCGTAGAGATTTGATAGATATAGGTTGTCTTCATACATCCCTCCAATAGAAGTGAGGGCATTGGAAAAAGTAGACTGTCCTTGGCGAAACACAGTCAGATACATTGTCATATCTCCCAAGGAAATCTTACCTTGCACTGTTTCCAGTACAATCCAAGCATAAGCTAGGTAAAAAGCACCAGTACTAACTAAACTCAGCAGATACCCCCAAAACCCTCGCCGCAGAGTCAAATCGCGGTCTTCGCCATAAAGTTGATGAAACAGGTTACGATAACGCCCTAGCAACATCTCCCCCAACTGGTAGAGTTTGACTTCTGTAACAAAATCTTCTCTTGCTAGCAGATTTTCTAAATAGTGCTGTTGACGAGTTTCTGCTGCACGCCAACTAAATAAGCGAAAGCCTTCCCCAGCAAATTTCGTTTCGGCAATAAATACAGGTATGGCAGCCAAAACCAGTACCACCACCGCCCAAACTGAGAAATTTACTAGCAAAATACCGTAGGTGAACAGAGAAAGGGCATTTTGCACCAGCCCAAAGGTGCGGTTTACTAAAGAAAGGGGACGAACCGATGCTTCTCGTCGGGCATTGGTCAATTTGTCATAAAATTCTGAGTCTTCAAACTGCCTCAAATCCAGTGTCAGCGCCTTTTCTAAAATGAGTACATTCACTCGCTGACCCATTAGCGCCCGCAATAATGACTGACAAATGATGATTCCTCTCTGACTACCTGCTAGTAAAATTACAGCGATCGCTTCCAATCCTACATAAAATAGAGACGGATAAATATTGACAGAAGCATTGCTGTCTGAGTTAACTTGAGATGCAAATACCACTGCATCAACGATTAACTTGCTTATGTAAGATATCGCCGCCGGTAAAAGACCAGCCACTAAAGTTAAACTCGCCAGAAAAATAGTCAGTGATCGGCTAGTAGTCCATACCAAGCTGACAGCCCGTCCACTGTACCGGAAAACCGTTAGTGATTGACGTAGGATATTTCTTTTTTTTTAATTTTCATCTTTACTTTCCGCGAGATGCCCCAGGTGCAGCGGATCTTCCTAACTCTATTTAATCTTTATAAATTTTACCAAGAAAGAACTCAGAATTCGGGAGCCAGAATAACGAGTTTGTGACTGGGTGGTGACCAAAACAATTGTCAATTCGCAACGGGCTAACGCCCCGCTCCGCTAACGCAATTCGCAATTAAAGACAAGAAATCACTTAATTGTTGAATTGTTAATTAACGGGTCTCAAGCCCAACTGAGGTAAAACCTCCTGCCTCCTGCCTCCTTCAACCCCACAATCTCCTACCTGCTTTCCCACTTAATTTTTGGTGAGTATCTGACAATAAGGCTGGAATATCTAAATTTTCTGGACAACGAGGCAAACAGTCACCGCATTCTGTACAGCGATCGCCTTTCATTCCAGGAAACCAATGACCAGCATTTTCAAACATTCCGTAACGATATTGCCCGTAATCTTTCATGTCGTATGCCACTGCGAGATTTCGTAACCGCAATACCTCTGGAATATTGATATTTTCTGGACAGGGCAAACAAGCATAACACTGGCTACAATTATCAGTTTCCAAAGCAAGTTTTTGGTGATTTTCTAAACGCCAGAAAGCAGAAATTTCTGCTGATGTTAACTCTCCATCATGGTCAGCAACTTGCAAAGGTTCCCTTAATTCTTCTGGGTTTGCTGGCCCTATACTCAAAGTAGTAATACGGTGATCAGCAAGTAAAAATCGATAATTCAATTCTAGGGGTGAATACGGCTGACACAGGTCTTTTAAGATTTGGGGTGGCATGTACAGACGTCCTCCCTTGTCAGCAGGGGAAATAATGAAAATGCCCATATCCTTTTCAGCAGCTAGTTGAATCGCTGCTGCGTGCCGTTGAAAAAAATAGTAATAATGCAGATTGACAAATTCAAATAAATCTGTATTGATTGCAGCCTGAATTACCTCTAGTGGCCCGTGGCTAGAAAAACCAATGTGTCGCACTCGACCATCAGCAACAGCTTCTTCCACGGCTTGCATACAGCCAGTTTTGGCTTGCACCCACTCTAAATGTTGCCAAGTATTCAAGCCATGAACGCCTAAGCAATCTAAATAATCTAGCTGTAATCGTTCTAGAGATTCGTCGATGCACCGACGCATGGTGTCAGCATCTGCTGTGGCTGAGATTTTAGTAGTGACATAAAGCTTCGTCCGGGGTACTGACAACCCAGCTTTTAGCGCCCTACCAAGATACTCCTCACTTTTGCCGTAACCTCTGGCGGTTTCTAGATGATTAATTCCTAGCGCTAAGGCTTGTTCGATCGTCTGGTGAGCATTTTCAAAATCAGCCAAGTAGCGCATTGTTCCCAAAGAAAAAACCGAGAGGCGCAGATTCGTTTTCCCAAAGCGTCGGTATTGCATTTTTAACAAAGAGTTAGGAGCCGATTCAATTTTAGATTTTAGATTTTAGATTTTAGATTTTTCTTTGAATCTAAAATCCAAAATTCAAAATCTAAAATTGTCTAGCTGTCGCCATTACCAAAGCGCTTAATCAAATCTTCGGGGCGGAGATTGGAAATAAATTCACGGAAGGCTTGCTGTTCGGCTTCATCTGCATCACGGTCAACAGGGATAGAAGCATCGGCAATCACTTCTTCCATTACCCAGATGGGGGTATTTGTACGGAGGGCAATGGCGATCGCATCGCTAGGACGCGCGTCAATTTCCTTTTTGACTTCGCCTTGCTGGACAATTAAAGCTGCATAAAATGTATCCTTTTGCAGGGAATGAATAATTACCTTTTCTAGAGTCATGTTCCAAGCCTCTAGAATATTCACAATCAGGTCGTGGGTTAAGGGTCTGGGAGGCTTCTGATTCTCCAGTGCGCCCATAATTGCCCTAGCCTGTTCCTGACCGATGTAAATTGGCAAAGCCCGCCGATCTGAAGAATCTTTCAAAAGGACGATCGGGCTGCGGGTTATGGCATCTAATGCTATGCCAGCGACTTTCATTTCAATCATTGGCTAGGCCTCTACAATGCTTTGAGAACCTTTGATGCTGTGTAACAAATAGTACCCATTTTTGGGCGGTTTGACGACAGTAATAAACATAAGCATTCGTTCTCTATAATTGCTTCTATTAAACTCCGAACTTGTGGTGAAAACCAGAGTAAGTCAAATTGGTCTTCTTAGACAATAACCTTCTTACCCAAGTATGCCTTGTGAAGGATGCTAATGTGTTAATATTCCTATACGAAAAAAAGTCAGAAAATATACTTGGATGTTCGAGATTTATGTGACAATTACCAATTTATTTCAGCCAAATTTAGGCAATAAATAGAGATAGTTTGACAAAAAAGCCGTGTTTACAGGATTAATCCAAGCATTAGGAAAGATGGAACCCTTAGGGGGCGATTCTTGGCAAATTACTTGTGTCAGCCAATCGTGTGAAGTAATTATGCAAGATTTGGCTTATGGTGACAGTGTTGCAGTAGATGGTGTTTGCCTGACAGTGGAAAAAGTTTTAAAAGACGGGTTTATCGCCACCGCTTCACCAGAAACTCTCCGCCGCACGACTTTGGGAGGCGAGCAAACGCAACAGAGATATGTCAATTTAGAAGCGTCGCTAAGGGTGGGCGGCAAAGTTGGCGGTCATTTTGTGATGGGTCATGTAGACGGCATCGGTCGATTGCTAGTGGCAGAACAAACGGCTAGTTCTTGGGAAATGAGCTTTATTGCATCTGATGCGATCGCACGTTACATTGTCTCCAAAGGTAGCATTGCCGTCAATGGCATCAGCCTCACAGTATCGGCTTATGAGCCAGAACTATCCCAATTCAAAGTGGCGGTAATTCCCCTCACTTATGCCGAGACAAATCTTCGCTACTTGGTTCCGGGGAGTTTGGTGAATCTAGAAGGGGATATTCTGGGCAAATACGTCGAAAAATTCCTTTATTCTGGCAACCCACACACCAGAGCTACTGATGAAACTAGTATAGATAGCATTACACCCGCATTCTTAGCAGAACACGGGTATCTCTGACATTTTAGATTTTAGATTTTGGATTTTGGATTTTAGATTAATTTAAAATCTAAAATCCAAAATTTCCAATCTAGCTACCTGGTTTCTGGCTTACCTGAGTAGTTTGTGAGCCTAGTACTAACTGGCTGAGGCCGCTTTGTAACTGCACGCCTGGGTCAGTAGCAACCCAGCCATTTGGTGACAGATGACGGACTTCAAAGTGCAGGTGAGGGCCTGTGGAGTTGCCGGTGCTGCCAACTCGCCCAATCATAGTTCCAGGTTCTACCCACTGACCGGGTTGAACAAAGATTTCTGACATATGACCGTAGAGGGTTTGTTGAGCCGATTTGTGATTCAGGGTAACGGTTAAACCATAACCGCCCAACCAGTTCGCAGTCTCCACTTGACCAGCAGCAGCGGCTAAAACTGGTGTACCCGCAGGCGCACCCAAGTCTGTACCAGCATGGAAGCGTTGATTACCTGTGATTGGATGAATTCGCCAACCAAATACAGAAGTGATGGAAGCGGGAATAGACAAGGGATACATCATTCCCGTACCACTATATGCAACTCTCCCCGTATAGGGAATTTGCGGCAATACTGATGCTAGTGAGAAGTCATAAGCTACGTTGCTGGGGCGGGGTGCAATGTTGCCATCAGCCATTGGTGGTGGTAAAGTTCCGCCGCTGGGTGCGATGGGAGTTGCACTCACTGTTGTGGGGCTGAATTCGCCGGGAGTGGGGATAAACCGATTAGGGCGAAATCCGCTCTTGGTAACACCGCTAGAACCACTTTGAGCAGCACGCCATCTGCTGGTGTTGCCAGTAGTTGCAACTTGCCGCACGGGTGGAACGTTTGCTAATTGGGCATTTTGACTTCTTTTGAGCCAATTAGGTGCTGCTTTACCATTAGAATCAGCTACACTCCTTTGAGGTACTTTGGCGCAAACACCGCCTAATACACTTTGCCCTGAAGGCAAGATGGCTCTACAACCACTAGAACGTTCTGTGAGAATTACAGAATTTGGTGCTTGATAAGTACCTGTTGCACCACTGTCATAACTATTAGGATCAATATAGGCGTTATTATAATCCTTGGTTTTCCCCGCCGTTGCCCTAACAGTATTGTTCGAGTTGTTTGATGGTTGAGCAACTTCTGGGAGTTTTTCAGGTAAAGAGCGAACAGGAGTATTGGGTTTTTCCTGTCTCACCCTTGTAGGAGTAACCTGGGAAGCTTCTACCTTGGGCTTTGACTGTCTGATAATCACAACAGGTTCAGCAGCTTCAATTTTGGGTGTAGACTGCCTAACTGGCTCTTTTGATTGAGCAACCTCTGGCTGGCGTAATCTTTGTTTGAGTCTGGCTCGCCGTTGGGAAAATTCCGGTTGTGCTGGCGCGGCTTGGGGCGCAACAGTCTGCTTTTTAACTGGATTTGTAAATGCTGTTGGTTGGGAACTTTCAACAGTGGGAACGATGTTGTCTATTTGTGTTTCCGTTTGGGCAAACACGAAGCCGCCGCTGAGGAGGCTAACGCTACTCAGCCAGCAGAGGCTCTGGGCTGGTAGGGTTGAGGCAAAACGTTTTTTCGTCAAACCTTGCTGCCATAAGTAATGCAAACGATAAGGGGCAGAATTATTGCGCTGCGTCATTTGTTCTCTCAGTTGTGTGTAATTAGCCTAAAGAGATGATGCTAGTGGTTTGTCTTGCCCAAAGAGCGAAATTTTGAACAAACCTCAAATTTAAACGGAAGATTTATGGTACCCCAAACTGATTGTACCGGGTTCAATATAAATTTCCGGTGTAATTAGTTCCTTTGTATCATGTGTTTCTAAATCAACTCGTAAATTTCCTTGAGATGTCACCCCAACTACTGTACCTGAAAGATTATTGACATACACCCGATCGCCCATGTTTGTAAGCAAGTCTAAATAGCGAGACAAGAGTATGCTTACTCCTTCTTGACAAAAGCACTCCATACCGGATTCTATTCCCCGCAAGACGATAGAGGTTAGCATTTCCAGACAAGAAATCGGTCTAAAATCTTGGGATGTTTGCCACGATTCCAGATTTATTCCAGTTTCCGGTACTGGGTTTCTCCAGTTAATGCCAACACCAATTACTGCTTGGGTGATTTGTCCTTTGTTTACTTTGGTTTCTGTCAAAATGCCGCCTAGTTTGCGACCATTTAAAACCAAATCATTGGGCCATTTTATCCCAACATCTATACCGGATTGGCGCAATTGAGATGCAATTCCCCAAGCGGTGGCAAAAGTTAGCTGATAGCTGTCAGTCGCCTCTATTTTGTGATCAAAAGAAATCCCCACGGAAACATATAATCCGCCAACTGGAGAAATCCACTGGCGTCCCCATTGTCCCCGCCCAGCGGATTGCTGAGTTGCAATTACTACTGTTCCAGAAATAGCCCCTTGGTTGAGTAAATTCCAGAGGGTTTGGTTGGTTGAGGAGACGCTTTCAAAAAAGTGAAGGGAAAATGGTAAATATGTATACTGACGCCCTGCTTGCAAGGCTGCTTCCAAGTTTTGCAGATTAAATCCCACAGCAGTTAACCCAAATTCCGTTGTTCAAGTTAGCATTGATTGGCTGATGAGTGATTTCTGTTTAGGTTTGGTTGAAGATGCACACTTGGCACTGGCGCAATTGGGAAGGACTGCCTTATCTAACTTGTAGTATTCTGGAACATTGGCATCACGGCTTCTTTACCCAACAGTTTTGGCCGCGATCGCCACAAGCTATCACAGAAGTATTGCAACCAGAGGCATCAGTCTATCGCTTAAAGCAGGTTCATGGCAATACTGTTCTCACCCCCCAAGAAGTTGAAAGCTTCTTAAGCTCTGCTCAGGAGGATTTAGCGTCGGCGGATGGTTTAATGAGTGAGCAGCCTCTACAAGCTGTTTGGGTTGCTAGTGCAGATTGTACACCCGTGCTGATTGGGGATGTGCAAACTGGAAAGGTGGCAGCATTACACGCGGGTTGGCGGGGAACTGCCAAGAAGATTGTCCCCTTGGCGATCGCTCGACTACAATCTCAAGGCAGTAAACTCGATGATTTACGCATTGCGATGGGCCCGGCGATCGCTGGTGATGTTTACCAAGTCTCGATTGAAGTGGCTGCGGAAATCGGGGCTAGTATTATATCACATAATGACGAAGAAAAAATTTTAGCAGCATTACATGAGTTACCAAATTCACCTTTGCAAGAAGACCCCAATCCTGGAAAGGTACGGCTGGATGTTAGGCGGGTGAATAGCTTACAACTGGAAAATTTGGGAATTAGTGCAGAACAAATTGCGATCGCACCTTATTGTACTTTCCAAACTCCAGAGCATTTCTTTTCTTACCGCCGGGAGAAAGAGAAAAAAGTTCAATGGTCAGGTATTGTTAGCGCTAAGTTGACACCCGATTCAAAGGTTGAGATTTCAGAATCGGTTTTTGACGCAGGGAGCTAATTGCTAAGACTACAATACTGACGGTGATTCCTAGAATGGCATAACTCGGTAGGGCGAAAATAGTCACTTTTATAATATATGGCAATTCCCCCGCTTTCACATTCCAGCGCTTTGCTAGAGAGCCGATGAGCCAGCCATGAATTACCGCTGTTTGCACTGCTAGACAGCAAACCCCTGCTAACCAAACTGAGATTCTTGTTCTAGAAAATTTACAATGCCTAATCTGATACAACAAATCATTTAGCAAAAAAACAACAGCAGGTATTAACATCACAGAACCGGTTTGCTGTGAATAGTTAATGGCAATACTCAAGCAAGAAACTAGTACCAATTCTGCTAAGTATATTTCCTTTGCCCAGGCTGTAAGAGATTGTTGCAAATACCAATACCAACCCACTAAACCAACAAGTGTCAGAACAATTAAGTCTGAAAATAGCTTGGCAAAAAATGGATTATTGGGAAATAATCTTGGGCCCACCACCTTCAAATCGATGCGACTAATCGAAAGATAAGGACTATTCGATGGATCATTTAGCCAGAGTGAAAATCCACGAGATGCATCTGGTAAGAATTGTGTCAAAGAATTGCCCGTCAAGGCTAGACCTAAAAATACAAGAGAAGTTCCTATGACAACAGATACAAAAACTAAAGAGAACCGTCTTTTAAGTAAAAAATACAGAATGAATAATGCAGCTAATGTTGGTTTACAAACAGCAATACCCAAGCAAATTCCTGCTGGAATATCCTGATTTTTTTTAGCCCAGATAAACATCCATAAGATCAAAACTGCAACGAAAATAGCAATATTACCAACTTCAAGATCGCGAACTAAACCATAAATCAATGCAATCGAGATTGTGCAAATAGTTCTGAAAGCTAGTGACTTAGACTCCAGCAGGATATTAGCTCCCCATAAGGCCAAACCGATTGCTAATATATGCATTCCAATCCAGATTGAAAATGCAGTACTGCTCGAAAAATAACCGACAAACCAAATGAGAGGAATAATATTAGGTGGATAGACAAAGGGTGGAATAAAGCCACACACATTAGTTAGGGTACAAAAGCTTTGATTAAAAATCTCGACATTAAAGGGACTCAAATGCTGATGAGCTAATTTACTCGCCACATAAAACCACTTAAAATCCCATAATGGTGGATCTGGTTGATTTAGTAAATAAACTAGCCAACCTGTATAACAAAGGAATCTTGTAACGACTAAGACAACACCTGCTTGGATCAGAAAGCTAACAATTGGTTTACGAAAAAATTGCATCAACCGTTGGATTACAGGGGATTTTAAAAATAAAGAATTTTTCCAGGCTATTTTTTCATCATCTAATCGCCAATTATTTTTGAGAACTAAAGCAACAACAGTTATTACAAGTAGGTTCCAAAAGCCAAAGCTGATCATTAGCAAGAATTATTTATAAGAAGAATTCAGAATTCGGTATTAATTCTGTACGAGTGGGTGACGAATATTGGTTAAAACCGTACAACTCTTAGAGGATGTTTGAAAAGTCTTTAGTGATGTATCAAATACTTTTAGATCCCCCATAAGCCCCATTTTTAAGTTAATTATTACAAAAAAGTTTGGCTCAATAACTCGCGGTGTATTAATGCCTTATCTATTAAAGATTTTATTTGCTCTGATGATAACGGATCACCGTTAGCATAATGCTCCATCCAAGTCAGACTAATTAAATTGGGGTCATCGGGTAAACTCGCCAAATCCCACCCAGGCATTTCCAAGTCTTCCATGAGACGATTTACCTTGGGGTCATAACTAAGAGCAAAACAGCGACAACCTTCAGCAGCAGCCATAATTAAGCTGTGCAAACGCATCCCAATTGCCATTTCGACACCGCGAAACACACCTTTTAAAAGTTGCGGATCTTCCAGACATAAAATCTTGCTGACATCTTTAAGATGTGGTTGAATAGCTTCGGCAATACTTAAATCTTCACTTTTTTGAAATGGCAGTAATAAAATAAATGCTTGCGTAGCTTTTTGAAAGTCAACCAAAGCGCGAGTTAAGTTTGCTAAACGTGTTTCTGTAAGTTGGGGATGCGATCGCAACGTTACTGCAACTCTCGGCGCAGGTAAATCCCAAAGTCCCGGTACTGGTTTCGATTCCAACGCCCAAACCGGGTCTGGAGCTATGATACAAGGAATTTGCCAATCAGATAATAAAGCCGCACTGGCGCGATCGCGGACACTGATTTTGGTACAATTGCCAAAGGTTTGCCGTGCCAACCAACGAGTTTGCGGACGCACTAACGGGCCAATACCCTGCGCCCAAGCAACAGTTTTTAAACCCATTTTCTGCGCCAATGTCATCATTCCGCCATAATAAAATGGGCTGATAGTACTGGTAACATCTTGAATGAGACTCCCGCCGCCCCAAATCAAAGCATCACAAGAGCGTAAAGCTTGCAGTACAGCTAAAGGAGCCATGCGATCGCAGGTTTCTACATTGTAGCGATCGCGGGTTTCCTCTGGATTACCAGAAAGCACCACAGGCGTTACGTGAGATGGTAACATTTGCAAAAGCGTTGCTAACAAAGCCTCGTCACCACCATTACCTTTACCGTAATACCCAGACAATAACGCCCGCATCTTGACCATTTTAGATTTTAGATTAACAACTTTTTTAACGTAGCCATATCTATACAAAGATGTGAAAACTCCTAACTCCTAACCCCTAACTCCCCACTCCCCACTCTATGCACGTCCTATCGATTCCCACCTGGATTATTCATGTTTCTAGCGTTATTGAGTGGATTGTCGCCATTTGGTTAATCTGGACTTACGGCGAACTCACTAATAACCGTAATTGGTGGGGATTGTCCCTTGCCATGTTACCAGCTTTAGTCAGCGCTATGTGTGCCTGTACCTGGCATTATTTCGACAACGCCGAATCTCTAGAATGGATGGTAACGCTTCAAGCTACCATGACCTTAGTTGGTAATTTTACGCTTTGGGCAGCGGCGTATTTGATTTGGCGTTCTACCAAATCTTCTAACACTGTTGAACCAGAACCTATCAAATCAGAGCAATGATTTCTAAAGAAACCCTGTTTGCACTTTCACTGTTTCCCTATTTGGGTTTCTTGTGGTTTATCAGCCGCAGTCCGCAAATGCCGCGTTTAGCGCTGTATGGATTTTACGGCACTCTCGTCTTTGTTGCCATCACCATCCCCGCCGGAATTTACGCCCAATTGCATTATGGCGAGTCTTTGGCCAATGTAGATTGGTTGCACGGTGGTGCAGAAGTATTTTTGACGCTTTCAAATATCTTGCTTGTGCTGGGTTTTGGACAAGCTGTACGGCAATTACAAATAAAAAATGAAAAATAGTAAATTCAGCTATAGCTAGCATTTTGATTGCATTGAGTTTAGAGGAAAAATTAAATGGACGTAATTCCAGCGATTGATTTACTAGAAGGTCACTGTGTGCGACTGTATCAGGGAGATTACGATCGCTCGCAAGTTTTTAGCGAAAATCCTGCTGATGTTGCCAAACAGTGGGTAGATGAAGGTGCTACCAGATTGCATATAGTTGATTTGGATGGGGCCAAAGCAGGTAAAGTAGTAAACTTGGGGGCAATTGAAGCGATCGCTCATGCGGTGTCAGTGCCCATTGAAATTGGTGGAGGATTGCGCGATCGCACCAGCGTGCAACAAGTATTCAATATCGGCATACAGTGGGCAATTCTTGGCACCATCGCCGTAGAACAACCCCAGCTAGTACAAGAACTCTGTGAAGAATTTCCCGAACAAATTATCATCGGTATTGATGCCCGTAACGGCCTAGTAGCAACTCGCGGTTGGTTAGAAACCTCAGAAGTTTTAGCAACCCAATTGGCTGTACAAATGCAAGAATTGGGTGCAGCCGCCATAATTTACACAGATATCCACCGAGACGGTACACTCACAGGCCCGAATTTGGAAGCTTTGCGAGAACTTGCAGCGGCAATTTCCATCCCGATAATTGCCTCTGGCGGGGTAAGTTCTGTCACCGACTTGTTGAGTTTATTGGCGTTAGAACCTCAAGGCGTGACTGGTGTGATTGTCGGACGTGCTTTGTATACTGGGGATATTTTACTCAAAGAAGCATTACGAGCGATCGGGCCTGGACGGATTCAGGATATTCCACCGAATCTAGGTTTTTCTACCTTTGCTTGACATTTGCTGTCAGATTTTACACGCCTACGCGGGTTTCCAATTTCTTAAGTCCGCGCAGGCGGACTTCGTTTGTGTAGCCGCGATTTCTAATCGCCAGGTATATTTGCAAAACTGAGATGCTCCCGAAAACTCTTCCTAGTCCCCAGTCCCGGAACGCCGTAGTCAGACATACCGGATATGGAACAATACAGTTCAGAATGAGCGACAAAACCCTGATGTAGAGACGCGATGAATCGCGTCTTAAAAGACCAATTATCTACACCAATAACCCTTAACTAAACCGTATTGCATTATGGAAAGTGGGAAAGCATAGCAACAAGGTTTTACTGATGGCAAAAAGCCAGAGTTTGGAACCAAATCCATGAAAAATCAAACAACTTCTCCTTGGACTTTCATCCCCACCTTATATTTCGCCTCCGGCATACCTTACGTCATCATCAACACAGTTTCCGTAATCTTTTACAAAAAACTGGGAATAGATAATACGCAAATTGCTTTGTGGACAAGTTTTCTTTATCTCCCTTGGGTAATCAAAATGTTTTGGGGCCCAATTGTCGATATTTACTCTACCAAACGTCAATGGATACTTTATACCCAATTTGCCATGTTTGGTTGTTTAGGGTTGATAGCTTTCTCCTTACAACTACCAAATTTCTTTTTCATTTCCCTCGCAACACTAACAATAGGAGCATTTATTTCTGCAACTTATGATATTGCCACAGATGGCTTCTATTTGCTGGCTTTATCTCCAGAACAACAAGCCTTTTTTGTTGGCATCCGCTCACTATTTTATAGAATGGCTGTTATTTTTGGATCTGGAATATTAGTAGTTTTAGCAGGTCAGCTTGAAGTATCTCTTAACAACATTCCTTTAAGCTGGACTATAGCTATTAGTTTCTCAGCTTTAATTTTAGCAATCCTGTTTATTTCGCATCGCTTAATTTTACCCTTACCTGAATCAGATGAACAACGGCAAATAAAAACTAGAGAAAATATACCTTTCTGGTCAATTATTAGTTCATATTTTGCTCAGGATAAAATTATAAATATTTTAGCATTTATCTTGCTTTACAGACTTGGCGAAGCAATGCTTGTCAAGATAGCTTCTTTATTTTTATTAGACAAGCCAGAAGTAGGAGGCTTAGGGCTATCTACATCAGATGTCGGATTAGTATACGGAACATTTGGGGTAATTTCCCTGATTTGCGGAGGGATATTAGGAGGTTTACTAATTTCAAAATATGGATTAAAAAAGTGTCTGTTTCCTATGGCTTTAGCTTTGAACTTACCTGATATATTTTATGTGTATATGGCTTACAGTCAACCTTCACTAACATTAGTGTATCCCTTGGTTTCCTTAGAGCAATTTGGATATGGTTTTGGATTTACCGCTTTTAGTGTTTATTTAATGTATATTTGCCAAGGCGAATATAAAACTTCTCATTTTGCTATCTCCACTGGCATTATGGCTTTAGGAATGATGTTACCAGGTTTAATTAGCGGTTATCTGCAAAAAGCATTTGGCTATCCATTATTTTTTATTTTGGTTTGTTTGCTGACTATTCCTGGGATGATTGCTCTCTTTTTCATCCCTTTAAAAGAAGAACCCAAGCGTCAGAATAATTAACATAATTACAGATCATGAGTTATGTTTTGGGAATAGATGGCGGCGGTAGCAAGACTGTTTGTATTTTGATGGATGATTTGCATCAAATTCTAGGTCGTGGTGAAGCTGGCCCGTCTAACTATCAAAGTATAGGTATTGAAACCACTCTACAGTCTATTCAATCTGCAATTCACAACGCAGTTGAGGCAGAAATAATTGCAAATACTGTGAATATTGAAGCGATATGTTTGGGTTTAGCAGGTGTAGGTCGTACCGCAGATATCGAAGTAGTAAAAGGTCTAGTCCAAGAGTTACAGAATAACAAATATCTGCCTATAACTTGGGCGTTACAGCCAGCTAATATTGTAATTTGTAACGATGCTTTAATTGCTTTAGTTGGTGGAATCGGTCAACCTGTAGGAATTGTGGTTGCAGTAGGTACTGGTTCGATAGTTTTCGGGCGAAATCATCAGGGATATACCAAACGAGTTGGCGGCTGGGGGTATATTTTAGGAGATGAAGGTAGCGCTTATAAAATTGCTGTGGCTGGTATGAATGCAGCATTAAAATCTTATGATGGACGAGAGATGTCAACGAACTTGGTAGAGAGCTTCAAACAGCATCTTGATTTGGAAAGTATAGAAGATTTAATAGAAGTAATATATCGGCGAGAATGGGGAGTTAAACAGATAGCTGCTTTAGCACCAATTGTAGATTTTGCCGCAGCTTCAGGTGATATCTTAGCGAACATGATAATTGATGATGCTGTCAAAGAATTAGTGAAAGCTACATCCACAGTAATTGATGCAATTTTTAGTGCTGACTCAGTTTTAGAAGTAGTCACCACGGGGAGCGTGTGGCGCAGTAGATGCAAGATGTATGAGAGATTTGCAGCGTCTCTTGTTAACAAGTTTCCTAATGTAAACGTAATTTTTCCGAGGTATGATCCTGCTTATGGTGCTGCTTTGTTGGCATTGCAAACAACTCAAAATTGATGCGAAGAAAGCAATAATAGGAGTTTTCAGTTGGCAAATATGCGCCCCAAGAAAGTTATTATTTCAGACCAAGCAGCGGTGGTAGCACTAGAATCATAACGATAACCGTCGTCGCGCATGAATGTATGTTCTGCTTCATACGAGACAACTTGATGAGGTATATTAGCACTCTCAATTGCTTTTATTATGGTTTGGCGATCGCTATCTGGGATGTGAGGGTCAAGAGTACCGAACACCATGAGCATCTCGCCTTGGATTTCACTTACTCGCTGGATTGTATCGGCTACCTCCTTACCAAGTTTACCACTGGGAATACCAGTCGGGTAACAGCAGACAGAAGCCCGAATTTCGCTTTGAAATGCGGCGCGGAAAGCTAAATGTCCACCAATACAAAAGCCGAGAGTGCCTATTTGATTTGGAGAAACCGCACTCTCTGTTTTCAGAAATTCAATCACAGCAAGGCAATCGGCATCATAATCAGCTACCGAGGTGCGACGAGCATCGTCATTACCCCGCATCCGTCCCAAATCGTCTGGCTCAATTACTGAACCAACTGGCTCAATTCGGTGAAAAATTTCTGGGGCTGCTACTACATAGCCGTATCCTGCTAAGTAGTTAGCTAGACGAATCATTGGATCACCTAACTGATAAATATCACTGTAGAAGACAATACCAGGGTATTTCCCTGCTGCTTTCGGAGCCGCAACATAAACACGCATTAGGCTGCCATCTACTCTCAACTCAACATTGCGCTTAGTGATTTGCACTTTTTAGTCTCCGTGTTACGCTTGCTGTCATTAGCTTCTACACTGTAGCGCCGCAACATCCGGTTACTTTCAACCTATAATTTGGCGTTTTCTGCCATGATTGCGATCGCCTTAATACACCCATTAGCTTCGCAATGGTATTACTTTAAAACTCACACCAATTAGTAAAGGGGATAGATGACATTCGCTTGTGGCGAAGCACCCATCCCCGAATAGCTGCCCAGATGATCAACCTGGAATCCTATAGTCCGGTATCTAATAATTTGAGTATCGGCCGAGATATGCCGATTGTCACTGGGATACATACGGATTTAGAAGATATCTGCGAAAAGAGGGTAAGGATAACTATTACTCAACTAACTCAAAATTCCTGGGTGAGAGCGGGGAGGGGAACTAAAACAAAACATTACTGGAGGCTTAAGCCTCTAAAAAAGCTTTCATTTCTGGACTGTTCGCGTAGCTTCTCCCAAGGAGAGACGCTACAGGGTTTTTAGCATTTTCCTTATCGAAACAGAATTCAGGAGTCAGGAGCCAGAATTCAGTTGAGTATTTTGTGCGACTGGTGGATAGCGCAGCGTTAGCGAGTCCGCGTACTCTTACAGAGAAGCAAGCTACGCGTAGCGTCTCGTAGAGAGCGTCTTCATTCTGACTCCTGAATTCTGATTTCTGAATTCTTCTTCAAAAGTCATTTGTACAGTTCGTAATTCCTAGAATTTTTGAACACTTTCCCATTACACACCCGTCCCCGTGTCCTTTTTTCATTCCCCGCATCGCCAACAGCGCTGTCCCGTAGGCGGCTTCTGTATACACTGACGGTACTACAGGAACCTGCAAATTACGCGCCCTAATTGCAGTCCAGATATTATTCGCCGCGCCACCGCCAGCAGTGTAAACACGGCTCACCTTGTCTGCACCCATTTGCTGTAATAATTCATATCCTCGCGCTTCTATGCGGGTAATACTTTCTAACAACCCATGCAGAAATTCCACTGGATGATCTGGGCGTGGTTCCAATCGTGGGGGTAGATTGGGATCATTAATGGGAAAGCGATCGCCTGCCTTCAACAACGGATAATAATCTAACTCACTGGCTTTTGATGGATCAATCTCACAACTAAGGCTAGCTAACTCAGCGCTGGTGAAAAATTGCTTAAGTACTGCACCTCCAGTATTAGAAGCACCACCAGTCAGCCACAGATTACCCAAACGATGGCTATAAATTCCGTATCTAACATCTTCTACACGGGTACGACTTAACAACTTTAGTACCAACGTTGAACCAAGGGAAGTTACGGCTTCACCAGGTAATTTTGCCCCACTGGCGAGAAAAGCGGCAATACTATCTGTTGTACCAGCACATACCAAACAATCACTGGGTAAACCTAACTTATCTGCAATTTCAGGGTGTAATTCTGCAATCGGAGTCCCAGGAGGTAAAACTTTGGGTAGCTGAATCGGTATTTGTAAATTTTCTAGCCATTCTGGGTATTTCAACTCTTCCACGTCATAACCAAGCTTTAAAGCATTGTGGTAATCGCTAATACCTAAATACCCATGTAGGAGAAACGCCAGCCAATCTGCTTGATGTAGGAAATATCTAGCTTCACTAAAAGTAGGTAATCGCCTCATCCACATTAGTTTGGCTAGGCTGGAGGTGGCACTCAATACGGTATGATTGGGGGGCGCGATACTTCTCAAATCCTCTATTACCACTGATCCCCGTGCATCGTTATACAGCAGTGGTGCATCTACAGGATTGCCAGCAGCATCAACCAGCAAGACGGTGGAAGAAGTACCGTTAATTGCGATCGCTTTAATTTCTCGCCGCAATTCTTCAGGTATTCGTTCCACCAGCACAAACAAAGCCTCCTGCCAAAAACTTGGCTTAACAGCGTCTCCTGAGTCCTGGAAGGGATATCGCACCTCAGCCTGGATAGAAGAAGCTTCCTCGTCAATTACTATGCCGCGTGCGCCAGAGGTGCCGAAGTCGATACCCAAATATAAATTCATATTTTTATAAATTTTTCTCAGGTCGAATAACTAATGACTACTGATTAATAACTGCTTTTGTTGCATCTTGTTACAAGATATTCCACAATTTTGGCAAAACAAGGAAAAGTAGTAAACGAACTGTTCAAAATCTATTCTGGTTAGGAGGTTTTCAGCCATGCCTATCTTAGATACTCTGTACATCGCTCAGATATCTTCCATCTCAGATACTCAAGTCTACATCGCTCTAGTTGTGGCGCTGATCCCAGGAGTTCTAGCTTGGCGATTAGCCACAGAACTTTACAAATAACGTTCCGATGTGACACAGTTGAAAAGCTAATAATCCTGGCAGTACGGGGTGCAATTTCTACACCTTGTGGTTTTATACCATAAGTAGCTAGAAACCTTGCACTTACGTAAGCCAGGTTATTTTTTAACTAGTGCAACACTTGTAGCTATTTCAAAAAAATGAAGTAATATGACAGCTAAATCAAGCATTCAAGAGTTCTGATATCTGAATGCTAAGTGCTGTTAGCGGTAGCAGGGCGTTGAGCCAGTGCTGAGTAAGATTTCCCACTCAGCACTCATAACTCATAACTCAGCACTCTTCATAGTGCTTCCCTTCACTAAGCGAGGTTATTTTTTAGCATCATGAACGCGATTCAACCGTCCAGACCACCGTCACAACCTATACAAAAACGCCGGGTCATCCCTAGACCAAAACGGCATCTTCGTCAACGTTCTTACCAGATGATGGCGCTGGAAAGCACAGCCAAGATAGCGGTTAATCTTGTGATTACAGCCGTTGCGGCATCTGCCCTAGCACAACTTCTGCCTTATCATTGGTCACAGCAAGGAAAGTTGCGAGAAATTGGTACTGAAGTCAAGTTAATGGAAGGACACGTCAATGGTTTGCAAGCGGAATTTAGCCGCAACTTCGATCCTCAGCAAGCTAAAAGTATTAGACAACAACAAGGATATCGATTTGATCCCAGTCAGCGTCGCGTGGTCTTGATGAATCCGGATCGCCGAGAAAATGAACAAACAGAGTCATTACCCTAAGACAAATAGCGAATTTAGGATTATTTCGGTTTTTTCTAATTCAGGCTACGTATAAACCGGGTGTTAATTTATATTATTGCTAATAAATAATGGTTAATAGCTAATTTTTGAATAGCTATGTAGTTATCATCTATTAGTCATTAGCGATACAGCGTCACTAAACTATAATTCAAAATTTAATCAATTATTTTGAATTTTGAATCCCCCAGAAGGACTAATCTACCAACTAGGACGCTGATTCAGATAGCAACTCGTTTAGCCAATTTTCGAGTTGTAAACGCAAGCGATAAGCAGTAATATTCTTACTGTTGTCGAGAGAGGGCAGTTGAGTGAGGGCGCGACGATAATCAGCGATCGCACAATTCCAGTCGCCCCAAAGATGGTAAGTCCTGCCACGTTCAGCCCAGATATGACCTTCTAGTTGACCGAAAAGCAGTACTACCTCAAAATTCTCAATTGCCTCCTCATATTGCCCCAAATCACGCCAGGTAATGCCTCGGTTAATCCATGCCCGGACATGGCGAGGATTCAAATCAATGGCTTGATCGTAGTCGGCAAGTGCTACTGCTAATTCTCCACAAGCTGCGTAGTAATTTGCTCGATTATTATAAGCACTAGCCAAGTCAGGATTAAGTTTGAGGGCAGTATTATAGTCGCAAAGCGCTTTTTGTATTTCACCACTTTGGAAATAAATCAGCCCCCGGTTGTTGTAATCAATGGCATTGTAGGGATGGCGGAAAATTAGTTGGGTTAAAAGTGCGATCGCCTCAGTATAATCTCCTTGTTGAGCCAACCTCAAAGCACAAGAGCGGAAGTAGCTATCCTCTAAAGTCGATTCGCTGCGATCGTTTTTCCTCTCATCTTGGACTTTATTTGTATTATTTAGAACATACTTGTATTTCTTATTTTGCTGGTCATCGTCAGCTAAAAATGAGTGAATATTCATTTTTCCCTGCCTGAAATCACTGCTTTGTGAAATCAAATTCTAGTTTTTTGCTAAAAGTGGTTTTACTACTGTGTTTATTTTTAAGGTATTTATGGTTACTTGAAAGCCATCCCAAGACTGAATTTTAACTACTCACACCAGTAGAAATCTATGCCCTAAAGAAGCGATCGCTCCTCAACCCTAATCATGGATACTTGATCCCGAAGGTGAATTCCAGAAATGGCAGATGCCAATCTCAAAGACTAGTCAAGTAGTGAGAGCGACAAATTGGTAGAATGCCAACAAGCCGTTCGTTAGAGATGAGAAATAGGACACGGGACACGGGACTGGGGACTAGGGACTGGGAACTGTGGAGAATTCACTCCCTCTCTCCCTTGTTTCTTCTCAATCCCCAATCCCTAATCCCCATTACCCCTTATCCCCAGAGGGGGCCCCACCATCCCCAATACTTGTCGGATTTTGGGGGAAAGGGTAAGGGCAAAGGGGAAAGAAAAAACCTTTAACCTTTACCCTTTAACCTTTTCCCCAAACCCAATTCCGAGTTCAAAATGCTTATCCTAGCAGTATTGCCACCATCCCCAATCCCTGCATTTAATTTTTGAGAGATTTTCCGATGACAACTGCAATTTCTTATCCCAATGCCCCAGATTTAGCAACCGATGATTACATTGTTATCGGCTTGGCAACCTGCTTCGTCAAAGAAGATGGAGAAGTTTATCAAATCGAAGTTATAGAACCAATTCCCTCTGCGGCTTTGGAAGCTCTGTTAAAGGGCATTCCTACCTCCTATAAGCTGGCTCATGCAACAACTTTGGGATCTGTGCTGGATGGCGATTCACAATTCCTGCCAGAGGGCTTCCCAGAGTCGGCTCAGTTTGGAGAGGAATTTGTGCCACGAGCATTTGCAGCCGCTCGTACCTACAAGCGTCGTGAATCTGCAAAATCACTGATTCCCTTAGGTACAAATTACACTGAATTCAAGTATTCTATTGAGCGTAAGCGAGTATTAAATGCCGCGAGAGTTGTCACCAAAGAAGACAACATTAAACAGCATTCTCACACTCACAAAGTTCTTTAAGTAATTATGCTAAAACTTTACGGCGGCGCTCGTAGTCGAGCCTCAATTGTTCACTGGTATTTAGAGGAACTAGAAGTTCCTTACGAATTTGTCAAGCTTGATATGCAGGCGGGTGAACATCTCAAGCCTGAATATTTGGCAATTAACCCAGTTGGTAAAGTTCCAGCAATCGTTGATGGGGATTTTCAGCTTTGGGAATCTGGGGCAATTTTGCTGTATCTTGCCGATAAGTATAGTAAAACTACACTTTCACCCCAAGAACGTGCTCTATTTTCCCAATGGGTGTTGTTTGCCAATGCTACCCTTGGGCCAGGAATTTTTATAGAAGCAAATCGGGAGCGGGAAATGCCCCGTTTGTTGACTCCGTTAAATGAAATTTTCAGTAAGCAACCTTTTTTGCTGGGTAATGAATTCACTGTTGCTGATGTGGCAGTGGGGTCTATTCTGAATTACATTCCCGTTATGCTGAAGCTAGACCTAAGTTCTTACCCAGCGGTGTTGAGCTACATGAAGCAGTTATCTGAGCGTCCGGCATTTCAAAAAAGTATTGGCGGAGGATCTTAAAATAATTCGTAATGACGCTCCTGCGTCGCTAACGTAATTCGTAATTCGTAGTTAAGAATTACGAATTACGAATCTTTTAGCGATAATTTGTAAATTGCAAAGCAACTGGATAGTCTTCTTGTTTTAGGCGTTGCATAACAACTTGCAAGTCATCTTTAGATTTGGCAGAAACCCGCACAGCATCACCTTGAATTGAGGCTTGTACCTTTTTGAATTCGTCGCGAATCAATTTGGAAATTTGTTTGGCAATTTCTTGACTTATGCCTTTTTGGAGTTTAATTTCTTGACGCACGCGATTACCACTGGCTGATTCCACTTTGCCAAAATCAAAGATTTTCTGGGAGAGGTTACGCTTGGCGGCTTTTTCCCGCAGAATGGTATGTACAGAATCTAAGGTAAACTCGCTGTCAGTACTAACGTTAATACTTTCTTCGACTAACTCGACAGTAGTTTGAGTGTCTTTGAGGTCGTAACGACCTTTGATGTCTCTTACAACTTGATCGACAGCGTTAACCAACTCTTGTCGGTCAAAGTCGCTCACAATGTCAAAGGAAAAAGTAGAAGCCATAAAATATTTTGGATTTTAGATTTTGGATTTTAGATTGGGGAGTGAGTATTGGGCATAGAGAAGAGACAAGGAATAGGGGGAGTAAATTCTCCCTTGTCTCCATTGTCCCTCTCATGTCCCTAGTCCTCAGTCTCCCTCAACTACTAGCTTGGATGATGCTCAAAAAGATTAGAGTGGCAGAACTAAGGATGCCAATAGCAAACATCAGCGATCGCAAAAGGGGTATATTCAAAATATAAAAAATTGAGTATAGCAAACGGGCCACTACAAAGGCGATCGCAGCTACTTGTGCTGTAAAAGAATTTACACCAGTCACATAAGCCATCAATGCTGCTGCGGCAAATATCATAAACGCTTCAAAGGTGTTCTGATGTGCCCAAGTAGCTCGCTGGGCATAAGGTGGCAATTTATCAAACAGAGCGCGAGGAGTTGAAAACATTTCATTCCCAATACTCACACGGGCATAAGCTACCAGCAAAAATGGCAGGTAGATCAGAACGACAGCAGCAGCGATCGAGTACAAAAAAATTATCATTACTTATTAGTTATTGTTTATTAGTCATAGTCATCAGTCATCAGTCATTAGTCAAATAGAAAAGACAAATGACAAAGGACAAATGACAAATGACTAATCAAAGTAGAACAGGGTCACTACTTTTCTTTGTTCTTCTGCATCTTGACAAGTTTGCAACAGGGTGCGGCTGTCATGAAATGCAAAGCAGATCAGTTGTTGGCAACGAGAGACAATTTCCTTGTTGCACAGGTAACTAGCTTCAGCAAGGGACAGAGTATCATTACTGGGATTTTCCACTAAATGCATTACTTGTTCTAGTTGCTGGCGCGATTCCAAAGGCTGGCGTTCCAGACTTTGAGGGAGAATCACCGTTAGCAAATTCGGATCAGCCCGCGTTGCTCCCTTAATGGCAGCGGAATTTGTACCTGTAGCACCAGAAGTAATGATGCTATTACCCGATAAAACTAGGGCATAAGTCATCATTTCAATAAGATTCTGATGCGTAATCGGGACATGACGAGAACCCAGCAAGGCAATTCTTTTAGAACCCGTTTGCTGGATTGTCGCTAGTTCTTGGGCTAATGTATCGAGGTTAATAAGGTCTGTTGATTGGCTCAAAGATGGACATAATCCGAATTAAACGACCCAGATATTTTACCAAACAGCGTGTAGATGCGAGAAAAACTTGAGCTAAACATTGCTACTAATTTTCGATTGTTTGCAGTAACTCCATTACTTGGTAACACCAGGCTAGCCAATGTGTTTCATAACTAATGCCATTCAGGAGAGTTAAATACTGAAATTTGCCTGCTTCTGGCAGTTCTTGCGGATTTTGAAAGTAACGCTGTTCTAATTCCTTATACGTAGACAATTTTTTTTGATGGGCTTTTTGGTGATGTTCTAGCTCTGCCAAGATAGTTTGGTTAGGAGCAATATGTCCAGCAAAAATTTTTACCAGTAAATCATCTTTAATTGGTGTGGGTTCACAAGGTTGAGCAATCCACTCTTTGAGGTGCTGTTCTCCCAAGTCTGTAACGCTGTAGAGCCTTTTGTCTGGGCGTCCTGCTTGAAGAATCGACTCGGAACTGATCCATGCTTGATCTTCTAGCTTCGACAACTCCCGATAAATCTGCTGGTGACTTGCTGACCAGAAAAAGCCTACAGAGCCATCGAATCGTTTTGCTAAATCATACCCACTACAGGGTGCCTCAACCAGAGCCGCTAATATTGCGTGCGCTAATGCCATAATTTTTAATTCACCACTTGACATATGCAACTAATTGCATAAACATATCTTTATGCAATTAGTTGCATATTAACTTAAACAACAAGGAGCCAGAGATGCCTCAAGTAATACCGGGACGATTTACAGCCGAGATTGATGAACCCTTTGTTGTGTTTTTGATTGGGATGCGAGTTAATAAATTATTCGCTTTTTCCAAATGGATTCCCACAGCCAGGGCAATGTCGCCCATGCTACAAAGCCTTAATCAGAATCCTGAAAAAGGCTTTTTAGGAGGAGAAACTTTTGTGTACTGGCTAGGGGTAGGACTGATTCAGTATTGGCGATCGTTCGAGGATTTGGAGCGTTTTGCTAGAAATCCAGCCGATGCACATTTAAAAGCTTGGCAAAGGTTTAATCAAGCCATTGGTGCTGATGGCAGTGTTGGCATTTGGCACGAAACTTATTTAATAGAACCGGGAAGATATAAGGCGATTTACGGGAATATGCCTATCTTTGGATTAGCTGCTGCAACTAAGCACGTCCCAGCTATGGGGCGGAAGAAAATAGCACGCCGTCCCCTGGGAGATGACGGCGAACCAACTGCACCCTCACCAGTAATACAGCTTCCTAACTGATAACTGAGTATAGATGCTCTTAATTGTCAAGGCTGAGGAATCTAAGACAATGCCGCTGCGGGAGTCAAACCCAGTTTAGATAACAGGCGATCAATGTCAAAATGCTCAGACATTAACTGGCGAACGCATTGAACCTTAATCGGCTCGTGGAGGCGGACTTGCCCGAAAGTGCGGTCAACAATTTCTACAGTGGTGAGGGTGTCTAAGTCAACTGATAAAATGGGGATTTCTAGTTCTTCAGCGCGATTGAGAATGAACGGCGGCGGGGGTAGTTGCCCGGTGAGAATTAAGCATTGGGTAGAAGTTTCTAAAGCCGCTTGCTGAATTTCCACGCGATCGCCTCCTGTTACCACAGCCATATTCCGGCGTTTGCGGAAATATTTCACAGCGGAGTTGACATTCATTGCTCCAATTGCCAGACTTTCCACCAACAAATCTAGGCGATCGTTGCGACAGAGAACATCAGCCTTTAACTGTTTGACTAGTTCGCCAACACTGACGCTGCGGAGCAAAGCGTTATTTGGCAGCATTGCTAGCACCGGAATTCCTTGCTGTTCCAAAAATGGGCGCAAGAGAGTGTCAACTGTTTCTAGTTGGGTGACAGGGATATCATTGATCACAACTCCAATCAAGCGATCGCCCATACGCCCTTTAGTAGCCAACAACGCCTCAACCGAAAGCAAGGATTTATAGCGGGCTACTAACAGCACACCAGCATCCAAGACTTCAGCCATTTGCAGCAAAGACAAGTCAAACAAATTGCCCTCGGATAAATCACCAGGCCCCTCCAATAACACCAAATCTCCTTGGGACTTATGTAAATATTGCTGGATTAGGGACTGCTGATAATCGGTTTTGTCTTCCCCCCGTAAGCGCTTTTGCACGTTTGGTTCATCCAAAGCCAGCATTGTCGGTGCAATGCGGTTTTCCGGCAAATTGAGGCTAAGAGCGATGAACTGGACATCTTCCTCAACTACAGTTCCACTAGACGAATTAAAACACGTACCGAGGGGTTTACCGTAGGTAATATCCAGTCCTTTTTGCTGTAGCTGATGAGACAAACCCAGAACAGTTGCAGATTTACCGCTGTAAGTCTCGGTTGATCCAATCAGCAAATATTTAGGGGATTTTGGCACACATGCACTCCTAATTTCAAAAGTCAGAAGAACCCAGCTAGGTGTTTCCTAATTCTAGTTCCTTCTGGCAAAAGCCTCTCGCTCTCACAAATTAAGCTTTCCCAGAATTAGCTTCTGAATAAGCAGGGTTATGCGGACTTGTTTTTCCTTTGTTATTTATCGAAACAGAATTCAGGAGTCAGGAGTCAGGAGTCAGGAGTCAGGAGTCAGGAGTCAGAATTCAGAATTCAGAATTCTGAATTCTGAATTTAGAATTAATTTTGTACGAGTCGCGGATAGCGTTGGCGGCAAGCGAGTCCACGATAGCGCCGGCGGTGTACTCTTACTATTAAGCAAGCTTACGCTTTTAACGTCTCGTAGAGAGCATCTTGATTTTGAGCGGAGGCGGAGCGTCTCCGGCTCCGCTCCTGACTCCTGAATTCTGAATTCTGACTCCTGAATTCTTCTTCAATTTGAATTCGGAGCTTTGATCAATATATTTTTTAACTGCTTTTATCAGTAAATACTTCTAAGTGTAGATGACTTGATGAGAGGAAAAGGGATAATCCTGAAAGACTTAATTTTCTCTGGCCAATTACTGACTAGGAGATTGTTTTATGAGAACCAGAAAGCTAGGTAAACAAGGGTTAGAAGTTTCAGCTATCGGACTTGGTTGCATGGGAATGTCTGAATTCTATAGTGGCCGTGATGAAATTGAGGCGATCGCTACAATTCATCGAGCATTGGAACTTGGAGTTAATTTTCTTGATACTGCTGATATGTATGGGCCTTTTACTAATGAGCAACTAGTAGGCAAAGCAATTAAAGATCGCCGTGATCAAGTAGTATTAGCAACCAAATTTGGCAATGTCCGCACTGAAGATGGTGGTTGGAAAGGGATTAGTGGCAAACCCGAATATGTCCATCAAGCTTGCGATGCCTCACTAAAACGTCTGGGAGTAGAAGTGATTGACCTGTATTATCAACATCGGGTAGATCAAACCGTACCTATTGAAGATACTGTAGGAGCAATGGCAGAGTTAGTTAAGCTGGGAAAAGTTCGTTATTTAGGGCTTTCAGAAGCCGCTCCTGCTACGATTCGACGGGCTGTGGCAGTTCACCCCATTGCAGCACTGCAAACCGAATACTCTCTTTGGAGTCGAGAGCCAGAGGATGAAATTTTATCGACTGTGCGGGAATTAGGAATTGGGTTTGTTCCCTATAGTCCATTAGGAAGAGGGTTTTTATCAGGTGCGATCGCTAGCCCTGATGATCTAGCACCTGATGACTATCGCAGAAATGCTCCTCGCTTTCAAGGTGATAATTTTTCTAAGAACCTGCAATTAGTCGAGCAAGTGAAGGCAATTGCCACCGAAAAAGGAGTAACTGCGAGTCAGCTTGCACTAGCATGGCTATTCGCTCAAGGGGAAGATATTGTCCCAATTCCTGGTACAAAACGCCGTACCTACTTAGAGGAGAATGTTGCAGCTACCGAAATTACCCTGACGGAACAAGAGTTGAACCGGCTGGAAGCAGTTGCACCAAAAGGAGTAGCAGCAGGTGAGCGCTACCCTGACATGAGTACTGTTAACCGTTGATCCATTAACGAAGTGTAACCAGATTTGTGCCGATTATTCTAAATACGCGAAAGCAGGTGAAAAGCATTTAAGACTTTTTTCAAAAACCCAACACCTGCATTGATTTTTCAAGTACTTCTTTGGGGCGAAATGGTTTAGTTAGATATAAGTCTGCACCCACCTCAATACCTTTTTGTTTATCAAATTCTTGTCCCTTAGCTGTCAATATCACAATGTAAACATCAGTCATTCCCAGGTCGTGTTTTACAATATGGCAGACTTGCAGACCATTCATTTTAGGCATCATCACATCAAGAAAAACTAGGGTTGGTTTTTCGGTTTTAATAGTTTCGAGAGCTTCTTCTCCATTTCTAGCAGTTAGAAGTTCAACACCCTCGTCTTCTAATGCTTCTAAGGCTTGTTCCATCAAAATCAAGATATTGGGTTCATCGTCAACAATCAAAATTTTCTGGGTCATAGGGGTTGGGGATTGGGGATTGGGTATTGGGGATTGGGTATTGGGGATTGGGTATTGGGTATTGGGGATTGGGAAGAAACTTGTTCAATATTTCTCCCTCATCCCCCAGTCCCCAGTCCCTAATCCCCAGTCCCAGCAATTACTGTTCTGACAACATAATAAAAAATACATTTTCCAACTCCTTCTCAAAGCGTAGGGTTTTCACCAAATCGGCTTCTTGAGAGAAGATAGAATCGATAATAATCATGTCAGGTTTGGCTAACAAGGCTTTATGGATGCATTCTTGCGGATCTGAGGCTTCAATGACGCTGTATCCCTGAGTTTGCAGTACATCTGATAGAGTTTTTAAGGCTGATGCATTTTTATCTACAACCAATACCTTTTTACTAGAAGTGCCCTGATAAAGTAGTGAGCCAATTTCGCCCAGGAGTTTCTCTGTGTCAATGGGCTTGGTGAGATAGCGATCAATGCCAATGTGGTAGCCCCGTTCTTTGTTTTCAATAATTGACAGAATAATGATCGGAATGTCTGCGGTTTGAGGATCATTTTTGAGAACGGCTGCTACATCAAAGCCGTTGATTTGGGGCATCATCACATCCAAGAGAATCAGATCGGGACGGGCTGTTTTTATTTGATGAATTGCATCCATACCGTCTTTCCCTTCCCGAACGTTGTAGCCTTCATTTTCTAATTGTTGACGGAGCAGTTCCCGAATGTTAGCGTCATCATCTACAACCAAAATGGTTTTACGGTTTTGGTTCACCACAGTGTTTTTGGTGATGACGTGTTCTTTGAGTTGTTTGACTAGCGTATCCAGATTCAGATTAGCAGTGCTTTTTTGATCGCTGGCGTAGGTGGGAATGATGAACGAGAATATGCTGCCGTTCCCTGGTTCACTCTCAACCCAGATTTTACCGCCGTGATGATCGACGATTTGCTTACAGATGGGCAGTCCTAATCCTGTGCCCTTGGGTTTGTCGGTGAGGGTGTCGCCAACTTGGCGGAATTTCTCGAATACTTTCGGCTGGTCTTCAGGTGCAATCCCAATACCCGTGTCGATGACGCTGATGCAAACACCCTCGTTTCCTTGTTTGACGCGACAGGTAACACAACCAGATTCGGTAAACTTAACGGCATTGGAAATCAGGTTGATTAAGACTTGCAGCAGACGGTTGCGATCGCCTACTATCTGAGGCAATCCAGGTTCAATCTCGCTGACCAACTGCAAACCATTGGTTGCAAACAACGAGGCTGTAGAATTGGTTGCCCAATCAAGTAATTCACTAGGATCAATGGGCTGCATCTGCATAGGTGTCAAGTTAAGGCTG
>NZ_KV757673.1 GCF_001712795.1 Nostoc sp. KVJ20
CACCGTAGCCTTTTTAAGGGGGACTTGTAGTTAAGAACAAACTACTAAAAGGCCTACAATAGGCAGCTGGTTAATTAGTGTCGGTATGTTTCTTGCGTGTGTCTGCAAGAGAAGCCTATGCTTCATTAATCCTCTACTCTACGACGCCGCCGACGTGGCTTTTGTTGTTTGTCTTCACGCAAGCGCCGACCAACTTCATTAAAGAAATCCCGCCGCAGATAAGGATAATCGCTTACCCACAAGTTACTATTGGGAAAGTATATATCGCTGAATTCTTCAATACTACTTAAATCTGGGCGATTTGACATTACTACCATTTCTGCAATTTGACCACGAGTAATAACTTTGTGAGCAGAACGTAATGGTGCTACAAACTCAACGCTAAATCCTGTGTCATCTCCTATTTCTAAATTTATCTGTTTTTCTCGGTTTTCTATAATTACCAATTCGCCTTTGTTGTTGACTGTTTCGGTTTTACCCATCAACTGGTCTGTAATCCACCAATCTAAGACTCGACCGCGGAAAAAGCCGCCATATTTGTAACGGCGGCATTGTAAATTCCGCATACTTGCTTGAAACACTGGATACCACAGCCAAAAAAATGCGCTAATTATCCCTAGCACAAATACTATTGAAGCAAACTCAAGTCTAAAAACGACTGTTACAAGCAAAATAACGACTACTGCAACTACAGAAATTAACAGCCGTTGCAAAAAATTTGAGAACTTCCCCCAGTAGTACTTATACTGCAAACCAGTGGCAATTAGGGGGACAACTTGTTCAAATTTCTGGCGAGTCAGTGGTACTAACATGAGTGCTGAGTAATGAATGCTGAATAATGTGTTTAAAGTTTAAAGTATCTTTTCTAATCCATATACTAACGACTTTAGCGCTAAGACTTTGCGAATCGCTAGTAGCACTCCTGGCATATAACAAGCGCGATCGCTCGTATCATGTCGTAAAGTATAAATCTGTCCGGCTGCGCCAAAAATAACTTCCTGGTGGGCAATCAATCCCGGCAAGCGCACGCTATGAATTCTAATCCCTTCGTCTGCTACACTGCCCCTAGCTCCTGGTAATTTCTCAGTTTCTTCTACAAGAGCAGGGTTGAAAGTTTTACCCAATTCTCCTAATAACTGCGCCGTTTGAATAGCAGTACCGCTGGGAGCATCAGCTTTTTGGTTGTGATGCAGTTCGATAATTTCTACATGGTCAAAATATTTGGAGGCTGCGATCGCAGCTTGTTGCAATAGCACCATCCCAATGGAAAAATTAGGAATAATTAGGCAACCAGTGCTAGCTTTGTCGGCAAAGTCTGCCAAGTCTTGAATTTGTTCTGGACTTAAGCCAGTGGTGCCAACTACAGGACGAATACCGTAAGCGATCGCACTGCGAATATTGTCATAAACTGAATCGGGATGGGTAAAGTCTACAATCACCCCTGGAGGAGACTGCCTGTCGCCAGCCACATACCCCAACATCGGTTCTAATTGATTGGTAATCGGCACTTCCAGCGGTTCGCTTAAACCCGCCAATTCCCCAGCATCTTTATCTTGATGTTCTAAACTGTGGTCAATTGCACCCACTAGGTTTAAGTCAGGCGCTTGCGCCACCGCCTTAATCACCTCACGGCCCATTTTGCCAGCAGCACCGTTGACAATAACCGGGATAGGAGCTTGATTTGTCATAAATCGAGAAATACTTTTTGAGTCAACAAAGGAATTGTAAAGACTTTCGCGATCTAGTAGCTAGCTTCTCAAATCTCTGGCTTAATTCCGACAACCCTGATTTGTGCAACTAATCTCTTATTTTTTCTACTCCTCAAAAGAGCGATTCTCATTTTCATCCCATTATTTTAGCCAGTAACCCGTTTTATTTTCCGCTCATGCTGCTTTGATAAGTATTGCTTATATTTGCTATCAGCCTTTACTTGTCAAGTCTAGTTGACCATTTGTAATATTATTGTTATGTTTATTTACATAACTTAGGAAAACCCGAAAATAAGCTGCATAGCTAAAATTGCATCTTATTTACTACCTATGTAGTTTTAGTTAAGTTGGGTGTTAACTAAGAAAAACAGACTTCGGTATTGCAATATCCCATCGACATTTGGACTTCTCCTATATACCTCGGCTATTAAGTCGGGGTTTTTTATGTTCTCGATTAGCTGCTTATTTAACATTTCTTTAGTAGTTACTGTTGATTTAGGTTGCAGTACTGCTTAAAGGATTTCCGAAAGACTGAATCAACATAGCTTAGGGCAATTTTTCCCAAAGTGAAATCCAAGTATTCAGTTCCTCGTTTGGAAGAAAATATTTACTCTTAGATAAATATTTAATGATTCTTAAGCGACTCTTAATAAACCTTAATTTTCTGAAATCTTCAAGTTCGCTATCAAACTTTTTTTGAGTTTCTTCTGGATTCTTGGCTGCTAAAGCTTCTCTCCAATCTGCTGCTTTAATTAATGCTTCTTGGTAGGAAATATGTAAATTATCGAAAAACCAATTAATAATCAGATATATATCGAGAACTGGATTTTCTGGAATAGCACCAAATTTTAGGATCATGTAAGCTCGTAATGTCATTAAAGAATCTAGATATCGTTCAGAAAAGCTAGGATTATTTTCAGCTAAAAATTCGTAAACTGAAGTTGCTATCTCTGTCCAAGCAAGGCTTTCTGAATGAGATTCATTAGATTCTTCATTGGCTAGTTCTTGCGCTCTGAAAGTAGAGACTTCAGCTAAACCAAGCCAATTAAATTTTTCTGGTACTTGCTGTTGCTCTGCCCAAACCATTCTCAACCAAGCTTGTACTTGCTCTGAATCTTTTTGAAGTAGAACTCTTAACAAATTTGTTGCTTCAGTTTCAGCCATAGTTAATGATGAAGTCAAGGAAACTTGCGCTCTCGCACTTCCACGGCATAATCTTGCACAGCTTTGGTAATCGTCTCGCGCAAATTTGTGTAAACTTTGGCGAACGGTGGATGTTTCTCTGCAAGTCCGAGGACATCAGAGGTAACTAAAACTTGTCCATCACAGTGAATTCCCGCACCGATACCAATTGTGGGAATACTCAATTTTTGTGAAATCTGCATTGCTAAATCTGCGGGTATATGCTCTAAAACTAGAGAAAATACACCTGCCTGTTCGAGAGCGATCGCTTCTCGTAAAATTCTCTCACTGGCTTCTTGCGTCTTGCCTTGTTGTCGCAAACCCAGTTGATGTACTGATTGTGGTGTCAAACCCACATGACCCATTACCGGAATTCCAGCTTGTACTAAACGAGCCACTGTTTCTGCGATCGCTGGATAGCCACCTTCCAATTTTACCGCTTGAGCGCCCGTTTCCTTCAGCACTCGCCCAGCTGAGTGCATCGCTTGTTGGAGACTTTCTTGATACGTCAAAAATGGTAAATCTACAACTACCAATGCTCGTTTCACCCCACGGCGCACTGATTTGGCGTGATATATGATTTCATCCAAAGTTATTGGCAGTGTTGTTTCATACCCTAGAACTACTGCCATAGAGTCACCCACGAGGATTAAGTCTACACCAGCTGCATCGAGGAGTTGAGCGATCGCATAATCCCAGGCGGTCAACGCCACAATTGAACGTCCCTGTTGTTTCCATTGAATTAATTGCTGGGTAGTGATTGCCATTTTTAATTAGGGGATAGGTGATAGGTGATAGGGGATAAGTGATAGGTATAGGTGATCGGCTAAAAGAATTCAGTCCCCTGTACCCTGTAACCTGTCCCCTAATCCCTACTTAACAGCGCGACTGAAAGCAATATGAGGTTTTGCACTGTCCGTTTTGGGCATTAACCAAGCTAGACCTTCACTAGTGCCAATCCATAATTTATTGGCGATGTCAGGTGCAAGGGCAAGAACCCGACTAGAAGGAAGTCCAGCAACTTCTGCGTCTAACACAGCTCCTGTATTTGGATTTAATCGTAACAAACCATTGTTAGTCCCGACCCAGACACTACCATCCTTAGCAAAACGTACTGCTGTCACGTCACGCCCACGCAGCCGGGTCACAGACCGCAAAACTGCACCAGTTTTTGGGTTAATAACTAGCAAATTATTTGGCATTCCGGCCCAAATTAATCCTTCTGGACTAATAGCCAAAGCTTGTACGGTGGTTCCCGGTAAATCGGCAATCCGCTTCATAATCGCAGCACTAGCGGTATTTACCCGCACTAATCCATCAAGAGTGCCAACCCACAGTTGACCTTCAGCATCTAAAGTCAGGGTATTGGCGCTAACACCAGGCAGATTTTTTAATGTGGTCATAATCAAGCCTTGGTCAGGACTAATTAGAGCTAAACCACTATCGGTTCCAGCCCACAAATAACCCCGTTTGTCAAGTAATAGCGACAATATTCGTTTAGAAGGCAAAAATAAATTCTGCGCGGTGATTTCGTTAGTACGGGGGTCTACTCGCATCAGTCCGCCATAACTTCCTACCCACAAACGTCCTACTTTGTCTTGGGCTAAAGCACCAATGGCGACATTCGGTAAGCTAACACGAGAAATAATCTTGCCTGTTTTAGGATCAATCCGCGACAGTCCCCGCCAAGAACCTACCCAAAGATTGCCTGTAACATCTCCCAGTAAGTTACCAACACGATAATCAGTTTCTGGCGAATTTTCTTGCACTCCCCGCTCATCGGGTAAGGGTTCTACTCGCGGTGGCGGTGGGGAAGCTGGGTAAGCGGGGGTTAAATCAGATGAATTAACATCAGGGGTTTTTTGTGCCCATCCCATACTTGGCACAGCTATCAACCCCAGGAGGATAGAAGTAATCAATAAACTATTACGCTTGCAAAACAATACCACGGTGACATTTCCTTTGGAGACAGTGCCCATAGCCGTTACCTAAACTGGCTTTGGGTTAACTCCAGTGTTCCCCTAGCTGGGATTTTTTAAACATTGGGGATTGGGGAATAGGGACTGGGGACTGGGGACTAGGAAATAAATATTTAGGAATACTTTCTCATTACCCAATACCCAGTTCCGAATACCCAGTCCCCACATACCATTGATGACACTTTGTAAAGCATTTGTAACAAAAAGTTTAAATCTTTATGTAATAACAAAATTAAATAGATAAGTTAAAAACTTTCAAAGAATAACTTATCGAATTCTTGATATATTGTGAAACAAGTTACAAATTACGTGGTGTGCAATTCTTTTATCTTTCGCTCACCACTCCGCTAAATCTCTGTCAAGTAAATTCTTTTCTGGTATCTTTTCCATCAAGGGGAAAGATATAGGGAGTGTAAAGCCGGGAATGTGTGCCAGCCAGCCCAATCCCCTGAATATCCCAGTTTATGGGGGAATTATCTGAATGCTACCCGCAAAAACGCGGAAGTTTTGGTGAAATTGAGAAGGTTTAGTTGGGTGCGAAAAAGAGGTAAAAAAGAATTTTGATTTTTAGCAAGAGGAAACAGTAGAAGCGCTAGGTCGTGTACCCCTAGAAGGGGAGAACACTGGTGAGGAGGGCTACCACCGCTACCAAAGTGTCCGCCGCAAAAAAACTGCTAACCTCTGCCAAAGGCAACCCTTAACAAAAATTTTCCTGATCTTCTCCCCCATCTAGGCGGGAAAGAGCCGGGGTGAGGGGAAGTTGCACAAAACGTGATTTGATAATTAATTAAGAGTGATTTCAGGGAAGGATAAAATATGTCTTACGCTCAAACGAAGACTCAGAGCAAGTCTGGGTATCAAGCCGGGGTTAAAGATTACAGACTAACTTATTACACACCCGATTACACACCAAAAGATACCGATCTTCTAGCTGCGTTCCGCATGACACCTCAGCCTGGTGTTCCTCCCGAAGAAGCAGGTGCGGCTGTTGCGGCTGAATCTTCCACAGGTACTTGGACAACTGTGTGGACAGATTTGCTCACCGACCTCGATCGCTACAAAGGTCGTTGCTATGACATCGAACCAGTTCCCGGCGAAGACAACCAGTACATCTGTTACGTTGCCTATCCTTTGGACTTGTTTGAAGAAGGTTCTGTAACCAACGTATTGACCTCAATTGTTGGTAACGTATTTGGTTTCAAAGCTCTACGGGCACTACGTCTAGAAGACATCCGTTTCCCAGTAGCTTACATCAAGACCTTCCAAGGGCCTCCCCACGGTATCCAAGTTGAGCGCGACAAGTTAAACAAATACGGTCGTCCTTTGTTGGGTTGTACCATTAAGCCCAAATTGGGTCTTTCCGCTAAGAACTACGGACGCGCTGTATACGAGTGCTTACGCGGTGGTTTGGACTTCACCAAAGACGACGAAAACATCAACTCCGCACCATTCCAAAGATGGCGCGATCGCTTCTTGTTCGTAGCTGAAGCTATCAACAAAGCTCAAGCAGAAACCGGTGAAATCAAAGGTCACTACCTAAACGTTACCGCTCCTACCTGTGAAGAAATGCTGAAGCGGGCTGAGTACGCTAAAGAACTCAAAATGCCCATCATCATGCATGACTACCTGACCGCAGGTTTCACCGCCAACACCACATTGGCTCGTTGGTGCCGCGACAACGGTATTCTGTTGCACATTCACCGTGCTATGCACGCCGTAATTGACCGTCAAAAGAACCACGGTATCCACTTCCGTGTATTGGCTAAAGCCCTACGTTTGTCTGGTGGCGATCACATCCACACCGGTACAGTCGTTGGTAAGTTGGAAGGTGAGCGCGGCATCACAATGGGCTTCGTTGACCTGTTGCGTGAAAACTACATTGAGCAAGACAAGTCTCGTGGTATCTACTTTACCCAAGACTGGGCTTCTCTACCTGGTGTAATGGCAGTTGCTTCTGGTGGTATCCACGTATGGCACATGCCCGCACTGGTAGAAATCTTTGGTGATGACTCCGTACTACAATTCGGTGGTGGTACTCTGGGACACCCTTGGGGTAACGCTCCTGGTGCAACCGCTAACCGCGTCGCCTTGGAAGCTGTTGTTCAAGCTCGTAACGAAGGCCGTAACTTGGCTCGTGAAGGTAACGATATCATCCGCGAAGCTGCCAAGTGGTCTCCTGAACTGGCTGTTGCTTGCGAACTGTGGAAAGAAATCAAGTTCGAGTTTGAAGCAATGGATACCGTCTGATCTGAGTTAACAGTTAAGAGTTAAGAGTTAGAAGTAGAGACGCGATTTATCGCGTCTGTACAAGAGTTAGGATTTGCATTAATTCATAACTCATAACTCATAACTCATAACTCTTCAGGGCTGGGGTCAAGCATGAATCTTAAGCAAATTGCGAAGGACACAGCCAAAACTCTCCAAAGCTATCTGACTTATCAGGCTCTAAGGACAGTATTGGCACAGCTAGGCGAAACTAATCCGCCATTAGAACTTTGGTTGCATAACTTTTCGTCTGGCAAAATTCAAAATGGTGAGTCATTCCTTGAGCAGCTGTTGCGAGAAAAACCAGATTTGGCTTTGCGAATCATGACTGTCAGAGAACACATTGCGGAAGAAATTGCAGAATTTTTACCGGAAATGGTTCGCACTGGCATTCAACAAGCCAATATGGAGCAGCGTCGCCAGCATTTAGAACGCATCACACAAGTAGTAGACACATCTAACCCCAGTCTGCAACCAGAACAGCAAACAACTTCAGATCAGAATTTGGATAACTTATCCAATTAGTTCGGTCAACCTAGTAGTAAAAATCGCAACCCGTTATCAAAAGCTATGCAAACTTTACCAAAAGAGCGTCGTTACGAAACCCTTTCTTATCTTCCCCCTCTGTCTGATGCTCAAATCGCTAAACAAGTCCAGTACATCTTGAATCAAGGTTACATTCCTGCGATCGAGTTTAACGAAACTTCTGAGCCAACAGAATTATATTGGACAATGTGGAAGTTGCCTTTGTTTGGTGCTAAATCCACTCAAGAAGTATTGAGCGAAGTTCAAGGATGCCGCTCTCAATTCAACAACAGCTATATCCGTGTTGTGGGTTTTGACAACATCAAGCAGTGCCAAGTTCTCAGCTTTCTTGTTCACAAACCAAACAGATACTAAAAGCTCACTAGCTCTTAGTAATTAGTTTATCCCCATAGGAGAGGTAGAATTATCTACCTCTCCTATTTACTAAATTTGTTTTGAAACGTAGAGAGACGCAAAGGGGCGCAGAGTTCTTCTCTATGTGCCTATACGTTTCTTAAGATACTGGTAATGCTAAAAGCAGTAAGAATTTGCTTTGTTGGTGACTCTTTTGTTAATGGTACTGGCGATCCTGAATGTCTTGGTTGGACAGGTAGAATATGCGCTAACGCTAATAAAAAAGGTTATGACATTACCTACTATAATTTGGGAATTAGGCGAGATACTAGTACCGATATAGCAAAACGTTGGTTACAAGAAGTATCACTTCGCTTACCCAAAGAATATGATGACAGAGTTATATTTTCCTTTGGATTGAATGACACAATAGTGGAAAATGCTAAAAATCGCGTGGATTTTGCAGATTCCATCAAAAATGCCTGTGAAATTTTAAGTGAAGCTCAGAAATTGTACCCTGTGTTGATGGTTGGCCCGGCGCCATACGCAGAACAAGAAGATACTCAAAGAAGGCAGAGAACTATTGATTTATCTAAACAGTTTGCTTTAATTTGTAAGGAATTAAATGTACCTTATTTAGATGTTTTTCCGATATTAGAAAAATCAAACATCTGGATAAATGAGGTAAAAGCTAATGATGGTGTTCATCCGCAAGCAGGCGGTTATACAGAATTTGCCCAAATTGTAGAAAATTGGGACGCTTGGCTAAATTGGTTTCCCCATAACATTCCTCTATAATATTTTGGTTGATTGCGGCTGTTCACACCGCTAAACTGTGTCTTGTGTGAAAAAAAGCGATCGCTATACTCAAAAAAAACTTAACATTAAATTCAGAAGTGTTAATTATTCATAAGATAAGACAAACTCATGGGTTATTATATTGCTCCCCGCTTTCTGGACAAACTGGCTAGTGTTGTCTCCAGCCCAAAGGAATCTGTAGAAATGTTGAAACGAATTGTATTAATTTTACTATTGGTGTTGAGCTTCAGTCTGAGTAATTCTGATGTAGCGGTTGCATCTGGACTCAAAAGCTTTGTAGATACTAATGATGGCTATCAGTTTTTATATCCTAACGGCTGGTTGCCAGTTAAAGTTGCCGATGGGCCAGATGTGGTTTTCCACGATTTGATTGAGGTGTCTGAAAATGTTTCGGTTGTGATTAGCCCAGTTCCAGAAGGCAAAACTTTGTCAGAATTGGGAACCCCAACAGAAGTAGGATACAAATTAGGAAAAGCGGCTCTCGCGCCTCCTGACTCTGGTCGTTCGGCTGAATTAGTCAATGCCGCAGAGCGAGAAGTAGACGGTAAAACATATTACCTTTTAGAGTATGAGGTTAAACTCCCCAATCAACAGCAACGACACAACATCGCCAGTGTTGCTGTGAGCCGTGGTAAAGTTTTTACCTTCAACGCTTCAATTCCTGAAAAACGCTGGCCGAAAGTTAAACGAATGATTGATGAGGTTGTCAATTCTTTTTCTGTCTATTAATTGGGGAGTGGCAGGTAAGAATTTTAGATTTTAGATTTTAGATTTTAGATTTTAGGTTTTAGATTTTAGATTTTAGATTGGAATTTAATCCAAAATTTAAAATCCAAAATCCAAAATTGAATAGCCCAATACCCAATTAACAAATTTTTCTAAAATCTCATGAAAATTCCACCTTTTGTACTTGCCTCAGCTTCCCCCGCCAGACGCCGCTTGCTGCAAACTGTTGGTATTGAACCGATAGTTCAACCTAGTGACTTTGATGAGTCGCAAATTGAACTAAGTGAACCAGCAGAATTGGTCAAAACTCTTGCCCAGTACAAAGCGGAAACTGTAGCACCGCAGTTTGAATCGGCTTTGATTATGGGTTGTGATTCAGTTTTGTCCATGAATGGTGAAATTTACGGCAAACCAGCAGATGCTTCTGAAGCGATCGCTCGTTGGCAGATAATGCAAGGTAACTTTGGCGACTTGTACACAGGTCACGCCTTAATTGACCCACGACAAAACCATACTTTAGTCAAGTCTCAAGTTACAAGAGTTTACTTTGCTCAAATGAGCGATCGCGCCATTGAAGCTTATGTTGCTACAGGTGAACCCCTCAAGTGTGCTGGTGCCTTTGCAATTGAAGGTTTTGGTAGTTTCTTCATAGAAAAAATTGAAGGCTGTCACAGCAATGTCATTGGCCTCAGTTTACCCCTGCTGCGGCAGATGCTAAGTGAATTGGAATACGATGTCACTGATTTCTGGCAATAGTTATTGGGCATGGGGCATAGGGCATTCACTAATGACCAATGACAAATGACAAATGACAAATGACAAATGACCAATGACCATCAAGTGTTTGCTTATATTGCAGACCACAACAGGTATGACACGACTGGTTGTAGACTGGCCATTAGATCGCATTCCCAACTAGAATATGTCATTTACTTCTATGCCCTCGCTGCGTGAGCAACAACATCCCCTAATTCGTCAGCTAGCTGATTGTATTGAGGCAGCTTGGCATCAGCACCTGGATTTATCGCCCTACCATTTGCCTGATGAGTTGGGGTATGTGGAAGGTAGACTAGAAGGCGAAAAACTGACGATTGAAAACCGCTGCTATCAAACGCCCCAGTTTCGGAAAATGCACTTGGAACTGGCGAAAATCGGAAATATGCTGGATATTTTGCACTGCGTCATGTTTCCCCGTCCAGAATACAACCTACCGATGTTTGGTTGCGATTTAGTTGGGGGTAGAGGTCAAATTAGTGCAGCGATCGCAGACCTTTCTCCGATTCAATTAGAGCGTACCTTACCAGAATCGTATACTTCTGAACTGACACAGTTAACAGTGCTTAACTTTTCCCAACCTCGTGAATTACCTGAATGGGGAAATATTTTTTCGGATTTTTGCATTTTTGTGCGCCCCAGTTCTCCCGAAGAAGAAGCAATGTTTCTGTCGCGGGTGCGAGAATTTTTAGACATTCATTGTATCCAAGCGATCGCCTCACATCCTGTTTCAGTCGAACAAGTCACCCAAAATCTCGCCGGACAACACAACTACTGCACCAAACAGCAGCAAAACGATAAAACCCGCCGCGTCCTAGAAAAAGCCTTTGGCCCAGCTTGGGCAGAAAATTATATGACCACAGTTTTATTCGACCTCCCAACTTAAAATAATTCGTAATTCGTAATGACGCTCACGGACTCGCTAACGCCGGATTTCTCACCACACCTCTTAGAGGATGTTTGAAAAGTCCTCTTGTCGGTATCAAAAGTTTTAGATCCCCCTAAATCCCCCGATAAATTGGGGGACTTTGACTCCGGTTCCCCCTTTTTTAAGGGGAGTTAGGGGGGATCTAAAGTGCCTAAAATCACAGCGAAACACTTTTCAAACAACCTCTTAAAGCCTGGCTTGTGCAGGGGAGAAGTAATGAGTAAGAAGTAAGAAGTTTTTACTTATTACTCATTACTCGTTACTCATTACTTCTCCTCTGCTCCATCAAATGTCTTGAGCTTGTGAGAAATGCGGGTAACGTCATTAAGTTTTGTAACTCTTATTTCTGGCTTCTAAATTCTTCTTCAAAAGACAAGAACCACAAAACCTGCCTCTGCTAGTTGCTCTGAAATGTCTTTAATTTTGAATTTTGAATTTTGAATTTTGAATTGTTATCTCCCTTATCTGTAGGCTCTGTTACGTTTTCGGGTAACGGATAAATGTAGAATTCATTCAACGAGAGTTTAATGGAGTCCCAAAACAGCAACAGGGAGAATAGTAAGGTCTTTGAAGCGAATATCACAAAATGGTTTGTTGTCTTAATAGGCGCAAGAACTAGAGACAGGACAGCTAACTCATTGACCAGAAAGTTAAGGAAACTCTAATGTTAGGAATGCTCAAGTTGACAGATATTTTTTAGTCAGTTAATCGTTGATTCACTTAAGGAAGACTAACTTTTGTAGCAAGATTGTATCCAGCAAAGGCAACAGTCTATTTTTGATGTTTCTTTTCAATTTTGTAACTAACTGTAGCCGTAGTTAATGTAGCAGTAAAGTACCGCATCATACCATTTTGGGATTTTATGTAGAGACGCGATATATCGCGCCTCTGCATCTAGATTCATACTGCTTGTGAATTCTGCTAACTTCCATTGCATTCATGTCTCAATAATACTCAGAGTTATTGAATAGCCAGCTACTATAGCGTTTCTCAGTTTCAATACAGACCTAACCCCCAGCCCCTTCCCTACTAGCCTTGGGGAGTAAGTAAGCTTCAAAGCCTCTCTCCTTTTAGGAGAGAGGAATGGAAGTGAGGTCAATGTATTGCATACAAACGATCGCTATAGAAAACACCATTTTACAAAGCCATAGTGTTGAGCGTTCATCACGCAATGGATTTTTAAGCCATACCCAGCTTTAAACCACTGTTGTTTGTCCTAAGCGGCTGGCTGTTGATTAAAAACCCTTTTATTTTTACTTCCATCAGCACAATTCAGGTAAATGGGCAACATACTATGTCAAGGGTGACTGAAAAGCCAAAGCCAAGTGAGCAGGCACTTAACCAAGAACAACCTAAAATTTGGTGGGGTATCGCTGTAGCTGTGCCCATAGTAATCGCCGCTGGGATACTAGGTACAGCTAAAATCGAGCAGCTGAGAAAACTAACTACATCTGCCCCCGTAATGCCATCTACCAATAGCATTAGTGCTGTAGGGCGTTTGGAACCGCGAGGTGAAGTTGTTAAATTGTCCGCCCCATCATCAGGATTAGCACCATCGTCACGAATTCAGCAACTTTTGGTGAGAGAGGGTGAACAGGTAAAGCAAGGTCAAATTTTGGCAATTTTGGATAACCGTGATACCCAAATAGCCGGACTAGAAGAAGCAAAAGCCAAAGTGCAAGAAGCCCGTGCAAATTTAGCGCAAGTTAGGGCTGGATCTCCAAGAGATATTCAAGCCCAAAGAGCAGTTATTGCTCGCTTACAAGCACAGTTAATTGGCGAAAGGAATGCCGGGCAAGCTGCGATCGCCCGGATTGCAGCTCAGTTAAGTGGTGATAAACTTGTCCAACAAGCAACCGTGAATCGCCTAGAAGCTGAACTTAGTGGGCAAAGAGATGCTCTAAGAGCGACCATTACACGTATCCAAGCCGAACAGCGTAATGCTCAAGTAGATGCTGGACGCTATGATTTTTTATACAGAGAAGGTGCTATTTCTCAGCAAGAGCGGGACAGAAGACGCTTGAGTGCAGTAACAGCTAATCAGCAGGTTGTCGAAAGCCAAGCTACCTTAAAGCAGACATTGGCAACCCTGCGACAGCAACTTGCTGAGGCTAGAGCTAACCAAATACAAAATTTAGCAGTTTTGCAACAGCAGCTCATCGAAGCTAAAGTGAACCGCGATAAAACCGTAGCAACTTTGCAAAGACAAATCGATGAAGAAAAGGCCAAACTGAGCAGAATTGTGGACGTTAGTCCTACTGATGTGCAAGTAGCGCAAGCCCAAGTTAGTAATGCCCTCGCAAATGTTAGAAAAGCCGAAGCAGAACTGAGATTGAGCTACGTTCAAGCACCAATCGCCGGAGAAATTTTAAAAGTTTACACCAAATCAGGCGAAGCTATTGGTGCTAATGGCATTGCTGAAATTGGACAAACCAGCCAAATGTTTGTGATTGCTGAAGTCGCCGAAGACAGCATTGGTAAAGTACGTATTGGTCAAAACGCCACTATCAGCAGCGACAATGGAGCATTTAGCGGCGAGTTAAAGGGAACTGTCACTGAAATTGGTAGAAAAATTGGTAAAAAAGATGTGCTGAATACAGATCCAGCAGCAGATGTAGATGCCAGAGTCGTAGAAGTTAAAATTGCTCTACCTCCAGAAGATAGCGAGAAAGTTTCTGGTTTAACTTACGCCAAAGTTGTTGTCGAAATTAATAACTAATTAAGTTATGGATGAGCAGTAACACCAATTAGTGATTTGATACTTTGGATGATAAATATTCTTCAACAGGCTGTTTAATTAAGTTTAAGCATTCTATAACTTCGATACTAGCCTTGCCAGAATTGAGTGGAAAACCTCAACTTTTAACTAATATCGGGGGTTGAAATCAATAGCACAAATTAACTGCGAATTACGAATTACGAATTACTTAACTGTGCTTGGATGCCTATAAAATGAATCAAAAAATACCTCTGTCGTGGCTACAACTGACAAGGGAAAAAACTCGCCTAGCGGTGGCTTTAGCAGGAATTTCTTTTGCTGATATTTTAATGTTTATGCAACTCGGCTTCCGAGATGCTCTGTATTATAGTAACGTTAGATTTCATAACAGCTTGCAGGGCGATATTGTTTTAATTAACAGTCAATCTAGCGCTGTCTTGGCGATGAGAAGCTTTTCTCAACGACGGTTATATAAAGCTTTAGAGTTACCCGCAGTCCAATCAGTACATCCGATATATTTGGATTTTACAATCTGGAAAAATCCTGTAACAGGCCGTCCTCGGAGTATCCTGATATTTGGCATGAATCCAGAAACTAATCTAGTTAACTTACCTGGAGTTCAGGAAAATTTAGATAAACTTAAACTACCTGATGTAGTTCTATTTGACCGTTCTTCTAGGGTGGAGTATGGCCCAATTGCTGCTAATTATGACCAAGGAAAGACTGTAACATCAGAAGTGCGAAGGCGGCGAATTAAAGTAGAAGGATTATTTACATTAGGTGCATCCTTTGGCGCAGATGGTAATTTAATTACAAGTGATATCAACTTTCTGCGAATATTCAATAATCGTCAACAAGGATTGATTGATATTGGTTTAATTAGATTAAAACCGGGAGCGAATGCTACAGTTGTCGCCCAAGAATTACGAAAGTATTTACCTAACGAGATCAATGTTCTAACTAAGCAAGAATTTATTGATTTTGAGCGTAATTATTGGGCAAATAGTACAGCTATTGGATTTATTTTCACATTAGGAACTGTCATGGGTTTCATTGTGGGGACTGTGATCGTTTATCAAATTCTTTATACAGAAGTTGCAGATCACTTATCTGAATACGCTACTCTCAAGGCAATAGGCTATACGCAAAACTATTTATTAACAGTCATTCTTCAGGAAGCTTTATTATTAGCAGCTTTAGGATATATACCTGGAATAATATTTACTTTGTTTATGTATGACAGTGCCAGAAAAGCAACACTTTTACCAGTTTTTATGAGTTTTGATCGAGCGGTAATGGTGTTAATTTTAACTATGCTAATGTGTATCATTTCCGGTGCGATCGCAGTCCGAAAATTGCGCTCTGCCGATCCAGCAGATATCTTTTAATTAATTCAAGTTCAATCAATGATTGATATTGTTGATAGCCATATTTATGATGACAATCAAACAGATTTAACTTCTGATATTCACTACAGTTAAGTCTTGAGAATACCAACTTATAACTAACAAAAATATGATAGGGAAAGAACCTGTAATCGCCATTAAAAATCTCAACCACTACTATGGCAAAGGCGCACTGAGAAAACAGATATTGTTTGACATTAACCTAGAAATTTATCCAGGTGAAATTGTCATTATGACTGGCCCATCAGGTTCAGGTAAAACCACATTACTCAGCTTAATTGGTGGTTTGCGGTCTGTACAAGAGGGAAGCTTAAAATTTTTAGGTGAAGAACTCGTTGGCGTCAGTCAAAACAAATTGGTGCAGATGCGACGCAACATTGGTTATATTTTCCAAGCCCACAATTTGCTAGGGTTCTTGACTGCAAAGCAAAATGTGCAAATGGCAGTAGAGTTGAATGATAATATTTCTCAAACAGAAGCAATGGCTAAATCAAAAGCCATGCTGGGTTCTGTTGGTCTAGAAGAACGAGTTGATTACTACCCAGACAATCTTTCTGGTGGACAAAAACAAAGAATTGCGATCGCTCGCGCTCTAGTAAATCGTCCCCCACTAGTGCTAGCAGACGAACCAACAGCCGCATTAGATAAACAATCAGGACGCGATGTTGTGGAAATAATGCAGAGTCTAGCTAAAAATCAGGGAACTACTATCTTATTAGTGACACACGACAACCGCATTTTAGACATAGCCGATCGCATCGTAGAAATGGAAGATGGTCTTTTAACTCGTAATTCCCCAAATACAGTTATTCAGTAATGATTTTAGTCATTTGTCCTTTGTGAATGACCAATGACAAACGACAAATGACCAATGACAGCCATAATTTATAATCTAGCCGAACCTGATTTTTTCATTCCAGGTGACTTTGGCGGAGTTGGGGTATTTGGTTGGCGACTAGTACGGAAAGTTACATTCACGCCTTCATTCGATTGCTCCAGCACCAATAGAGGCGTAGGTTTGGCTTTTTGATCCCAATGCATAGTAGCAATCCGACCTTGAATTATTGGTTGCCAACTATCTTCGTCTTCTATGGGGCTTAGGTAAGTTTCTATACAATCAATAATTTGACTAATAGTCGCAGAAGTTGCTTGTGTCGGTAACTTCATTAACCGGATTTGAATCCGAAACAGCACTCGCTTGGCAGAGTTCCCTGGACTACCAGTTTCATACTCTACATCAAAAGTTTCATCTACTTGCCGTCCAGCGCTATTAGCAATTCCAACCGATCCTTGTTGGGCTTGATTTGGACGTAGAGCTTGAGAAATTTTTTCTTTGATCTGAATCTTTATTTGATTAAGAATTGCAAAATGAAACACCTCCTCTGACATCCGCATTCGCAGATAATCCAGGTTAAAGTCCCGTGAATTGACCAAATCGGGATTAGTTTCCATTTTGCGAATTGTTTCCAGCGCCAGCTTAAACTTTTTCTCTAATTCTCGCGCCCGGAATTGTTCAAACTTAATTTTTTTCTCCAGCTTATCCATCTGGAGTTTACTATACACAATCAAAGCAATCACCGCTAAAGCCAGTCCTCCAGAAGTTACCAACAATAATGGTGGCATTTGAGGATTACTTGCTGGCACTTCCTGGGATGCTTTTTTAGGCTTTCCTGGGGTTTGGGCAAGAAACATCGAAGTGGGCATGGTTGGAAAACTGAAAAACTTGACTCCTGATGTTTAGGATGCCCAAATCTTCAAGGTCATCTTGCTGTATCATTAATATTTTTAACAGCTTTTTACAAACTGCCTATGTCCAGACACCAGAGCGTCCCTGCCCTGTCTGAAGTTTCATCTACAAGCTTTCTTCATATTCGTCTGATAGCCACAGATATGGATGGCACTCTAACCAGACGAGGAAAATTTACTCCCGCACTGTTACAAGCTTTAGAGGATTTAGCGGCAGCTGACATTAAGGTGCTGATTGTCACAGGACGTTCTGCTGGATGGGTGAGTGGATTGAGTAGTTTGATGCCAGTAGCAGGTGCGATCGCAGAAAATGGCGGTTTGTACTTTCCACCGGGGAACCATAAACCAGTAGTTTTAACACCCATTCCCGATTTAGCTAAACATCGCCAGCAGTTAGCTACAACTTTTGAGAATTTACAAACTAAATTTCCCCAAATCAAAGAATCTGCTGATAATCGCTTTCGCACCACCGACTGGACTTTTGATGTAGCTGGTTTGCTTCAAGATGAAATACAAACCCTAGATAGTCTTTGTCAACAAATGGGTTGGGGATTTACCTATAGCAATGTGCAGTGTCACATTAAACCCCAAGGACAAGATAAAGCTGTGGGATTGTTGCAAGTATTGCGCGAATATTTGCCCCAGTACTCATCAGAACAAATTGTCACTGTGGGTGATAGTCCCAATGATGAAAGTTTATTTGATCAGCGTTATTTTCCTATTTCTGTAGGCGTGGCAAACGTGCTGGAATATATAAATCAGTTGAAATATCACCCTGCTTATATTACTAGCGCTGCTGAAGGCGAAGGATTTTGTGAGTTATCTAGTTATATTTTAAAAAGCTTGTACATCCCAAGTTAGGAAGAACTAGAGTTGTTTTACAATAATTTTGTAGCGCTGATTTTACAACCATGACGGCTACTTTACCTGTTAGTGTCGAATCAGAAATTTTCTATCCCAGTGCTGATGGTCAACCAGTGGCAGAAACCTACGACCACCTTTATGCTTTACTAACTACCTTAGAAGTCCTGAAACAGTATTTGGCAAATCGTCAGGCAACAGTCTTGGCAAATCAATTTCTTTACTATGCACAGGGCTTTCCCAAGTTGCGGGTAGCGCCAGATGTGATGGTGATTTTTGATGTCGCACCCGGCGGTCGAGACAACTATAAAATCTGGGAAGAGGGTCAAGTACCGACAGTTATTTTTGAGATGACATCTTTTGGGACTAAGGGACAAGACGAAATCTTCAAAAAGACCCTCTATGAGCAGCTAGGTGTCAAGGAATACTGGCTATTTGACCCTAAAAGCGAGTGGGTGGAACAACAGTTACGTGGCTATCGCTTGCGGGGAGAAATCTACGAACCTATAGAGGATGGACGCAGTGAACCATTACAACTGCGTTTGGTGGTTGAGGGAAAACTAATTGGGTTTTATCGAGAGGATACAGGGGAAAAATTACTGATTCCTGGTGAACTGGCACAAGCTTTAAGGCAGGAAGTTTTAGCAAGACAGCAAGCAGAAGAACTGGTAGAACAGGAACGCCAACGAGCAGAACAGGAACGCCAACGAGCAGAACAGGCAGAATTGCAAATAGAACAGTTAAAGGCGAGGTTGCGATCGCTCAATGTAGACCCCGATACTATTCAGTAACGAGTGCGGCTTTTTTGAAAAGACTAATTTTATTTTGGTGTAAAGTTCAAAAACAGAATTATATATTTTATGTGAGTAAAGTATCACTACAAAGGAGTTTCTAAAAACCACTCATAACCAGCTTTAAACTGAGATTTACCATTTTGTTCAATTATGCTGCCATGCGCCATGATTACTCGTTCAAAATCCCAAGTGAGAAGCTGTTGAATTGACCATTTAACTTTGACTTTATCCTGAGTCGCAAATTTCTCCAATAACGATGGACGAAGTTGGTTGTAACCACCTAGAAGTTTGGCTACTAACCTTGTGCTTGGCGAACATTGATCATCAAAATGGAAAACTGTATCAGTGACAATCAAAGTCCGGCTTTTGACATGAAAAAAGACGCATTCATTGAGTGGTGAAAATCCACTAGTATCCAGTGTGTTAAAGCCTTGTACTAATAAATATTCGACCCCATCAATCAGGTGAATAGTGCGATCGCTAATAATCTGGTCGATTTGCAAATCTGGTCGTTTCCGCTCTAGACCAGATACTACCCATAGTTTGGCACGAGGATAGCACAGCTTGAAGTCAGCAACAAATAGATGATGATACAAGTTGGGGGCGACGATGTAAATAACTTCTCCCAATTGATTTAGCTCATTGATAGTTGCGTCATCTATGCCAATAGGTGAGATCACCATTAATTTGCCACTGGTTAGACGAATCACAGTCATCCTCGTCCCTACTTCCAAGCCAAAATATTTTAGGGGTTGTTCAGCAACCCAAAGGTCAGTATCAATTGCTTTAAGCATTATAATTTTTGAGTTAGAACCGTCGCTGGACTATAAAAATTGCTGCACGCTGTAGTAAAGACAAGCCAGACTGCCGACGATATAAACTAGCCAAGTTCCGAAAAAACCGATCGCCCTGCCCGGTGATGGGCCATAAGTCTGTATTAATCCCCAGGCATGGGCAATCCGAGCTACTGTCAATAGAGTACCTAGCATCCACAACAGTCCGTTAAGAGCTTGCATCCACTCTAGGGCAATTAGGAACATGAGGCTAAGGGGTACGTATTCTGTAAAGTTCCCATGCGCTCGGATAGTACGCTGTAACACCCCATTTTCCATGTTTTTCGTGACAATAGATTGTTGTGTTATTTTTTCCACAAACTCTGCCCAAGTATTCAGATGATCTAAGTAATTGGGCTGTGAGGCAACCTCAGATAAAGATGCACCATGCCAAATCCGAGTACGGGTGCGCTCCATTGCCACTCGATAGGATAAACCCAGAGCAAGTAGCCCATGACAGCCGATAAAGAAGGTTGAAATAGGAATCAGAACAGGCATTGACAATCACTCGAATCAAAATCCTAACTTTGAAAATACTTGCCTGCAATTGTTACTGTCTTTTCAATTCTTGCGGAATATCGAAATCTACTTTTTGAGACAATCAGGTTGAAGTATTTAACAAACAGAATTCAGGAGTCAGGAGCCAGAATTCAGAATTTAATTCTGTGTGAGTGGCTTATGAATAAAGGGGTTTAAGTCCCCCACCAAATTAATTCTGGATTTTGCATTCTTCTTCAAATTGCTGTTAATACTTGATTGTCTCTGCCCATGAATCTGCTAAAAGAGTTTTTGTTCAATCCCCCAGAATGTAAAATTCCTCTTGATCAGCCCCCACTAGAAGCTCTACCGCAGTGGGGACACTGGCTAGAAACACCAGAGTTGATGGTAGCAATCATTCCGCCAGGACATTTAGAAGTCAATATTCGCTCACCACTTAACCTTGTGGTAACAAGTTTTGGGGAAACTCGTGGGATTGCTGCCTTCAATGCTGATCGACTGCAACCTTACCAAGCGCTACCAGGAGGTTTTGATATTGTGCCTCAAGGCAGTACTTATAGTTCGGTGGAAGATGCTTCTTGTTTTGTGGTGTTTGGATATTCCCAATCTTTTCTAGAGCGGATAGTCAAAGTGGAAGCAGAGGGACAGAAAATTGAATTACAGCCAGGGCAAATTCCCAAAACTCATTGGGGCTTGAGTGCTGCGATCGCTATGCAAGAATTTTTTGATAATGGACAAATTGGTGGTGCATTTTACTTAGAATCGGTTGCAACGGCGGTGTTAGCACAGATTATTCACCGACGTTCAAATCTATCTGGACGGCTCAAACGTCCACCAGAGTTTTTAGACCCAAATTTGTTAAAGTCTGCCTTGGAATACGTCAGAGCGCATCTATCCGAGGAACTTAACCTGAACCAGATTGCTGCTACGGTAGGATTCAGTCCCTACCATTTCGCACGAGCATTTAAAGTCACAACTGGACTATCGCCTTATCAATATGTCCTCCGGTGTCGGCTGGAACTTGCCCAAAAACTCTTACAAAACCAAAAGCGATCGCTAGCACAGGTAGCCGCAGAAGCGGGATTTGGCAACCAAAGTCACATGACATCTGTGTTTCAACGAATGCTACGCACAACTCCCAAGCAATATCAGCAAGAAATAGGTAGTATTTTAGACCATACATAAAATCTTATGTGTAGTTTTCTGCAAGACGGTCTGAAAAACTTTATCCTCTCTGGGTTTGAAAACTTGCTATATCTAAATTTTTCACAACAGAAAATCAAGCCTTTCAAGATCATCTTGCAGGTTTTTGGTTATACCTCAGCCTAATGCCAAGTAAACAATTTGTTACCTGCATCTTTGCTATATTTATTACCTTATACAGAATACAATAGATAAATCTCTAGTACATTTCAACCTAGTAAGTCTCAACAATACTGATTTAATTGATCAGACTGTTTTATACAGTCATTTGCAAGCAAAACTGAATCAAAGGATAAATAAACCGCCAGCCTTTTAAGCACCCAGAGACGCTAAGAGACTAATAGATACTTTGAGGAAAGGTTAGCGTTTTATTTCCTACTTCCACTAGAAAGTCCAAGACCAATGTAGAGTCAAGAATTTACCTTCAAATACTGAGGTATCAAATTATGCAAGAAATTGAAAGATTTTTTGGCAACTTGTTCAGTGGTATAGTCAACCGCTTTAAGTATTCTGCGATGGACGCTGCTGATCGGAAAATGAGAGAAACTATCGACGAGCAGGTAGAACAACGGCGGCAAAAACCCAAACCCAAAGATCAAGAAGATCGCCAGTAGATAGGTATTTTGGGTTTAATGCAACATAGCGCTTCCCAATTGTTGAGTGGGTAGCGCTCTTTTTTTGCCCTCACTCGGTCAAGCAACTACAACTCTTCGGAATATGCTAACCTAGTATGGTTAACTAATCTCGCACATCTAAGAATTCGGGTGTTTCCCAGTTGGGAAATGCACTTGGATGGAGGTTTAACCCGAATCGGAGTTGAAAAATATATGCCAGTAGTTTCATTGGCTCAAATGATGGAGTCAGGGGTTCACTTTGGGCATCAGACCCGGCGTTGGAACCCAAAAATGTCTCCTTACATTTATACTTCCCGCAATGGTGTGCATATTATCGACTTGGTGCAAACTGCCCAGTTGATGGACAATGCTTACAACTACATGCGATCGCACGCAGAACAAGGGAAGAAGTTTCTTTTCGTTGGCACTAAACGCCAAGCAGCTGGAATTATTGCCCAAGAAGCCAGCCGTTGCGGTTCCCACTACATTAACCAACGCTGGTTGGGTGGAATGTTGACTAATTGGGCAACCATCAAAACACGGGTAGATCGTCTGAAAGATTTAGAACGCCGTGAAGAAACTGGCGCACTAGATTTATTGCCCAAAAAAGAAGCATCAATGCTACGTCGGGAAATGACGAAGCTTCAGAAATACTTGGGTGGCATTAAAACAATGCGGAAAGTACCCGATATCGTGGTGATTGTAGACCAACGGCGGGAATATAACGCAGTTCAAGAATGCCAAAAGCTGAATATTCCCATTGTGTCCATGTTGGATACAAACTGTGACCCGGATGTAGTAGATATCCCCATCCCGGCTAACGACGATGCGATCAGGTCAATCAAGCTAATAGTTGGAAAATTGGCGGATGCCATTTATGAAGGTCGTCACGGTCAGCTAGATGCTGAAGAGTATGACGAAGATTACGACGGTGGTGAGTATGACGATGACTACGAAGAAACCGAATATACTGACGCGGTAATTCCCGACGAAGAAACAGAGGAATAGTCCTGAGTGAAGAGTGCTGAGTGCTGAGTAAGATAGAAAGACTCAGCAAATTGGATAGTGCTGAGTCTTGATTTTTGAAGTTGTGATTTGTCAATGAAGAATAAAATTGATAACTGAACACTCAAAACTCAGCACTCAAAACTCAGCACTCAGTACTAAATTAGGTGAGTGATTACAACTCAAGGTCAAGTTAGGAATTGAGGCAACATGGCGGAAATATCTGCAAAACTCGTCCAAGAGCTACGCCAAAAAACTGGTGCTGGCATGATGGACTGCAAAAAGGCGCTGATAGAGACTGAAGGCAACGTAGAAGAAGCCGCAGACTGGCTACGGAAAAAAGGCATCTCCAAGGCGGGAGCAAAAAGCGATCGCATTGCGGCAGAAGGTCTAGTAGACACTTACATTCAACCCGGTGGTCGGGTGGGTGTACTCATAGAAGTCAACTGCCAAACCGACTTTGTGGCTCGTAACGAGGCTTTTAAAGCTTTAGTTAAGAATCTAGCAAAGCAAGCAGCGACAGCTGATAGTGTTGAGTCTTTGTTAGCTCAACCCTATATTGAGAATGAAAGTGCGACTGTAGAAGAATCCATCAAGCAAACCATTGCTACTCTTGGTGAAAACATCCAAGTGCGCCGCTTTGTTAATTTTGCAATAGCAGAAGGCACACAAGGTGTAGTAGACAGCTACATTCACACTGGCGGTAGAGTTGGTGTATTGGTAGAACTGGGTTCCCAAACTGAGTCAGCGGCTACTAATTCAGAGTTCCAAACCTTGGCACGGAACACTGCAATGCAAGTTGCGGCTTGCCCCAATGTCGAGTATGTGAGCGTAGACCAAATTCCCGCTGAAATTGCCCAAAAGGAAAAAGACATTGAAATGGGCAAGGATGATTTGGCGAACAAGCCTGAAAACATCAAAGAAAAGATTGTTCAGGGACGGATTGAAAAACGCCTGAAAGAATTGACTTTGCTCGATCAGCCTTACATTCGCGATCAGAGTATTTCTGTGGAAGACCTCTTGAAGCAAGCGAAGGCTCAATTAGGCGAAGAGATTCAAGTAACCCGTTTTGTCCGCTATATACTGGGCGAGGGCATTGAAAAGCAAGAAATGAGCTTTGCTGATGAAGTTGCTGCACAAATTGGCAGTAAGTAATATTAGTTATTGGTCATTAGTCATTAGTCATTAGTCATTGGTCATTGATCATTGGTCATTGGTCATTAATCTTTACCAAGGACAAAGGACAAAGGACAAATGACAAAAGACAAATGACTAATGACTCTTTACAAAACAGGTCAAGCAAATAGCCTGGCCTGTGTTTTTTAGTAGATATGCGAAATATTGCATTTAATTTAAAATCTAAAATCCTTTGGAAAGTTATTCTAAAATAAATTCGTACATTTGTACTATGTAATAGTTCACATGGGCAAGAACGAAAAGATATGGCAAGAGCAATCGAGCGAATTGAACGGGATATTGCAGCACTTAAAGAAGCGATTCGGGCGATCGCAGTAGAACTAAAAACCGCCTATGCTAGTTATCTAGCCACCTTGGGACTAGCTCTACGAAAACAGTTGATTCTCGCGAGTTACCACCTCTGTACCCAAGGGTATCCCGAAAACTTTTTGCATTTGTCATTGAATCAGCGGCAACAATTGCAACAAGCCGTCCGCAGCTTGGGTCAACTGGCAGCTGAACAATTGCTCACTTATATTAAAGGTGAAGAAGCAGTTGGAGATGAGGCAGATGAGGCAGATGAGGAACTAAATTCCTCCTTGTCCCCCTTGTCTCCAGATACCTCGAATCCTATAGAACTAGCAAAATGGCAACAGAACTTAGAAGAGGTTACGCAAGAAATACTGAAAAAAATTTCCCATGATGCTAATCTTTTATTACAAAAATCTGGGGTATTACCCAAAAAATTACCAGAGCCGATTTTAGCAGCAGCGGCAGCAGCGGCATCAGAAGCATCTGGTGAGGTAATGCCAGGGCCACCCAACTTATTAAACTTAGTAATTGAAATTGAAAATGAGCAGCAGTCAGAAGATTCTGGTCTGACGCAAATTATGGCTATTAACCTGCGACTAGGGGAAATTGAATTTGCTGATGTGACACTCTCCTCTGAGCGCAGGCAAATCCGCAGTATTCTAGTTCAGCTAAACAAGCTAGGACGAGAGTATCAAAAGAAACATCGAGAAAAGGCGATCGCAGAAGCGGAAGCTGCATGGCGTGCTAGTTGGTTTGAGGATTAGTCATTTGTCCTACCCTGCGGGAAGCCGCTAAGGCGTCTATGTCCTTTGTCCAGAGTCAAATGACCAATGACCAATGACTAATGACCAATGACTAATGACTAATAACCAATGACTAATGAAAAACCAGATTGGATACGATTGCAGAAAGCCTTGGCAATAGAGGCTGAACGGGGCTTTACAGACTTGATGGGTAGAGAATATCGCTTCAGTGAATTTCTGAGTCTGACTTTGGGCAAATTCCCAACAGGCTTACCCCAAACTGAACGCCGCCGTTGGCAAGGATTAGCGGTGCAATTTGCTAGTTATCCACATCTGGCACTGGAAGAAAGACAACACTTAGTAGCAGAAACTCGTAAGTATCTCTCACAACTACAGCAAGAGGAAGAGGGGAAGCAGGGGAGCAGGGGAGCAGGGGAGCAGGGCAAAACTTATCAAGCTAAAATTCAAAATCCAAAATCTCCAATTTTTACTGAGGTGAGTCGGAGACTTGCACCGAAAATTGAGCAAAAACTCAGTGATTTACCAGAAATAGGCTTTAAAAAAGCTGATAATTTGGCACGGCTCGGTTTACACACTGTCCGCGATTTGCTTTTCTACTATCCTCGTGACCACATTGATTACGCGCGTCAGGTGAATATCCGCGAGTTACAGGCGGGTGAGACAGTGACAATAGTCGCTACAGTGAAACGTTGCAACTGCTTTACTAGCCCTAAAAATCAGAAATTATCAATTTTAGAACTGATAGTCAAAGATAACAGCGGTCAAATCAAAATTGGTCGTTTTTACGCAGGTACACGCTTTAGCAGTCGCGCTTGGCAAGAAAGTTTAAAACGCCGTTATCCAGTAGGTAGCATTCTGGCGGCGTGTGGGTTGGTGAAAGAAAGTAAATATGGCTTGACACTGGATAATCCAGAACTAGAGGTTTTGGCAAATCCCGGAGATTCGATTGAGTCGCTGAATATTGGGCGGGTAGTGCCAATTTATGGACTGACTGAGGGCGTGGTGGCGAATACAGTGCGACAGGCGGTAATTGCTGCTTTACCCGCTGCTGCTAACCTGAAAGACCCTCTGCCAAGTGGTTTACGGCAAAAGTATGGTTTGATGGAATTGAAAGATGCGATCGCTAATATCCATTTTCCCAGCGATAGCGCCGCTCTGCAAGTTGCCCGTCGTCGCCTAGTCTTTGACGAATTTTTCTACCTACAACTTGGGTTACTGCAACGTCAGCAGCAAGCAAGAGCGATTCAAACCAGCGCCATCCTGGTTCCACGGGGTCAACTTGTAGAGAAATTTCACGAAATACTGCCTTTTCAACTAACTGGCGCACAGCAACGAGTCCTCAATGACATTCTCAACGATTTACAAAAACCTGTACCAATGAATCGTTTAGTGCAAGGTGATGTCGGTTCTGGAAAAACGGTTGTCGCTGTGCTAGCTATCCTCGCAGCAATTCAATCTGGCTACCAAGCGGCGCTGATGGCTCCCACAGAAGTTTTGGCAGAACAACATTATCGCAAGTTAGTTGGCTGGTTTAACCTCTTGCATTTGCCAGTGGAATTACTGACAGGTTCCACCAAAACTGCGAAACGAAGACAGATACATTCTCAGTTAAGCACCGGTGAATTACCTCTATTAGTAGGAACCCATGCCTTGATTCAAGACCCTGTAAACTTTCAGCAATTAGGGTTAGTAGTGATAGATGAACAGCATCGCTTTGGGGTAGAACAACGGGCACGTTTGCAGCAAAAAGGCAATCAACCTCATGTGTTAACTATGACAGCTACCCCGATTCCCCGAACCTTAGCACTGACGATACACGGGGATTTGGATGTAAGCCAAATTGATGAGTTACCACCAGGACGACAAAAGATTCAGACAACAGTGTTATCAGGTCAGCAACGCAACCATGCTTACGACCTCATCCGCCGAGAAATTGTCCAAGGTAGACAGGTTTATGTGGTTTTGCCCTTGGTAGAAGAGTCAGAAAAATTAGATTTGCGATCGGCCACTGATGAGCATCAAAAGCTACAAGAAAGCGTTTTTCCCGATTTTCAAGTGGGGCTGCTGCACGGTCGCATGAGTTCAGCCGATAAGGATGAAGCGATTACTAAATTTCGTGATAACCAAACACAGATATTAGTCTCTACTACCGTTGTTGAGGTAGGAGTAGACGTACCTAACGCTACAGTAATGCTCATTGAAAATGCGGAGCGATTTGGCTTATCACAACTGCACCAACTACGGGGGCGTGTCGGTCGTGGTGCGGCTCAGTCTTACTGTCTGTTAATGAGCAGTTCTAGGAGTCCTGATGCTCAACAACGGTTGAAAGTATTGGAACAATCTCAGGATGGTTTTTTCATTTCCGAGATGGATATGCGTTTTCGTGGCCCAGGACAAGTACTGGGAACTCGTCAATCTGGAGTGCCAGATTTTACTTTAGCGAGTTTGGTGGAAGATGAGGAAGTTTTACTTTTAGCACGGCAAGCAGCGGAAAAAATAATCGAGATGGATGCAACTTTAGAGCGCTGGTATTTGATGAAACAAGAGTTAAAGTATCGGTATGAGCGGTTGATGGGTGGGGCAATTTTGACTTAACATATTTGAGTTAGTTTAAGAGAGAAACTGACTATGCATTCCTAACTTTTAAAACTAATTTATTCCTTGGAAGTCCCCTAGAGGTTCTTACTGTAGTTGCCGCAAACGAGCCAAAGCAAGAGTTATGAGAACCAGTGCTGTGCATCTCTATTGCCAGTCGGAGCTTCAACCAGTGTTGTAGACAACATGGGCTATTTTCGTCTGCTTGCCTTTTAATATTTCCTGAACCTCTTTTGACTCTTGTTCCCGTTGCTTTTGATATTCACTGTGAAGTGAATACAGAATTTCTTGGTCTTGAGATGCTCTAGTATTCCAATCATCATCACCATATTGCCCCCATTGAGGAATTATGGGGCCACCAAGCACCATTACATAAACAATTCCTGTTGAGTTCAATTGCTCTCTATGCCAACGTTCACTTTTGTGAAACGGGATATAGAAACCTACATCAAGCAATGAATCTTCAATTTGATTGCGGTAATCTCCTTGAACATTTTGAGTATCGAAGATAGCATAACCACCTGTTTTAAGAGCGTTATAAAAGGTAGTTGCAGCTTGCTTCATACTGGTTGTAGGAAGACCTTGATAAGCTTTAATGTTGAGTATTACATCAAAGTCGTATTCATCCAATGGCTCACGAAAATCATGAACTAGAAAACGCAGATTAGTTGCTTGGATCTGTTCCAATTGTTCCAATTTAAGGTCAGCATTTATTTCTTCAACATTGGAAACTAAAGATGTTATCCCCTGCTGATTCACCTGTCGCAAAAAATCGATCGCCGCAACAGAGACATCACTAGCAAGCACATTACAACCTGCATAGGCATAAAAAATAGGTGCAAAATTGATTCCACAACCTGCAAACCAAACCTTGCGTTGTGATTGATTTCTCACGAAGTCTAGAAATCTCAATTCAGGTTCATTGTGCCAGGCTGACCAAACTTGAGGCAGGGGGAGCGCATCCGATTGATTAGCCCAATACTGATTCCATTGTTCATGGTTATCCCAATTCTCTGGAAGTTTACAGTGGCGATGATTTTTCATTTTTCAGGTCAAGTGTAACGAGTCATCTGTTAATATGTTTCCCGAAAATTACTTGACTCTATCGCTTGCAAGTTAATCTGGCGCTAAATGCCTTAAAGTCGAAGTTTTTTACCCTATGTCGCTTAACTCTTAAAACCCGACATCCTACATCTGTTCACTATCAGAGAGTCAGGTATTGAGTTGAGATGCGCGACATGACCAACAAACTTTTAACAGTTTGATTACATGGTAATACTTTCCAAAGGTGTTTAAATCACGATGCTTGCTGCATTTCAGCATAGGCTTGATAAACACCCTTTACGTTGTACCAGTTGAGGAAAATTCGAGCAATTTCTAAAGCTAATTGTGGTTTACCTAAATTAATTAGCCATTGCAAAAATGGCGCCATTGTCCGTTCATTCAGTGCGCCATTGAGTGACAAAATTCCCCAAAGTAAACGATGCAGCCAAGTCATTTGAATCATCATTCGCACTTCCCATGTGGGATGTTTTTGATAAAACAAAACTCCCATGCGTCCGCGTTGAATTTCTTGGTCAATTAATCGGGGAATTTGCTCTAAGTTAAATGCTGGATGCCAGTGATAGCCAACGGCTTCGGGACATTTAATTAGTGTCAAACCTAGTTTTTTTAGCCGCACACCCAATTCTAAATCTTCCCAGCCATAGAGTTGAAAGGTTGTATCAAAAAGTCCGGCAGTCTCTAGCCAATACTTAGGAATCGCTACATTTCCCGTAGCAAAAAAGGCTGCTGAAAAATCTGTGACTTTGTAGGGTTCAGCCGTTGGATTGTTGAAATTACAAGTATTAATAACTGCACCGTAAGTGAAAAAGCGATCGCTCCCTAATTTATCTTTCCCCTCCACTAGCGCGTTACCATGAGCTTGCAGGAAATTCTTCAGCACCACTAAATCACTATCAATAAAGATAATTGTGTCTCCTAGTGCCTGTTCTACTCCCAAATTCCGAGCCGCAGCTGGCCCAGCATGATCTTGTTGAAACCAGCGCACATGAGGAAACTCCTCTTTGTGTGCTGCCAACCACTCCAATGTGCCATCAGTAGAACCATCATCCACCAAGACAATCTCGTAATCAGTAACCGAACTTGGCTGACTCAAATCCTGCACCTCCAAGGCGCGGAGGCACTTTTCTAAAATCGGTTGGCGATTATAAGTCGGTATCACAACGCTGAAAAACACAGTCTCACCCACAACACTATTTATCCATCTCCAGGATAGGACAGATGAGGCGCTGACACTGTTCCTTACCTAATTTGAGTTAAGGAAATAGCAAGGGGTTGATAATTTTTAGTTAATCAATGTATAACCTCATCTTAATTATTATGCACTAAGCCAACCAATCAATTAATTATATTAATTCATAAAAACCAAGTAATTCAAAGTTAATTAGTCATTGGTCACTAGATTTTGGTACATATCTCGTCCATTGTGGGCGGAAAAACTTTGTCTTTCATCGGACTAATTTAAACCATGTTAAAGAGTGCGTGTGGTATGTCGGAGGATGTTTTAAACGTCCTCTGCGAAAAATTATCGCGTCAAATTTGTTTCACCTGACATCTTGCACTATTTTTAATAACTCTATTTTCGTAGCTTGACAATTATTGATCACAAAATCGTGATTTTTTAGTGATAAATATGTTTTTCATCAAAAAAAGTTGTTGATAAATTTAAATTAATCAATATATAACCTGACGTTAATACTTAGTACTTAAGTTAAAGAAAACATGATTATTTTAGTCTGCGCAAGCAATATCAGCCAGTCTTGATTTGTTATTCGCTGCTATTTATTGGCTGTTAAAAATGTATCAAATCTCAAGAAACATCTAAGTAATTTCTGTAAATATCTAGAGCTGTTCTTTACGAAATTACTCATGTTATTGAGAGATGAACTGAATAGCAATCTCGTAAGCCTTAAAACGGAGAACAAAGAATGAAAGGACGCTTTCACCCTAAAAACAATTTGACCCTCAACCCATCCGGTAACGAGTCAATTCGTGATGTGATTGACCGCGTTAGTTTGAGTCGGCGGCGGTTCATCATGACGGCTGTGGGTACATCAGTGCTAACTGTTCTGGGTGATGTTTCCATCGGTGGCTTTCTTCAAAGTGTTGATGCAGCGCCAATTCCCAAGGGAACTGGATTTGCTGGCATAGGCTTCAAGAGCATTCCACCGAATCTACTCAACCCAGCTACAGGACTTCTGGAAAAGGATCTTGTTAGTGTTCCTGAAGGTTACACAGCTAAAGTGCTGATTGCTTGGGGAGATCCGATCGCACCTGGTGGCCCAACTTGGCTAGCAGATGCCTCCCAAGATGCCGCTGCTCAAGAAAAGCAGTTTGGTATGCACGCTGATGGGATGCACTATTTTACTCTACAGCCAGGGAATGTTGTTGGTCGGACAGTAAGTTCACAAGCAAGATCACTTAGAGGCTTTTTAAATCAGCCCATCAATACTGGTCTGCTGTGCGTCAACCATGAGTACACCCAAGAATCAATTTTGCATCCCGATGGTTTGGATGTAGTCACAATTGCCAAGGTACGGAAGTCTCAGGCTGCTCATGGCGTGTCTGTTGTAGAAATTTCCAAAAACGGCAATGAGTGGAGTTTTAATCGTAATTCGTCTTATGGTCGCCGCATTACCGGCAACACCGAAATGCGAGTATCGGGGCCTGCGGCTGGCGATGCATTGTTAAAGTCGAAAAAGTTTAACATTACGCCAACTGGCTCTGTTGATACCGGCACACTCAACGATGGCTACACCGCTTATGGTACTCTCAACAACTGCGCCAACGGCTACACTCCTTGGGGTACTTACTTGACCTGTGAGGAGAACTGGAACGGCTACTTTGCTAATCCCACAGGAGATGTAGTTGCAATTCCAGGCATCGAAAAGTCTGATATCCTGGCAGGACAGAATCGATACGGTGTACCTAGACAGTCTAGCTATCGCTGGCCAGAAGTTGATCCACGCTTCGATGCCAGCACCAACCCACTCGAACCCCATTTATTCGGCTGGGTGGTTGAGATTGATCCCTACAATCCTCAAAGCAAGCCAGTCAAGCGTACTGCTCTTGGTCGGTTCAAGCACGAGAGCGCTCAGGTTGTTGTTGATGACAATAACCGTGTTGCTTTCTATCAGGGTGATGACGAGCGCAACGAATATATCTACAAGTTCGTTTGTGCCCAACCTTTAAATCCCGGAAATCCTTCTGCTAACCGCGATTTGCTCGACAACGGTGTTCTGTACGTTGCCAAATTCAATGACAACGGTACTGGCAAGTGGATTCCTTTGGTCTACGGTCAGAATGGTTTGACACCAGAAAATGGTTTCAGAAGCCAAGCTGAAGTACTCGTTAAGACAAGACAAGCTGGCGATCGAGTCGGCGCAACCATGATGGATCGCCCAGAGTGGGTAGCTGTACGCCCTCGGATTGGTGGATATAAAGAGATTGAAGTCTACTGCACGCTGACTAATAATACTCGTCGTGGCACAACTCCAGTTTCCTCCAACCAGCCAGACGGCACAACAGCAGCAGGCGGTGCGCGTCCTCCCGTAAATGCTTCCAACCCACGTCCTGACAACCGTTACGGTCACATCATTCGCTGGCGCGAAGATGGACGCAGCGTTACGGCTACAACTTTCAAATGGGATATCTTCTTTGAAGCTGGCGACAAAACCAGACCTGAACCAAATCTTCAGGGCAATATTAAAGGTGACGACTTAAGTTCACCAGATGGTCTATGGTTTGACGACTTTGGCCGCCTCTGGGTTCAGACTGACCACGCAGGTGATGGTATCGGTGATTTAGTAAACATCGGTAGCAACACTATGTCATGTGCTGACCCCAATACCAAACAAGTTAGGCGCTTCTTAACCAGCCCTACGGATTGTGAAGTAACTGGTATTACTAGTACACCCGATGGCAAAGCGATGTTTATCAACATCCAACACCCAGGCGATCGCGGGGATGCCTCGAATCCCACGATCGCCAGCAATTGGCCTAATAGTCAAGGGTATGGCCCATCTGGTCGTCCACGTTCATCAGTGGTAGTAATTACCCGTAATGACGGTGGCGTTATTGGTGGTCTATAAAGACTAATAAGAACGGATTCATTTAGCAAAGTATCTTAAATAGTTTTAAATCACCTTAATTCTTGACTCTAAACACGGGCAAGGATTAAGGTGATTTACTTACAGGGAATGTATTCCAAGAGGGCTGCTTCCTCTAGTCAAGCCATTGGAGGCCGAGCCTCCAATGATGGTTTCCCAGCCTGGAGGCTGGGAACCAGTCAATATTACTTATAGCTAAATGGCAGTAAGAAAAGCCCAAAGGCTTGGTCGTCTCGTTCCCAGCCTGGAGGCTGGGAATGTATTTAAAAGAGGCTCTGCCTCTTGTAAAGCTACTAGAGGCAGCAGCCCTTCCAGAATGGATTAGAGGCTTGTTCCAGTCAGAGCAAGGGCTGTATCTTTTCTTAATGCCATTCACTTATAGTTATTAACCCACAACTTTTGTTGCTCTCTTCTTACGTTGCATCCATAATCCCATAACAGCAGCAATAGCTGTACCACCAGCAGCTAACGGTTCGGGTACTTTAGCGTAGCTTACAGTACCTACTTGTGTTGTATTTATTGATTGATCAATCAGATAAAAGTTGTTTCCTCCTACATCTGGAGTATTGGGATCACTTCCGATTAGAAACTGGTCTGCAACAAAATAGCTTAATCCTAAAACTTCGCCATTATTAAAGCTGGCTATAGGAAAACTGTCAAAATCAATATCATCTGCCTCTGTATAGTTAGTACCCAAGTAGTTGAATGCAACTGCTAATCCATTCTCAACTCCCAATGTCTCAAGACCTGTATTGGTTAAGGTCGAGTCATCGTATTGAAAAGAGCCGAAATACTGACCGGGATTATCGCCAGATGTGGCATTTACAGTAAAACCGTAATTAACCAAGGCAGCTTGCACTGGTTTAGCACCCATAGCAGCAATAGACATGGCAGCTGCAACGGTCGCAATACCAAGATTTTTAGCTAATTTCATCAGAATATACTCCAGAGTTAAAAAATCAATAGTCCTGTAATTTCACTTACATAAGCTTTTAACCACTGCGTACAGGTTAAGAAATATCAAACAAAAGATTATTATCGTAAAATCTTTAAGATTGTCAGGGATATATAAATTTGCTGTGAAGCGATAATTCCACTTATCCACTCAACGAAAATCGGCTGGAATCCCATCCCTTCAAGGGGTGTCCGGGATAGCCGCCCGCCTCCAAAGTCATTAGTCTTTTGTTTGCGTCAAATTCTCATAGAATCAGATTAAAATGATTCACAAAACTCTATTTGTAGTAAGTAAATATGCAAATCGGCATCTCATAATCTTTAAAACTTTATCCAAATATTGTTGGAAATCAGTGAAAGGATTCTTATTATCAATATATATTTACGTAACGCATATTTGCGCCTCAGAAAGGCTTTTATTATCTGCATCAGCAAAAGTTAATAGATAATGATTATCATCATCTATTTGACTTGATAAGCTGATCACAGGTTTTGATTATAGATAAAGTTATTGTGCAATTAGCAAGAAATTACTAATAGGATATTTGCTTCTTCCTCTGCTGGGGACTGCACGGATTATTGTGCTTTAATTTATCAGGTTTAACACAAACATTACCATTTCTTAAATTAAGTAAGATAACTTTTTCATAGGTTCATATTTTTCTGGTGTTCACATATTTGTGAATCTAATCGTCATATCAATTGAGCGAATACTGTACTGTAAAAAGGTTTTTAAGTAATGCTTTCACTTCAATGGTGTGGATGTGAAGATGATTCAGGAAAAGTATTTAATAATCAGCAAAAATCCAAAGTTTTGTGGATAACAGTAGGTTTACTTGCTGTTTTTTTTATTGCTGAGTGGAGTGTGGGTTTATGGAGTAAAAGTTTATCCTTACAAGCAGATGCAGGGCATATCCTATCGGATATTACAGCTTTAGTAATATCGCTACTTGCTAGTTTTTTGGCACAGCAACCAGCTAAGAAAAAAGCAACCTTTGGAAATCAGCGGATTGAAGTTTTAGCAGCTTTGTTGAATGGATTAAGTTTACTTGCGATCGCAACTTTTATCATACAGGAAGCTATTCAACGCTGGCAACATCCAGCAACCATTTTGGGCTTACCAATGTTAGGGATTGCCGTATTAGGTTTAATCGTCAATTTGCTCAATATTACTTTGCTTCATCCCCACACTCACAACGATTTAAATCTGCGCGGAGCTTTGCTTCATGTCATTGCCGATACTGCTAGCTCTGTGGGTGTAATTATAGCTGCCTTAGCAGTTCATCTTTGGGATTGGTGGTGGGCAGATGTTGCTATTAGTTTAGTCGTTGCAGCTTTTACGGGTTTAAGTGCTTTCCCTTTAGTACAACAAAGTTTAAAGATTTTTTTGGAGTATGCACCGGAATCAATTGACCCTGTTGAGGTGGAAATATCTCTCCAATCTTTTCCTGGGGTTGTGCAAGTAGAAAAACTCCACATCTGGACACTTAGCTTAAATAAGGTAATGCTTTGTGCCAATTTGACAGTTGAATGTACAACTATCCAAGAACGCGATCGCTTACTCAATAAGTTGGAAAATCACATCCGAAAAACTTTTCATATTGCTGAGATAACTTTGCAGCTAACTAGCTATAAAAAGCCTTTATCACTGCCAATTCATCCTTTATTTAATCAAGATTTAGTTTTAATGTTGTCTGCTAACAAAACACATTAGAACCAGAATATTTTTTATCAATTTTATACCGCAATTAATTAAATCAACCTTTAAAAATCATGCTTATTGACATTCATTTTAATTGTCAAAGCATAGCGATCGGCTATTTACTAGGAGGTTTCCTGATGATGACTTTCATTCAACAATCCCCAATGATTTCATTACTTAAACAGTACAAGCGCACCTTGGCTTGGTTCTTGTCTGGTCTGGTTTTGGCAGTTTTGTTGTTTTTAGGAACATCAAATCAACAACCAGCAACCGCCTCTCATCCAAGTTATGCCGCAGCCTCTAGTCAGGTAGATATGACTGCAACATACTCAGACTTTGGTGCTAGTCATCTAGAACCAAATTTTTATCAGTATTAACGGCTAACACTTGCTCAATTAATTTTAAGGCACACTGCAATGATTTCATTTTTGCAAAAGTACAAGCGATCGCTAGCTTTGATTATGACTGGCTTGCTTTGTACCGTTCTGCTGGTATTTGGTAATTCTGTTTTTCAGCCCACTCTGGCTGCTGGTAATGGAGTTAACGTAATTATCATGATTGGCGATGGCATGGGTTGGGAAATGGCACGAGCCGCAGCCGTTGCCAAAGGTGCGCCTTTTTACACTAGTGGTAAAGGTTCAGGTCTTAGCTTCCAAAAGCTAACTGGATATGGGCTGGTAACAACTTACGGCACAACGATTCAGGGAAATACGCCAACCAATCCAACAGATCAGCCTCATCTAACAGGTAACTCTGCTCTAGATAACTCTAATCCACTCACAGGTGCAAGTCCTATTCGTCCCAACTTCTCATTCCAGCCGACTCCCTTTAATCCTGGCAATAGAGCTGATGGTAATAGCTTAGAAAACGGTAATCTAGCGGGTTATGACATCAGTAAGGGTGGCCCTCTTCCTTGGGTTCCTCTGACCCCTGCTAATCCTGGTACTTATGACAAAGATTACATTAAGTACAGTTATCCTGACTCTGCTAACACCGCTACAACTCTTTACACGGGAGTAAAGAGCTTCAACAACGCGATGGGGGTAGACATTTACGAGAAGAGATTGAAAACCATCCTGGAAATTGCTAAGGAAAATAGTAAGTCTACAGGCTTGGTAACTTCCGTACCTGTTAGCCACGCAACGCCTGGTGCTGCGGCTTCTTTCGTAAATCGTCGTAGCAAATACGATAGTGTTTACGACCCTAGCAAGAGTAACCAAGACAGCATTTTGCAACAGACATTGCTGAACTTTCAGCCTAATGTTTTGTTGGGTGGCGGTCATCCTAAAGACCTTGAGAATAGAGATATTGCAAGTACAGCTGATGGCGTCTTGAAATATACCTACATAACAGAAGACACTTATCAGCATTTGAAGAATAACCCTACGTCAAATCGTTACGGTTATACCTTTTTGGAACGTGGCCCAAATGCAACTGAGACACTGCTAAACACGGCTGCAAAAATCGATCCAAATAAGGGAGAGAAATTATTTGGTCTGTATGGTGCTCGTGGACAAGACGGCAACCTTCCTGCTAGTTCTTCTAAGGGAGATTACAGCTTAACAGGCCTGGGCACCTTCAGCCTTTATAGCTCTGTTGTCAGAGGCGGTGGAACTCCCGATACCTGTCCATCCGGTAAAATAATTACTGGTACTGCTGGGGATTGTGTTCCTGTCATCGATGCAGCGGGTAATCCCATCGCTCCTAATGTTCCAGCACCCGATACAGTTCGTCCTCTAGCTCCTGGTGAAACCGACGCTAGCTTTATCGCTAAAGAAATTAACGAAAATCCAACTTTGGCTGATCTGACCAAAGCAGCTTTAACCGTTTTAGGTAAAGACAAAGACGGCTTCTGGTTGATGGTTGAGGGAGGTGATGTAGACTGGGCTGCTCATGACAACAACATGGATAACCTAATTGGTACCATGAATGATTTTGATAAGGCAGTCCAGCAAGTCATTACTTGGGTAGAAAATCATGGTGGTTGGAGTAAGAATCTACTACTGGTTACTGCTGACCATGACCACTATCTAACTTTGAATAATGACTTTGCCTCTAAATTGACTCCTAATCCTGACCCAAATCAGGCTAGAGGCTTGAAATATAACGCCAAAGACATCACATTCGTGAAGCACAATCCTACTGATGCTGGTCACTTCTGGGGGTCTGATCCAAATTACAAATACCTCTGGGGTAGCCATAGCCGTCGGGTTGTACCTGTTTACTATCAGGGCGCTTACGCATCAACTCTGACGCGATCGCTAGGACAAGGCTTCCAGATTACAGATAGCTCTGGTACGTATACTGTGCCTGGTGTTCGGGGTGTGGTTGACCAAAGTCATATCTTCCAGGCTATGAAAACTGCGATCGCCAGTCCGTGAATTAAATACACCGCTTCACTAAACAACTAACTGAAAAGCTTTGTATTGCAGAGATGTAGTAACACCATCTCTGTCTCACAAAACTATTGCGGTATTTTTGCTCCAGTTCTTTTATCAAGGGAAACAAATGACTGACTCCATCTTCCAGAGGTTAGCCGCTGCAACAGTAGGAACTGCTTTGATTTTTTCGTTAGGCGAGGCTATCCCCGCCCAAGCAGCAGCCCTAACTTATAATTTTTCTAACGACGATAAAACCCTCATAGGCAGTTTTTCATTCGACCAAGCAGCAGCAGCAGACGATCAAGAAGTAACGATCGCTGAAGGTTTAAAGATTTCTGCTACCTTTGGTGGACAGTTATACACCGAAGCTGATGATCCTTTAGCCTCAGTTTTCACCGATTTTTCGGGAACAATTTTGAATGAAGCGGGGTTAGGGTTGTATTTTACACCTGGCACTTTTAACGTCTTCCGCGAAAGTTTTATCAATTTGAATGATTCCACTGACGCAGGTGTTCAGACTGTCACTTACACAAGCACAAGCGTTCCCGAACCAAGTTTGATGCTTGGATTGTCTGTGTTGGGGTTAGGTTTATTCTTGGGTAAAAAGACAGCATCTTCTAAACCATCAAGCACAAAAGCTTAAACCAGATTATCAAGAATCAACTTCTGTTAGGTGATTGATTTGCATCTATCTAAAACAGGGTGGGATTATCCACCCTGTAGATTTTTAATATTTATTTAGTCTGGTGAAAACTGATACAAAGCCATATAAAAAAAAGTTTTATCTAGAAACGATCGCAATCTTATTTAATTTATCGAAACAGAATTCAGGAGTCAGGAGCCAGAATTCTGTTGGGTATTTTTAACTTCATAGTGGATGAATCCACTGATTCATTCTGACTCCTGAATTCTGACTCCTGAATTCTTCTTCAAGAAAATTGCAAGGCTCAGATTCCCGACTTTTCTAAGAAGTCGGGATTTTTATTATCAAAGAAGGCAGAAGGAAAACTGCCCAACACTCGCGGACTAGCTAATGCTGCGCTATCTCTCAAGTACCTCGACCAGACGGGTCTTGGGTTTAAGACAAGAACTCCAAATTTTCAATTTGGTGGCTCTTTTTCAGGAGAGGTTTGAATCCCCAACTGAGGTAAAACCTTCTGCCTTCTGCCTTCTGCCTCCTGCCTCCTTCAATCAGTTGCATGAAGAAAATATACATGGATTAGTTTAGATATAATAATGACTCATTCTTTGTTGTCCTAAGTGGAGAAATTAATGGGTCGCGCCAAAAAGGTTGTCCTGGCATATTCTGGTGGAGTGGATACTTCTGTTTGCATCCCTTACCTCAAACAGGAGTGGGGTGTGGAAGAGGTGATTACCCTAGCAGCAGATTTAGGTCAGGGAGATGAATTAGAGCCAGTTCGAGAAAAAGCTCTGAAATCGGGTGCAAGTGAATCACTTGTGGCGGATGTCAAAGACAGCTTCGTTAAAGATTACGCCTTTGGAGCGATTCAAGCCAATGCCCTCTATGAAAATCGTTATCCTCTCGGAACCGCTCTTGCCCGTCCACTGATTGCTAAGATATTAGTAGAAACGGCTGAAAAATATGGTGCTGATGCGATCGCTCACGGTTGCACCGGTAAAGGTAACGATCAGGTTCGTTTTGATGTCTCTGTAACTGCGCTCAACCCCAACATAAAGATTCTCGCACCAGCTAGAGAATGGGGAATGAGCCGTGAGGAAACCATCGCTTATGGTGAGAAGTTTGGTATCCCCTCACCAGTCAAAAAATCTTCTCCTTATAGTATTGATAAAAATTTGCTCGGTCGTAGTATTGAAGCGGGTAGTCTCGAAGATCCCTCATTTGAGCCACCAGAAGAAATTTATGAAATGACAAAAGCGATCGTTGATACTCCCAACGAGCCAGAGTACATCGAAATCGGTTTCCACCGTGGTATTCCCACAACCATCAACGGTATAGCTAAAAAACCAGTTGAACTAATTGAAGAACTCAATCAGGTGGTAGGAAACCACGGTATCGGCCGGATTGATATGATTGAAAACCGTCTGGTAGGTATTAAATCGCGGGAAATCTACGAATCTCCCGCGATGTTGGTGCTAATTCAGGCACATCGGGATTTAGAAAGCTTGACTTTGACGGCAGATGTCACCCATTACAAGCGTGGGATTGAAGAAACTTACAGCCAAATCGTTTATAACGGTTTGTGGTACAGTCCGCTAAAAGTTGCACTAGATGCCTTTATTCAAAAGACACAAGAGCGAGTCTCTGGAACTGTGCGAATGAAGTTGTTCAAGGGCAACTCTACAATAGTTGGGCGTTCGAGCGATAATTCCCTCTATACTCCCGATTTGGCAACTTACGGAGCCGAAGACCAATTTGACCACAAAGCCGCTGAAGGCTTTATCTATGTTTGGGGATTACCAACTCGCATTTGGTCACAGCAAGTTAGAGGTTAGGAAGATAAGGGGGATGAGAAGACAAGGAAAAATTTTCTCCCTCATCTCCCCACTCCAACTATTTACTCTTCTGCTGCACCCTTAACTTGACGAGATTCAAGCCACAGGGGCACAACAATTAAAGCAGTGAGGATCAGTAAAGCTGCGATCGCAAATTGACCCACCCAAGCAACCAATTGTTCTAGAGAGACAATTTTGCCAGCAAAGAAAGCTAATGTCACCATCAAACTAGCCCAAGCAACTGCTCCTAAAAAGTTGTATAAAAAGAATTTTCCAAAGGGCATTTCAGCTATACCAGCTAGTGGTGCAGCAAAAACTCGCAATAATGCCAGAAAACGTCCAAAAAATACCGCTTTAGCAGCATTTTGACTAAATTGATCTTTAATAGTCAGTAATCGCACTTCCGAAATCCGAAAAATGCTACCAACTTTTACTAGGAAAGGCCAACCGCTAACCCTACCAATCCAATAGCCACAAGTGCCACCAATGACAGCACCCATGATTGCATCACCGAGAACCAGCCAGAAATTTAGTTCATCGCTGCCAGCTAGAAACCCGCCCACTAAGGTCACGGTTTCACCAGGAAGGGGAATGCCTAAATTTTCTAGCAAAATTCCCAAAAAGATTGCCCAATACCCGTAACTATGGGCGACTTTCTGGATATTTTCTAGTGAAATCAGCTCTAAAGACATCCCGCACCGCCGTCTTTACAAATTTTTACTTTTACTATATCTTTGCTTGTTTTTGCCTGGGGTGTCAATCAAACCAATACATAGAGTTATTAAGTCATTAGTTTTATACTGAATAATCCATAGATTTTAGTCTATGGTAGCTCTTAAATCTTGAATATTAACTATACATTTTTTTAAACTTGTTACCACAAGCTAATATTTATTACAAAGGAAATAAAAAATTTATAGAAAGTTCATAAATATCCATTTAAATTGTGAAAATCTTGTAAAAGATACGGTTGATACCGAAATTGTTAGGCGCTTATGCCTATATTGATGAAAGTTATCACAAATTATACGACATGAATACTGAAATAATATCTCTCAACTGTACGACTGAAATTGCCCAAATATCTGGGTAAAACAGTCATTTTGCCGTTGAAAGAGAAGACGTATTGATGTCTTTTTTCAATTTTCTGTCAAGTGTTCCAATTACCCTGTTAAATTTATGGCTCTCACACAAGAACTTCAAGTGATTTTGTTTAAACCCCAAGGAAGTATAGATTTGGAAGGTGGTAAGGCTCTGAGTGAACAAATGGCTGAAGTAGTGCCTCAAGCTCATCAGCTCTGGATTATCGACCTAGCAGAAGTCAATTTCATGGACAGTTCTGGGTTAGTGCCTTTAGTTAAAGGTTTAAAAGCTGCACGTCAGAGTGGCTGCCGCTTGGTTCTATGCAACGTGCAAGCTCCTGTACGGTTAATTTTGGAACTTACCCAACTAGATACGGTGTTTGAAATTTTTCACACTTACGAAGATATTTTTACTACCGTCAAAAATAACAGTCTGGTGCTAGCAGGTTAGATAATAAATCTACCTATAGAAGGATGGCATAGTCAAGCAATATTTGCATTTTTTCACATTTTCTAAAGATAACAGTCTGGTGCTAGCAGGCTGATTTTCTTTTTTTCTAGAAAAGTAAGTAAGCACAAGTGCTTAATGACAAGTTGGTATAGGCTGTTTAAATCAGCCTGCACCGCTTTGGGTATAAATAATCCCATTGGCTTTTAGCTGTGGGAGAAGTCAATTTGAGCTAAATGTTATATATCCGACGTAGCTAGTGTAAGGAAGCAGGAGGTAAGAAAGGCTCGAATGTCAGAGATCCTTTGCCGCACCAATTTCTTACCTCTTAAGATTCCACCATAATGTTAATTTTAGGCATTCTGGGGAGTTGAAATATTAGCTTGTTCGGATGCTGGGCGAGGAAAATTTGGTAAATCAATGCCGCTGTGACTAGCATTACGAGTTTTGAGAGCTAAACGGTAACTCACACTTTGCAGTTCTGCTTGTAGTTGGCGGTTTTCCCGTTGTAGCATTGCTACCTTTTCTCTCACTGGCGTCATCCGCTCCTCAAACTTCCGACGGTAAATTTGAGGTAACTCTTGTACTACTTGCTCCAACATCCGAGTGCGATCAGTGAGTTCTTGGACTGACTGTCGCAATTGGTAAATTTCGGAGTCACGAGTTGTAATTTGCTCTTGGTAGAACGCCACCTGCTGCTCTACAGCCTGGAGTTGTTCTTGTAAAGCGTGTAACTGGGTGAGATCACGCTCAAGATCCGGCTGCTGGGGCATAAAACTAGTATTACCTTTTACCAGCCGGAAGAGTTCTTGAGATAGTTGTTGTACTAATTGATCGCGAAGTTGCAACTCTTGGCGTAGCTGCGATACTTCCGTAGAGAGAACTTGAATATTGGGTGTATCAGATTGGATCACAGTAGCTTAAAGCTCCCATTCAGAATCTTGTCCACTCTTAGGTATAACTGCGGGAGTACTACCTTTGGCAAGTATTTGTTAATTTAGCATTCCCAAATGAGTTACGAGAAAAGAAAAAGACAAAATTTTATTGAATGGGATTGGGGATTGGGTATGGGGCATTGGGCATTGGGCATTGGTTATTTCCCCTCTGCTCCTCTGCTCCCCCTGCTCCCTGTTCCCTTAGACTGTTGCAGCTACTTTAGTTGGCTTTTCTTTTTCCTCTTTAGGAGGTTTTTCTTCGGCGATTTCCTGCTTAACGGTCAAATAGCGAATCACTTCTTCACTCAAGCGCATGGCGCGTTCAAAGGGGGCGATCGCAGTTGCAGGCGCACCGTAGTTTAACTGGATATAGATACCATCGCGGTGTTTTTTGATTTCATAAGCGAGGCGACGCTTACCACGATTTTGAATTTGGATATCCTCTGCGCCTTGATCGCGAAGCAAATTCTGATATTTAGTAATTGCTTGCTCTACCTGTTCCTCTCCCAGGTCAGGACGGAGAATGTACATTGTTTCGTAACTTGTAGTCATATTTTTCAGTTTCCTCATGGACAAAAGTGGCTGCTGATGTTAATTTATACCTTGTTTTAATTAAAAATGCCAGTATTAATCAACATCTGAAGCAACAAGGAACTATAATCTTACCAGTTTTCAATTTGAATCATTAGCCAAATCGCCGGAGTTTGGATTATTTTGGATGTCCCCAATGAAAACTAGGTCGGGAGGCAACCCCGATATTTGTTTAGAAAGATTGATCAAGTTATTAGCTTCGCCAATGGGTATCTTTACCCTATGGGCATCGAAAGCGATCGCGATCGCTTTCATGCTTAAGGCTCAATCGGTTCGCTAAAAAGCCAACTGAGGATTGCTACCCGCTCACAGCAACAAAAAATCAAATAAAAGGATATTCGTCAAGGTTATGGCGCAGCGCTATGTGCGAATTCAAAATCAAGAAGGACAGATTTATTATGGGATACTCCAACTATCCCTTAATGTCCAGGTGCTAGATGCTCCGCCCTGGTTACAAGGACAACCCACTGATTTGACTTTGACACCAGAAAATTACCAAATTCTGGCTCCTTGTGCTCCCTCAAAAATTGTAGCGGTGGGTAAGAATTATGCAGAACATGCAGCCGAAATGGGAACTTCAGTACCTTCTGAGCCACTAATCTTTCTCAAGCCACCCACGTCGATTATTCCATCTGAGAGGGAAATTAAGTATCCTCCACAATCACAAAGAGTTGATTACGAAGGAGAGTTAGCACTAGTGATTGGCGATTACGCCTTTGAATGCACACCACAAGTAGCCCAAACTAAAATTTGGGGCTACACCATTGCCAATGACGTAACAGCGCGGGATTTACAAAAACGGGATGGTCAATGGACGCGAGCTAAAGGTTTTGATACTTTCTGTCCCTTGGGTCCTTGGATTGTGCGGGAATTAAATCCAGGAGCGAGATTGCAAACTTTTGTGAATGATGACGCTAATCCAGTCCAATGTGCCTGTATCGATCAGATGGTGTTTTCGCCTGATGTTTTAGTTTCCTATATCAGTCAGGTGATGACGCTACTGCCTGGTGATTTGGTGCTTACAGGCACGCCGGAGGGTGTAAGCGCATTGCATCCAGGCGATCGCGTCCGCGTAGAAATTGAAGGTATTGGCCGCCTGGAAAACACCGTAGTGGCTCGTTAACTTCTAACGTACTTGCATATACACTGCATCGGAAATCGCCGGGATTTCCGCATAACGACCGCTTACAGACTGGATGACTGAATATGCAACTGCTCCCACTATGCCAATAAAAATGGTTGTGGATAGGGTTTGGATTGCAAAACCACCAACGGGAACTAGTCCCACAACATCAGTAAGGATGCTAAACAAAAAGATAATGATGTCCAAAAGGATTGCTTGCATGGTGTTGAAACGAATAAAGTGACTAATTTTTTCGTTTCTCACTACCAGCAAAAATAAAGCAAAGAAAATAATCATTCCTGCATAACGCACGCCGTAGTAAATATTTAACAATGGCACGAGCGGCAGAAACAGCAGTTGTAGTGGTGGAAATTCTGAGAGCAAATATCTACCAAATACAAAAACTTCAACTAGAGGAAGCAAATAAGGCAAGGAAGCAAAAATCCGATCTGAAACCGTTGTAGACCCGCGCCAAGACATTATGCGTTCTCCTGTGGTTAAATTTCAATAGTTACTTGAGCTTAGGATAACGCAGTTGCTTGGTCTTGCTGATAAATTCAACTATTCTATATGGGCGATGCGAAAGCCCATCATGCACTCATACTGGTCTGGCTGCTGTTGAGTAAGTTTGTGAATGGCTTGACCACAGCGCAGTTGACCCTCACGCCAACGAGGTTGACCCCTCCCGTCAGCGAGTAAACAAGACTGGCAAACTTGCCCAGGGGCAAGGATTTGATCGTCCATTAAAATGACTAGCATCGAATCCCTCCTGTAAATCCTCATTGTCAAACAATTTTGGATTTTAGATTTTGGATTTTAGATTTTGGATTTTGGATTGACCCCATAGATATATCTAGGGTTAAGTGTTGTGATTTACCCACTCAGCACTCTTCATGATGACGCTTTGCGCCCAGCCAGGACGATCGCAGAGGACACTTAAGAGCCACATCCTATCTCTTTGTATCAAAAATGTGGGAAATCACAATTTAATAAAAATTGTCAAGTGAATCTTAATTTATTGTATGTTGTGTCTATTGTAAATTTAATATTTAGTAATAAATTATACAAATTTTTTGGTAATAAGTTGAGCAGAGACAGCTAATGTTATCTATTGTATCCCTGTTAATTGAGCACTGGAGAGTGTCAAACTTAATATTCAGAATAACAACAAAAGCTTTATGCACAAGCAACAAGGTCGTCTCTTGAAGTAACCTTGACGTGGCTAGTTAAAGCAAGAAAAGTTAAGTAAGTAAAACTGAGTTAATTTGATAGCTATTTAAGTGGGGCATTTCCAAAATACTGAGGTAAACTTGCAAGCAAGTTAATACACAATATTACTCAGCGGCTCGTCGGTCTGGGCATCACTTACAATGGAACACTGGCAATTTCTGATACAGAAACAAGGCGCACGCTCGTGGCATATCCTAGAATCGCCAAATTTGGAAATTTTGGAAGGACAGTATAGAGTTTTGGCTCGTTCTAACCTTCCTGATACAGACGTGGAAGTTCGGGTAACTCACTCTTCAACTGAGGAAGTTCAACCAACGCGGCGAATTTTCAAGCGATCGCGTCGCACTAACTCAGAAGGCTTAATGGCGGTAATTCCTTTTACCTACTTCCAGGCGGGAGTTTGGGAGTTGCGCTGTTCCGGCGATTTGATGTCGGAACTACTCGGTAAATCTTGGCAATACAAAGTCCAACTGCAAGTCTTGTCACAGCTGGAAGAGGAGCAGAGGAAGAATGTAGAATCAAATTCACTCGCTCACCCAAATACTGTTTCTGAAAACTTAGAATGCACAGCCCCAGCAGAACCCGCAATTACATTTGATAACGCGATCGCTATTTCCACAGAACTGGCAATTACTAAATACAGCAACCCCACTATCGCTGTTCTCCCAGAAGAGAACTTAGAATATACTGCCCCAGAAGAAACAGAAATTACATTTGATAATGCGATCGCTGTTTCTACAGAATTACACAGCAACCCCACTATCGCTGT
>NZ_KV757674.1 GCF_001712795.1 Nostoc sp. KVJ20
ATTAAAGCGTGCCCGTAAAATATGGGAAGTGTTTTCGCAGTCTTGAATCATCGATACATTCGTCACCTGCATTTGGTCAGCATGGAGGCGATAACGATTGCCTATCTGCCGATAACTAGACTGCCAATGACTATAGTAGAGCGGCATTTCCGGGAATGAAGGTAGCCTCCCCGTGATTTCTGTTGCAGCCCGCTCGTGTTCTTCACCAATTTGAAGGGTGACAGCAAACCCCTGCTCAAAACTACCCTCTCCGAATTTCATCACCACTAACTTACCCATGACCGTCACTATCTCCCTGTGCAAAACCATCCCCTGTTCTAATGTCTCATAACAAGCTCCACAAGCATTTACAGACTTTTTTAAAATCCCCAAATGCGGGCTTGAATTTTTAATCTTTAATTTTTAATTAACCAATTACCACTTAATAAAATACCGACAAAGAGGGAAGATAGCTACATATTTCAAATTCGGAAATGTTCGGTAATGCTGGTATTATCCAAGGCTACTTTAACGCTAAATTGCTCTGTGGGTTCGCCACGAAACTGTAACTGAATATAATTGTCTGATCTTCTAGATTGAGCATCTAGAAATACTGCTCCCGAACTATCTAGTACAGTGAGATGAACTCCAGGTGGTAAGTAGATTTGATTCCCAGTAGCGTGTAATTGCAGATGAATACTGGTTTGTTGATCCTTTTCGGGGCTGATTTCTACAATCAACATGACTGGTTGGTTGAGAATTTGGATACCCAAATCAATCAGTTTTGCCCGTTTAGTAATAGATTCTGGTCGGTTGAGGGCATTTAGTTCCAAAGTTTCAGTACTGCGAAAGGCATAATTTGGTCTGAGTTCCGGCACGTTCCATAGGGATTCAATCGTCTGCCAGCCAGTATCAAATATCCCAGCAAACCACTGACTCAAATTCACTAACGAGGTGAGTGGGGATTGGCGCAGTTGCCACAGGTGGTCAATAAATGCTTCCAATGGTTGCAGTTGACTTAAAGGCAGTGTTTCAGTTGCCACACTAGGGATAAAACCAAGCAGCTTCGCTTCTTCAAGCGATTCATCAAATTGAACTACTAAATAACCCACCCGTTCTTCCCAAGTTTCTGGAGGAATGGAACATATCCGTTGATGCAGATGGACAGGGCGACACTCTAGACGACCAATTGAGGGAATCTCTAAATCAGCTACATTTCCACAAAGGCGCATGATGGGGTTCCAGCTGTCACTAGCTTGAAGATTAGTAGGAATATCCATCATTTGCAAGTAGTCATTCACCACCCATACAGCCAGAGTATTCAGCCGGACTTGCTCTGCTTTTTCAGAATTGGGCTGCTGGTTAGCGAATTGCTGGGCAGTAATACGAGCCGTTTGGGTAATGGGTAATATTAAAGCGAAATCGTCTAGCCGATAGGTGGAGTTATTCATAATTCAATCCCTAGTCATCAATGCTGCTATGTAGATATCACCTGCATTCACTAAATTTATGCCATAAAACAGAGAATGATTATTAGAAAATTGGCATTAGGGATTGGGGATTGGGGATTGGGGATTGGGGGATTGGGTATTAGGTAAAAATATCCCATAAAATTGAGGGATTGTATATTGAAATGATATGGGAGATAGAGGTTTTGAGTCTTTAGACTTCTATCAAGATAGCCTCAAGCTGCTAAAAGCGGCTTATCGACTAGCGGATAGGTTGCCAAATTTTGAGCGTTACAATCTGAGCGATCAATTACGAAGATCGGCTTGTAGTGTTTTGCTGAACATAGCTGAGGGCTACGGACGTTATCATTATTTAGATAGATTGCGTTTTATGTACATTGCTCGTGGCTCATTAACTGAGACTAAAAGCGCCTTCGTTATTGCTGAAAGCTTGGGGTACTGCAATACAGAACAATTACACTGGGTTAGTCAGCTTAAAGACCAGATTGAAAAAGGTCTTAATGGTTACTGTCGTTTCATTCGTTCCCAGCAACAAGGTAAAGAAGAGTACGGTACTCGATTTGGTGATTGGTGATTGGATATTGGGAGATTTGAGGTTCTTAACTAGATGAAGCAATTCCTAGTCCCCAGTCCCAGTCCCCAGTCCCCAATC
>NZ_KV757675.1 GCF_001712795.1 Nostoc sp. KVJ20
GCAGAAGATGAAATTGGTTGATTTTTGCAGAATTTGGAGAACCAGACCAATAAAAACTCTTAAAAGTTTCTAGAAAGAAGTATAAATTAGTTCCCAGTCCCCAATCCCCAATCCCCAATCCCCAATCCCCAATCCCCAGTCCCCAGTCCCCAATCCCCAATCCCCAATTCAACTTTGTATTTTCAGAATTTCCTGTAACTTATTCTCATAAAAAAATTCCTTTTCTCCCATAGCTGGAACTAAATCAGTTAACCAGGTTGCTTTCTCGTCATAACGTGCAAAGAAAGGACGTTTACACCAATTGGGATCGCGTCCTTGCAAAAAAGAAAGTACAAATACTTTCTCGCCATAAATCTCAGTTACGCCATCCACTGCAACTTTACCCGGTAGTGCTGACATGACTGGGCCACGAGCGGTACGAGCTAACCCAGACACTTTTTGTATTGCTGTTTGATAAATTTCCCAAGCTCGAATAATTGGTACTTCAAAGCAATGTTTTGCTCCAGTATCTCGTTCCATAAACATATAGTAAGGAATGCAACCAAGACGAACTTGTTCTTTCCACATCTTTATCCATACTTGCGGAGAATCATTAATTCCCCGCATGAGTGGCCCTTGGGTGCGAATCTGTGCGCCTGTACTACGAATGCGTTGGAGCGCTGCTTGAGCAATTTCAGTTTTGATTTCTGTCGGATGATCGTAGTGCGCCATAATAGAAAGATGTTTGCCTGAGCTAGTTACTTTCTCAAACAAACGTAAGATATCATCAGCATCTTCATCTGTAACAAAGCGATAAGGCCAGTAAGCGATCGATTTAGTACCAATCCGAATTGTTTGAATATGTTCAAAACCAGAATTTAGCAGTGGTTCAATATATAAAGCCAGATGTCTAGCTTTCATTGTCATTGGATCTCCGCCAGTAATTAAAACATCTGTGACTTCTTGATGTTGGCGGAGATACTCTTGGAAAAGTCCTGATTCACGGGTAGCAAATTTCATTCCGTCCATTTTCACAAACTGCGGCCAACGGAAGCAAAATGTGCAATATGCATGACAAGTTTGGCCTGCTGTCGGAAAAATTAAGACTGTTTCGGGATATTTATGTTGAATTCCTGGTACTTGTTTTCCGTCTAAAGTGGGAATATTATGTACCTGTCCGGCTGGATGGGGGTTAAGTTGCGATCGCATCGTATTTACTACTTGACGCAGGTCTTCTGGTGTAGAATTTTGCAGATGCCAAATAACCTTGTCTAGAGATTCAGGAGTCAACATTTCTTTTTGAGGAAAGGTAAGGCGAAAGATGGGATCATTGGGAATATTCTCCCAGTCAATCAGTTCCTCTACTACGTAATTATTGACACGGAACGGCAATACTTGGGCAACTGCTTTCATTGCCAAGCGGTCTGCTGTTGAAATTTTTTGCAGTTGAGGCAGCCGATCTATATCTTTAATTTCATATAACTCAATCTTTTTAGGTTTAAGTTGTGACATTTAATTATTATTTTTAATTTATATAAAATACAAAAATTATCTGGAAACTATAATAAAAACAAGTTTGTTTTGGTAAATCATCCAACCGATATAATTTGGCACAATGGCAATCCTCACAAAAAAATAATGAGATTTAACAAAAAGAAACTAATACGCATTTAAAATATAGGAATCCGCTTTGATTTCTGAACTAATTTGCGTAGACAGGCAACAGGAAAGAAGGCTTCTTAGTTGTACTGAGTTTTTTCAGAAATCAAATATGAGTCCTATAGTGCAATTAAATAACATTATGATTAGTTAACCAATTAATCTTCAATAGCACCCAATTCTTTAAGTGTATTTTTTTGTTCTTCCCCTAGACCGGAAATACCCTTGATATTCATTCCTTCATAAGGTCTTTTTGACATGAGTGTTTTGATACACTCTCCAGTTTTGACATTCCATTGCTTAATAGCTCCATCCTGGGAACCACTATACAAAGTTCCATCAGAACTAAAGGCAACAGAACGAACCCAATTACTATGTCCTTGCAAAATAATCAGACGTTTACCTGTGTCAACATCCCAAATTTCTATAGTGTGATTAACACAAGCACAGCCAATAATCTTACCATCAGGACTAAAAGCAACAGAACGTATCCAATCATTATTGACTAAAATTTTGGAACATTCGCCAGTCTGAACATCCCATAGCCGTACTGTTTTGTCATCACCGCCACTAGCTAATAGCCCTCCAAATTGTCCTTGAAAAGCAACAGACCATATTCGCATAGTATGTCCTTCCAAAACCCGAATACATTCCCCTGTATGAACATTCCATAGCCGCAGTGTTTGATCATCACTTCCACTTGCGAGAATTTCACCATCAGGGCTAAAACTGATAGACTGCACCCAATTTGTATGTCCGTGTAATGTTTCAAAGCATTGGCCAGTCCTAATATTCCATAGCTTAATGTTGCAGTCAATACTGCTACTAGCTAGAATTTGACCATCATAACTAAAAGCAATAGAGCGGATGCGATCGCTATTTTGCAAAACTTTCACGCACTGTCCACTCAGAGTATCCCAAAAGCGGATAGTTTGATCATCACCACCGCTAGCTAATAGTCCCCCAGGAAGCGGGCTAAAAGCAACAGACCAAAGTCGGCCAGCGTGTCCTTCCAAAGTGCTGATACATTGGTTAGTCTGAACATCCCACAGCCTGACGGTTTTATCATCATTACTACTAGCAATTATCTTCCCATCTGGACTGAGGGCTAAATCGTGTACCCAATTAGTGTATCCCTGCAAGATTTGGATGCATTGATAAGTCTCGATGTCCCAGAACCGAACGGTTTTGTCATAGCCACCACTAGCGAGTGTTTTTCCATCGGGACTAAATGCAACAGAGAGAATAGAATTACTGTGCGCTTCTAAAGTTTTTAATAATTTCCCTGTTTGAATATCCCAGAGTTTCACAGTTTTGTCGTCGCTACAACTGGCAATAATCCCTCCTCCTTCTGAAGAAGAGATGGGACTCAAGGCTATAGAATGGATTAAATTGGTGTGTCCTGACAAAGTGTTTAATAACTTCCCCGTTTTAACATCCCAGAGTTTCACAGTTTTGTCGTCGCTACAACTGGCAAGTATTTCCCCATCAGAACTAAAAACTACAGACTGGACTAATTTGGTATGTCCCTTAAGAGTTTTCAAACATTTACCTGTTTTTACATCCCAAAGCCTAATAGTTTGGTCAGCACTACCACTAGCGAGTATTTTTCCATCAGGACTAAAGGCAACAGAACGAACAAAATCATTATGATCTTCTAAAATTTCCCAGCATTTTTGGCTATCTAGATCCCAAAGTCTAATGGTTTTATCACTACTAGCGCTGGCGACAATTTTGCCATCATGACTGAAGGCAACAGACCTGACCCAGCTATTATGTCCATCAAGTTTCATCAGTTGTTTTTGGCTATCAACATCCCAAATTTTCACAGTATGATCATCACTACAACTGACTAAAGTTTTACCATCGGGACTAAAAGCAACAGTTCTTACCCAGTTATCATGTGCCTTCCAATGAAATAGTTGCTCACCATAAGTAGCTTGCCAAAAGCTAATTCGACCATCAGCGTCACCTGTAGCAACAATTTCTCCATTTACAGGGTTAAATGCCACTGATAAAATACTATCGAATATTCCTGTAAATACAGATTTAGATAAGTCAGAGTTAGCAAAGTTGACATTATGCAAGTTTACACTTACTAGGTATGCTTGCCATATCTTAAAATTGGAAAAATCACACCCATTTAAATCAATTCCTTGATGACAAAGAAGGTTAATAATATTCCCCCCAGCATAGCCTGATGTCAAAGGAGTATTTACTTGCAAGAATTTTATTATTTTTAAGAGATGTTCTTTAATTCGGTCTTTATTACCAAATCTATTAATTAACTTTTCAACAACTGGTACTAAAATCAAACGAATTTGGGCATTTCTGACCTTTCCTTCTGTCTGCGCTTTGAGTAAGGCGTGGCTTTTTAACAAGGAAATATTTTCTAAATTAATCTCAGAAACAATTTCTTCACAAACCTGGTTAACAAATTGGCTAATGATATATTCCATCACTACAGCTTGAAGCATGAATTTCGCCAAACCCTTCTCGTTAAAAATTAGTGATCGCCGCCGCAGAGATTCTAAAGCTTCTATTAATTGTGGTTGTGATGTAGTTGAAATAATATCTGCTTGTAATTCGCCAAAAGACGTAGGCTTGCAATTAATTCCTAGCCAGTATAAAATTTCCTTTTCTAAATTCGATAGCCGATTAAACTGCTGTTCTAGAAGGTTGCGAATATCTCCAAATAATACGGAAATATCACAACTAATGAACTCTGATATATTGCTACCAAAAACTTCTTGAATTGTATTGCAAACGATTTTTAAAGCTAAAGGATTACCTGCATATTGATTAATTAACTTGTTCCAGTCTTTCTCTGAACCCAGAAAATCACCTTTGCCTACAAATATGCTTTTTGCAGCGATCTTTTCTAGCCCACTTAGCTGCAATGATCGAACTTTAAGATTATTCCCTTCTAAGGTGACGATTTCTTTCGGACTTTCACGACTAGTTAAAATCAAACAGCTTTGATGAGGCATTTCCCCAACTTGCCGGAAAAATTCTCCATATTCTTCATATCCTTCTCGATATTGTCCGACATAATCACCTCCAAGTAGGACTGACTCAACATTATCCAGTACCAATAAACAGCGATGTTTCCGCAAAAAGGCAATCAATTGCGAAATTCCTACTTCTTTAGGCTCATTCTTTTTAGAGAAAAACTCAATCAGGTCTGCAAAAATCTCCTTAACAGAGGGTGCATGACGTAGCGATCGCCAGATAACATACTCAAACTGTCCCTGAATTTTCTGTGCCAGCTTAATAGATAAGGCTGTTTTACCAATTCCCCCCATCCCGAATATTCCCACCAGTCGGGAACGATCTTTATTTACCCATTCCTCTAAAACCTCTAACTCCGACTCACGCCCAAAGAAAACCGGGACATCAGGCGCTTCGCCAAAATCATAACAGGATGAGGCATTAACTACTGTTGATAACTGATATCTTTCCTGGAAGATACTCCTGATTACCTCTAATTTCCCAGGAGTACTCCCAGCAATGTCAAACTTTTGGTAAACCGAACCAAGTCGCTTTCGCACTGCGGCTGCACTAATTTCGAGAGTGGTTGCAATAGATTCTGCCGTTTGGCCAGCTAAAGCTAGAAGTAAGGCACTTACCTCAGCCTCAGATACGTTGTGTTCGGCTGTAACCGCTCTCAAGAAACTTTCAGGAATTTCCGTCATGAAGTAAATTTCTCCAGCCAAAACTATTTATATATATATGTGAGGTAGATGTGAGATATATCTCTACTTATTTATCAAGAAAGGCTGTTTTCCTCCTGCCTCCTGCCTTCTGCCTCCTTCAACGGGTTTCCCATTCCCTAGTCCCGTGCCTTGGCGTAGCCCGTCGTAGACATCGCCTAGCATTTATACACAAAAGCGTATTGACAAGCCACTACTAACTATACTCTAAATTATCAATTGTTATCAACTTGTTAATTCTACTTATCAACCTGATTGACAAGATTAATCAAGTAAATGTAGAATCTATAACAATAAATGTAAAATCGATAACAAATTAGGTGTGAATCGCGAGGATAGCTGAAGTAACTAGCACTGAGGTACCCCACATTATGCCAACACCTGAAACTTCAAATTCTGCTCAGGAATTATTTGAGTTGCTTGAGAAAGATATTCTTGCCTGTCACACTTGCAAGGATGGAATAATTGAAGTGACTATCCGCAAGATCGGAACCGAAGAGTTTGAAGTGCGTGTCATCTCCTTCCGAGGTTCTTTTCGTTGCGTTCATGCGGATCTAAATAGGTATTTAGAGGAGTTACCGACAGATACCCAAAGTCAGATATCTATCTATCGCGATCGCTTTCGAGTGGGATTGAGGGGATTGTTAAAGAAGGGGTTTGGATTACTCAGCCTAGACTTTTCTAAATGCAAGAAGGGAAATACCGCGCCGATATTTGGCTTGATGGTATCTGAATTGTTGGATATTGACTGATTTTAGTTGTTTTTGTTGATTGCTCTAAGTAAGTAGGTGAGAATAAACCAAATTATGTTACGAAATGTAAATAGGCTTAAAACCCTTATCAATGACTAATGACAAAAGACAAATGACAGCCCCCACCAGTTAGTTTTAATTGCACCGACTTACTTAGCTAATTACCAGCTAGTTATTTCATCTCAAGTTTTAGAGAAACAGTAGAAAATTGTTTTCGTTCTTGAGGTGAACAAGTGAATAATTTTCCAGCCCAAGAGAGTCTAGGAAAAGACTACAACAGGGTTGATATGGTACTAAAAAGTGCCACGTCAACCCTGTTATTTTGTATTTATTTATCAGGAGGAAAACATGGATACGAATCGTCACAGCTTTTTATTTCGTTTGACTTCCCAGTTCATTAAATATTTTGCATTGGGATTATTTGGTCTAGCGATCGCTTACGTTTTGTCAGCTATTTTCGGAAGCTCACATATTGCGATGAATTTACTACCCTTTGTTTTCTATTGGGTTATTTTCCGGTGCGGACTTATTCTTCTTTGCTTAATATTGACGACAGTAATTTTAGAATCTGTTCGTTAAAATATCACAAAGAATATTCGACTTTCACATCTTCAATCACTCTCAACGAATATCCTCATCCACTCAACATGAACAATATTGCTGCTAGTGTGAAAGGGTGAAAGTCTGAATTCCTTTGCAAAGCTTTTTATAGCTGTGAAAAATTTCGTTTAAGGTTGTTTTCTGGCTACTTTTAGTTTATGTTCTACTAACTAATTTTTGTAGCAATGGTGGGAGTGGATGATTCTCAAACTGGGAATACTGGGAATCAATTCGGTGAGCTTTTTGAACCATCCGTTTAAAAAACAGATTGACTAATTTTAATTCCCGAAAAATCTTTTGCGGATCTTCAAGATGGGTTGTGGGTAGTTGCTGTCCCATTTTTTTGAGGACTAGACCCATAGGAATTTTAATTTCATCCTGGAGTTCAAGAAAACGGGTAAATATGGGTGCAAAAGCGGAAAATAAAGAACCAGCACCCCCTCTAGCTTGTCCCCAACCGATGTAGTAAATTCCTTTGTAATCTTCAAGAAATGACCCTCCATAACATTTCACTGTTGCTCCTTCCACCCGTTGCAGTTCTGGAGGTAAAAATGGATAGGCTACATGAAAACCAGTTGCACAAACAATTAAATCAAAGGTTTCTCGACTACCATCCGCAAATTCAACTTCCCCACCATCTAAATGTCTTACCTCTGGCTTATAGGAAATGCGACCGTGTTTAATATAGTAAGGCACCTCATTATTTAAGGTCGGGTGCTTATCAAAAATTCGATATTTGGGTTCGGGTAGACCATAATCTTTGTGCTTACCGAAGGTTAATAGAATAATTACATAAGACATAAACCTCTGAAACCATTCTGGCATCCACCATTTAGTTAAATCGGAAACTGGAACACCTACAAAGGTTTTGGGAATAAACCACACAGATTCACGCATACTCAACACAGATTTAGCTCCCACCCTAGCTGCTTCTGCGGCTATATCACAAGCTGAATTCCCTCCACCAATCACCAGAACTCTCTTACCATATAGTTGCTGGGGATTTTTATAATCTTTGGAGTGAATTATTTCCCCATCAAATTCTCCTGAGAATTTAGGAAAACGTTTGCACCAATGATGACCATTACAAATGATAATCCCTTTGTAAATTTGCTGTTCCCCATTATCAAAGGTAACTTCCCAGAGACTATTTTCAACAGGTCGCACGTAGCTAACTTGACGATTCAGTTCAATATTTTTACGTAACTCAAAATGGTCAGCAAAGGAGTTTAAGTAATCCCGTATATTTTTAGCGCTGGGAAAGTCCGGATAACTATCCGGCATGGGGAAATGGGTAAATTGGGTAATCTTCCGTGATGAAATAATGTGTGCAGTTTCATAGACACCATGATACCAATTTCCACCAATGTCATCGCTGGCATCAACTTGGTCGTAAGGAATATTCGCACTCTTGAGCGCTTCAGCCATACCCAATCCCACAAAACCAGCCCCAAGAATTAAATGCTTGTGAGTAGTGTCCAACATCATTCTTAATTTTACTTGACTATTTTCTAAACTCTTGAAACATACCGAGCTAACTCACTCAAAAAGAGAGAATATCTCGTGAGGATATGAAAATCTTGGGCTATAACATCAGAGAATATGTGCAATTTCTTGGCAACAATACCTCTACTTGTTGCTCTCATTACCTGTGTTCGGTCTGTTGTCATATCTTCCGTAAAACCCTGGCTTCTCTTGGCTAGAGTTCCATATCGTTCTGATTGCAGAATTGGAGTGCGACTAAAAAATTGAGAAACATCGGGAAGCTTGACGTTATATTCCTTAACTTCATTATTGTGTTTATTTCTGCCGACTTATTATTAGCTTCAAATGTTAGGTTAACTGACGATGCCTAACTGTAGCAGTGAATACGGTATTTTAGTTAAAAAAATGCTTAAAATATCTCTAGAAAATATCAATTAATCCAATGCAAAACTAATTCATGTCATTCGTGGCACCAATTATATATGAGGCTGCGCTTGATTTATGTAGAGGTAATACCCTGCGTTAATCTGCTTTGCATCTACATGAATTTACCCTACAGCGGAGTTTTTGCTAAGTCCTCTATGCACATATTCAAAAAGAAATAGCATGAGAAATAAAATCGTTTAAAAGTTTAGAAAACTGTACTTTTAATTTCGGGTTTTTTCACATTTAAATTGAATTATTATAGAACTCCTATTTGATTTTTTAAAAAACTAAATACACATCTATTCCCTTCTTTCTGTACCCTGTTCCCTCCCTACACAAGTAAGTTCATAAATCCAATCTAATTCCTATATATTCCTCTTTCGTAAAAAAAATGGGTAAAATCTTAATTCTTCTTTGTCCATAAGAAATAACGTCGAATTCTGTATTGGAAATATAAACAAATATTCGACTGTTAATGAACATAACTCTACAGAAGTAATACTTTTGAAATTATCTATCCAAAGTAGTAAAGTAGATAAATATTTTGTTAAAAAGTTTCTAAGCAAAGTAGTAAAATATTGATTTATTAACGGCAGTTATGATGCAAGCACTCTGGACTGGTCAAAGTTGCGTTATCAGCATACTGCTGCGGTTAGGTCAGTGCTGATGGAAAAATACAGCCCTGCGATCGCTAATCAAATCGGCGTTGCATAATAGAGTGATAAATTGAGGTTATCTACTGTGCAATGTCCATACTGTGGATATACGGAAATCCAGAAGAATGGAAAGCGAAGAGGTAAGCAAAATCACATAAAATCAAAAACCCGGTCATTAAGACCGGGTTTTGAGTGGAAACAATGGGGCTATATTCCCCGAAGGTTAGTTATAGAAGTTCAGTATAATATCGATGCTCTTGATATGTACTACCACCCCATTGGTATCGATTCCGGAAAATTAACTAAGAATTTTTGAGTAGCCTTCCTTCGTCTCCCAAGATACAGCAACTAACTGGTAGCGTCAGCGTGTAGGATAGAGAAATATTAATTTTCCTACTTTTGCTGATGAACAATGGATTTGGTAGCTGGCAAGAATGGCTAACAGTATTCGCCTATCTAGGTTTCACTGTCTTTATTATCTGGCGGGTGTTTACCGCCGAGAAGAATTAAAAAAGCTGCATACCATCTCACCAGGGGCTTTTTGCTCAAAGGGCAAAACAGTCCCGCTCTCTTGAACCTTTACTCGTTCACGACAATTGTAAACCTCGGTGGGTCTTTTTACTCCATCTACGCTAACGGTTGCCCTGTATTCTCAATAATTTTTGGCACTTCGGCTAATACTGAGAATGCAAATCTGGTGGCGTAAACCGTCGTAGACATCGTAATTGCGGCATACAGATGCAAAAGCCGGATTTACCACGGAGAAAGGCAGTATTAATAGGAACATACATATTATGTATTTAATTCTGTTCATAAAAAATTATTTGGAATTATTTGGCAATATTATTAAATTTTTAAACCCTTTTAGTTGAGTCAATTACTTTTCCCAGTTTGATAGACCAGAGATTTTAACTCCCTAGCATACAAAGCATCAGAACCGCAGCAAAAAAAGCTCACATGTTTTATGTACTATTTTCGGCTAAAGTTTACTAAGCTAAATTGAACCATCCCCAAACACCTCCTCTACTTTGAGGATAAACATCTAGTGCGTCTGTTCATGTACCATACCCTAATACCAATTCCTAATATCCTGCGGGAAGCAACACTTTTTACGTCTACGTAATTGAGAAAGTCAGATTACATCTGGCTGAGTTTCCGCCATTTGTATCTGTATGTAGTCTTATTTTGGAGAGTTTAAATAACCTAATGTGCAAAAAAAGTCAGTCGTAAGGACGATAAAATTGCAACCAAAAACAAATTTTGAGCAACCTTGGATTACACGCTGTTTTGCAGCAGTATTGCTTTTCGGTCAGGTGTGGCTACATTTACTCCAAGGAAAAACTTACTATCGCAAGATTCTGCAACATCTGGTGACTGCTGGCCCAGGTTCTATCTCTCCAGTTCTACTTGTCAGCGGTTTTGCCGGTATGATTTTTACTATTCAGACAGCGAGAGAATTAGTCCGATTTGGGGCTGTCAATGCTGTGGGAGGTGCTTTCGCCTTAGCTTTTTGCAGAGAATTGGCTCCAATTTTGACCGCTAGTATTATGGCTGGACAAGTTGGTTCTGCTTTTGCAGCAGAAATAGGTGCAATGCGAGTCACCGAGCAAATTGATGCACTTTATATGCTCAAAACTGATCCTATTGATTATCTAGTACTTCCTAGAGTAATTGCTTGTTGTTTGATGGTGCCTTTGATGACGGTTTTGGCTTTAGTTACGGGCATCATCGGCGGAGTTTTTGCTGCATCACAGTTTTACAAAATTATTCCCGAAACATTTTTAGAATCAGTTAGAAATTTTTTACAACCGTCAGATTTGTTTATTATTTTGCTAAAAGGGTTTATTTTTGGAGTGCTGGTTGCTGTCATTGGCTGTAGTTGGGGTTTAACTACTAGAGGGGGAGCAAAGGAAGTAGGAGAATCGGCAACAAAAGCAGTTGTTACTAGTTGGGTGTCAATTTTTATTATGGATTTTTTCCTCTCTCTAATGCTATTTGAACAGCCTGCATTTTGAACTTAAGTATTGAAAAACAAGAGAAGAAAAATATTCCCGACTTGTTTAAGGAGTTGGGAATCTGAGCTAAACAGTAAGTTATGGGTAATGTAATAGTGATTCTGAAGCGTTGGCGCAGCCCAACCCAGGCATTGCTAGCTTTTTCGGTTATATTTGATCACGTTAGCGGAATTTGGGAATATATTAACTTGTAGATTAGCGCACCCAAAGCTAAACCTCCCAATGAAAAAATAGATGCAGTGTAAAAGGCTAGTCCTTCCCTAAGACCCGCTCTTTGAAAATCTATCCTGACTAATATAGTCGCTGAAATGATGAGTAAGGTATCAAGAAATACTCGAAACCAGGCAATCATGATAAAAAATAAGAAAGCTGCTAAGACGGCAACGCCGAAAGACCTGGTATTTGATTGAAGCAAAATACTGTAGTAATATGTCATCTTCGGCCAAGGAGCAGTCAACGTTACTAGTAAAAGCAAGATAGCAACTACAGTTGCCACCCACACAAACAGAGGGGCACGTGTTTCAGATATTACCCAGCCCAAAGTACTGTAACTCAGCAGTACTAGCGCCAGCGACACCCAAGGAACTCTTTTCAAAATTGACATGGGTTTATATTTCTAGTACAGGGTCAAGATCCCATAACTAAGTCTAGTAACTCAAGACTTTATTTTGCTTGAGGGCTTGCTCAGTTGATGATGGTTGTTCTCCCTCAAAGATATCCCAGTATAAAAGGAGTTTTTCACGATGTGGCTATCAATGAGACGAGAAACTAGAAGTTATTGGAGATGAAATTATGTAGATTTTGACTATATGGCTTAGACTAGTAAGTTTAACATCATATTTCTTATAGCTTCAATCAATAGGCTGTTATGCTGTTCCCAAGAAAGCCAAACAAGTTTGTCGAGAATTGCGGTACAAAGTAGTTAAATATGTTGTTAAACATTTGTAAACTGTTAGCAGCCGAGTAGCCGCGTGTCACATCTTGTTAAGGAATTATCATGAGACAACTTGTTATTGCTGAACGCGTATGCCTCATTGGTCATATCGTGTCAAAAGCCTTTGGACTGGTAGGGATGCTACTGGTAGTACCTAATGCCGAAATAATTTTCAACTTATCGCAGGTTGGAGAAACTGCCATACAGTTAAGTATGGCTGGTGGCGGTGTTGTTGATATTATCTTGGGGACGGTAGCTGTTTCTATTTATGCCTACCGAACCTTGGGATTAGGAAATTGGCTAGCATTTATGCTGCCTGCTGTGTTTATATCTTTGGGGAGTGAACTTCTGGGAACTAGCACAGGGTTTCCATTTGGTGATTATAGCTACTTAAGTGGCTTGGGTTATAAGATTGGCGGGCTAGTTCCTTTCACTATTCCTTTATCTTGGTTTTATGTTGGGCTGTCGTCTTACTTAATTGCTAGAACTGGCTTGAAAGTAGCTCAAAAACCCAGTTGGGGACGCCATATTGCTGCTATTGCCGTTGGTGCTTTGCTCTTTACTTGCTGGGACTTTGCTCTTGAGCCAGCTATGAGTCAATCTTCTTTGCCTTTCTGGTATTGGGAACAACCAGGAGCTTTCTTTGGGACACCATACCAGAATTATGCAGGTTGGTTTGGTACTAGTACACTGTTCATGAGTGTGGCAGGATTATTGTGGAGAAACGCTTCGATTAAATTAGAGCGATCGCAACTCAATCTGCCCTTAGTCGTTTATTTAACTAACTTTGCCTTCGCCGCCGGACTCAGCTTGGCAGCTGGATTCTCTATACCTGTATTGCTCGGTTTATTGCTAGGTGTAACTCCGGCTGTGGCGCTGTGGTTAAGGAGTTCAACCACACCCGCTCAAGTTACTGTTGAACCAGTAAGCAAAGAAGTATCAGTAGCAAAAGTTGAAGTTGCCTTGAAATAAGACGATAAATTAAGGAGTGGGGAGTGGGGGAGATGAGGGAGATGGGGAAGACAAGGGTAATAGTCAATGCCCCATGCCCCATGCCCTATGCCCCATTTCTAATGACCAATGACCAATGACCAATGACCAATGACCAATGACAACGCTTTGATAGTAGAAAGCGCTATCTCCCTTTTATTGCTACTTATCCAGTTACCAGCAACGGCAATTCTATTTTCGCGCCTGTTAAAGGGGCCAAGACGCCATCCTCCAATAGAACCCCAACAGCCGACACCGGAGCTTTTGGGTAAAGTTAGCGTCGTCGTTCCCACACTAAATGAGGCGCTTCGCATTAGCCCTCTGTTGGCTGGTTTAAGTCAGCAAAGCTATGAAGTTCGAGAAATTATGGTTGTAGATAGCAAGTCTAGTGATGGTACTCCCGACTTGGTAAAAGCCTCACAGCAGAAAGATCCGCGCTTTCGCATCATGACAGATGATCCCTTACCCGATGGTTGGGTAGGGCGTCCTTGGGCGTTGCATAACGGTTTTCTATATAGCTCAGAGGCTAGTCAGTGGTTTCTGGGGCTAGATGCTGATATCCAACCACATCCTGGTTTAGTGGCTGGTTTGGTGAAGACGGCTGAAGCACAAGGCTATGACTTGGTTTCCCTTTCACCCCAGTTCATTCTCAAATATCCAGGAGAATGCTGGCTACAACCCGCTTTGTTGATGACTCTGCTTTACCGATTTGACCCAGCGGGGATTAATGCAGAGCAGCCAGAACGGGTTATGGCTAATGGGCAGTGCTTTTTGTGTCGTCGCTCCGTTCTTGCTGCTGTGGGTGGTTATAGCAGTGCGAGGAGTTCTTTTTGTGATGATGTCACGTTAGCACGGAATATTGCTATCCAAGGGTATAAAGTGGGCTTTTTAGATGGCGCAAAGGTGTTGAAAGTACGGATGTATGAAGGGGCGATGGAGACGTGGAAGGAATGGGGGCGCAGTCTCGATCTCAAAGATGCAACTTCTCGTTCTCAGTTGTGGGGAGATTTATGGCTACTTACATCTGTTCAAGGTCTACCTCTTTTAATTGTCCTCACTTACCTGTTGATTTCTTCCCTACTCTCACACTTGCTACAGACGGGATTAATCGCGTCTCTACCCATCCCTACACTTCTCCTGCTGGGACTGAATTTATTCCTGCTGGTGATTCGCTTTGCTATGCTGATAGCGATCGCACCTTCTTATGATCGCACAAACGCTAAAGGCGGCTGGTTATTCTGGCTTTCCCCTTTAGCCGATCCCTTAGCTGTGCTACGAATCTTCTTATCTGCGTTCCGCACCCCCCGCGAGTGGCGAGGACGCAAGTATAGTGGTTAGTGATGAGTGCTGAGTGAGGACTTAGAAATAAAATTCCCCATTCCCCACTCCCCACTCCCCATTCCCTTAATCCTCTTCACCTCCTACTTGATCCCCACGTTCCAATTCCCAAAGAATTTGATTTCCTTCACGACGTACCCGTGACACTATCCAGTTTCGCCAACGCCATTGATCTCCACGACTAGTGACAGCGCTAGCGTGGACATCCATCAAGTCTGCTAACTCAGAACTGGTGATTAAGTAGCCTTTTTCAGAAATTTCATCAGCAATACGCAGAGTTTCGACCAAGCTGCGGAGTTGCGAAACCCTCATTTCTGGCGGTTTTTCATCTGTTGCGGCCGTAGTTGGGCCAGTTGATGGTTCCATAACGGTTATTTCTGGTGCAGAAGTACTGATTTCTTGCGGACTTTGGTTAGTTATTCTAGAGTTTTTTTCATAATCAGCTACTTTTGCTACATTTAGTTCATTTTGGGAAGGTAAAGATTTGTAAATATTTTTGGAAGATAATTGTTGCAGAGAAGGGGTTTTGCCGCTGGCGTATGTGCGAGCGATCACATCACAACGTTCGTTACCTATGTTACCAGAATGTCCTCGGACGTGTTGCCATTTTACCTGTTGGGTATTGAGTTCATCCAAAATTTCTAAAAGGTCTTGGTTTTGGACTGGTTTACCATCTGATTTTTTCCAGCCTTTCATTTTCCAGCCTTTCACCCACTTGGTAACGCAGTTAATCAGGTATTCGCTATCGGTATGCAGGGTGATGGGTTGGGCTTGTTCAGATGTTTGCAAAAATTGGAGGGCTGCGATCGCAGCTTGCATCTCCATTTTATTATTAGTGGTATGAGGGGATGCATCGCCCATTTCGTGGATTGAACCATCGCTGAAGTAGACAACAACACCCCAGCCGCCAGGGCCAGGATTGCCGGTGCAAGCACCATCGGTGTATATGCTTTGAATTGTGGGTTGGGTGGACATGGTTAGGGTATCAAACCGCGAAGGACGCTAAGGCAAGAGTTATTAGCGGCGAATTTTTTTAACAGTATATTTTACTTGATGGCAAAGTTAGACGGGTCTTGATCTCGTCGATGCTTAGTGGGAATGGGGGCTGGCTGCCCATCACCCGCAAGGGCTGCGGTTTTCTCCAAAGATTCCCTCAATCGCTTGGCTGCGTAGATAGACATGTCTCGTGGTACATTAATGCGATCGCGCAAATATCGGAGAGCGACATCAGATCCCGATGGAGGTACACAGTCTTCACCTGTCATCATGTGTGTTAAAGCACAACGTAGCGCTTGATCAAACAATTTATCATCTAAGGGGTTGACTCGGATAATATTGATGCGGTGTTCGATAGTTCGTTGAAGAGCTTCCATACGAGAATTTTCGGGTTCTGGATAAGCAACATCTGGTAGCCCAAACCAGGGGCCGTTATCCACCCGCGCTTTATTGATAAGCATCTGGGGTTCGCTGTTTTCCCAACAGCCCCCCATCTGAGGCGGCAAATCATGTACGTGGGTGTGAAAGTCGCTTTGGGTACCGCAGTAGGTAGGTCGGCTTTCCATTGCGGCAAACCATGCGCTCAAGCGAGGGTTTTCCTCTCGTAGGGAGTAGCCCTTGTAGTAGTAAAGGCTCGCATTCATCCGTTCGACATAAGGTGTAAAAATGACATCGACGATGCCGAAGCTATCTAGAAAGTAAGGGCTTGGGGTGCGACCCAGAGCCTCCTCGACCTGAGCCACCACTCCGATAAATTGTTCTCGGTTGCGTTGTTCTTGTTGAGAGGAACCGACTCTAGAACACAGCCAAGTGCACCAGGCTCTAAATAAAAGTCGTTCTAATTGACGTAGAGGAAGCACCATGCGGTCTTCCATCCCTTGGTTCAATGGATCAAATACCTTTTCCAAAGCGATCAAAATGTCATCGCTTTCCTTAATAATCCGTCCATCTAGCTCGATCGCGGGGAGCATTCCTGATGGTACTTTACGTTTGTACCAACTTTCTTTCTCCCCATAGCAAAACATTGTCACTTTTTCGATCCGATAGGGGATTTGTTTTTCCTCTAGCCATAACCAAACTTTTTGACAGTAAGGACACCAAGCGTGGTTATCGCGATACAGCGTTACCCGCACATCAGATTCGGACTGACCAAACAAGCGCAACCTGGCTTTAGCGTTGGTGAGACCATTAACCGTATCTATTTGATAGTCCGTGAGGGTTTCTAGTTCTTCCCAGCTTAAGGGTGCGGTAGTCATAGGGTGAGTTGCGTAGGGCAATACTTAGGACAATTCTGTACTCTACAATATTTTCAATTACAACAAGGCTTAATTTAACCGATAGGTTCGCCCATCACTGAAAATATTTTCACCATCCATAATTACCTTTATTCCCAATACTTGTCGGTTAAGGGGAAAAGGGGAAGGGGAAAGGGGAAAGAAAAAACCTTTAACCTTTACCCTTTAACCTTTTCCCTAAACCAAATTCCGAGTTAAAAATCCTTAACCGAGCAGTATTGCCTTTATTCCTTCTTCCCAGTCCCCAATCCCCAGTCCCTTACCTCTACGAGTGATTCAGAAATCAAAGACGCTCGTTCGCGTAGCGTGTCGTAGACAAGACTCGCTACCGCTTCGCTATCGGATTGCTGTAGAACGTTGAAACACTACTGAAAGATTATTTGCTGGCATTTGGTAAATCTGTTTCAAGGTGAGATTTTGTGCGCTAGCTACTGCTACAACATCATCCAAGTTACGTACACCCCACTCTGGGTTTTCGGCACGTAAATATTCGTCAAAAGCTGTATTACTTGCTGCTTCTAGTTTTCCACTTTGTTTGAAGGGGCCATACAAATAGAGGATACCTCCTGTTTTTAAGATACGACCGGCTCCTGCCATTAACCCCAAACAGGCTGACCAAGGTGAAATGTGAATCATATTGATGTTGACGATCGCAACAATTGGCTTCTTAGAGAGCCAATCAAATGAACTATTCTCCACTACCCAAACTGGTTCTCTGACATCAAGATGTTGCGGTGGATAAACGTTATCACATACATTGTGTTCAGTCCATGCAATAATGCTAGCTCTTGATTGTGGATTTGCATCTGTTGGCAGCCACAAACAATCCCTGAGCCTGGAAGCAAAAAAGACTGCGTGTTCACCAGTTCCACTTGCTATCTCTAAAATAGTGCCACTCTCCGGCAACACTTGTAAAAGTACTTCTAAAATTGGTTCGCGGTTACGCTCGGTTGCTGGTGCGTATTGTCGTGCGTCTTGCGGTATCATCTTTAGATTAATTTGTGAATTATCTGATCGAATTAAGCTTCTACTTGAGCCAGGAAAGTGCTATGGGGAACCTGTAGCGATCGCGATCCAAAAAAACTCGGAACAATAAAGTTCATCAGTAGTAACAACAAGGTTAGTGAACTACCCACACTGACCTGACGGTACAGTGTGGGCTTCCTGTCCAGCAGAAAGCGCAGTAGTAGATTTCTTGCGTCCTCTATTACTCCGACTTACATCTGGGCGACAGGCTTTATCCCCCATTCCAGAGCTAAAATTAAGAAATTCCCACTTTTGATGATGCCTCTTACTCATTACTCCGAACGATAGGCAACGCGGAGACTTTGGACTAAAATCACCAGAGATGCGATCGCCATCAACCCGCCCCAAAACCAGTAAGGTAAAAGCAAATACCTCTGCATTTGCGCTGTATCAGAGAGTCCAAGGGAACCAGCAGAACTACTAAATAGATAATTAAGTTGATGGAAGGTACTCACACAAGCTTGTACACCCAAAAATTGAATAGCAAATCCTTGTGCCCAACGAGGTGCTTTCAGGGCGATACCCAAGATTATTAAACCCAACAAAGGAATTGCTACCAATCCAAACCAGGAACGTACCCAAATTAAGGTGGAAAATAGCAAAAAACCGCCTAAAATTTTCAAACTCAAAGAAGCTGCTCTAAAACTGCGGGAAGCCAGAATCAAAGCTGCACCGGCAAGAGGCGGCCCCATTGGCCCTGCGGCTGCGATCAATGCCAGACCAATTGGCCCCAATGACGATCGGATGCTATAAGTTGCAACACCGGAACCATTGCTAAAAATCTCTAATTGCCGGAACTGTCCCCCTAATAGGAGTGCCATTAAGCCGTGACCCATTTCATGAAACCAAGTTGCCAGAATTGTAAACGGGTATAAGATATAATCTCCTCCTGGTACTTGCCACAGTAAAGCAGTTGCGATCGCTGCTGCAATTAGCCAGGTTAGCCCCATACGTTCAACAACTGGCGGGGCTTCTTTGGTGAGCAAGGTTTCAAAATTTTTACTTGGTTCCCTCATAGGTCACTCAATTTTGGATTTTGGATTTTGGATTTTAGATTTTCTGAAAAATTCACAATCTAAAATTGGCAGTGTATTTTCATCCATCCTAGTGTAATTATTAAGGTAATGGAGTTGCTGGGCAATGCAACAATTCGCACCTCGAAGCGACGGCTGTGAACTATGGCGCTATCAAAAACAACATAGTTATCCGTCGCTTGTCCGATGCGGTTTATTTGTAGATCCTCCCAAAGGGATACCGGAGGGTGGGCAGAAAATGCTTAGACTGATGTCACAATTGATCAAGAATCAGTTAAGCAAGTTGAAAGAGGAATGTCATTAAGTCTCCTTTACCCAAGCTGATGCGATCGCCTGGTCGCAAGCGATGACGGTTTCCTGGTAAAAGTGGCAAATTATTAATGTAAGTACCATTAGAACTTCCCACATCCTCTACATAATGAGCATCTCCCTCAACGCGAATATCTGCATGAATCCGCGAGACAATTTCTGAATTGGGAAATCCTGAAACATCTATATCTGGGGGAATCCGGTCATTGGACTTGCCAATATGAATTACAGAGAGATTTTGCGGCAATTCAATTAGCAAATCGCTTTGAACGTGGATTAACTTCGCTGTAACCTGCTGCAATTGCGTTCTGGCAGCAGTTACAGTTGGTGCTGGTGCTGCTGGCGCGGGTACTTCGGCTTCAGGGGCAGGCGCTGGTTCTAAGGGTGGTGGAGTAGGAATACTTTGTATAGAGACTACAGGTTGAGCTGCAACGGTTTGTGCCAGTTCTGGAGGGCTACTGTTTGAAACAGATACCTGTGGCGCTGGTTCTGGGGGAACTGCCACCTCTGTTGGTGGTAAAGATGAGCTAGGAGGATGGGAGTTAGTAGAACCGCTTATTCCCAAGGAATCTGGTTGCAAAAGTTCTAACAGTGGATCTGGTGGAACTAACGCTGGCACTTCCACAGGAACATCGGGAGTAACTGTTGTAGCTACTGTTGCGGGATGAACGTGTGGAACTCCTGCTGAATGAAGGTTATAGCCACACTGACCACAGAATGCGGCATCTGCTTGCACAGTTGCCCCACAACTGGGACAGTTAGTAGTTGCGGGTAACGGTGTATAGCAAGCTTCACACTGGACAGCGCCATCAGGGTTGGGATGATTGCAATTAGGGCAGACGATCATCGATATTTAGCCTTTGTTCAAGATCATCATAGATATAAGTAGTAATCTGTCAAGTTTAAATTGATGGGTAAGCAAGTTCGTAGTAAGGACTTTAGTCCTTATTTTCTAAGCACAAAGTGTGCTTACTACAAACCCTCAAAATTAGCTTGACAAAGTAGTAGGACTGGCAAGCAGAAGGCGGCCCTAGTTTTAGATTCTAGCAATTACTGCTGATAGAACGATGAATTGGATACGGGAAGCAGGGAAGCAAAGGAGTAGGGGAGCAGGGGAGTAGGGGAGTAGGGGGAAGTTGCAGTAAGTTTTTCCCCTCTGCCCCTCTGCCCCTCTGCCTCTTTCCCATGCCCCATGCCCCATGCCCAATTCCCCATTATTCAATGTTGGAGTTCCAAACCTGCTGCCGCATCTAGCAGCCACCAAAGTTCACCTTGGGGCTGAATTAAGCGGGATGGGTAAGTGAAGTCATCGGCTACAGGTGCAAAGACTTGCGCTAAAGCTGGTCGTTTATTAGCACCAGCAACCAGAAAAATCACGCTACGAGCAGAGTTGATGAAGGGGTATGTGAAACTTATTCTGGGGTTTCCGTCTTTGTTACCCACAGTCACGAGGCGATCGCGTACTTTAAGAGCCTCTGTATGGGGAAACAAAGATGCAGTATGTGCATCATCACCCATTCCTAGTAATACTACATCCAACGCGGGGAACTCAACCCCAGAAGAATTGAAAAATTCTTTGAGATGTTTTTCATACTTACCAGCAGCCAGTTCTGGATTGGCTTCTAAAGTTGGTACGGGGTGAATGTTAGCCGCTGGGATATCAACACGATCTAGCCACGCACGACGCGTCATTAGCTCATTGCTATCGGGATGATCTGGTGGTACATAACGCTCATCCCCCCAGAATATATGAATTTTATCCCAAGGTAGTTTTTGAGTAGCGATCGCTTCGTATAACGGTTTAGGTGTACTACCACCAGACAAGGCAATGGTAAATCGCCCACGCTCCTCAATGGCAGTTTCTAATTTGGAAAGAATTAATTTTAGCGCTCGTGCAACCAGCGCTGGCTGATCCGGTAGAACTTCAACGGTTTTGTTCATGGCTTCATCATCATATTGCTGGCTTCTGGCAATACAATACCGAACTTATTACAATCCTCCTTTTTAACTTTTGAAACATTTAACATCACAGATTAGGTAGGCTGGAAAAATCTAGACACTCCTTATCACCTTCAATGACAAGTTGTCAGTAGTCAGTCGCACTAACTACTAACTATTCTCATGATTATTTTTATTTACATCCAGTTACTTGATACTTTGTTGATTAACACGATCAAGGATGCATTTATTAATTTTTATTAAAAATTAATAAAACTAATTAATCACAAACAATGCTTCCGAGTTAGCGATCGCTTCACGTTGGGCAATTAACAATTCCTGAATTCCTTTTTGGGCGACATCTAGCAATTGATCCAACTGAGTGCGGCTAAAGCTTCCTTCTTCGGCTGTTCCTTGGACTTCAATTATTCCCAAATGTTGATTCATCACCACATTAAAATCTACGGTTGCAGCCACATCTTCGATATAATTCATATCCAAAAATGGCTCTCCCTCCAGTAATCCTACGGAAACTGCTGCTACCTGTCCACATAAAGGCGATCGCTCCAACACGCCCTCTTGCAATAATTTAGAAACTGCATGAGCCAATGCCACAAATGAGCCTGTAATGGCTGTTGTCCGGGTTCCAGCGTCGGCTTGCAACACATCGGCATCCACAGTCAACGTGTGTTCTCCCAGTGCATCAAAATCCACTGCTGCACGTAAGCTGCGTCCAATTAGACGTTGAATTTCTTGTGTCCGTCCAGATAACTTCAATAGTTCCCTTTCTTGGCGTTTTTGGGTAGCAGATGGTAGCATTCGGTACTCAGCAGTTAACCAGCCTTTACCAGTTCCTTCGAGAAACTTCGGAACTCCCTTATTAACGCTAACGGTACAAAGTACCTGAGTATCACCACATCTTGCGAGGACAGAACCGGGGGCAAAGCGGGTGAAATTAGGGTAAAAGCTGATCGGACGTAGTTCGTAGGGAAGACGGCCATCAGGACGCTGCCAAGCCATTGGATTTGCCTCAAGTTTTACAATACTGCCTTAAGATTACCTTAGTGTTGTAAGTGGGCATTGGGCATTGGGCATGGGGCATTGGGCATTGGGAAGAATTTTTCCTAACTCCTAACTCCTAACTCTCAACTCCCCCACTCAGCACTCTTCAAGGAATTGAAAGTAGAGTCAAAATATTTTGCTGCACCATCTCTGGTGATTGGTCGCCGTTGATGGTCAACAAGCAGCGACGACGATCGTAATATTCTAGGATGGGAATGGTGCGATCGTAGAATAATTCTACACGGCGCTGCACGATTTCTGGTTGGTCATCTGGTAGCGATCGCCCCAAAGATCGACTAACCATTACTGCTTCTGGAACTTGGAGATAAATTGCCCAGTCTAGCTTTTGCCCTAAATCATCTAATAAAAAATCTAATTCTTCAGCTTGGAAGGCAGTACGGGGATAGCCTTCTAACACCCAATCGCAGTGAATATCTGGTTGTCTGAGGCGAATTCTGATCAATTCAATGATCATTTCGTCTGGAACTAACTCCCCTTTTTGCATATAGGGGCGTGCGTGATATCCTAGTTCACTCAGGCTAGCGTAAACCGAAAGAGAAGTCCGGGGATCGGCTTCCAACCATCGAAATTCTGGCAGGGGTTGATCGCCAGATATTGCTTCCCGTAAAATCTCACCTGTAGAAATCAGAGGAATCTCAAAGTATCTGCAAAGCCTTTGTGCTTGAGTGCTTTTCCCCGATCCTGAACCTCCCAGAATCACCAATCTCACAACAATTTACTCCTCATCCTGTCAAATTCACTACTTGCTAAGTCTGTTTTGCCCAAACAACCAGGAAATCTAACATTTAGCGCTTTTCAGACTTATGCCCAGCTTTTTGAAATAATTGGAACTGTAACTCTTATGTTTTCATTTTTACAAGTACTTTCAGAGGAAAGACAAAAATTTACATCAAAACAACTCTTGACTTCAACACAAACGTAGTGATTGACTAAGAATGCAATTTGCCAAATCCACCATGCCTCTGAAAAACAAATTGATTATACAGATAGATTTGCAATAATTCGCGTCAGCAATAACTCTTAACATATTGTATTTTTTTAAACTTAACCTTATGGTTGCCCAACTAGAAACTCAAAGTATCAATTCAACCTTGACCCTACCATATCCAGTTGAAGGGCTAGTGCAAGTTTTTACTAGCTCCCATCGCAATTTTTTTACGAGCGTCATGGCTCAATCACTGAGAATAGCTGGACAAGGAACGCCAGTGTTAATAGTGCAGTTCCTCAAAGGAGGTATTCGCCAAGGACAGGAAAGACCCATACAATTAGGACAAAATTTAGATTGGATTCGGTGTGATTTGCCTCGTTGTATCGATACACCACATCTTGATGATACGGAAAACAAAGCCTTACAAAAGCTGTGGCAGTATACACAACAAGTAGTGTGTGAGAGTAAGTATTCTCTCGTAGTGTTAGATGAGTTAAGTTTAGCGATTAACTTTGGTTTAATTCCTGAAACGGAGGTTTTAGCGTTTCTGGCAAAACGCCCTCCCCACGTCGATATCATTCTCACAGGGCCAGAGATGCCAAAATCTCTCTTAGATGTGGCAGATCAAATTACAGAAATCCGCCGGAGTTATCGACCTTGAAACATAAATACTCAGTTCGTGCTAACATATCAAGTCTGTTTAAATTAATGTTAGTAGCGAACTTGTGATTAAGAACGATATCTGGATTACTGAAATGGCTCAACAGGGTTTGATTTCACCCTTTGAGCCAAGTTTAATACGTCACCTTGAGAATTTACCTGTGATTTCATTTGGTCTTAGCAGCTTTGGCTATGACATCAGGCTATCACCAGATGATTTTCGCATTTTTAGGCATATTCCAGGCACTGTAGTAGATCCTAAGAATTTTAATCCTGAAAACTTAGAGCGAACAGAACTCCATACAGATATTAATGGCAAATACTTCATTCTGCCTGCCCACTCTTATGGACTTGGGGTTGCCCTTGAAAGGCTGGAAATACCAGATAATATTACAGTAATTTGTATAGGTAAAAGTACTTATGCTCGTTGTGGAATAATTGCAAATGTAACTCCAGCGGAAGCTGCTTGGCGTGGTTACTTGACACTAGAGTTATCCAACGCTTCTAGTGCTGACTGCCGCATTTACGCCAGTGAAGGAATAGTACAGTTGATGTTTTTGGAAGGAGAACCATGTGCTGTAAATTATGAAGCACGCCAGGGTAAGTATCAAGACCAGCTAAAGGGTGTAACTCTAGCTAAGGTTTAAACGTCAAAAGAATTATTTAATTTTCTCTCTGCTTTCTTTAGGAAGTGTCTGTATTTCCTGTTTACCTAAAGGCTGTACAATTTGAACTATTGTTAAAACTATAGTTGCAACAGTTAAGATAATGGTAAAGTAGGTCTGATTTGTCTCAATAAAATCTCTAACTCTACTTAATAAATCCTTTCTAGAGTTTCCGGCAATTTTTTTAGCGTCTTTTGTATAAGGAATAACTCCTTCCCTGACATCAAGTACATAGAGCGTACAAAAATCTTGTCCTTTCTTAAGCTGAACTGTTCTTTTGCCTAAATTGAAAACTGTGATAGAAAGTTTTCCTTCATATCCAGGGTCTATCTTTGATGAGGTGTTAGATAACCCATCTTGCAGAAGAGATACTTTTGGAACTACATGGCCAAATCTAGATTTGGGAAATTGAACTGATTCAACTGTCTCAATAATGACGGCAGAACCTGGTTGAAGAGATATTGTGCCATTCTCCAACAGATCAGTTTTACCGGAGTCTCTATGATCTCTGTATTCATCACCAACTCTTAAATCATAGCTGGCATTGCTAGACTTCGTATTATGAATTTGTTTGATATTGAGATTCTGTATAAAAATTACATCTCCTTCAAGACCACCAGCTCTCTCGTACTCTTCCCTGGTCTCTACTACTGTTCTATTACTACCATCCAATATAAATGGGATAACACTCATTGTTTTGCTACTTGTGAAATAGTGTAATTTATTATACTCTATTCCATTTCATAGATACTCAATTATTTAAGGTGCTAATTTTACCTTACCTAGATGCTGCTTTTCATACCATTGCGCGATCGCTCTAAATCATACCCAAAAATCGGAGTGCGATCGCTTACTTTATCCCACTGCAAATTCTGTCAGCTTTCGCATATAAGGAGGTTGATAAGCCAGCACGATATCCTGCTTTGGAATACCATACTCCACTAATTCATTAGCCACGCCAATCTCAGTCCCATCATACTGAATCCAAATCTTATGATCTCGAATATCTAGATGAATTAAACAGCCATAAACCCGATGCCGATTTTCCCAACCCGTATTCACAACTTGATAATGATCCTGTTGTAAATCAAAAATAGTTTGTCGTTCGATTTCACCATAGGCAGGTTTAATCTGAGCATGACTTGTCAAAACTTGCTGGATGATTTGTCTATACTCCGCTAGTTTATCCATTGTACAATTACCTCATTTTCCGGGTCAAATACTAGCAGTTTCAATTGATATTCGTGGATACTCATCTGTGGCAATTGCCGTGAGAAAAAATCTTCATAAGTTGCTAGCGGAATTGCTAAATAGAGAACTCGCTCTGGCTCTTTTAGTTTTAGCGCTACTCGATAATTTAAACATTGTCCTAAAGCTGTATGAAACTCAGAAATCGCAGAGGGAGCAACAAAACTCTTGATTTCTACAGCAATTCGTTCGTCTTGCTTTTGGGCAGCAATTAACCGTTCTGCACCCAGATCAATTTGTAATTGTCCATCTGCTAAATCAATAGATAGTGGATCGTGTGTAATTGTCCAGCCATCTTTTTGCAAAGCCAGTCTAACTAAATTATGGAAAATATCTCTTGCAGACATTCCTTAAAATTTAAAGTGTAATAACTCGAAAATTTTGCTGATATAGTAAGCCCTTGTCTGACGTAACGAACACAGGAGTGCTACTCATAATATCTGGGTCAGAGGAAATAATTCGGCGATCGCATAGAACTTTTTGAATATCCATCGTCTTGCAAATGTCTATATGAGATAGTCTAAACTTTCATCGCGTTTCTAGCCAAACCTGTAAATCGGCCAAGCTAGTAAAATCTAACAGTGCTTCACTCAAATCTTCTAGAACAGCTAAAGGTAAACCAGAAATTGAGGAGCGTATTTCTTGAGAAAGTTCCCCAAATCGCTTTGTCAATTGCCGGAGAATAAGATTAGCTGTTGCTTCTTCCCGTCCTTCCTCCCGTCCTTCTTCCTTGATTTCTCGGTAAACTCGCGTTTCCTTAAGTGTGATTCCTAACATAGACTCTACCTCCGCTTGAGTTAATTGTTCAAATCGGTACACCATGATCGTCGTTATTAATTCAATTATGGCGCGACTCGATGGTGATACCACTTCTTGAGTAGTTCTTGTTAATAAATACCTTGCTTCTTCTGGTGCTTGTTCTTCATCCACTGTAGTTAATACCATCAGCGCCACCCATATAGGTAACTGACGAATATCCCCTAATTCATCTAAATACACCCGATGTATTTGTTCGCCGTTCAGCAATGAGCGATGAGGATGAATATTGCTTTGCTCAATACTGCGTGACGGGTAAATTATCACTGCTTGCCAGTCGCTAAATCTGGCATAGTTGCGGTAGAAATATAACGAAGATTCAGCCCATACTCTTTCATAAAGTTGTTCATCTTTCTGGAACTGCACCTCACAAAAATATACAACTCCAGCACCATCGGTTTCCGGTGGTAGAAATACTCCATCAATTTCAAATTTCGGCTCTTTGACGGCGACTGAATCAAAACGATAACTATCTGCATTATTTGGAGGATTGCTCAATAGCTCAAATAGCAGAGTTGGAGACTGTTGAAACAGTTTGTAAAATATTGAGTCTCGACGCATGAAAGCATTTTACAAATTTTTTATAAGAAGAATTCAGAACTCAAAAGTCAGAATTGAGAATTCAGTATGAATTGCCCCAAAATATGATTATGGTGCTAATCTCGCTTTACCTAGACGCTGCTTTTCATACCATTGTGCGATCGCAGGTGCCCAATCTTCAAAATGAGGCCACATCATTTCACACAACTTTTGAATTTCCAGTTGAGCATCTTTCTTATTTCTCAGATCACAAAAATGCAAGAAAGACCTTAAATTAAAACTAACTACAAAATGCTGGCGATAATCAAAAGGCACTTTACCTCTTGCGTGTTCTTCAGACATTCCAGCCTCAAAATCAGCTTTATATCGTTTAGCTGCTTCTAGACACCACTCCAAGTCTGCTGCTCGTTGCTCTGGCGAATAATAGTATTTTTTACCTTGTCTATCAGTGTAATAACCAACGGGACGTAGGTAAAAAACATCTTCTATGTCTTTCTTGCCTTCTACTACATCAATAAATTGGTTGCCTGTATATCTAAAAGATTGGACATCGAATGATACGCCTACACGATGAGTACGAGCTTGCTGCATCACATTATGGGGAAAGTAACCACAGTTGAAAACAATCTGGGGATGCTCTAAAGGCCCGTAGTGTCCCCTCTCACCCGCTAAAAGTCGCTTAACAATAACTTCGCCGCTTTGTGACTCCGAGGGCCAGGAGTCGCGCTCATCAAACACGAACCCATCAGTATAGTCCTGGTGCATCGCGGCATAAATCACCTGCTGCGGGTTTGGTGTTTTGGCAATAACCTCTACTCGAAATCGATGCATTAGCTTATCGGGAACGGATTTGTGAATGAAAGTGCTTACGCAGAAGGAGCGGAGCCTGTTCGTTAGACATGGCTTTGAACTCGATCCACTATCATATCTCTGGCTTGGATTTCTACTTGAGCAGATTCAGATACTTTACAAATATTAATAAGTTTGTTACAGTTATTTACATAAGAGAAAAACAAAGGAAAATAAAATGCGTACAAACACTGCTATAATTGACGACCAAGGCAAACTGAACAACTTTGCGATCGAGCCAAGAGTTTATGTAGATGAGCAAGGCGATCGCACTGGCTTCACTCCTTATGCAGAAATGCTCAACGGTCGTTTAGCAATGATTGGTTTTGTTTCTCTAATAGCATTAGAAGTATTTACCGGACACGGTATCATCGGTGTTTTGGCAAGCCTGTAAAAACTAATTTTTATAATTTAATTCTCAACAAATGTAAGAGACGGTAAATTTACCGTCTCTTAATTTTATGTAAAACTTAGTGGTAGAGTGAAAATATACTGATAGCCAAAGCAGTTATCAGCGTAAAAATATTGGGTGAAATATGGCTTTAACTGCTTCAACGATGTTGCCATTAGGCACGAAAGCGCCAGATTTTAATCTACCGGAAGTAGTATCTGGAAAGGCAACTTCACTTTCTACCTTTGCAGATAAAAAAGCACTGTTGGTAATGTTTATTTGTCGGCATTGCCCATTTGTAAAGCACATTCAAAAAGAATTAGTGCAGTTAGGAAAAGATTATTTTACAGGTGATTTAGCGATCGTTGCCATTAGTGCTAACGATGCACACAATTATCCAGATGATGCGCCAGAGTCGTTGCAAGCATTTTCCACAGAACAAGGGTTTAATTTTACCTTATGCTACGACGAGAGCCAGGAAACGGCAAAAGCTTACACAGCAGCTTGCACACCAGATTTTTTTGTATTTGATAGCGATCGCCAACTAGTTTATCGGGGACAATTGGATGATAGCCGTCCCAGTAATGATAAACCCGTAACTGGCGCAGATTTACGCGCAGCCATTGAAGCAGTGCTGGCAGATAAACCTGTTACAAACGAGCAAAAGCCGAGTGTTGGTTGCAATATTAAATGGAAACCTGGAAACCAACCCAGTTATTTTGGTTAAAAGGGATTGGGTATTGAGATTAGGGGAGAGGTGACAGGTGACAGGAAATAATCTATAGCCTGTAACCTGTAACCTTTACCCTGTTCTCTTCTTCACTCCCCACTCCCATCAATGTTTAATTTCCAAATTAAGTATGTAGCATCCTAATTGGACTTTTTCTGCCCACAATTCATATTCCAGACGCAAATGTTCTGGTAAGGGATGTCCATTGAGAGTTAGGCTACTAGTAAAATTTCGCAAACGAATAGGATCGTTAGGTTGCAATGACTCAGTTGGCAACCAATAGCGACTAATGCCATAAACGCCTTGTTCCCAAAAGTGACGGTAACTCACTTGGCCGTTACCTTGCATAGTCATAATGACGCGATAAGGGGAAATCTCCAGCCACAAAATTCTGGGACTGTTAGGGGCGTAAGCTTTGCTCTTAGTTTGGGGAAGTCTGTCCTGTGGACTTACTACACTCTCTACTTCGCAGCTAATTAGGGGCGGCGCGGTCAGTAACAAATGGAATCTATCAGTATCTTTTTGATACAATGTTGCGGCAGCTTCGACAACAGACCAGATTGGTAGGTCAGTGGAAATCAGTGATAAGCACACGGGCTTGCGGTGATGGGTCAGCATGGGAGCGATAAGGGCTAAAAGCTATTGAACAAAATGAAATGAACACTCTAGCTGTCTAATAGGTCAACGGTAAGAAACTAAATACTAAAGCAGCCTTAATATTGATGAATCCGCTGATTTGTTAATAAGCTACACAAATCTGGATAGAAATAGGATGAATATCAGCTTAGACAGCAAAAACAGTACTTTCTCTAAAGAGAGCTAATTCGTAAGTAAAGCTTGTAAATATTCTAAGCCTATAGCCTCAAAACAGTGGGGTCGTTTTAAATGCTAAGAAACCTTTTTGAGGGAGACTTACCGTAGATTAGAGCAAGTTTCATACAGTCAAAAGCAATAAAATACCAGCAAGGAAGTCACCAGCAGCGACAAACTAAGTCTCTGATGAATTTCAGGTGTATTCAAAAGCCAGTCTATCCTAATGTCGGCTTCTGTTATATCCGTAGAAACTCACGAAAACCTTTCTTATCAAAACAGTGCTGTACATGGATAGCGGAGCGTTGAGCTAGTACTGAGTAACAAGTGCTGAGTGAAAAAGCATCAAATTTGTCTCTTCCTTGTGCGTCTCGTAGAGAAGAAAAAGCAAAGATTTCCATTTAAGCTAAAAGCCTCTTCAAATCTCGTTTTTAGCCTCTGGCTGGAAATGCTGCGAGCCGCCAGGAAGGTAAGCGACAGCCCCAACGACGGGATTCCCAGTCGGAGACTGGAAATAAGGCAATCTAAAAGCTAGTTATAGACTTGCTTTGACGTTAAGTTGACACCAATGTGTTGGGTTACGCTCCGCTCCACCCAACCTACGTCTTAAGTTTGTCAAGCTTTTAATACCCAATCAAGTCGATTTCAATAAGCAAAATGCCTGATTGCTTTCTCATTTCAGTGGATTTAGCAAGCAAAAAGGCATATTGCTTTCTCAAAATACTTAATTGCTTTCTCATTTCGGTATATCGCGCATTCATTTCGGTAGATTCAGCAAGCAAAAAGGCATATTGCTTTCTCAAAATGCTTGATTGCTTTCTCATTTCGGTAAATTTAGCAAGCAAAAAGACATATTGCTTTCTCAAAAGCTTGATTGCTTTCTCATTTCGGTATATCGCGCATTCATCACAACGATCGCTATGTAACAAAACCATTGTAGAATTGCCGGAGTTTTCTCAAGCTGATCGATACGGAAGTTTTTTAAAGTAAAGAATATTAACCGTATTAGATTAAAAGCTTCATATCATGGCTCGGAGAAAAAGAACCTCTCAGGTGTTAGAAAAAGCAGCGCGTCGTGCTGCTAGCATGAACTCAATTGATCCGAATTTAAGTGTAGGCAATGGACTCACCCTACCGGTCTTCTCAACCTTAATTGAGACGATGCGAACTAGAGAGAATTTATACAACACTGCTCTTTCCAACTTGGATAAGTTGTACCATGAAATGCTCCAAACAGAGCGCGAGTTGGCAGATATGGCAGAACACATGCTCTTAGGAGTTGCTACTCAATATGGTAAAAGTAGTGTGGAGTACGGTATGGCGGGGGGTGTTCCTAAAAACCAGCGCCGAAAGGGACTGCGAGGCGAGTCAACAGTTTCTAGTTTACAGGAACCGTCATTTATTGCCAGTGTGAATGGTAACGGCAGCAAAAATGGCAACCAGAATGGAAACAAAGCAGCAACGACAAGTTAGCTTGCATTAAAAAGCTCACGAATTCATCCGTGGGCTTTAATAATTAGCTTGAGCATTTTTCTTTCGAGAATCGCTATAGATTAAGGCTTCATAAAAATCATTCTGATTTATTTTTATTCACTAACGATGCCATTGCACTTGTAAACAGGTCATGAGTGTTACAGGTTGGTACTGATTTGGGAATGATAACAAAGGGATTATAAGCGTCATATGCCATCCAAGATAGGTGCATAAGCATGAAAAATTTACCGGATATATTGCTGCGCTTATTTTTTGGTGCTGCTTTGGCTGGAATTGGTATAGGTATTTTTCGGTATGGCTCAGGGGGTTTAATTATTAGCTGCAAAGCTACTCAGTCGAAAACAGCATCTTGCACAATAACTGAACGTTTAGCATTTAGTCAACAAATAATTGAAGAGAAAACTATTGATAATATTACACAGGTAAAGGTTGCGATAATTAATGCTACACGATTTACAGAGGATTCTACTGAAGATATACAGTTTTTTCGGGTGTTAGGAGTAACAAGAAAGGGTATTAGTTACCAAATTGGTCAAGATGGAAAAGATCCCACGGAAGCGCAAGCGATCGCAGGACAGATTAATTTTTTAATCCAGAATCCCAATGCTTCACCAATTCAATTAAATTATTCTTCCAATATGATTAATTGGTTAGGTTGGGGAGCAATTGGTTTGGGAATAACTGTGTCTCTTTTTATGCGTACTGAAAAATAATTAGATTTCGGGTGAAATGAGCAGTAATTCCGAAATTTACCCTAAGAACTGCATACTCAAAAGATGAAATTAATTAAACTAATTTTTCATTAAATCCGATTTTTGCCTGCTAGCAAATTAGCGATCGCAGTACTAATCGGCTGACCTGTAAACTGTTGGTAGTAAGTAAACCCAGGTGAAGGATTAACCTCGAAGCAATACCAATCACCTCCAGGTGTGCGGCGCAAATCGATGCCGCAAAGAGGTAGATTTATTGCTTTTGCCAAGACTCTACACTGCTGTTCTACTTCTTTAGGAAGATGACAAGCACGGATTTCTGTGGATTCATCATTCTCTGCGGCATAGCGGTAATCATCAGCTTGAGAAATTACCTCGCTGGCAAAAATCTCTGTCCCGACAACATGAACACGATAATCTCTACCGGGTATATATTGCTGAAACTGAGTCGGACAAAAAGATACATTATCAAGGCGTTCTAGATGCTCAACTCCCACACGCGAGACTTTGCTCCGAATACCACTGATTGATTTATAAATAATATCGCCGTGGAGTTCCCAAAAAGATCGCACAGCTTCGGGGTCTGTTGTAACAAGGGTTTCGGGAACTTTAAAGCCGAGTGAGCGAATTTGCTCTAACTGATAAGGTTTAGAGCCATTAGCAGCCATTGCAGACGGACGGTTAACGACAAAGGCGGGTGTAATTTCCGACCAAGACATTAAGGTATCATCAACTGCGATCGCATGTTGCCAAGCTGGACTGTTTACACCCGCTTGGGCAATTTGAGGAAGACGGCGGGAGTCATAGGGGCGTAAGTAAGCAGCAGTGATTTCAGTTAAATCAATTTTTTGATACCAAGTACGAATTTGTCCTTGGACTGGTAAATCTAAAACATCGCCTACAGAAAGTTCAATTTCAGTATCTAAAATATCTCGTTGGTCTAGGAATACTGACGGTATGCCTAGACTAGTTAGTTCTGAGTGAACTGCTGCTAAAGGAGCTTCTTCGGTAATACCCCACAACAAAATCAGCATTTGGCATTACCTCCATTCAAATACTCAAGGATGGCATCGCCTACATCTGGTGCAGAAATATCAGTCCACAAGTCAGCGCCCAAAAACTCTGCTGGAGATTCACTGCTGCTAAAATGAACTGTCAACAAGTCAACTTCAGCAGCATCAGCGATACGTCTGGCGTATGAAGCTAGGGTTTTTTCAACTTCACCCAAACAGCGATCGCCCACCACCGTCACCTTGACCGAAGATTTTTCGAGAACCTGGGAACATACATTTGCCGACATCGAACTTTGCCGTCGCACTGGACGTACTGGAATACCAAGTTGAGCCGCTGCATAAACCCATTGTTCAGGTCGCCAAGCAGGCCCTAATAAATATGTTGGCGTTGGTCTGTTCAAGACTGGACATTTTAAGCTAGATAACCAAGCAATTAAAAAGGCATTCATTTCCGTAGCGACGTATGCTCGGTCTTCAGGGACAATGTGTAGAAGTTCCTGTTCAAAAATAGAAGGTAGGCGACTTAGAACGCCAGTGATTTGATCGAGAGCGATCGCGCAACCCGTCGGAGACATCGCAACCCCACCTACCACTGCTGAGGAGGATAAGGGGGAATTGATTTCCCCATCAATAGAACTCAAGTAATGTCGCCATCCAACCACTGACAAATCTTCAAGCGTCAGTAGGCTGACACCATGACCATGAGCCGCCCAATTAGCAACCAGCGCCTTAGCGGCTTTGTCATGACGACTGGCGACAATAACCAACACGCTTGCTTAATTCCTTGGTTGATTAACTACTTGTTGACCGACATTTGGGCGTTCTTGGGGCTGGATGAAAGCTTGCCCATTTGCCTGTTCTATTTGATCAAGACGTTGAGCCATCAGACCGATTAGCCGCTGTAGGTCATTTGAACCATCTGCTGAAGTCAGATTTTCAACTTGACTTGTCTCAGGGAGTTTTTCAGCCTGAATTTTCTCGAAGTCTTTATCTTTCTGAACTTTCTCAAATTCTTTAACTTCTATCTTCAGTTCCTTGCTCTGTTTAGACACTGGGGCTGTAAGGGTAAACAGGCTTCCACCAACAGATGTAGGTAAAGAATAAGCTAATTGATCGAAGTCTAAAGCAGAACGAGATACTAATAAGTTCTGAGGCAGGAATGTACCTCTATGTTCAGGCGTCAATAACAGGTTAACTGGAGTTGTTCCTGAAGAAGAGATTAAAGAGATTTCCACATATCCACGAATCTCTAATTTCGCTGCTTTGATGATATCTAGCTTGGTGACATCAGGCAGTAAAGTAACCAAAGCCGTATCGTGGGCAGGAATTTTCAGAGAGTAAGTGAATTTTCTGGGATCGCCTGTAGGAGTTAGGTCTTGAAATTGATTGTCTACACTGACATCCTGAATAACCACTGTATCAGCTAATATATCGGGCTTGGAATCACCTAGTTTTAGCGGTGTAGTTAGAGCAAATTGCAGCCTTACTGCAATATTTGAACTGCTAGTATTTGCAATCGTCAAAAAGTAACCTTGGACAACAGTACGGGCAACAGCCTCAGTACCAGGAGCCGCAACAGGTGTAATTGGCTTTACTAAAAGTTCCAAGGTTGAGACTAGAGTTGATTTTGGTCTAATAATTCCAATTCCGTTTGATATGTCTGTCATCTGTTTGTTTACATCGAAACTACATATCAAACTTAACTGCCTAGACTTATTGACGGATAGTACCCCATAGGGTAGTATTCGGGACAAAAAAAAGTGGTTCTGTAATCAACAGAACCACCAAAGCTTTCGCAAACCTGTTATAACTTAACGAACTGACCCTTGAGCAGAAACAGTATCAATTGGTTTCATCAGGTACAGCCGCAATAACTGCCAGCCATTGGAAATGTAAAGTGGCAGTTTTTGGAAGATTTGCAGGAATTTGGGAGTGCTGGAATTAGCGATCGCACCCAACTTCTCATTATTGCTTATACAAATATCCAGCCGCTCATAAAACTCTGGATTCTCTACATCCAGCATCAGTGGGAACACCCGACCTGCGTTTTCGTTAGTCTTCTGAATTACATGGATGTCGTATTCTCGCGCATCCAACCCAAGGGTGGCATAAAAGTCCTTGCGTTGGATGTCATTGAGATACATGGTCGCAAACACCGACAACAGGAAGAACCGACTCCACAGCCGTGCTTTCCAATCATTCAACATTTGCGGCTGAGATTTCATGATGGCATCGAAGAAATCACCATGACGGTTTTCATCTTGACACCAGTTTTCAAAGAACCGGAAGATTGGATAAACCCGGTCTTCGGGATGTGCTTCTAAATGGCGATAAATAGTGATATAGCGCCAATAACCGATCTTCTCAGAAAGATAAGTAGCGTAGAAGATGAATTTCGGTTTAAAGAAGGTATAACTGCGGCTCTTAGTCAAAAACCCTAAATCTAGGGACAGATTAAAGTCCGACAAAGCTTTGTTCAAAAAGCCAGCGTGACGTGCTTCATCCCGTGACATCAGGTTAAAGCACTCTGCCAAGACGGGGCTTTTTCCTTTCAAGCGACGACCAAGTTCTTTATACAGCAAAAAGCCGGAAAACTCTGCTGTACAAGAACGTTCTAGAAATTCAACAAACAATTTGCGAGTTTCCCCGTCAATATGATCCCAGGATTGGTCAAACTCGGCATCCCGAACAAAGTGATGGCGGTTGTAGTCGGTGCGGAACTCTTCGAGAATGGCTTGCAACTCGTCTTCATTGACGGAGATATCCATCCGCGCCATTTCATCAAAATCGGTAGTATAAAACCGAGGTGTTAACAGGGTTTCTTTTGCCGGGACTTTAATCCCTGGCCGGATTTCTTCAAAGCCTGGTTTTTTGAGGGAATCTACCATGTCTTGATTGCTCTTTCGTCTTTATTATCTTAAGTAGACCCTTCGGGTTTGGCACTTCCTCATCGGGAAAACACCCTCTGAGCGACTGCTTCACCAGAAAGCCAAGGGTAATGTTCTGTTAAAACGTAACAGCCCACAATAATCCAATTGTATAAAGTTCAGTCTACCAAGGTGCGGGTGAGAAATTTGTAAGCAAAAGATTAAGAGTTGCAACAATCATTCAATGTTTGCGGAACCAAGAATCGCGGATTAGTAGTCAAATAAACTTAGTTCAGTGATAATCACTATTTCGATCAAGGGTAGTATTACGCGCTTTTTGTATCTCAAAGCACAAATACCTCAGTAATTTTCTTTAGTTGTTACTACAACATGGAAAACCCATCTTAGACAACAAGAGCAAATCCAAAGGGTTGAAAACAAGATGAATCTTGAAAACAATCAGCAGAAAGACCGACTTCTTGTCTCTTACATTTTGTGTGCAGTCGGATTTATCGGGGTGGGAGGATTGCACCGTTTCTACAATGGCAAGATCGGGACTGGTTTGTTGTGGCTGTTGACTGGTGGCGTGTTTGGTATAGGGCAGGTCGTGGATTTGTTATTTATCCCCGGCATGGTTGATGAATACGAACGCAATTTGAGATTAAAAGCAGGTGTATCTCCCTTGGGTGTGCCGTTGAATCAAGCAGTGGTTGCTTCTCAAGTCCACCGCCCAACAGGCAACCAGCTCATGATTAAACTAATTGAAGCGGCGGAAAGTAAGGGTGGTTTTTTAACTGTCACTCAAGGGGTAAAGTTCACGGGAGCTAGTTTTGCTGAAGTGGAAGCTACTCTCAATGAAATGTACAAATCAGGTTATGTAAAAATTGATAACGACCCCAATACTGGAGCCGTTACCTACCATTTCCATGAACTTTAATTTGTCATTTGTCATTTGTCATTTGTAAAAAAACAATGACCAATGACTAATAACTAATGACTCATGACTAATTTCTACCTAACCACTTTTGACCATCTAGGCGCTGAACTAAGCCAAATACCAACAAATCGAGGGTAATTTTGCGCTCATCGATTAAGAATGACTCAAGAGTGCTAGGTTTTTTGCCTTCATTACAGGAAAATCCCTTTTTCCCTTGAATATCTTCTTCGGGGAAATACAGATTAAACTGACGCAGACCTATTTCTTTCCAACTACCGATAATTTGCCAGCATTCTTGGGCAGATTCAAAGCCAGTGATTGGCACTTTCTGCTTGGCAAAAGACACCTGTAAATCTTGCACACCTTGTTGAGCGATCGCTTTTTGTAAAGCTGGCAAATAGTCTTGCTCGATGAACTCTACAAAAGGCTTGTCTTCAACAGATGGAGCTTTTTCCTTTTTGGCGGCTTTAGCTGCGGCGGCGGGTTTTTCTCCTGTTGCTGCGGCGGCTGGTTTTTCGTCTACTGCGGCTGCGGGTTTTTCTCGCTTAGGTGGTACAGCAACCGGTTTAGCAGCATTGGGATTATCTTCAGGGTTTGCGGCTTTAGGATCTGGCGTGTTGGCAGTAGGAATATCTGTGGCTTCGGGTGAGTCTGTACTAGGAACCTGCTTATCAGTAGTGGTGGGAGCTACTTCTCCCGCTTGATTTTGATTGGTTTGGTCTGCCATTGCTCAGGTCAATCCTTTAATCTTGCTTTGGGAGCGATCGCTCACCTTGATGTATCGGGTATTTTTATTTTGACATACTAGTACCGCTGCGCGAAATTCATAATTTGTAATTCAGATAGCGCAAGGATTTCATTGCTTTACCCTTAATCAACCCCTCCGGAAATTAAAATCTAAAATTTATACAGAGCAATTTGGTAGCTCAAAAAATATTTTTAATAGGTGTGGGCATGACTAATGAATATAGTGAAATTGATGAACTTGAAATGGCAGCAGCTAATTCTGAGCTTAGGCTGTTTCCTACTGATCATTGCCTGTAATAAGTATTATCCAACTCCAAATCCAGATGCTCAACCTCTCAAAGTGGCGACAGATCCCACCTTTATCCCCTTTGAAATCCAAAAGGCTAGCAGTCACAGTCACTTAGAAGGTTTTGATATTGATTTGATGAATGCGATCGCTAAAGTAGCAGGTTTTGCAGTCCAGTTTGAAACTCTGCCTTTTGATGGCATGATCTCGACCTTGCAAGCCAAAAGAGTCGATGCAGCCATTAGTGGGATTACAATTACCGCTGAACGCCTGAAAACAATTGCTTTTTCCAGACCCTATTTTAAAGCTGGACTAGCGATCGCTGTACGCGAAGACAACCAAAATATTAAAGACTTCAACAGTCTCAAAGGTAAAAAAATTGCTGTACAAATTGGTTCCACTGGGGCAGATTTTGCCAAAACCATCCCCAATGCCAAAATTAGTACGTTTAATTCTGGGCCAGAATTTTTCCAGGACTTACTCAATGGCAATGTTGATGCTGTAGTTAGCGATGCTTTCGCTACTTTATATGCAATTAAAAATGACAAACTCAAAGGCATCAGAGTTGTTGCCGATCTACTCACTGAAGAATACTACGGAATTGCCACGCCCAAAGATTCCCCTCATCTGGATGCAATTAACAAAGGTATAGCGATTTTGTTATCGAATGGCACTTACAAGCAAATTTATCAAAAATGGTTTAACGCTGAACCTCCAGAATTGCCAGACTCTTGGCAATAGGGCATTGGGCACTGGGCATTGGGCATTGGGAATTGGGAATTGGACATTGAAAAAAGGCAGAGGAGAAAACTCTTCCCTATTCCCTATTCCCCATTCCCCAATCCCCATTTATAAGCAATTGACTGCCAATATATGAAATATTTATCTAATATGCGTCACAATTAATACTGCCACCAAAATTCATTGATGAACTACAATCTCTTGTAGGTCTACTGTAGTCAGGGACAGCCAATTGTGGCACCTTGGATCTTAGTGGCTAGAAGCACCTTGGAACGGGAATAAAGGAACTTCCACTATGCTGATTTGCCCTCAGTGTAAATTTGAAAACCCCAATAGCAACAAATTCTGTCAAAACTGTGGCGCGTCCCTGACTCACAAGGTCTGTCCTAAATGCAGTACCGATGATGTACCTGTGAATGCACTACGTTGTCATAACTGTGACACGGAATGTGGAACAGTGTTTTGGGCAATTATTGCTAAAGAAACGACTGGGGAAGCTTTGAGAATAGACGAGGATGAGGGAGAGAAGGGAGATGTGGGAGTAGACGGAGATGAGGAAGCAATACCCTCCTCATCTCCTGTATCCCCTAGTTTTCAGATTGCATTAGGCTCCTATTTAGACTCCCAAGAGCGCTATCAATTGTTAGATACGCTACCTATCCAAACGGAAACTACCTCCATTACTGATGTAGGTGTGAGAGTTCTAGACTGCCAACCGTATCAAATATCACCGATTGGGGCAATGCTAGCAAGTCAGCAATCAGATTTGCTAACGCCATCGGTAGAAACAAGTGAAATTCCTCACCTTGCTAGACTTTATATTGCCTTACAATCCCAAGGTGAGCGGGGAATACCGCCAATTCACGATGCATGGCAGCAGGGTGATATACAGGTAGTAATAATCGAAGACCGCTCAAATTGGCAGCATTTACTTGATCGCTGGCAAGAAGAAACAACGAGTTCGTTAAAAATTTTACACTGGTGTTATCAAATGGCCCAACTTTGGGCAGTATTGGAACCAGTAAATTGTCGTCAAAGCCTTTTAGATTTGTCGAATTTGCGATTGGATGAAGACCAAACGCTGGCGCTACAAAGATTGTATGTAGAATCATCGAATTCTCTTCTTGTCGGCGAGTCGCCAGAAGATGTCCAAGCCCAAACATCCGATATTCCAGAGAAGCCATTAACTATCCAAGCTTTGGGGCGGGTTTGGCAATCGTTATTTAGGCAATCTCAACGTACTCAATTTGGCTCTGTAGTCCAGATGTTGGGAGATTTAGATGCAGGCAAGATTCAGACGATCGCACAATTGCGATCGCGTTTGGAGGAAATCTCTATTGAAATAGAAGCACTAGGAACCCCAACTTTGCCCCCAATAAAGGAGAAAAACACGGCTGTGCCCACTATCCCGCAATCAGATGAGCCAGAAGATATCATTAGCAAAACTGATGATATGCCAACTGTTGTGTTGGCAATGCAGTTAAGTAGCTTAGAAGATGCAGGACGCACAGATGTGGGACGTCAACGTCATCATAACGAAGACTACTTTGGTATTGAAACCAAAATCCATAAACTGGAGTTGCCCAAAAGTCGAGTCCTGGAAGGGCATGGTTTGTATATTCTCTGTGATGGTATGGGTGGACACGCTGGCGGCGAGATAGCCAGTGAGTTAGCAGTCAACACCCTACGGCAATACTTTCAAGAACACTGGATTGCCAACCAACTGCCAACAGAAGAGAGCATTCGTGAGGCAGTGTATTTAGCTAATGAGGCGATTTTCAAGCTCAATCAACAAGATGCCCGTTCTGGAGTTGGGCGTATGGGTACAACTTTGGTAATGCTCTTAATTCAAGATACTGAAGCAGCAGTTGCTCATGTGGGAGATAGCCGTCTCTATCGTCTGACGCGCAAGCGGGGACTAGAACAAGTCACAGTAGATCATGAAGTTGGGCAACGGGAAATTACTCGCGGAGTGGAAGCAAGCATCGCTTATGCCCGCCCGGATGCGTACCAACTCACTCAAGCCTTGGGGCCTCGTGACGAAAGCTCCATTGATCCTGATGTTGGCTTTTTCGATCTTAATGAAGATACTCTTCTGCTGTTGGCATCGGATGGTCTATCAGATAATGATTTACTAGAAACCCATTGGCAGACTCACTTAGAACCCTTACTTAGTTCTGGCGCTAACTTAGAACGGGGTGTTACAGACTTAATTGATTTGGCAAACCAACACAATGGTCATGACAACATTACTGGTATACTAATTCGGGCAAAAGTACGCCCAAATTTGGAAAGTTGAAATAAATGGGCATAGGGCATGGGGCATGGGTAATAAGCAGAGGAGCAGGGAGCAAGAGAGAAGAGTTTTCCCCCTGCCCCCCGCACCCCGCCCCTCTACCTCTTTTCAATGCCCAATGCCCAATGCCCCATGCCCAATTCCTAATCCATTTACCTTGTAGGTTGTATTGTGGTTAGTCTGACCCTGTTAGAACCGCAACAGAAAACGCCCCTCCAGCAGTGGTGCTTTGAGAACTCCTCCATAATTCGGATTGGTCGAGCGGCAGATAATCACGTTGTTTTAACTGATAGTTTAGTTTCGCGGCATCATCTAGAACTTAGACAAGTCGATTCTCCCGGCAATGACGGTGGTTGGCGGCTGATTAGTCAAGGTACAAATGGGACTTTCCTCAACGGTATCCTTGTAATTCAGAGTCCGTTACCAGATAATTCCCTTTTGCAACTTGCACAGGGAGGCCCAATACTGCAATTCCAACTTCAGGATGTAACAGTACTGGAAACTGGTTTGCGATCGCCACAACAGATGCAAGGCACAGAAGAAAACGCCGCTGCAACGCTCTACTCAGCCCAAGGTATAGCAAATTCATCCTACATTTGCACCCACGAAGGCAACTCCCCAAACAATCTGTTTTGCATCCACTGCGGTCAACCTCTCTTGGTGCAACAGAGGATTCGCCATTATCAGGTGTTGCAAACTCTTGGGCAAGGAGGTATGGGTACTACTTATCTCGCTTGGGATGCGGCTGGTCTGATTGCGGGTATGCCACAACTTCTGGTGTTGAAGCAAATGAATGCTGATATGCTAAGAATTGCCAAAGCTCAAGAATTATTTGAGCGAGAGGCCTACACTCTCAAATCCCTTAACCATCCTGGAATTCCCAAGTATTACGATTTCTTTGTAGAAGGCGGAAAAAAATACTTGGCAATGGAACTAATCCACGGACAAGATTTAGAGAAACGTGTCTATACTACTGGCCCAGTGACACCAAACCAAGCGATCGCTTGGATGATCCAAACCTGCGATATCTTAGACTATCTTCATAGCCAAGAGCCTCCACTGATTCACCGCGATATTAAACCCGCCAACTTAATGGTGCGAAGTGCAGTAAATCGCATAGTGGTGCTGGATTTTGGCGCAGTTAAGGAAATTGGCACAGCGCCCGGAACTCGAATTGGTGCAGAAGGTTACTGCGCTCCTGAGCAGGAACGAGGACAACCTTTGACTCAATCTGATTTATATGCAATTGGGCCAACGCTGATTTTTCTGCTCACAGGGGAAAACCCTTTCAAGTATTATCGCCAAAGAGGGCGAAACTTCAGGTTTGATGTGGCAAAAGTTCCCACAATTAGTTCCCAATTAAGAGATGTGATTGATCGCGCTACAGAACCATTGCCACGCGATCGCTATCAAACTGCAAAAGAATTAGCTGCGGCTTTAGCTGCCTGCAAAGTTTAGAGAGTGGGGAACAAGGGAGTGGTGAATATTAAAAATTCCTATTCCCTATTCCCTATTCCCTATTCCCTACTCCTCATCCCAAGTTTCTACAGCTAGCAATTCACTAACTGGGTCTTGCATACTAAAGCCAAAGTCAAGCAGTTCCTGTTTCCAGTGCTGCCATTCATTACCATAGAGCAAAGCGATTTTCCAGATGCTATCGCTTGGCTTAATAATGTTCGATTCTATGAGTGATTGCACGTTGCGCTGCAATTTCACCATTGGGTGAATCACTTGCTGAGTCATAACCTCGATTGAATTCAGATTTTGTTGGTAAATGCTTAATTAAAACTGCTTTCCATTCTGCAATTGTTGCCGGCCCGTAGAGTGGTGTAATTTGGTAAAGCTAGTCTTAACTTTCTAACTATACCATAACAAACTCTACTAAGTTACTGGTAAATTCGGTTTTGTACGGTAATTACCACCACAAAAGTCCAATTCCACCAAGTAGTCCTTAAACTTTTTGCAGAAACTAGGCATAGGTTGAGAGGAAAGGGTTAAGGGATGAAGGGTTAAGGGATGTTTCTGTTTCCCCTTTTCCCTTTAATCTTTCCCTATCTTCTTTTTCCTCTTTACCTTTAGCCTTTTTCCACAAGATTACAACACTACCTTTTGTAAGAGATATATTCTGGACACTGAGCAGAATCATTATTCGTCTGTGAAGTTTCACTAAGTAGTGTGACTAAGGACGACTAGGAAAATTCTATTTGTTTTAATCACAAAAAATGTGTGTGCTTGTTGAACAACCTATATGACAAGGGCTGGTTTGAAAGTTTTTGACTTACGGGCAAGTTTGCAATTGAGTAGAAATGTCTACTGTTTTTGTTTATTTAAACGTTATTCAGAATATCGCAAACATCTGTCATTAGGTAGAATCATCGTAAATCTTTATATAATTTTAATGTTTTGCTCAGAGAAGAAGACTTGTAGGGTTGGTTCTGTCTAGGTGCGGGAGAGGATTTTGCTTTGAAGTATGGGAGCGATGCCTACGGCGGTAAACTACGCATGGCAAAATTGTCAGTGCAGCATGGGTTTAGCATAAAGTCCCCTTGTCTTCAGAGTCAGCATTTGAAGTTTGTGTAAAAAATTTCTAGCGAGGATGTTAGTTTCTGTTGAGCAGATGGGTATCCTCAGTACAGGAGGCTTGCTAATACCTAAGTATTTACTACAGCAAGTATGTCAGGCATGGCTGGTTCTGATGAAGAATACGTAATTATCCGTAAAAAGCAAATACAGCAGCGACAAAAAATTGTCACGATAGTTTCGTTGGTGTCGTTTATCGGCTCTACGGTATTTGCAGTGATTCCGGCAATCCAACAGGCTAGTCAATCTAAGTCAGCAATTGCGTCTCCTTCTGCTGAGTCAGTATTACAGCAACAGGCGCAGGGCTACGAGTTGGTTTTACAACGGGAACCAGAAAACCAAACAGCGCTGGAGGGATTGGTAAATGTGCGGCTAAAGTTGAAAGATACTCAGAGTGCTATTGCACCTTTAGAAAAGTTAGTGAAGTTACGCCCTGACAGGTCAAATTACAAAGTTCTTTTAGAGCAGATTAAGAAACAACAAACTAAGAGCAATTAGTAGACCGAATTTGTTGACAATAATTTGAATTATATATTATGGCATTATTTCTACCCAGCTTAAAAAAAAGTGGTCATTTAGAGCAAATTCATATAACAGTAGCTGTGGTCGGCTCTCGAAAGATAGCAACACAGGATGACTATGGGAGTCAAGGTTGGCAAATATTTGCACCTAATCTTACTATCTATGGCTTTGATGCCGATGCAGAGGCTTGTGAAAAGGCGAATACTGAACTTAAAAATAGACAAATCAATTGGAATGAAAGGCATATCCCCCTGGCTCTTTGGAAGTGTGAGGGTAAATCTACACTTTATGTAACCCAAGAGCCTGCCTGTAGTTCATTATATCCCCCCAGTGAATATTATATAGAACACTTTGTTGGCAACTCAAAACTAATAGAATTAGCTGATACTCAGGAAATTAAAACAACAACTTTAGATATTTTCTGCCAGTCAGAAAATATTACTGAAATAGATTTTATTCAACTTGATATTCAAGGTGCAGAGCTTCAAGCATTAGAAGGAGCTGATTGGATTTTAAAGAGCGGAACTTTAGGAATTGTTAGCGAAGTTGAATTTACAGAACTGTACACAGGACAGCCTTTATTTAGTGATCTAGACCTTCATCTTAGAATGCGAGGGTTTACTTTATTTGATATTCATAATATGAATCGTGATATTCGCAAAATGCCAATAATATCATCCAAACACCCAGGAGCATTAATTTGGGCAGATGCTTTTTACTTTCGTGATTTGATTCGAGAAGATTTAAGTATAAACCTTAAGACACCTGAGAAAGTTTTAAAACTAGCTTGTATTGCTGATATTTTGGATTTTCCTGACTATGCTTTGGAACTTTTAACCCATCTGACTTTGCAATATGGTGAAGACGAAAAATACAATTTTGCTGATAACATTATCGAGAGTCTTGCTTACGTTCCAGGATTGCTAAAGCAAGGAGAATCACTAGCTTCTTTACCTGTAATTGAAAAAATTCGGGTATACAGCAGTAGTTATAAATATAAAAACTTTTCCATGCAAGAAGATTTACAAAAGCAAGCATACCAATATTTACTACTGGGAGAATATGATCAAGCAGGAAGCATTTATGAAAACGCAATAGAGTTTGAACCTAACTTCAAGGCTAATTATTGGTACTTAGGATTATTGCTATTGCTTCAAGATCAGGAAGTAGAAGCACATACAGCTTGGTTTCTTGGAATTGCAGAGGGTAAACCTGAAGAAATTGATATATGGATAGCAGAACTTGTGGAAGTTCTACAAGCAGAAGCAGAGAGGAGGGAAATTATAGGGGATAAGGCATTAGCATTGACAATTCATGAAAATATCAACACTATCGTTTCCCAATATAATGAATAGATTAAGAGCGATCAATTAGACAAATAGTCCAAAAAAAACTTCATTGGTATGTCTAATTAGATGAGCTAGCCAAAAATACCCTCACTAGATTAAATTGTTAACACTCATAGGAGCTCAGTTAGTAAAAATGACATTTATTTCATATGCCCAGAATCTTGAAGATGTTTTACTCAATAGAGTATTTAAAGATAAAATAAAAGGGTTTTATATTGATGCAGGAGCATTACATCCAACTGTTGATTCAGTAACTAAAGCTTTTTATGATATTGGATGGTCAGGAATAAATATAGAACCAATAAAAGAATTCTATAACTTATTTGAGCAAGAGCGTTCGAGAGATATTAATTTGAATATTGCTCTAAGTAATTCAGAAGGAAACCTAGAGTTTTTTCAAGTAGTAGGACAACCCGGAAACTCTACCTTAAATAAAGAAATAGCTTATAAAATTGCCCAAGAGAAAGGTTTAGAACTTTCTCGCAACACGGTTTCTGTCAAGACTTTAGCAGAAGTCTGCAAAGAATATGTCGATCAGAAAATTGATTTTCTTAAAATTGATGTTGAAGGAGCAGAAGAGGAAGTTATTTTAGGTGGAAATTGGGATATATTTAGACCAACAATATTAGTCATAGAAACTACTTTACCAGGTACGAACATTCGCTATGAAAATAATATTCCTATTTTTTTAATGGGAAAAGGTTATCAACAAGTTTTCTTTGATGGAATTAATGATTATTATATATCTGAAGAGTCAGGCGATTTAGCCAAATTTTTCTCTTTTCCTGTTAATGTTTTAGATAATTATATAAATTACAGGTTGCTCGAAAAACAAAGAGCAGATCGCATAATACAAGTAAGTAGTCAAGATAATATAAATACGCAAATTGCAAGATTAATTATACCTAATACTGAAAAACTAGCAACAATATATGAATCTTCAAAAAAAGAAGATTATTTATCAGTTGTAAAGAAAGAAGGGCAAATAAAAATAGCCTTAGATATTGCTGTACTAGGTTTAGGTACTATCCTTGAAACTGCTAAAACAGGAGTTTTTAGAGTAACAGAGTATCTTTTAAAAGGACTAATAAAATCTCATCAGTGTGATATTTATCTATGTACGAGTATTCCTGATTTATTTAATGCTTGTCAAACTTATATCAATCAAAATTTTGAAGATTTTTATCTTCATTTATTTCAGTTTTCAGAACTAAAATACCAAAATATAGATATTTATCACTCTACTTATTATCCTTTGCCCAATAATATTTACTTTGCTACAAGAATTGTCACAGTTTATGATTTAATTCCTATTCTTTTTCCAGAGTATTTTAATCATAATTCAGAGCATATAGTTAAAAATATTATAGATCAAATAGACAATAATGATTTTGTATGCTGTATTTCCGAATCAACGAAACAAGATATTGTTAAATATCAACCAAATCTTAATGCTAAACAAGTATTTGTTGCACATTTAGCCGCTGATAAAGAAAAATTTTATCCTTGCGACAATCAAGAATTGATTATCAAAACTAAACAAAAATATAAAATACCGGAGCAGCCTTATTTATTAACTTTATCAACCTTAGAGCCAAGAAAAAATATAGCTCATGTTATCCGTTCTTTTTTGAGATTAATTAAAAACCAGCGTATTGATGATCTTAATTTAGTATTGATAGGTACAAAAGGATGGCAATATGAAGAAATTTTTGCAGAAATAGATAGAGCTAAAGAGTTAGAAAACCGAATTATTATTACTGGTTATGTTCCTGATGAAGATTTAGCCCCTCTCTATTCAGGTGCATTAACATTCATATATGTATCTTTATATGAAGGTTTTGGCTTACCACCATTAGAAGCCATGCAATGTGGAACTCCAGTCATAACGTCTAACACTTCTTCCTTGCCTGAAGTGGTTGAAGATGCCGGAATTATGCTTGATCCTAATGATACAATAGGGCTTTGTGATGCCATATTTAAGCTATATTGCGAACCCGAATATCGAGAAAGTTTAGCAAAAAAATCTGTTCAGCAGGCTCAATATTTTAGTTGGGATAAATATGTTCAAGAAACTATTAAAATTTACGAGTTAGCTAAAGAAAAAGCAAAAACTTTACCTAATCGTAATATTTTAATTGATGGTGTCTTTTTCCAACTCTATAAAACAGGAATTGCTAGAGTTTGGCGAAGTCTGCTAGAACAATGGTCAAATAGTGATTTTGCTCAATATATCCTAGTCTTAGATAGAGCCAATACTGCACCCAAAATAAATGGTATTCGTTATCGCACAATTCCTGCTTACGACTATAACAATACCGAAGCTGATAAACAGATGCTTCAAGAAATCTGTGATGATGAAGAAGCAGAATTATTTATATCTTCTTACTACACCACCCCCATTGACACCCCTTCTGTATTTATGGCTTATGACATGATTCCTGAAATACTAGGGGGAAACTTAAATGAACCTATGTGGCAAGAAAAACACAAGGGCATTAAACACGCCTGCACTTTTATTGCCATTTCTGAAAATACGGCTAAAGACTTAAGTAAATGTTTTACTGAGATACCTTTAGAATCAATTACGGTTGCTCACTGTGGAGTTGATTCGATTTTTTCTCCTGCTTCTGAAGCCGAAATTAATGCTTTTAAATATAAATATGGCATTAATAAACCATATTTCCTATTAGTTGGTATGGGTAATGGTTACAAGAACGGTACTTTATTTTTCCAAGCTTTCTCACAACTAGCCAATAGTTACGGATTTGATATTATTTGTACTGGTATTGGCGGAATGTTAGCGCTAGAGTTAAGAACCTATACATTAGGTAGTGTTGTACATCTGCTACAACTAAGTGATAAAGAACTAGCACTAGCTTATTCTGGTGCTGTGGCATTAGTTTATCCTTCTAAATATGAAGGTTTTGGAATGCCTGTATTAGAAGCAATGGCTTGTGGCTGTCCTGTTATTACCTGTCCTAATTCTTCAATTTCAGAAGTAGCAGGAGACGCAGTAATATATGTGAATGATGATGATCCAGATGAACTAGCAAATGCGCTCTGTGAAGTGCAAAAGCCTAGTATTCGTCATTCTTTAATTACTGCGGGTTTGGCACAGGCGAAAAAGTTCTCATGGACAAAAATGGCACAAACTGTAAGTTCTGCCTTGATTGATGCTACTCTTCTATCTTTAAACCTCAAGGAGCTTAATTTAATTGTTTTCCCAGATTGGTCGCAACCAGAAGAGTTAATAGGTTTAGAATTGCAAGGAGTAATGAAGGCGGTAGCAACTCATATTGATAGTCAAAAAACTACCCTACTTATTAACACTGGTAATATCGCTGTTCAGGATGCTGAACTGTTTTTATCTAGTGTGGTTATGAATCTTTTGGTAGAACACGATTTAGATATTACTGAAGAGTTAGAGATTTCTCTAGTGGCAAACTTGGCTGATATCCAGTGGGAAGCTTTGCTACCTCGTATACATGCAAGAATTGTTTTGGAATATGAAGATACAAATGCGCTAAGTCAAGTAAAAGCAGAAACTATCACATCTTACAATATAGAAGTTTTTAGCGAAGCACAAGCTGAACAGTTTTTTTTTGCTTGAGCAATAAATTATTCACTGAGGGAAGATGGCAAGAAGCGATCGCACAATATCAAAAACTCCTAGAAATCCAATCAGGTGATGTAGATATTTATTGGAACTTAAGCCATTGCTATAGACAGTTAAACCTGCTAGATGAATATTTTAATACTCTTCAACAAGGAATTAAGCTTTACCCTACAGATGAAAGACTACATTTTTCATTAATCATCGATTTGCGGCAGAATGGACGTATTCAAGAAGCAATTTTCAGTGCAGATAATGCTGCTATATGTTTCCCTGATGATTATACTTTTCAACTCCTCAAATATTTAACAGTTCCATCAATATATGAGAATCGAGAGGAAATTAACTTTTATCGCCAACGCTATACTCAAGGACTGCAAGATTTAATTCAGCAAACATCGCTTCAAACTACAAAAGAGCAGCATAGCGCTTTGGCAGGTATAGGTCGTCTCACTAATTTTTACCTGTCATATCAAGCACAAAATGATATAGATTTGCAACGCCAATATGGAAACTTAGTGCATGAAATTATGGCTATTAACTATCCACAATGGGTCGTTCCTATATCTATGCCTAAGCTTCAGCCTAATAACAAAATTCGTATTGGTTACGTTTCTTATTACCTCCATTCTTATAGTGGAACGCTTTGGTTAACTGGGTGGTTACGTTTCTGCGATCGCTCCAGCTTTGAAATCTATTGTTACTACATAGGAAATCAGCCAGATCCAATTACTCAACAGTTTCAACAGTACAGTGATTTTTTCCACCATATTCCTGATAATTTATCAGCGGTCAGTGAACAGATAATTGCTGATAAATTGCATATTTTAGTCTTTCCCGAAATTGGGATGAACCCGCAAACTATGCAGATGGCAGGTCTGCGGCTTGCGCCTGTACAATGTACAGCTTGGGGACATCCGGTAACAACTGGCTTACCCACAATTGATTACTTTTTGTCTAGCGAGTTGATGGAACCAGAAAATGCCCAAGAGCATTATTCAGAAAAATTAATTCGCTTGCCTAATATTGGGGTTTCTTATCCTAAACCGTATATTCCACCAGTTATAAAAACTCGCTCAGATTTTCAGCTACCAGATGATGCAGTCATCTATTTATGCTGCCAAGCTCCTTTCAAGTATCTACCGCAATATGATTTTATTTTTGCAGAAATTGCTCATCGCGTTCCGCAAGCTAAATTTGTGTTTTTGCGTGGTACTTTACTTCAGCCACGACTGAAGCTGGCTTTTGCTGCTATCGGTTTGAACAGCGAGGATTATTGTGTATTTCTCAGTATTCCTGAGCGACTGGACTATCTAATGATTAACTTACTTTCAGACGTTTATCTAGATACCTTCACCTGGTCTGGTGGTAATACTACTTTAGAAGCGATCGCTTGTAATCTCCCCATTGTTACCTGTCCTGGAGAATTTATGCGGGGTCGTCACTCTGACAGCTTCCTGAAAATGCTAGGAGTGACAGATACTATATCTAAAAACGAAACTGAATATATTGAAATTGCTGTCAAGTTAGGACTAGACCCAACTTGGCGAGGTACTATTGCCGAAAGAATGAGCCAAAATCACGAGCGTCTATTTGATGATAAAGCTTGTGTCGCAGGTTTAGAAGCCTTTTATAAACAAGTTTGTAGTAAGCACTTCAGTGCTTAAATTTGTATTTACAGAGGAGTACTAAAGTCTTCACTACGAACTTTTGAATTGTTTGTAGTAAGCACTTCAGTGCTTAAATTTGTATTTACAAAGGAGGAGGACTAAAGTCCTCACTACGAACTTTTGAATTGTTTGTAGTAAGCACTTCAGTGCTAAAAAAATCTATGTATGAATATCGGAAGCTCACAGCAGAACAAAAAGCTGAACTAGTGAAATATCGCTTAAGCCAGGGTTATCCACCTCACTCTCCACCACATCCTGTACAAGATAAGCAATTTTATTTATTAACGGTAGCTTGTTACGAGCATCAGTGTCATATACACACTGAATCGCGTCGTCAGCAATTGCTAGATATGATTTTTGATAGGTTTGGTGGCAGTGGAAATGAAGATAGGAGCGCTTCATCGCTCACTACGAACTTAACAATTGGTGCTTGGGTTGTTTTGCCTAATCACTATCATCTACTGGTTTATGTTGAAAATTTTGATGTATTAGGTGAATTATTTCGCAGAATACATGGTGCGCTTTCTCGACAGTGGAATATAGAGGACAATATTACTAAAAGAAAAATTTGGTATCGTTGGAGCGATCGCGCTATTCGCTCGGAAAGACATTATTATACAACTATTAATTATATTCATTACAACGCAGTTAAACATGGTTTAGTCAAATCTCCTTACGATTGGGTTGAAAGTAGTGTTCACTGGTATTTACAGGCTTGTGGACGGCAATGTCTGCGTGATTGTTGGACTCAATATCCAGTCCAAGATTATGGTAAAGATTGGGATAATTTTTAATGTTTGTAGTGAGGACTTTAGTCCTCAAAATCAGGGCTGAAGCCCTTACTACAAACTAAAAGTGTTAATTTTTTGTTACACTTGTATAAGTCCTACCTATATTACGAGCCTATTTTTTATCAATATAGTTCTGCCACATCTGCTCATAAGCCTTTTCCATTTCACGGGTAAACTGTTTGCCATTCCACAACGGTGCTGTTTGCCGCGATGCTTTCAACTTCAGAGCGACTTGCTGACGTAAAGCCTCATCCTTCCCTAAGCGCACACCCCATTCTATATACTCTTCATCAGTCCAGGCAATACCTTCTGTGATACCCGCATTCACCATCATGGTGTAGCTATTACGTGCCGCAAACTGTTCACCGACTCGCGTCACCAAGGGAATACCCATCCACAATGTTTCTAAGGTTGTTGTCGCTCCGTTGTAGGGAAATGTATCTAATACAATATCAGCAATGCCTAAATTAGCACGATGAACTGACTCTGAATAGACTATTGGTAAAAACCTTAGCCGCGAACAATCTACACCTTCTTCTTCGGCAATTTGGTAAAAGAAGCGTTTAATTGTTTCCTGCTCACCAAGTCCCTTAATCAAAAAGTAGCTGTTAGGTACTTGTTTGATAATTTGCATTTGCCACTTTGTCGTTTCTGGATGGCGTTTATATCCTCTTTGGGCGCTGAGATATACAACGGCATCCATAGGAATATCTAAGTCATCGCGGCGGAGAGTTGGGACACCAACTTCAAAACCATCTACTGCTATGTAAGTTTGAGGTAATCGCCAGATTTTCTCTGTATAGTAATTTTGTGCATCATTTGGTAAAACATAAGGATCTGCAATAAAGTAATCAATTGCAGGTATGCCTGATGCATCCCACCCCAGCCAAGTAACTTGAATCGGGGCTGGCTTGAGTGCCATCACTTCACAAGTAATATCTAGAGTGACGCTATCAAGGTCAATTAAAATATCAATTTCATCTTGATATATCTGGTCAGCAATATCTAGACCATTCATACCTAATTGACGAGCTTTTCCTGCCTGACTTAGATACCATTCTTGGAGATAGTCATTTACTAATTTGTAGTTAACGAAATAAGTATGAATATCAAATTTATCTCGATCGTGATGTTGAAACAACCAGCGAGCTAGCCAACCAACAGAATGACTCCTTAAAGCGTAAGAGATATAACCAATTTTTAACTTTTTCGGGTGGTGTGTTAAATATTGATTATTAATAATTTGACGATTATAGTTTTTTCCTTCTGATTCAGCAAGCTTTTTAATATAATTATTAAAAATCTCAGCTACCTGATTATGAATAGTTCGAAATTCAGCAGGAGCATCTTTAATGTGAGGTATCGCAAAAGATGGCGAAAGCAACCGTAATATTCTTCCTTCTTCTAAAGGAATTCGTTCAGCTTTAATAAACTGTTGAAATACAGTTTCTAACTCTTCAAAAGTTGTACATATCTCTTGCCAATATCCCCCTGCTGACATTAGGCCCCTTAACAGCAAATGGAGTGCAAAAATTTTATCAGCCAAGCCTTCTGATAAGGAATAACACAATCTAGCTGTCTCTATGCCTTGAGAATAATTATGATCATCTTGATAAAAAGTTGCTAAATGCCGCAAAACTTCTACATTATTTGGCTCTAATCGTAAATGTAATTCTAGTAGAGATGCTGCTAGTAAAGGTCGCCGAAAAGTATGGCCTATTTCCAAAGCAGCAGGAAGCAGTATAGAGAAGCATTGATGAGGATCAGAGAAATAAGGCAGACTAGCTTCTATTAAATTTAGATTAATTGGATGTAAGGGAATAGTATTTAAAACTTCTTTTAAAACTTGGATTAATAATTCGATATCGATTTCTATATTTTCTTTTGCTTTTAAGCTTTCAATTAATCCCCACTCATTCAAATCATCAATCTCTTCAAATTTTTGCAACTTGATACAAAGCATAAGAATTTGAAGCAAATTATTTATATAACTAGGATTAATTTCGCGCATGTGCTGGCGAATTAACCAAGCTAGAGAATATTCTGCCAGAGTTTCACGTCTTTTAGCTTCTATTTGTAAAATTTGAAATAGTTCATTTGTCCAAATTTGTAACTCTTCTTCGTCTGCCTCGGTCATTGGCAGCATCCAAGTCATTTGAGCTTCTGCTTCTTGCCCTTGTAATAGTAATATCAATCCTAAATGCCAATAATATGAAATAGTGTTTGGATCTATTTCTATTGCTTGCTCATATAATTTTGATGCTTGCAAATAGTTTTCTTTAAGGAAATATTCTTCAGCCTGATTTTGCCAATTATATGTATTAGTAATCATCATAATTTTTGTGGAAAAGTGTAGGGGCAAGATATTGTGAATGACTCACGTAATGGAAATAAAGTGGATAGAATAATCTACCCACTTTGAAAAATACCTAATTTAGTTCAATACAAACTACGTGAAGAATTAATTTTGCTATGCAGCGGTTTAGACAAACTATATTCTCATGTAGTAAGTCCCTTCTCTACTTATTTCAAAGCGGTGTAGTTAGTGGGGCAACTAGTGGGATCAGTTATCGCATCTGAACCATCTGCACCACCGTTAACTCTTGCTTTGTCGGCTTCACATAAAATAGCTACAGTAGTAGCTTCACTAGTACCAGATTGAACTGCCACACCCACACCGCCGACATAAGTCTTGAGAGGTGCAAGGTTAACGACTGTACTTGCTTGGTTGGTTACTATGCTAGCACCAGCACCACCACCAGCAATTTTATATATGTAATTTGTGGTTTGTGTTGCAATACCAAGACCTAAACTACCAAAATCAGCTTGAGACGCAAATGCATTTTTTTCTAAGTAAAATGCTTGTTGGGCGCGGTTCATTGAACCTATGTAGGTTTTAGATTCTGACTGCTTGGCTTTGTTAGCTTGGTTCAAGAAAGAAGGTAGAGCGATCGCAGACAAAATACCGATGATGATAATTACTACTAGTAATTCAATAAGTGTAAAACCCTCATTTTCATTCTTTTTGTTGAGGATGTGTTGGAGAAACTTGGCTTTTAATTCGGTTTTCATAAGTGTTTTCCTGGGGTAGGAAGTGGTTGGGTGTTCTAGATGTAACTTACCCAAGTGCGATCGCTTTCCTATCACCTTCAGAAAATAAAGTTTGGGGAGATACAGTCACACAATTCAGAATCCTTGTATTCCAAATTGCACAAACATACTGAGCCAATGGTATTGACCAAGGGCGAGATTCTCAACTTCGTTTGTAAGAGTGCCTTATTCAAACTCAGGTGGCCACAGTTCTGGTATTGCCAGTTCCCAAGAAAACTTTTAGCGGTTAAGAGTATCTTTGACAAGTATTGAGCGCATAGTACCGTAGGCATTTGGCGTAGGCTGCCCTTAGACATCGCTTACCATCTGCCATAGCCAATCGTAAATTGTTATGCTATATTAAGCGTAGTCGTTATGAGTTTATATATTGTCATGACTAACCCAACTGTAGAAAACTTGGTAATTATCGGTTCTGGGCCAGCAGGCTACACAGCCGCCATATATGCCGGACGCGCTAACCTTAAACCCGTTGTATTTGAAGGTTTCCAAGCCGGGGGATTACCTGGTGGGCAATTAATGACAACGACGGAAGTTGAAAATTTTCCGGGATTTCCTAAAGGAATTACTGGGCCCGAACTGATGGATCAGATGAAGGCGCAGGCGGAGCGCTGGGGGGCTGAACTATATACTGAAGATGTTATATCAGTTGACTTGAGTCAGCGTCCATTTACAGTGCGATCACAAGAAAGGGAAATAAAAACCAACAGCATCGTCATTGCTACTGGTGCAACAGCAAAGCGTTTAGGTTTACCCAGCGAACACGAATTTTGGAGTCGGGGTATCTCTGCTTGTGCAATTTGCGATGGTGCGACACCAATTTTCCACGGTGCAGAATTGGCTGTGATTGGTGCTGGCGACTCGGCGGCGGAAGAGTCAATTTACCTCACCAAATATGGTTCCAAGGTAAATATGTTGGTACGCACCGATAAGATGCGTGCTTCTAAAGCCATGCAAGACAGGGTTTTGAGCAACCCGAAAATCCAGGTGCATTGGAACACAGAAGCCGTGGATATCTTCGGTAGCGATCGCATGGAAGGGGTGAAAGTCCGCAATACTAAAACTGGTGAAGAGAGCAAACTGGACGCTAAGGGTTTATTCTACGCCGTTGGTCATACTCCCAATACCTCTCTATTTAAAGGGCAATTAGAACTGGATGAGGTGGGTTACGTTGTCACCAAGCACGGTACTGTAGAAACCAGTGTAGAAGGCGTTTTTGCCGCTGGCGACGTCCAAGATCATGAGTTTCGGCAAGCAATTACGGCTGCTGGTACTGGCTGTATGGCAGCGATGTTGGCAGAACGTTGGTTGTCATCCAGTGGCTTGATTCAAGAATTCCATCAACAGCTAGAAACAGCAGACAATGAATTAGAAAATCAGCCAGCCAAAAAGACTGAAGCCGAGGAAGAAGCTGGATTTAACTTGGATGGGACGCGCCATGAGGGAGGTTATGCTTTACGGAAATTGTTCCATGAAAGCGATCGCTTACTCCTTGTTAAATACGTTTCTCCTGGTTGTGGCCCTTGTCATACTCTGAAGCCAATTTTAAATAAAGTGGTGGATGAATTTGATAGCAAAATTCACTTTGTGGAAATTGACATCGACAAAGACCGAGATATAGCTGAAAATGCTGGTGTGACAGGAACGCCAACGGTTCAATTGTTCAAAAATAAGGAACTGGTGAAGGAAGTCAAAGGTGTGAAGCAAAAGAGCGAATACCGCCAGCTGATTGAAAGTAGTCTGTAAGAGAATGGGGAGTGGGGAATGGGGAATAGTAAAAAATCATTGACAGTTACTAATTCTCAATACTCACCCCCCAACATCGCAAACTAACCTGTTAAATAAAGATACAGAAATAATCGTTGTATTGACCAAAGTTTGCGCCTGATTAAAATCAGAATCACCCGTAATCAAGAAATCTGCTTCTGCTGCTATAGCACAAGCTAAAAACTTTGCATCTTTTCTATCTCTGGAAAATCAACTTCAAAATTGACATCAATTAGCGTTAGAAATGTATCGATAATTTCAAACCATTCACCTCTCACCTCATCTGTCAACTTAAATTTGCTTCGGCTTAAGACTTCTTTATATTCCACAATAATTTCTTCAGAAGCTATCCATTGCCAATCTGGATTATCAAAAATAAACTGAATAACATCTCTTGGTACTCTACCCTTAAGTACAGCAGAAACTAAAAAATTCGTGTCAAGAACAACTTTCATTCCCCGCGTTGGTAAGCTTCAATTTCTGCTGATATTTCTGCTTCTGTAATATCTTGTAATCCTGGTAGCGACTGTGTTTTACCAAATAAATCTCTCAGTTTTTTACTAATTTCTGCTCTTGGATTATTCTCAGCTAAGATAATTATTTCTACTCTTTGTCCTACCTGAAAAGGTAAATCAGATAATATTACTTGACTTGGATCTTTAATGGTGATGTATTTTTTGTAAGCGTTCATAATTCCTCCATTAACTTGGTCTTTCTCTACTTAAGATAATTAAATTTTGTGGTGACAACGGCTGGTAATTTATTTCTAGCAAAAATAAGGCATAATCTCACCTCTTCCTCAGTCTAGCTCTGTATCCACCGCCAAGCAGTCGGAGTTTTATTCAAGATGTTTACGCAAATCCCCTATCTAATATGTAAAATAGTCAGCGTATCAAGCTTTGCTCCAGGCGATCGCACATGGCCATTACAAAACGGCGACTACCGACATTTTTACAGTTTGGCAAAAGTCTCAATCTTTCCCAAAAACTCATGCTCATCGGGTTAGCCATTACCCTATTTTTCATCTTCCTGGCATTCTTAGCTCCCGTATTCCAGGCTTGGGGATGGCTGCAAAACCCTAAAGATTTTCTCTCTAATCCAATTCACGAGCCACCCTCAGCTAAATATTGGTTTGGTACTAGTCGCCTGGGTTATGATGTGTTCTCCCGGACATTGTTCGGCGCTCAAGCTGCTTTGCAGGTGGTAATTTTGGCAACGGCGCTGAGTATGATTATCGGTGTACCTTTGGGGATGCTGAGTGGTTATCTCGGCGGGAAATTGGATAAAGTGTTGCTGTTTATCATGGATAGCATCTACACTCTACCAGGGCTACTGCTGTCTGTGACGCTGGCCTTTGTGGTAGGGCGGGGAATATTAAATGCAGCGATCGCTATTAGCATTGCTTACATTCCCCAATATTACCGCGTTGTTCGCAACCACACCGTGAGTGTTAAAACTGAAGTGTTTATCGAAGCTGCTCAAGCAATGGGCGCTTCAACTTGGGTTGTGCTTTCTCGTTACCTGTTTTTCAACGTCATTCAAAGCGTACCCGTCCTATTTACACTCAACGCCGCTGATGCAATTTTGGTGTTGGGCGGGTTGGGTTTTTTGGGGCTAGGACTTCCCGAAGAAGTACCAGAATGGGGACATGATTTAAAACAAGCCCTAGAAGCTCTACCTACTGGCATTTGGTGGACTACACTTTTCCCCGGTTTAACCATGACATTCATGGTGGTAGGGTTATCACTACTTGGTGAGGGGTTAAATGAATTTGTCAATCCCCGTTTACGGAGAGAAAATAGAATCCGAAAGTAGTCATTTGGTCATTAGTCATTAGCAAAAGACGAAGGACAAGGAACAAATGACCAATGACAAATGACAAATGACCAATAAACAATAGAGAGATTTGTATGAAAGATAATCTAACGTTAATTGCTGCCGCTACTGGCGGGTTTATGCTTTCCGTTGCCCTTGCTGGTATCTTAAGAGGTACTCCAGTTACAGCTTGGCAGGAGCAATCGAGTTTCCGTACCAAGACTGTTGCTGATTTACGACTCGCACCCAATAAGACAGAAAATTTAGAATTTTTTCGTGCCAAAATCCTAAAACCCTGACAAATTGTTGATTTTGAACTGGAGAATGGGGAATAGGGAATAGGGAATAGGGAATAGGGAATAGGAAATAGCTGTTAACCAATTACCAATGCCCAATGCCCAATGCCCAATGCCCAATGCCCAATAAAAAATGACAAATGACAAATGACAAATGAAGTAATTGGCATTGATGTAGGGGGAACAGCAATTAAGTTGGGGCGTTTTGCAGATGATGGTACTTGTCTGCAATCTTTGACTGTGGCGGCTCCTCAACCAACAATGCCGGAGGCGGTGCTGGCGGTGATCTTAGATGCGATCGCACAAATTGATCCAGATAATCAAGCTGTGGCTATTGGTGTGGGTACTCCTGGCCCATCCGATGCGGCACAACGCATTGCCAAAATCGCCATTAACTTACCTGGATGGATCGATGTGCCTTTAGCAGACTGGTTAGAAGCTAAAACTGGCAAACCCACTGCGATCGCTAATGATGCTAATTGCGCTCTTTTGGGAGAGGCTTGGCTAGGAGCCGGTCGTCACTTTCAAAATCTGATTCTGCTAACTTTAGGTACTGGGGTTGGTGGCGCAATTATCCTCGATGGCAAACTATTTATTGGACATCAAGGAGCCGCCGGAGAATTGGGTTTAATTTCACTCAACCCTGATGGGCCAATTTGTAATAGTGGCAATCAAGGCTCTTTGGAACAATATGCCTGTGCTACTGCAATTCGCCGCCGCACTCTCAAGGAACCCATCGAATTAGGTGTTCTTGCCCAACAAGGAGATACCGGAGCATTGACTTTTTGGCAAGAATATGGTAAGTATTTGGGAATTGGTTTGACGAGTTTGATTTATGTACTCACACCACAAGCGATCGTGATTGGTGGGGGTATCAGTGGCAGCTTTGAGTTTTTCTTACCAGGTGTGAAGGCAGAAATTGAGAAGCGAGTGCAGCCTTTATCACGAGTGGATTTACAAATATTACCAGCAGAGTTAGGCAATTTTGCGGGGATGGTAGGTGCAGCAAAGTTGGCATGGCAACGCTATTCGGAATGTTAGATTATGATTCAAACAATCCCAGCTAGAGATATAAGTCTTTACGAATTAGAAGAAAAATTTGGTTTGCAACTTGCCACAGACATTAATTTCTTTGCAGAGTGGACAGAAAATTTACCGACTCTGACTGATGCAGAGAAGCAAGCGATAGCACGAATCAAAAGCAACTATTTAAACTTGAATAAGCACCGTCTGATGTCAGAAGAGGCGGTAAAAATGGTAGTGCTATCTCCTTTACTAGATTTAGCTGGGTTTTATCAACCTCCGTTTGAGATTGAAACCGAGACTTCTATAGAGATTTCTGCTGAAGACGAGAGTTTTATCGTTAAAGGAAATATTGATGTTCTTGTCATCCAAAAATGTTTTTGGGTACTTGTCATCGAATCTAAAAGCAGTAAATTTGATGTGATGACAGCCTTACCTCAAGCACTTGCCTATATGCTTGATCGTCCAAATTCTACACAACCGACTTTTGCTTTACTAATCAACGGTAGAGAATTTGTGTTTGTCAAATTGATTCAACAAGAACATCCTTGGTATGCACGATCTTATGCACTATCAATTGAACGTGATTCAGAACTACACCAAGTACTCAGTATCTTGAAACGCCTTGGAGAATTAATTGTGCTTTTCCCCCCTGAGAACTAGGGATTGACGCTTATCGCCTAACTATACTTGCAACTCAAATCCAGGTAATATATCTTCTCCAGAAAGAATCGCCGGCATTTGAATAACTTCTACAGCTTTTTCGAGTCGGTAAATTTCCACTTGCTGATCTTGAGGATTAATTAGCCAACCTAAACGCAAACCGTTTTCTATGTATTCCTGCATTTTCGCTTGGATAGGTGCAAGCCGGTCTGTCTCGGAACGCAGTTCAATTGCAAAATCAGGTACAAGTGGCGGAAATTTTTTTCGTTGTTCTAGTGTTAAAGCTTCCCACCGTTCCAACTTTACCCAAGATGCATCAGGGGAACGTTTTGCACCATTTGGAAGTATAAAGATAGTTGAAGAACTAAAAACTTTCCCTAACTTAGCTTGACGATTCCAGATTTCTAAATCGGTAATTAGTCCAGCTTCTTGATTTCCACTTTCTCCTCCTACTGGTGGCACAATTATTAATTCTCCGGCTGCATTCATTTCCAGCCTTAAATCGCCATTAGCAATACATAATTGATAAAATTGCTCATCGGTTAAATGAGCAATCGGTTCTAGATTAAGCACAACAGTATTCATCTAAAACCTCCAGGAGACTCCCACTATATCGGTACTCCGATTAGTGGCGGGAGGAATGGAGGGGGAATTACGAAACGTTCCTTGAATGCCTTTGAGCGAATGCGAAAACGATGAGAGGAACAGTTGAGTAATTCCCAATTTCTTGGATTTAATATGCATACGAGTAACCATCTTTTGCGTGAATGCGTTTACAAAACTTGTGCGATATTCCTTGAACTAATCAATTTTTAGTAGAAACATTGAAACTCCCTGATGAACGAATAGCCACTTTTCCAACATAATTACCAATCTTTTTACCAGTAGTAACAAAAGATTTAACAATGTCACCAGTTTGAAAGCCAAAATGTATTTTTTCTCTAGGTACGTGCCGACTTGGGAAACCGAACTTATCGGTTCTACACGACTGCCTAGAACCATGCCCATTAGCTGCAATTAACAATGGTTTAACGCCTTTAATAATCAATTTAGGAGTTGATTTACCAACACAAGCCGCATCTAACCAGTGGGTTTTAACTAAATTGTGTTGACTACGATTGAATTTGGTTAATCCTCCTGAACCTGTTTCTACTGGTAATCCAGTCGCTTTTAAAACTTCTAGCAATGCAAAACGAGTTGTGTTGACTGCGGCTGCATCAGCTAATGGTCTTTAGAGCTACAAACTGGCTGCGTATTTGTAGGTAAGATGACCTAAAAATCGTAGTGATTTAACACTTAGTCGGGTAAACTCTGGGCGATTAATTGCCCCCACTGAAACGGTACTTCGTTCAGTGGTGGGTAGTTTACTGAATCTTCCCTCGTGCCTTTATTGCTAAAATCGTTATCTTTAGTTAAAAGTTTAGCAAGAGTAAGTTCCTCGTTCACACTAAGACAAAGAATATCCTGTTGCTTTCTTAACGTATTTCACAACTTTTTCATAAGATTCAGGATTACTTACAGGGTTTATGATGATGGGAATAGTTCCATCTGGCAACCAAAAAGTTATTCTGCCGTTCGGTTCATGACAAAAAGAACTGATGCAGTTGAGATTAATTACATATTCGTTTTTTTCGTAAATAATTTTCACCCAGTGGGCATGATCTAATTCTAATCCTGTCACACATTCTAAATAATCAAGGATCTTTTGATAATCTTCTAAGTTAGTTTGCGGGTGAATCACTATAGGAATGGCACTATCGGGTAGCCAAAAAGTAACTCTGCCATTCAGTTCATAACAAAAAGCATGGACACGTTCAAAATTCACTACATATTCTCTCCTCTCGTAAAGGATTTTCACCCAGTACGCCACAACATCTCCTCAAGTCCGAAATTTACGAATGATGCACCCTGGATGTCCAAATCTATTGAAACTTTAAGTTAATGTTGCTATGCACCAATTCAAAATCTAAAAAATTAATTTTGAATTTTGAATTACGAATTTTTATGACACCTCCAATGGTGTTGGCGTGCTAGATGTCGAAAGAGAAAGAGCAATCGCTGTTTGAATAAACCCTTTAAATAAGGGATGAGGGCTACTGGGGCGTGATTGAAATTCTGGATGAAATTGGCAAGCAAGAAAGAATGGGTGCTTGGTTAATTCCACAATTTCAACTAAGCGTCCATCGGGAGAAGTACCACTGATCACATAGCCAGACTTTAACAACAAATCGCGGTAAGCATTGTTGAACTCATAGCGATGTCGATGTCGTTCATAAATCACATCTTCTTGATAGAGCTTAAAAGCTAGAGTATCAGGGAGAACACGACAAGGATATAGTCCCAACCGCATTGTACCCCCTAAATCAACTACTTCCTGCTGTTCTGGCAATAAATTAATCACCGGATTAGTTGTATAGGGGTCAAATTCAGCACTGTTAGCACCTGTTAATCCCCCTACATTTCTGGCCCACTCAATTACAGAACATTGCATTCCCAGGCATAAACCTAAAAAGGGAATTTGGCGATCGCGAGCGTATCTAATGGCGGCAATTTTACCATCCACTCCCCGAACCCCGAAACCTCCTGGCACAACTATGCCATCGACACCCGCAAGATAATTTTCGGCTGGTTCAGATTCCAAATCTTCTGAGTTCACCCAACGTAGGCGCAGTTTGCCATAAGTGGAAATTGCCGCATGGTTCAACGCTTCCACTACAGATAGATAAGCATCACTTAATTGCACATATTTGCCAACAATGGCAATTTCTACCTCATGCTTGGGACTATGTAACCGTTGTACCAGGGTTTGCCACTGCGTCAAATCTGGTTTACGTTGTTCCATGTGCAGCAAGTTTAGTACTTGTTCTGCCATTCCTTCCCGTTCCAGATTCAGCGGTACTTCATAGATACTTTTGGCATCTTGGGAAGTGATGACACATTCTTCGGGTACATCGCAAAATCCCGACAATTTTTGTTTTAATCCCTTGGGTAAGGGGCGATCGCTCCGACAAACTAAAATATCTGGTTGAATACCAATCGATCTCAGTTCTTTAACTGAATGCTGTGTCGGCTTAGTTTTCATCTCACCCGCAGAGGCAATCCACGGCACCAGTGTTACGTGCATGTACAGCACATTCTGCCGTCCCACCTCTTTGCGGAACTGGCGAATTGCTTCCAAAAACGGTAGTGATTCAATATCTCCTACCGTACCGCCGATTTCTGTAATGACTACAGAGGGATTTGTACTTTTAGCAACTCGGAGAATCCGATCTTTAATTTCATTGGTAATATGAGGAATTACCTGTACAGTACCGCCATTGTAGTCTCCGCGACGCTCTTTATTGATCACCGCCTGGTAAATCGAACCAGTAGTAACGCAATTCAAACGCGACATCGAAGTATCGGTAAAGCGTTCGTAATGCCCCAAGTCCAAATCTGTCTCCGCACCATCTTGGGTAACGAATACTTCCCCATGCTGAAAGGGACTCATCGTACCAGGATCGATATTAATATAAGGGTCAAGTTTTAGAATCGACACCGAATATTCGCGCGACTTGAGCAAACGCCCTAAACTTGCTGCTACAATGCCCTTACCAATACTGGAAACTACGCCTCCAGTAACAAAGATAAACTTAGTCATAGTAGTTTGAATTTCTAACAACTTCTAAAAATACATCCCGTCATTGTGCCACAGTTATTGTGGTGTACTATTCTGTGATTTTGCTGTGAAAAACCTTCTAGGATTAGTAATATTGGGCTGTATTCTCACCTCCTCAATTGCATCGGCAGAGCCATCGCTCAGAGTCGTTTTTCCCCAGACAAACTACCAGACGAGTGCCCAAAAAATCTTCTTTCTGGGCACTGCACCACCAGATGGTCAGGTTTTGATCAATAGTAAGCCAATTACCCGCAGCAAAGCTGGTCATTTTTCCCCTAGTTTACCCTTGCAGTTGGGGGAGAATCTTTTTACAGTGCGTCACCAAAATCAAGAACTCCAGATTAAAGTTACAAGGCTTACCACTGGCCCTGAGTTACCACAGGGGTTAGCCTTTGCTAAAGATTCCCTGACTCCCGCAGTTGACATTGCCAGACTACCGGGAGAACTAATTTGTTTTAGCGCGATCGCACCCCCTAACGCTAATGTCTCTGTTAAACTAGCTAATCAAACTATTGCCCTTTCACCTCAACCCCAACAGGCACAACTACCAAGTAATTTGGCAGCTTTGACAGGGCAAAATCAGCCTCATGCCCAGTCTAGCGTAGGCAATTACAAAGGTTGCACCACAGTGCAACAACCTGATCCTGATTCCTTCAGCCTGATTTACGGTAACAACATCATTTCTGGTGCTGTTGTCCCAGACTCAAGTCAAGAGGTAGATTTAGGACAACCTCAGTTTCAACTGACGCTCAATGGCAAGACGATAACTCAACCAGGAACTGGCAAAATTCAAATCCTCTCAAGAGCAAAGTTACCAGTTGTTGAGGTAATTGCAGACGCAGGTGTTGCTCGAACTGGCCCGAGTACCGATTATTCTCGACTCACACCACTGCCCAAAGGCACACGAGCAACAGTTACAGGTAGAGAAAGTGAATGGTTACGCCTCGACAATGGCACCTGGATTAATAGTAAAGAAACGCGGATTTTACCTGGTGCAATTCCACCACAGACAATAATTCGCAGTGTCGGATACCGTCAAACCCCTGGTGCGACAGAGATAGTCTTCCCCTTGCAAGTTCCTGTACCTGTGAGCGTACAACAAAGTGAGCAAGCTCTCGCCCTCACTCTCTACAATACCACTGCCCAAACTGACATAATTCGCCTGGATGATGACCCCCTAATTGAGCGCCTAGACTGGCAACAGGAAGCCCCAGGACAAGTAAAATACACCTTTAACCTCAAAAAAGCTCAACAGTGGGGATATAAGCTGAGATACGACGGAACAACCCTGGTTTTAGCTTTGCGTCATCCGCCTAAATTTGGGAACACAAGACGCAAGCCTTTAGCTAATTTCAAGATTGTACTAGATCCAGGGCATGGCGGTAAAGAATCTGGTGCCAGTGGCCCAACTGGATATTTAGAAAAAGATGTAAATTTGGTGATATCTAAGTTGCTACGCGACGAGTTGGTGAAGCGGGGAGCAACAGTAGTGATGACGCGGGAGGATGACAAGGAGGTTTCTTTAGTAGAACGTCAGGCAATTATCAATCAAGAAGAACCTGCGATCGCTCTTTCTATACACCACAACTCTCTACCCGATAATGGCGATGCCGAAAAAACCAAGGGATTCGGCACGTTTTGGTATCATCCCCAAGCTCACAGCCCCGCAATATTTTTACAGAACTATGTAGTCCAAAAACTTGGTAGACCTTACTATGGCGTGTTTTGGAACAACTTAGCGCTGACACGTCCCGCGGCTGCGCCATCAGTGTTACTGGAATTGGGTTTTATGAGTAATCCTGATGAATTTGAGGAGATAGTTAACCCAGAAGAACAGAAAAAAATGGCAAATGCGATCGCTCAGGGGATTACTGAGTGGTTTAGGAGCGTGAGATAAATGGCCAAGCTGGAAGATGAATTGATGGAGGTAATTTGCAATGGTGAAGAAGAAATCAGCAATTCTTGAAGCCGTTCACGAAACGGCTACAGGGCTGCACAAGGCTGGACTGATGGATCAGACTACATTACGTGAATTCGACAGTCTGTGTTTGTCTGAGATTGAAACGCTAGAACCTAAGCAAATTAAGGAAATACGCGAATCATCTCATGTCAGTCAGGCAGTATTTGCTGCGATTTTGAATACAAGTCTATCAACGGTTCAAAAGTGGGAAATCGGTCAGAAGCGTCCCAGTGGGACTGCTCTTAAGCTGTTGCACCTAGTTAAGAAACGGGGATTGAATAGCCTGATTGATTAAGGGTTATCTTTGAGGAAAGTGACGCGATGAAAATTACTTATGACCAAGAAACTGACTCTCTTTATATTCGCCTAGTCGATGGATATCATGAATGTCGTACTTTGCGATTAAATGATGAAATAGCACTAAATATTGGTGCGGGTGAAGTTTTAGTTGGTGTAGAAATTCTTGATGCAAAAGAGGTTATTAGATCGGGTCAGTTGCCACAAGTTGTTCTAGAGAATATCCCATTTCAGATTGTATCAACGGCAGCTTGAAGCCATAGAAAGTCTAGTTTTTAAACATTAATAGCTTCGATTCTCCTCTGGAGGATGAGAAGCTAGCAGAACTACCTGAAGATTTTGCTGCTAAGATCGCTGAAATAAAACAACGTGGCGATCGCTCTCAATCTGTGATCCGACGAGGTTCTACAGGTCAAGATTTTCTCAAATTTGCTGGTACTTGGCATGGAGACGACCTAGAGGAGTGCCTAGCACTTCTTGATGCAACCCGCTCAAAAGCGAAGTTTTAAGCCAATAATTTATGTATTTGCTGGATACCAATCACTGTAGTTATCTCATTAACAACAATCCTCAAGTTGTCGCAACCGCTCAAAGCTATGCTCAAGATACTTTTGGGATTAGTATTCAAAAACTTAGCTTCCCTCATGTTGGCTCCTGTGAGGTTAGCTGACAAGAATCTAACTTCTGCTAAGTTTGCTCCTGTGAGGTTGCTTTCGGAGAGAATGGTTCCCACAGGGGGCAGATATAGCGTAGCTGTTACAAAGTGCAAACTAAACTGTCTAGTTTAATATTAGCCCGTCTTGTTACCAGCATTAGAACATTAAATTACACTCACTTGAAGTTTCTCCTTTCCAACCAGTTACTACTTGTTTACATTCCCATTGGGATTGAAACTTAACTATTGGATATACTTTAACAAAAAATATTCCACTAAAAATATAAACTATTAATAATATAGGTGTTAATAATAGCCTAACTAAATATATTTTGCAGCTAATTTTTTTAGCGATGAAATTACCAACTCTAAAATAAATAATTAAAATATAAGAGATAATTATTGTAACAAATATACAATTGTACAGCAGAGTAAGAGCATTGTAATAGTCTCTATAAAGATAAAGACTCGGTGGGATAAAAATCAAACATGCAACTACCGTAACCATTATATTTTGATAAACTTTACTATCATTAATTCGTGAAAGAAAACTAAATAACAAAAGAAATAATCCAAATAAAAATATAAAGATAGCAATAACTAATATTAGCTTTAACATAATAAAAATAAAGTAATGACTTAAACTTAAAAGAAATTATCAACTTACTGGCATTAAGCCGATCTCGGTGACAAAACAGAAATAGAAGCTAAAAAAGCTTGCCAACTCTAGGTTTCAAATATTTCGGGAGGTAGATGATAGCGGCCTCAAATGCTTATGAATATTTTGCTCTTTCACCACATAAAGGCCATACTGCTTATTGCTCAATTGAAGATAGCTATTAAAGTAAACCCGCTTTACTACTAATTTTCATAAATTTTGTTTGTTACCACACCCTAGTGCTTCTGTAACAGCTTGTTTCAAGTCATTTAATATCGTTACTAAGTTCTTAACTTCATCCATTCCTAATGCTACTTCTTCATTTGGTAGTCTAGTTATTGAAAAAACAGTTTTTTGTTTTTCAAGTTTTGTGATTGGCGTTGTTGCATGAATAGAGAAAAATGGTAAATTTTACTTATAGCATTTCTCAGTCTGG
>NZ_KV757676.1 GCF_001712795.1 Nostoc sp. KVJ20
CACAACTTCATGTGTCTCAAATCACTCTCTCTACTGCCTGATTTTTAAACCCCTACCCTTGAAAGGGTTTTACCCCACCCTAGCCCTCCCCTTTGCAAGGGGAGGGAACAAGATTTTCCGGTTTCCCCCCTTTAGGGGGGAAATATCCGGTTCTCCCCCTTTGCAAGGGGGAGTTAGAGGGGGTAATTCGACTTGTGTATACACCGTAGCCCCAATGCATCGGGGAGGGTTAGGGTGGGGTAAAACTGACGCGAAAACCAGGTGAGTAAACTATTTCAGACTTGTGTGTACACCGTAGCTCCTAAAAGGAGAGAGACTTTGAATTTTTCCCCCTTCCTGCTTCGGGAAGGGGGTTAGGTCTATTGGCATAGCAGTACCTCGCCGGATTGAAAATGGCTACATTACAACGGCGGTAATGCTGTCAACTGACTAAAAAATCACCTTTGCAAATCCAAAAGTCTATCTGAAGACAGATAGAGAAAAAACAGGGGTAGTGGGATCGTAGCATCATCTCTGCAATGATCATCCAAAACACGGATTTATCAAAAGTAAAAAATCTTTCAACCAAAATTTAATTAGAGGACTACAGCAATGAAAGTACTCTTACTTTATCCCCGTTTTCCCAAAACCTTTTGGTCTTACGACGAATTCATGAAAATAGCGGGGCTTAAAGCATTTATCCCACCGCTAGGGATTCTGACTGTTGCCGCTATGCTACCAACAGACTGGGAAGTTCGGTTTTACGATCGCAATGTTAACCAAGAAACGGATGCTGATTGGCAATGGTGCGACATGGTGATTCTTTCTGCGATGCTTGCACAGAAAGAAGACTTTCTTGCCCAAATTCACAAAGCAGCGCAACTGGGGAAAAAAGTTGCTGTAGGTGGCCCTTATCCAACCTCGGTGCCAGAACCGGCTCAAAAAGCAGGAGCTAACTATTTGATTTTAGATGAAGGAGAGATTACAGTTCCGCAATTTTTAGATGCGATCGCTAAAGGTGAAGAACAAGGAACCTTTCGCGCTCTTGAAAAACCAGATGTAACCCAAAGCCCCATCCCTCGCTTTGATTTACTCAAGCGAGATGATTACTTAATGATGGCAATCCAGTTTTCTCGCGGTTGTCCTTTTGAATGCGAATTCTGTGACATCATCAATTTATACGGTCGCAAACCACGTACTAAAGAACCCAGTCAAACCTTAGCAGAACTCCAAACCCTCTATGATTTAGGCTGGCGCGGATCTCTGTTCGTAGTAGATGATAACTTCATTGGCAATAAACGCAATGTAAAACGCTTCTTACAAGAATTAATCCCCTGGATGCAGGAACGCAATTATCCCTTCACCTTCCTGACTGAAGCTTCCGTCAACCTAGCAGAAGATCCTGAGCTATTAGAACTAATGGCTAAAGCTGGCTTCTACGCAGTCTTTTTGGGTATTGAAACACCAGATCAAGACAGCCTACAAGTCACTCGCAAGTTTCAAAATACCCGCAATCCCCTATTAGAAGCCTGTCGTAGCATCAATGAAGCTGGATTGTTAATCTATGCAGGATTTATCATTGGTTTTGATGGAGAAAAAACTGGCGCTGGGGAGCGAATTCAAGCTTTTATTGAAGAAACCAGCATTCCTCAACCGATGCTAGGTATACTGCAAGCTATTCCCAATACTGCCCTCTGGGAAAGACTAAAACGAGAGGAGCGATTATTAGAAGGATTTGGAGGTACGGAGGTGGGGGATCAGAATTCCTTAATGAATTTTGTTCCTACCCGGCCGATGGCTGAAGTTGCTAAAGAATATTTAGAGGCAATTTGGAGAATGTACGAACCCAAAAACTATCTCCGACGTTGTTTTGAACAATGCCTCAAGATTACACCTAATCCTCAACTACAGCAGACGATGTATTTTCCTCCTGGCAAAGGACTGCGATTACTTACACAATTACTTTGGCGACAAGGCTGGCAACGGCAGGAAATTCGGGGTCAATTTTGGCAACAGCTTTGGGCTATTCTCCGCACCAAGCCTCAATTCGTGAATATGTATTTAGGTTTATGTGCTGCTGGTGAGCATTTTTGGGAATACCGCCTTTTAGCCAGAGAGCGGATTACTGAGCAATTAGGATTTGATCCCCTGACTACGCCTACACCTGTTGAAAAACCATTAGTCACAATTTAAGATTATACCAATTTGAAAAAATAATGCGGCAAATTGTCTATTTGTAGAGACGCGATTCATCGCGTCTTTTAATTGAATGTCGAGCGATCGCTATTTATAAAAATAAATTAGCGATCGCATTAATTTTGCTCACAAAAACCAAACTCTTAAATTCGATTTACCTTTCAACCAAACCCACCTTTCCTCCAATTAACCCCAGAAATCCTGTTCCAAAGTGCTGAATCTCCAAAAAGCTTGCTTGTTCTGCGGAAGTTTTATAAATTCGGAATGTCTTCATAATTCCTAAAGTAGCAGCACTTTCTAAAGGCCCAACAAAGCTAATATCCCGGTCAAGAAAATAGGTTTGATTAGCCCAGTAAGTCATTTGATTTGCATTTAAAAAGTAGCAGCCTGCGTGAGGATTGAGGGCGCGACGAAAGGTAATTGGTGCATTCATAATTGCACCATTGAGTTCCTGTTGCTCTTGCACATTTTGAAAAGGAGCAGTTACTCGTAAAGCTAAATCCCCATCAATGTAAGCTTTGTTAACCAAACCGTGGGGGGAGACTTCATAACGATTGGGCTGGAGCAAATTTAAATCACCCGCTTGTTGGGTAAACCAATTTAATTTTATAAAAAACCAAGGGTCATGAATAATTAGATCATCTTCAAGAAAGCAGTAGTAATCATACTGACCGAGGCAACTTTGCAGAACAGCTTGGCATTCAAACCCTAAAAGCAGAGGTTCTACATTAGTAGAATGATGCTTATATAAATGGGATGGTAAGGGAAGCTGATTAAGAAGATGATTATCTTTAGTTGTACAAATAACAATATCTAGTTCGTGAGACTGCGGCTGGTTAGCAGGAAAAGCTAGTCGTTGAGCAATGTTAATGATCTTTTGAGATTTGCCAAATAATTGGTGTAAAGCGCTAAGGCTTTTAGTTAACGCTTGCAAACGCGGTTGCGGGTCTTTGTGTTGAGAAGCATGACGACCCTCACTGCTAGGTTTGAAAAAATGGGCAATAGTAAAAATAATTCGCATTTTAAATATCACTTTTGTATTTATTTGTCATTTGTCATTGGTCATTTGTCATTTGTTATTTGTCATTTGTGAGTGAGCAATAACTAATAATTAATATATTTCTTGCAGAAGCGTTATTTTCAGCTTTTTCTTGACACTATTACGTGAAATTAAAAATATTTATGCAAGCGATCAATGACCAATGACTAATGACCAATGACTAATGACTCCTACCAAACCCTTTAGAACTTGGACGCTTTTTCAAACTCTCAGAACTTTTACCAGCAAACATCCATTGCAAATGCTGTGGTAATAGTTTCGCTAAATCATAACGCTTCAGAATTGTTGCTCGTGCATTCGCCCGAATTGCATTCATCTCTTGAGGATGATTCAGCGCCTCTTCAACTCTATTAGCAATATCTTGAGGAGAAAAGAAATCTACCAGCAATCCATTTACCCCATCCTGTACGACCTCCAAGACTGGTGCTGTCTTAGAAGCTACTAGTAAACATCCTGCTGCCATTACTTCCAACATTGACCAGGATAAAACAAAAGGACGGGTTAAATAAATATGAGCAGAAGAAGCTTGCAAAACCTGAAGGTACTCATTATAAGGAAGCCTATCTGTAAAGTGCAGTCTCGATAAATCTAAAGATAATTTTTCCAACATTAATTGTTTGTAAGTCTGACCATCGGGGAGATTCTTCCCATAAGCCACCCGATCTTCTCCCACAACTACTACATGGCATTTCGGCCTTCGCTGTTGAAGTAGCGCCACCGTTTCCATAAACTGCGGAAAACCTCTATAAGGTTCCATCCCTCTTCCTACATAAGTTACCAACTCTTCCACATGAGAAAGGTCAAGATTGATTCTTGGTAAAACTAACTTTGCACCTGGTTTGGGAACAAAATAATTGGTATCAACACCATCATGAATTACAGTGAGTTTGCTATGATATTCTTTGGGAAACTGCTGCCGTTGCCAATTCGTCGGAGAAAGCCCGCGATCGCAACTGTATAAATCAGTTAAAATCGGCGTATTTTTTACGCGGATACGACATTCATCATCAGCATTCAGTGGTTCATTGGGATCAAAATCAGCATCCGAACCGTGAGCATGGTAAAACCACTCGAAATAACATAATAATTCTGCTTTCGGGAAAATATCTTTCATAAATAAAGTTGGCCCCCAACCAGAATGACCATAAACTATATCTGGAACGAAACCCTCAGCTTTTAATTTTTCTGTTACGCGATAGACAGCCTGAGCAGTCAAAACAGCGTTTTCCAGGCTGCGAACGTAATGATGGGTTTGGGGAGCCGCTTCACGAGAAGGAGTGTAAATAGCTTTATAAACGCCAGGTATTTCCCCTTCACGACGATTTGTCCCAAAGACGACTTGGTGATTAGGATCTTTACCTAAAACTATCGCTAGATTGCGAAATTGTGAGGGAAAATTGGGATGCAAAAATAAAATTTTCATTGGAATAATCTTGATTAATTTATCGAACAGAATTCAGCAGTCAGGAGTCAGAATTCAGAATGAATTTTGTATGACTCGCTAACGCTTTGCTATCAGTCGCGGGTCTGAATCCCTGACTGATTTATTCTGACTTCTGAATTCTTCTTCAGTACCAGATAAAATAAATTAAGACAAGCTGTTTAAGATTATAAGATTATTTATCACTATTTTTAGCAAGTAAATTTAGGTAAATGGTTGCCCGAAAATGCGAAAATAATCGCAAATTCGTGTTATGACCATGAAATTTATTGGCATTGATTTAGGCTGGCGATCGCAACCAAGTGGACTATGCTGTTTAGAATGGGTAGATGGACAACTACAACTACTCGATCTAGACCGCAAAGAAGCCATTGCAGACATCCTCACCTGGATCGACCAAAGTGTACAACCAGAGGAACCAGCCATCATCGCCGTAGATGCACCTACCCTCATACCCAACGCTACCGGGAGTCGCCTCCCCGATAAACTTAGCCACAAATACTTTGGTAAATATCATGCGGGATGCTACCCAGCTAATCAAAACCTACCTTTTGCAGAGCGCACCATCAACTTTGGCTTAGAATTAGAATCACGCGGTTTTGCACACGCACCCACCATTGAACCGCAAAAACTCAGCAGATATCAAATAGAAGTCTTCCCTCACCCAGCAATCGTTAACCTATTCAACTTAGAACGCATCCTTAAATATAAAAAAGGACGGCTTAATGAGCGTCGCCTAGAACTAATTAAACTCCAAAATTATCTCCTCAATATCCTCCCCTCCTTCTCTCCTCCTCTGCGCCTCTGCGGTAGCCTACGGCAAGCCGCTGGTGCGTCTACGTTTACTTCCGAAATTCCTACCACAGGCTTGGCTCTCAAAGCAACTGAAGATAAGCTAGATAGTTTAATTTGCGCTTATGTTGCTGCATACTGGTGGTATTGGGGAGAACAGCGTAATCTCGTATTAGGCGATCGCACCACTGGCTACATTATCATCCCTCAGAGAATATTATCCTAAAATTGTAATATCTTAAGATTTAACTCAAGGAGTTTTTATGCAAGGAGTTAGTTCTAACTTGAGTTTAAAAGAGCTTTATGAAATTGATGATCATCTCTGGTTAGAGGAAACAATCAAGCTATTGAAAGCTAACCATTTAGAAGAATTAGATTTAGAAAATTTAATTGAGGAGCTAGAAAATTTGGGTCGGAGAGACAAAGCCAAGGTTGCTAGTTTATTAGAACAAATTATTAGACATCTTTTATTGTTGCAATATTGGACAGAAGAAACTCAATATAATTCTGGACATTGGAAGGCAGAAATCAGAAGTTTTAGAAATCAATTAAAACGTAACTTGACAACGAATTTATATCAATACTTAGAAAATGAATTAGCGTCAATTTATGATGATGCTTTAGGGTATGTAATTGAGAAAACTGAGGGGAAACTAGATAACTTACCTCAGTATTGTATTTATACCTTAGAACAAATACTAGATATTAATTATCTGCCTGAAAATGTCTAAAATAAAAGGCGTTGCTAAACTGAAATCAGCAACGCCTATTCTTGAGTATTCAATAACTACTCAGCACTCTTACTCTGCCCAAGCAATCAACCTTGGTTCATAAGGATTAGCTAGATTTTGATTTTTCGGCAATACACGCAAAGATAAGCCCTGTAAACCAGAAGCGGTATAGGTGATATTACCAGTGTAAATACTCAATTGCTGTCCATCCTCACCTTGGTAATCCATTACCACTGGTACAGCGTTGACAATATCACCATTGGCATCGATCGCACCTTGATATAATTCCACCTGCACATCATTATTGCTCAAAGTTGCTAGGTCAACCTTGGCTTTGACAGCAACGGTTTGATTAACCTCAATGTCTGAAGCTGCTGATACGTCAACATCTTTGATTCTGATATTGAACCAGTGTTCGCTCAGTTTTTCTTTCCAAGCAGCTAGTTCTTTCGCTGGGGCATAGTTATCAACAGTCAGGGTATGATAGCGATCGCTAGCCGGAAAATAAGCGCGTTGTGCATATTCTCCTACCATCCGCGCTGTATTAAAGAAGGGACAATTCAACCGAATTGCATCCTTCATTTTGGCAACCCACGGACGGGGTAAGCCATCACTATCGCGATGTTCGTAAAATAATGGTACAACTTCTTTCTCTAACAACTCGTAGAGCGCATTTGCTTCTACTTCGTCTTGATAGTTAGGATCGTCGTAATTCTCTCCATGTCCAATCGCCCAGCCTGTGCGGACGTAATCAGCTTCATCCCACCAGCCATCTAGTACACTTAGATTCGGCAAGCCATTCATTGCGGCTTTCATCCCACTAGTACCAGAGGCTTCCCGTGGACGACGCGGTGTGTTTAACCAGATATCACAACCCGCAACCATCAACCGGGAGATGTGAATGTCGTAATTGGGAACAAACACTACCTGCTTTTCTAAGTTTTGTTCGCGGATAAAGTGATTGATATCGCGGATCAGTTCTTTACCGGGTATATCCTTGGGATGTGCCTTACCAGCAATCACAAATTGAACTTTCCGGTCTTTGTTAGCCAGCAGAAGCCGCTTAATCCGATCTAAATCACGCATCCAGAGGGTAGCGCGTTTGTAAGTGGCAAAGCGACGAGCAAAGCCAATGGTGAAAGCGTAAGGATCTAAAACTTCTTGGGCTTGGATAATTTCGGAGGCGGAAGCACCGCGATCGGTCAAATGCTTGACCAAATGCTCTCGCACATACAAAATCATATCCAAACGGCAACGTTCGTGATTGCGCCACAATTCCTCATCAGGTATGGCATCCATCCGCTCCCACAATGGGCTATCTGGTGGTGCTGATGACCAATTTGGGCCGAGGTAGCGATCGTACAATTCTTGAGTCGATTTGGCCACACAACTCCGAGCATGGACACCGTTGGTAATTGCTGCGATCGGTACTTCCTCTACTGGCACTTTCTGCCACAAGCCCTGAAACATTTGCCGCGATACCACACCATGTAGTTGTGCGACACCGTTAGAAAATGTTGCCATCTTCAGCGCCAGTACCGCCATACTGAAAGGCCCAGATAAATCGCCTGTATTCTCGCGCCCCAGTCCTAAAAATTGCTCTTTGGGCAACCCAAATATCTCTGCATAGTACCCCAAGTAGTGCAGCATTTTGTCGGGAGCGAACAAGTCAATTCCCGCTGGTACTGGTGTGTGGGTAGTAAAGATATTACTAGAAGCCACTACCTGTTTAGCTTGGGGATAATTCAGCCCCTCTTCCTGAATCAGCAAGCGGATGCGTTCTAGGGCAGAGAAGGCGGCGTGGCCTTCATTCATGTGGTAAGCGGTGACTTTCAGCCCCAAAGCTTTGAGCATTTGCACACCACCGATCCCCAGCATAATTTCCTGGTGGATACGCATATCGATGTCGCCACCATACAGCTGATCTGTGATGTCGTGGTCGTAAGTGTTGTTCGGTTCAATATTGGTGTCCATCAAATACAGGGGGACTGTTCCTACCTGTACGCGCCAAACTCTGGCATATACCTTACGCCCTGGATAATCTACCGCAATCCGCAGTTCTGAACCATCGGCATTGCGCTCTAGATGCAAGGGCATATTGTAAAAATCATTCATCAGGTAGCGTTCTTGCTGCCAGCCATCAGCATTGAGATACTGAGCAAAGTAGCCTTGCTGATACAGTAAACCTACACCGACAAGTGGTAACCCAAGGTCACTGGCAGATTTGAGGTGATCCCCCGCCAGAACGCCCAAGCCTCCAGAATAGACGGGCAAACAATCTACAAGTCCAAATTCCGCCGAAAAATAGGCGTAGCATTCTTTGGGTTTTTGCTCCCGTTGTTTCTGATACCAAGTGCGCTCTTGCAAATAATCGTCTAACTGACGGTCAGCTCGATCCATTTGCGCTAGAAAGCCTTCATCTTCGACAACTTCCAGAAGCCGCGATTGAGATATGGTACCCAGCATTAACACCGGGTTATGATGGCTAGACTCCCACAGGTCAGAGTCTAAGCGACGAAATAAGTCTTTAGTATCAACGTTCCAATCCCAGTGCAAGTTATATGCTAGCCGCCGCAGTGGTTCGAGTCGCGGTGGTAATGAGGGAGATACGTTAAATGTACGAATTGGCTGCATAGGTTGGCAAAACTCCAAGTTTAGCTATGGTTATTGTTTACTCTCTTTACCAATGTTGCCAATTCTTTATACAGTAGTTTGTGAAAAAGCGATGACTTTGTTAAGCATTGAGAATTTTTTTAACCTCGTTGCTAAAGTTTACACCAAGGTGTTTCTAATTCCATGCGTTACCCTCAGCCATGTACTTGGTATATTAAAATTTAATCATTTACTGGCATGTATCACTTAAAAAAAATCTAGTTTTCAATAAATAATTTATATTTATTTTAGTATTGCTTCCGGGGATCAATTATTGGGTCTTAGCTGAGGGTGAAAATTCCTCATAGCTGTGTCCAGGAAAGTTAAAGTTTTAATTATTTCTTAATAAAATGGCACTAATTAAAAAAGCTCTGTAAGAAGGCAAGAGGCAGATCGCGCAGCGTGTTGTAGATAAGGCAGAACGTAAATGCCATAAATAATCGGATGAAAACTGTACCAAGCAGTTAAGCAGGAAAAGCGATGCCTGCGGCGGGCTACGCCTATGCTAACTACTTGGTATTAAATATTGACACTAAACCAGGAAAATAACTTACGTAAGGTGTTATCTTATGCACCTAATGAAGGCTGATCTTTAGTATTCTTTGTCATAGTGAGAGCTAAAGCTGCTGCATAAGCCATCTCCGCTGCCATTTGGTAAGCAAGCTTAATACTCGATGAAGCGTCCTTGGCTTTAGGAGAGATGGAAGCTTTTTTTCGGCGCGACTCAAGTTTTACATCACCTGCTGCAATCGCTCGCTGTAAAATGATCCAGGCATCTAGGTCTTCTGAGTCATAATTACTTTGAAGCTGCGATCGGATTTGGTCTTCGGCTACAACACTTAGATAGCCGCTAGTTAGAGCTTGTTGCACAATTTCTTTAATTAAAGCCATAATTTGAACCAAGTGTGTGAGTTAAAACCGATACCTCAATTGGGGCAATTTGATGTTCTTTTGTGGACTTCTCCTAGAAAATAAGCTACGTTTTAGCTTTCTTTCAATAAAATTTATAACAAGTAGTACCAAGGACGCATCACCCGCTTGGCTCACCCGAATGGGTGATTTACAAACTTTTAGATATCAGTAATAGGGAAGAGGAAAATTTTTAGATGTTTCAGAATAGAGTTTCATAAGTATAGTAGATATCATCCTGAGTTTAACACCCAATCATAAAATCACTTGCATAAGTAAGGGTAGAAATATAGACAAAAATCCTAATTAACCACTTACAGCATTTTTAAATTCACTATCTTCAATGGATTGTATCTAAGTGTATAAAATTATTTTAGAGTAGTGTAGGCTTTGCCCGCAGCAGGTATCGCTCTCGTAAAAAAGTTAACTTATTTCCACCATTCTCATCAACAAGCAGCCTAGAAATCAACTTATTTCATGAGATTGTTCCACTAAAAATAAAATGTGTTATCGTTAAAAACAATTGTTATTAAAGGCAATTCATTTAATTACAAATGTGAATTGGCTAGTCTGTAAATCATCCGTGTGCAACATGATTGGAGCAGCATACTCTAGAAATTCGTTGCAAGAAAGCCGTCATAGCAGTCGGGGAAGCGCTTACTTGTTTGCACCGATGGTTAACTTCAATGTGATGGCTGATGTGGGAGATAATCCACCTTAATTGGATTTTACTTGGGCAAAAATACCCAGAAAAATCCAACAATAATTACATATTTATGCTAGGCAGAATTTTATCTAAACTTTGAATATAGTCTAGTTAAATGTATTTTTTGTTGCAAAATAGCTTGTGGAACTGAGTTGTTTCAAAATACTAAAATCGCTTGAGAGGAAGTAGTCTCAAGGCAAATAACTCTATCCCTAGTTGCTTAACAAGCTTTTCAACTTTGCCAGATAACCAAAACAGTAGCCTATCTAAACCAGCAAATTCTCCCATCAGACAATTTAATAGTCTGAGTTTTGATTCTGCAATGCACTTAAATTGTTTTGTTAATTGAACTGGTTAAAAAGAAGCCCAATTTTACCTACATATAGTCTAAAAGCTTCTAGCGAATTAACACAATTATGCATATAAGGTGAGTTATTATATACACCTAACTGCAAGAATTGCTCACATAGTCAAAGCCAGACTTTGGTTTTTCAAGTATTGGAAAAACCATCTAAAAATATTGGGGAATTTTGGTAATACTGCCAACTTACTTACTGTGTCAATAAATACTAACGCTGTTGGTATTGGCAGAAGATTAGGATACAGCCAAAAAATTTCAAACCTGTCAACAACAATTGATTGAAAATATATACAGCCATGCATAACGAGCAAAATTTTTCAAAGTTGCAGCGCGTGCAAGAACTTTTAGTAACTACGGTGTTAGGAGATATTCCGACACTTATTCTGGGGCCAAAGTTGCGTAATTTGGGATATCGGAGTATTTTTTCCCAGATAGGCAGTCCAGTATATATTCAAAATGGGGTTGAATTTAACGGTACTTCTTGTATTGAGATAGGCAGTGGAGTCTATATTTTCAAGGGTGTGCGGATGGATGCTAGAGGACACAAGAATAATAGAATTCATCTAGGAAATAGAGTCGCTATTGAGCGTAACGTCGATATAGGGTCTTTGGAAGACACGTATATACATATTGATGAAGACACTTTCATTGCTCCCAATGTGTGTATTGAGGGGCCAGGAGACATCCGAATTGGTAAACACTGCTTGATTGCTGCCCATTCGGGGATATATGCCAATAATCATAATTTTGCTGATCCGATGAAGCCAATTAAATACCAAGGTGTTACTCGCAAGGGAATTGTAATTGAGGATGATTGTTGGCTAGGACATGGAGTAACAGTATTAGATGGCGTTACTATCGGCAAAGGCAGTGTTATTGGTGCGGGAGCAGTTGTCAATAGAGATATTCCTCCTTTCTCCGTTGCTGTCGGTATACCTGCACGAGTAATCAAAAACCGAATTGGCAAAGATATAGCAAAGGTTCAAGCTGAGAAATAGGGGATTGGGGATTGGGGACTGGGGACTGGGGACTGGGGGGGGGATAGTAATTATTTCCTCTGTAACCTGTCCCTTTTTTTTAGAAACTTTTGCCGTTAGTCAACGTCACAGGAGTAAACAGTCTCTAAGTTATTTCCTAAGGGCATCTGAAAGTCAGACAACTGAGTATCTTGCACTATTCTCAATAAGCGTAGGATAGGATAGACACTACCAATACCAATCCCTAGTCCCCAGAGTCCTCTAAAAAAGGGACGAGATTTGGGTAATATAAAGTAGCTATCTTTTCTGCATGGCAGATACCGAAAGAAAAGCTTTCTTTGTTTTACCCGTTGGAGATATTTCTATGCTGACTTTAAAAATCGCTGTTTATATTGTTGTTGCCTTCTTCGTAACTATCTTCATCTTCGGATTTTTGTCGAACGATCCCGCTCGTAACCCCGGCCGTCGGGATTTAGAGTAAAAGGGCGATAAATCATCCGCGACTTTGGAAGGCGGAAAATACTAAACGCCACTGAAACTTACTAATTTGCGCTTAGTAAGTTTCTTCCTCCAGGTAGCTTGCTGTAGATAGCAGAAGGCGACAGTCGGAAGGCAAAATGTATATTTAACCTTTCCTTCGTCATTTGGCTGTTTGTTAGCCCGATTTTGCTCAAATATGCTTCATCCAGTTCTGCCACCCGATCCGCCTCCTATCGTCGAATCTTTACAACCTGTAAATCCCACCTCATCTGCTAGTCATACAAAGTTTCTTTCAGGTGTAGATACTGGAATACACGAAAAGACAGACAAATCCAAGCAGCCCAAGCTTTTGGCTCAGTTGGGAATTGCGGATAACACCAAAAGTGATCCGCAATTCCCAACTCCGATAAACTCAACTCAGGATGAGTTGGTAGTTGCCCAAACTTCCTCTGTACCTTATTCACCAGAAATCTTCCCACCAGAAACTTCCCCACTTACCGATTCTGGAACCGCCGCACTTTTGGGGCAGTCACTCGTCGTTGGTCATCCCACGCAGGAGGTTAAAACCTCTAATCGCCAAGAGAAAGAAGACACAAAGATAAGTTCGAGCGTCGGCGTTCGGCACTCGGAAATTCTAAGATCGGCGCTGCGTAAACGGCAGATAGAAAAAGAAGCCACTGAGTTGCCAAAAAAAGTTGGAGCGGAGGCTTCCCATTTAGACGCAAAAGGTAAACCTTCTGAAAAACTCGGTGAGCGATATCTAACGACAAGCCGCTTTGCGTCTACGCCAATTTCCAACTCTAGTGGAAAAAAACAAACCTTTTTGGACTCTGGTAGCTTTATTCCTGTTGTTGCCCAATCTCCGCGCCCTCTTCAAATTCCTCCAATTCCCACCAACAACAAATTAGTCGAGTCCAAGGCGGAAATTTTAGCTGAGAAGTTAATTCCACAAAAACAGCAAACTGATATTACTGCACAACAGTCTCCTGTTAGAGACAATATCTCTGTATCTGCTGCTGATCTTGCGCCGAGTTCTCAATCAGTACAAAATTTTATAAAATTCACATCTCGCAACCCGACAAACCAACTCTCAGTGCCCATCACTGTAGAATTCAAGTCGCAAGTTCAGCAACTAAGCCAAGCACCAACGCCGACACCAGAGGCAAATACCACTAATCAGCCACAAGGTCAACCATCTGGTGCAACCGCACCAGCTACCACGCCGCCAACCGGGCCGAGAATTGTGGAAGTCACTTCAGATCGCCAAGAGTATGACGAGCAAAGGCGAATTATTACAGCTGTAGGGAATGTAGTTGTGCGATTTGATGGGGCAGTGGTAGATGCCGATCGCCTGCAAGTCAATTTGGATAACTTGATTGCTGCGGGAGAGGGCAATGTAACGTTAACACGGGGCGATCAAATACTGCGCGGACAACGCTTTACCTATAACTTTGTTCAAGATAGTGGGGAACTGGAAAATGGTAGAGGAGAAATTTATGTACCCTCAGCACAAACAGATTTTGCTTTTTCACCCACGGCTATAAGTGCTGGTGGAGTTTCAAAACGTCCGCCGAGCGATCGCATTAGAGCCAATCAACCCCTTTCCGGTGTGAGTAGCCCTGGAGGAATTGATGTGACAATTGGTGGTCAGTCAGACGCTAGCAACATCCCGCCACCGAAAGCAGGGGGGGCAGTCAATCGGCTCAGATTTGAAGCTGAACAAATTGACTTTTATCCGCAAGGCTGGCAAGCAAGGGATGTCCGCATCACCAACGATCCGTTTTCGCCTCCAGAATTAGAATTACGCGCAAATACAGTAACTTTGACGCGAGAATCACCCTTGGTAGACCGGATCAGGACACAGGGGCAGCGTTTGGTATTGGATCAAACAGTCTCCTTGCCAATTCCCCTGAATGAGCGTACTATTGACCGCCGAGAGCGGGACGTTACACCTGCAATCATCTCCCCCGGCTACGATGGAGAAGATCGGGGTGGTTTGTACATTGAGCGTGGCTTTCCAATAATCGATACAGAGCAAACTCGTTGGACAATTACGCCCCAGTTATTATTACAGAGAGCTGTGCAAGAAGGCACGGGTGATTTAGGCGCACTCTTTGCAGTGAAGACCAAAATAAAATCTGTTTTGAGTCCACGGACGATAATTCAGGGAACTGGGGAGTTAACTAGTTTTAACTTGAATGACGTGGAAGAAAATTTGCGAGTGAATTTAGGACTGAGCCAAACATTAGGCACTTCTCTTCCCCACACATTGAATGTGCAATATAACTACCGCGATCGCCTCTACAACGGTACTCTGGGTTTTCAAACTGTCCAGAGCAGTTTTGGCGGCATTATTAGCTCTCCTGTAATTCCTTTAGGAAAAAGTGGCATCAACCTCAACTATCAGGCAAGTGCCCAGTATATTGATGCCAACACCGATCGCCTAGACTTGCTAGAACCAGTGCGGGAAAACAATCGCATTTCACTTGGTCGTGTACAAGGAAGTGCTACCCTCAGTAGAGGGCTGTTGCTGTGGCAAGGAAAACCATTACCACCCACTGCCAGTGAGGGATTGCGATACACAGCTACCCCTGTAGTTCCTTACTTGCTAGCGATCGCTAGCCTTACAGGCACTACTAGTTCTTATACCAATGGTGATAACCAAAGCACTCTCACTGGTACAATTGGATTACAAGGGCAAATTGGTCATTTTTCTCGACCTTTTTTCGACTATACCGCCTTTAATGTCAGTTTCTCTCAAGGCTTAAATAGCGGATTATCACCCTTTTTGTTTGACCGCTCCGTTGATAACAAAGTGTTGACCGCTGGGATATCACAGCAAATCTACGGCCCTTTTCGCTTAGGCTTTCAAACATCTGTGAACTTGGATACTGGTAGAGAAAGTAGCACCGATTACATTTTGGAATATAGCCGTCGTACCTATGGCATCACCTTACGTTACAATCCGGTGTTGGAGTTAGGCGGCATCAGCTTCCGAATTAGTGATTTTAACTGGGGTGGCGGCACTGATCCATTCTCGGAAGTTAAGCCAGTAGTGGGCGGCGTGCAACAGGATAATTAGGTCTTGCTGAATAAATTCTATTTTTTGCCCAGTCTAAGAACTTGGGACGACTCAACAGCGGATCGCACAATTGGTTGATCCACCGCCAGGTATTCTCAGGTTGGCATAGTCGCCGCCTAGTTGAACACGTGAAGGTGGTTGGTGTAGGGTTACACAGCATCTTTGAACTGCGGCTTGGTACTCTCGCCATTGCTTGCGGATTGCTATGCTGGCGGCATCATCACCTAAGTCTGAAAATCTTAGCCCTGCTCGAATCAGCCAAGATTCTACGTCAGTTGTTTCACCAAGTATTTCGGGAATGGGATTAATCTTTTCCATGAGTAATATCTTTTACACATATTCAAAATTGGTAATTTCACTGTAAGAAAAACTATTGAGAATAGCCAATATAATTTTTTATCAAAATCATCAATAAAAATGATTCATGCCTGAGTATAAAAACTCAGGCATGAAAGAATGAATTACTATTACGGCTGGCAAACATCATTGCTTTCGTTTCCGAATCAGCTATTTTCTAGCTCGTAATAACTAGAAGCGATAGCCTAATCCGGCTTGGAAGCTGACGGCATCAGCATCACTATTTCTGTAGGCGTCAATGCCCCATTTGGTATCACCATAGGCGATGACATTGTTGCTAACTTCTGATTCAATACCAAGGGTGACTACAGGTGAATTTTGATTGCCCAATGGGCTTCTTTGACCTTCGTCAGTTACAAAAGAATAACCACCACCGAAGTAAACGTTAGTGTTTCTGGCGATGGGCGCGTCGTAAGTCACTATGGGCATAATTGCAGCAGCATCACCACCATATAGCACAGAACCCCGTAGTGAAACAGGCGCATTGGGCATGGCGTAACGTCCCTGAATATTGCCACCGAATTGTGCTCCATCGTTTCCTTGTCCGCCACTGGTAGCACCAGCCGCAACACCAGCACCAATGTAGTTAGCATTAGTACCGTTAGTACCTGCTGTTTGAGCAGATGCAATGCCGGCTGAAAAAACAATAGAAGCAACAGCAAGTGCAGAGGCAGCTAATTTTGTAAGTTTCATAGGATTCTTCTCACCAGAGTTAGTTAAAGTCAATGTTCTCTAGTACTAGAATCTCTTTTTTTACAAAATGTAACCTCGCACACCTGGCTCACCCAATTGGCTGAATTATTTCTCACCTACTTGGGTGTACCCACTGAGAAATTTAAGGTTATTTTTTTAAAAAGCGTTGACGTAAACGAGATATGAAAATATTCACCTCTGGTATTTTCATCCATGAAGCGATCGCAGCAAACACCGCAATCCCCACGAAGCCAGATATACATAACTGCAATAGCAGAACCACTAAACCCGTTTTGCCTAACAACTGTTGCGTTGCAACTAAAGTTCCATAGCTTGCCACCCCAGCTACCACACTACCAGCAGTCAAACCCAAAATTGGCACACTCCACTCACGCCAAGGTAAACCATTTAGTTTGCGATCGAGCAACCATAACAGCATCAACAGGGAACTGCAATTTACACCCACTGTTGCTAACACCAAACCGGGGGCACCGAAAGGCCCAACCAAAATCCAATCGAGCGCAGCATTGAGAAAGATGTTAAAGGTACTGATGCGAAAAGGTGTCTGCCCATCACCCAAGGCATAAAATACCCGCACCAAGACATCACGTCCCAAATAAGCAAACATCCCAATACCGTAAACAATTAGCAACTCGGAAACTAGCTGCGTAGCATCTTGCTTGAAAGCACCCCGCTCATATATTACCTGGACAATGGGTACAGATAGCACTACCATCAACGCTCCTAGAGGTAGCATGGTGACAGCACTAAGTAGGAGTCCCTGACGAATCCGTATTTTCAGATCGTCCCAATTTTCTGGTTCGGCAAGTTTGGCGAATATTGGTAACAGAGGCAGCAAAATGATATTAGAAATAATCCCTAAAGGAGTTTGCACTAGCAAATTGGCATAGTTAAAGCCAGCAGCAGCACCAGGGATGGGACTTGCAAAGTAAAGCACAGTAGCAAAGTTAATTGGCATCATCCCGGAAGAAATTGTTGCCGGAGTCATGATTCTAATCACTTCTTGAACACCTGGGGATTTAAAATCAAACCGCAGGCGTAACGTACCTAATCCTAACCGCCACTGAACAATTAGCTGCACCAGCCATTGGAGAATTGCTCCTGCCAAGGTTCCCCAGGCTAAGACCATACCACCGATTAAAGCGTATTCTGGCTTGATAATATCCTTGCCCACTTGCATCGTCATGAAAGCAATGCCGATAATAACGGTAATGCTAGATAACAGAGGGCTGATGGAGAGCAACCAATATTGATTGGCTGCATTGAGAGTACCGAAGCCAATACCAATTAATCCTGAGAATAAAGCCATCGGTGCCATAATGCGGAGTTGTTGAATAGCGATCGCTCTGGTTGTCGCCTCCAAGCCATGACCAACTAAATCAATGATCGTATCCGCAAAGAAAATCTGAGCGACTGTTACCACCAACAGCAATCCAGCTACCAACGTTGTCACGGTTTCCACAAGGGGAGCCGCTTCTTCTCGTCGACGCTTCGCTAAAACACTGACAATTGCACTGTGTAACGGCCCATTTACGCCACCGAGTAATATTAATAGAAAGCCAGGGATAACATAGGCATAACTATAGGCAGTGGCAGCAGCACCAACACCAAAAGCCGCAGCGATCGCTTGCTGCCGCACTAAACCGAAAATTTTACTAATTAATGTGGCTGCGGCAACAATGCCAGCAATTCCAGCGAAAGAACGAGAGGGTTTTTGGTCTTGTTGTGTCACGAATATTATCCGACAACTCTTGCAGAGTGCATACTTTTAAACATTTAACCTGAAATCCCGCAGTCTGTCAGGTAAATTTTGACAAATTAGTAATTTTAAATGCGTTCGCTCTTTGTATTGGCAAAGCGATGCCTAGCCCGGATTTCTCACCACACCTCTCAAAGCCTGCGCTTGTGCAGGGGAGCAGGGTAGCAGGGGAGAGTTCAAATACTAAGTTCTTTCCCCTCTGCCCCCCTGCCCCTCCGCCCCTCTGCTCTATCAAACGCCTGAAGCTTGTGAGAAATGAGGGCTAGGTTGGGCTACGCCTACGCCCAAAATTAAATTCCTGAGATTGCTATGATACAGCGAATTGCAAGTTAGTTAGTTAACGATTCAAAAAGGGTAAGATCGCTTTTCTGATTTGTCCCGGCAATATTAACTTAGTCATCTCCTTGTTGTGTACAAGCCAAAATTATTTTTTAACTCATTACGAGGATAGATCAAGAAAGGGGAACTATAACAATCAGGAGGCAGGAGTAACCCACTCTTAAAAACGTGGGACTTAAGCTGTGGAAGCTTTAGATTTATATCGCACTTCTCTGCGAGACGCTGTCGCAAACGTGCTGTACGTCTCGTACCAGTATCTTCTTTTTAAACTGGGTAATACTTCTGCCTCCTGCCTTCTCTGATAACCATCTTCTGGGAAATAGTTAAACACTGTAAAAATTTGCAGTTTGTCATATTTTTGACACCATGAAGTTTGGTAATAGGAACCTTTGTATAAAAACGACATAACCCAGAGCAATGGAACCCAATTCAAATTTCACGGAAAATCAACTTCTCTTGTCAAGCGCTCAACTTCAAGAGCAACTAGAGCAACAAAAGGCTTTGGCAAGTGTAATTGTCCGAATTCGGGAGTCTCTTGACTTAGAAACAATTTTTCAAACGACCGTTACACAAGTGCGTCAGTTGCTAAATGCTGATCGAGTAGCAGTCTTCCAGTTCGACCGTGAACAAAACTGGGAGGGAGAATTTGTTTCTGAGGATGTTGCAGTTGGCTGGGACTCAGCAATGGCAGTAAAAGTTTACGACCACTGCTTTGGAGAACAATTTGCTGCCAGTTATCAACAAGGTCGAGTCCAAGCAGTAGCAGATATTTACAACGCAGGGCTGAGTGATTGTCATGTGGCAATTTTGAGTAAATTTCAGGTACAGGCTAACCTCGTTGTCCCTCTATCGCGCCAGAAGGAACTGTGGGGATTGCTTTGCATTCATCAGTGCAGTGAGACTCGTGACTGGAAAGAATCGGAAATTGAATTTATTCGTCAAATCGCTGACCATCTTGCCGTTGCAATTCAACAAGCAAAGCATCTCCATGAAGTCCAATTGCAAGCAGCAAAATTAGCTCAAGCGGTTCAACGCGACCAAGTAATTGCTCAGATTGTTGATAAAATTCGCTCACCTCTTGATATTGAAACTATCTTTAAAACCACAACTGAAGAAATCCGCAAATTGCTGCAAGCTGATCGAGTTGCCATCTTTTGCTTCAATGCCGATTGGAGTGGTAACTTTGTTGCGGAATCATTTGCAGAAGGCTGGATTTCCCTAGTTGGCATTGAGCCTGCGATCGCTGATACTTATTTACAACAGACGCAAGGCGGACGTTATGTTAACAACCAGACATTTACAGTTAATGACATTTATCAAGCCGGATTAACAGACTGCCATATAACGCTGTTGGAGCAATTCCAAGCAAAAGCCTTTGCAACTGCCCCTATTCTCCAAGGAGATCAACTTTGGGGAATCATCGCTGCCTACCAAAATGCCTCACCCAGACAGTGGCAATCTTATGAAGTCGAATCACTGACCAAAATCGGCACACAAATTGGTGTGGCAGTGCGACACCATAAGTTGCTGGCATACGCTCAGTATCAAGCAGAGCAACAAAAGACATTAACTAGCGTGATTACTCGAATTCGGGAGTCCCTAGATTTAGAGACAATCTTCCAGACTACTGTCACTGAAGCACGGCGAATGCTGCAAGCAGACCGAGTAGCAGTCTTTCGTTTTGACCCTCAAAAAGATTGGGAAGGAGAATTTATTTCTGAGGATGTTGTACCTGAATGTAACTCGGTAATAGCAGAAAAAGTTTATGATTATTGCTTCGGTGAAAACTTTGCACCTCTTTATGCTCAAGGTCGAGTAAATGCGATCGCTGACATTTATCAAGGAAAGTTTCCAGGTTGCTACGTTCAAATCCTAGCAAAATTTCAAGTGCGGGCAAATATGGTCGCACCTCTATTGAAAAAAGGCGAACTTTGGGGATTGCTGTGTATTCACCAATGCACCGCTCCTCGTTACTGGCAACCCTCTGAAATTGAATTTGCCAGTCAAATAGCCGAGCAATTGGGAGTCGCATTAAAACAGGATTCTTATTTAAAGCAAGTACAAATGCAGGTTGTCCAGTTAGCAGAAGCCACTGAACGTGAGAAAGCAATGGAACGACAAGAATTGCTGGCTGCAACTATTGATAAAATTCGACAGTCACTCGATATTAAAACTATTTTTAGAACCACTACTCAAGCTGTGCGAGAGTTGCTCGAAGTCGAGCGAGTTGCAATTTACCGCTTCAACCCTGATTGGAGTGGTAAATTTGTGGCAGATTCTTTTAAAGATGGTTGGAAACCTGTTGTACAAACCCAACCAATGATTATAGAAACTTTTGAGGATACAGACGACGATAACGAACTTCCGCGTAACGAAACCTTTGTTCCGATTCGGGAAGGTGAGAAATTATGGGGATTATTAGTTGCTTATCAAAATTCGCAACCGCGTTATTGGAAAGAGGAAGAAATTAATTTACTGGCTCAAGTCGGGGTGCAATTGGGAATAGCGATTCAGCAAGCGGAATTATTAGAACAAACTAAACGTCAAACCTTAGAGCTTACTCAAACTTTGCAAGAATTAAAACAAACTCAGACTAGATTAATTCAGGGTGAAAAAATGGCAGGATTAGGACAACTACTGGCTGGAGTTGCCCATGAAATCAACAATCCTATCAGTTTTATTTTTGGCAATCTTATTCATTTAAATGAATATACTCAAGAACTGCTAAAGGTAGTGAAACTTTACCAACAAAATTCCTCATTGTCGCCAACTGTCCAAGAGCAAATTGACAAGACTGATTTAGATTTTCTCATCGAAGATTTACCCAAAACCCTTGAATCAATGCAAGTAGGAACAGAGCGGATTTGTGAGATTGTGCTATCGCTGCGTAACTTTTCTCGTACAGATGAGGCTGAATTAAAGCCAGTAGATATTCATGAAGGCTTGGATAGTACTTTGTTAATCTTAGGGCATCGCCTCAAAAATAATATTGAACGCCCAGCTATTGAGATTGTTAAACAATACGATGATTTCCCTTTGCTGGAATGCTATCCCGCGCAATTAAATCAAGTATTTATGAATCTTTTGAGTAACAGTATTGATGCATTAGAGGAAAAATTTAACACTATACAGCAAAGGTATTTGAAATTATTGCAAACGTGTCCAAAAATACCTTTAACTATCTGGATTAGTACGCAAGCTGTTCATAACCAGATTGTAATTAGAATAGCTGATAATGGTCTTGGGATTCCAGAAGAGGTGCGATCGCACATGTTTGATCCCTTCTTCACCACCAAAGCACCAGGTAAAGGTACAGGGTTAGGATTGTCTATTAGCTATCAGATAATAGTTGAAAAACATCATGGTCAGATTAAATGTTCTTCTAAACCAGGAGAAGGAACAGAATTTTTAATTGAAATTCCCAGTGGTAATTAGAGGCGACTGATTTTTGACAATTTTCAGTCAATCTTAAGTAAGGAAACGAGGATAAGCATTTTATGCTCAACGCCGAGATTCTTTACTTACAACCCAAACTATCTCGCGTTGAGACACCCGTAACTGGATTGAAGCCATCGGCTCTTTCACACAGCAGCGACACTTGATAACGGTCAATTAAAGCATCGGTAAAATCAGCACCAGTGACATCAGCATCATAAAAGCGGCTGCGGGTCAAAGTTGCTTCTGTAAAAATGGCATTTTTCAGGTTAGCACCATCCATAGTGACGCGATCTACTAAAGCGCCGCTCAAGTTCGCATCTTCCAAATTTGCCTTTAACAAAACTCCTTTAGTAAGAATTGCGTTGGTTAAATTTGCTCCTTGAAAATTTGTCCCCCGCATTTCTGCTGCTACAAAAGTTACACCTGCCAAATCAGTATGAGAGAAGTCACGATTTTCTAAATTTATATTGTTGTAATTAATTGTGTTGATTTGAGCAAAAGCCGGTTTGGGATTAAGTATTATCCACAAAAAGGCTAGTATCAAAATCGCTATCAAACCAAAAAAGCGCAATAAAATCTTTTTCATAACTTTATTATTTGTCATTTGTCCTTTGTCATTAGTCCTTTGTTCTTTGTTCTTTGTCATTTTACTAATGACCAATGACCAATGACCAATGACTAATGACTAATGACTAATGACTCTTAGCTATTTCCAATCTTTACCAATCCGAATTGTAAGATCAGACTCTAAATCACCGATCGCAGACACTTCTATTTGACCTAAGCCTAAGACTTTTTGCAAATCAACTCCAACTCGGCGGTTGCCTTTTTGGACAACAATCTGAGTTTGACGTTGGGTATCTGGCCAATCAGGCACTTTGTAAATATTAGTAAAGCCTTTCTGTTTGAGATAAGCAATAACTTTTTCAGTTAGCTGAGGTTGATTGGAAGCATTTTGAATAGCAATTTTGAGGTTAGGAACCTGACGCATATCTGGCTTCAGACCAGGTACATTTACCCCAACATAATCATTCAACAGGCTCTGTTGTCCAGTCATATTTAGCCAATAGCTATCAGGGTCTTTGCTAAAACGGCTAAAGGTACCAGGCAACACGGTCATTTGGAAGTTATCCCGATCTAGGTTGAGGCCGAAGTTCACCAACGCCATCATTTCTTCCATCTTCAGGTTGGTATCAAAGTATTTTCGCATCAAGCGAGTTAATTGAGGCAACCTGGGTAAAATGGTAGGACTATTGAGGCGTTGTAGCAATGCTGCTGTTAGTGCTTGCTGACGCTGCACTCTTGGCAAATCTCCCAAACCTGGTTCGCGGAATCGGGCAAACTGTTCTGCTTGTTCGCCGTTGAGGGTTTGCCAGCCACTAACTAAATTAATCGATAGACGACTGCTGGAGTCTTTATATTCCATTGATTGGGGAACAAAGACTTCTACTCCCCCTAATTGATCGACTAACTGCCGTAAACCACTGGTAGAAATACGGATGTAGCGATGGATTGGGGCGTTGTTTAAGGTACGGCTAACTACCCGTGCTGCCAAGACTGGGCCGCCTTGGGCATTGGCATCAGATACCTTCGTTAATCCCTTTTCTCCCTTTTCGGGGATAGCAATCATCGTATCTCTGGGAATGGAAAGCACCCGTACAGATTTTTCACTAGGGTTAAGCCGTACCAGCAGCATGGAGTCGCTTTTTCCAGCAAAGCTTTCTGGAGAGCCATCAACCGTACCGCTGACTGGTTCAATCCCCATAATCAAAATATTCATCGGTCGGGAAAGCTGATACTGGGAGAGTTTGCCCCATAACTCGCCTGGGAGTGGGATTTTTACCTCGTCTTTACCAGCAGTTCCTAAATCTTCATCTGTTCGATCTAGGTTGCTCCACAAAGGAGTCCACAGCGCTAACGTTGATACCAGCAGTCCAGATAAGGTAATGCCGATGACAACCGTCATAATCCACAACAGCCATCGAGGCATGGTTAAGCCCAGTCTCTCGTAAAGCTGATTGGGAATTGCACCCACAGATTCGGCGACGCTACGGTTGGGATTCGCTAGCGGGTTTAGTTCGACATCCTCCTCCTCTAAATCTGCTACTGGTGCAGGTGTTACTTGATTTTCCGTTCGTTGAAGTGGCTGCGATCGCACTTCACTTTCAAAGTCTACTACTTGCTGAGATGTAACCGGATTTTCCGACCATTCGACTTGTTTTATCACAATTATCTCCCCACTCAACCACTCCCTAAAAGTATGTTAATCCAAGCTACAAATATTGCCAGTGGAAAAGCTCACTGTAAACTTGTAATGTTCTTCGGTAGGCGTGTATGACAACATGAATACTTTATTGTTCCCCGTAATCCTTGCTGGTGGTAAAGGTGAACGTTTTTGGCCCCTGAGTCGCAAAGACAGACCCAAGCAATTTTTAAGTCTAGATGGTAGCTCTAGAAGTTTATTACAAGCAACCGCCGATCGCTTGTTAGAACTCGCGGGCAGTTGGGATTCCTTGTGGGTCGTAACTTCGAGTCAGATAGCTGAAGGGGTTAGACAACAATTACCTGATTTACCAGTTGAAAACTTATTGATCGAGTCCGAAGGCCGAGACACTGCCGCAGCCGTTGCTTGGACAAGTTTAGAAATTAAACAGCGCTATGGTGAAGACGCTGTGATTGGCTTTTTCCCTGCTGACCACTGGATTGCTGATCAAGAAGCGTTTGCACACACATTAAATGCAGCTACGCAATTGGCAACAAGCACAGCAGCGATCGTTACACTGGGGATCAAGCCTACTTTTCCATCAACCGGTTACGGCTACATTGAACAAGGTGAAAAAATAGGTAGCTTTAATGAGTTGCCAGCTTATCACGTGAACCGCTTTACTGAAAAGCCCGACCGAGAAACGGCAGAGACTTTTTTATCTACGGGACGTTTTAGCTGGAATAGTGGAATGTTCGTTTTTCGGGCGGGGGTTGTTCTCAAGGAACTACATACCCATGCTCCAGAAATTATCGAACCTTTAGAACAACATGGCCCTGATATCTATCCCCAGTTGCCTAAGAAGAGTATAGACTATGCGCTAATGGAAAAGACAACTCTAGCATACGTTTTGCCAGTTGATTTTGGTTGGGATGATTTAGGAGATTGGAATGCGATCGAACGCTTACTGAAGACAGAAGAGAATCCCAATGTGGAACTCGCTACTCATGTAGGGCTAGATACGCAGGGGGCGATTATTTATGCCTCAAATCCAGAAGATGTAGTTGTTACTATTGGTTTAGAGGATGTGGTGATTGTGCGCGATCGCAATGTCACTCTCGTTGTTAAAAAAGACCGTACCCAGGAAATTAAGCAGATCCTCAAAATTCTTCAAAGCGATTCCCGATTTACCGACCTGCTGTAAAAATTAAAACCCTTGGCAGAGGCGAAAAAGTCTATTTTCCTATTATAACTTGACTGTCTGTTATTTTATCTGACAGTTATGGACATTATTAGCTTTGAGCCTCTCGCCAAAACAATGGCCATTGATTCTATTACTGCCTATCAAAAATATATTTCTCCGTCCAAAGGATTTAGTTGTTCCCATCGCTTATTACATGGTGGGGATTCCTGCTCTAATTACGTCAAACGGATGCTGAGTGAACAGAAGCTCCACGAAGCCGTACAATCATCCATAAAAAGATTCAAAGACTGTGCCGCAGCTAGCAAAACTTTAACAAGTACCAAAGCTAGAGCCGACTTCCGTTGTATTGTCATCCCCTGCTGTTTACCTCTTTAACTCCTCTGCATCTTTGCAGTTCTTTACAAAAATGTTCCTCACCCAAACTGTTCCCCGTCAACGAGAAATCCTGGAAGTATTCCTTCGCAATGGCTGGGACTATATGCGAAGGTTGCTTACTGGTGGCAAAGCTGATGAACCACAGCTACCGACACCTGCGGTTTTAAAAAATATTCTGGTAGACTTGGGTCCAGTTTACGTCAAACTTGGCCAGCTACTTTCTACCCGTCCAGATTTACTAAGTGCAGCCTACATTGAGGAACTATCAACCCTACAAGACGAAGTACCGCCAGTTCCCTGGCCAGAGATCGAAATAATCCTCCGTAAAGAATTAAAACGTCCACTAGCAGAAACCTTCAGTACAGTTAACCCGATCCCCGTAGCGGCGGGATCAATTGCCCAGACACATCGGGCGACATTAGCAGACGGTCGAGAAGTCGCTCTGAAAGTGCAACGTCCGGGAATTGATATTACTATTGCCCAAGATATTGCTTTAATTCAAGGTATTGCTGATTTAGTGGCGCGGACTGAGTTTGGGCAAACCTATGAAATCAAGTCCATCGCTGAAGAATTTACCAAAGCGCTAGAAGCCGAGTTAGACTTTACACGGGAAGCGGGTTTTACAGATCAACTGCGGCGCAACTTATCTAAAAGCCGTTGGTTTGATCCCACGCAAATAGTGGTTGCGGAAATTAACTGGGAATTGACCACAGAAAAATTACTGGTGATGGAATGGCTGGATGGGGTACCGTTCCTCTCGGCGGATTTGAATAACAACAATAATGGTAAAGATCCGGCTGTAGAGCGTAAAGAAATAACCACTTTGTTATTTCGGGTATTTTTTCAGCAACTATATATTGATGGCTTTTTTCACGCTGATCCCCATCCAGGGAATTTGTTTTATCTCAAAGATGGTCGTGTTGCGCTGTTAGACTGTGGCATGGTGGGAAGACTTGATCCCCGTACACAGCAGATATTAACAGAGATGTTGTTAGCGATCGTTGATTTAGATGCTCAAAGGTGCGCTCAATTAACTTTGCAGCTATCAGATTCCGCCCAACCAGTAATTTTGTCGCGGTTAGAAAATGATTACGATCGCATGTTGCGAAAGTATCACAATGTCAGCCTCACGCAAATAAACTTCAGTAAGATCATTTATGAAGTTTTACAAGTTGCCCGCAACAATAAAATTAGGTTACCTAGCAATATGGGTTTGTATGCCAAAACCATAGCGAATTTAGAGGGTGTAGCGCGGACATTCAACCCGGATCTGAATTTTTTTGATGAAGTCAAACCATTAATTACAGACTTGTTTCGACGCCAGTTAATAGGGGATAATCCAGTGCGATCGCTCCTAAGAACAGCCTTAGATATTAAAAGTCTCTCTCTCCAATCTCCCCGTCAAATAGAACTGTTATTAGACCGAGTTACCTCAGAAACCTTACAGTGGAATCTATCGCTGCGGGGGTTAGATGGTGTGCGGCGCACTATGGATGATGCCGCCAACCGACTATCTTTTAGTATATTAGTGGGTTCGCTGATTATGGGTGCGGCAATAATTTCTACCAGAGCGCAGACAACTCAGCTATCTTTTTTAAGCACCATCCTGTTTGCAGTCGCCAGTTTATTGGGTTTGTGGTTAATTATCAGTACATTGCGATCGGGACGTTTACGGTAAAACCATTTTAAATTTTGGACTTTGAATTGAAGGAAAAATCTAAAATCTAAAAGTAAAAGGGACTGGGGACTGGGGATTAGGGATTGGGGATTGGGGATTGGGTTATCAAACGAAAAATGATGTTCGGGGCTTTAACCCCTCCCCAATTTTAGAATGTTTTCCCATTACCATCGAAGTTCTGAGTCGCGGAAGCCGCCACTCAGACTTCTCTGTGTGTACATCTGTGGTTCTAATATAAAAAATATGTCAATTATCATCGCTGAAAATCTGAGTAAATCTTATCCAGTAGCAGTTAAAAGTCCGGGTATTAAAGGTACAATCACCCACTTTTTTCGCCGCACCTACCGCTCAATTCAAGCAGTTCAGGATGTTTCCTTTGAAATTGCCCCTGGTGAAATAGTGGGGTTTTTAGGCCCAAATGGTGCTGGTAAAACCACCACACTCAAAATGCTTACGGGGCTGATTCACCCCTCCAGCGGTACAGTCAGAGTCGCTGGACAAGTTCCATTTCAGCGTAAAGAAGCATTTTTGCAAAAAATTACCTTGGTAATGGGGCAAAAACAGCAGTTAATTTGGGATTTACCAGCACTTGATTCTTTGAAAATTAATGCGGCTGTATACAACATCTCTGATAAAGAATTTCAGCGACGGGTAGGAGAATTAACAGAGATGCTTTCCCTAGAAGGTAAACTTACCCAACCAGTGCGGAAGCTATCTTTGGGTGAGCGAATGAAGGCAGAATTGTTGGCAGCACTTTTGCATCATCCCCATGTATTGTTCTTAGATGAACCAACGCTGGGATTAGATGTAAATGCTCAAGCTGCAGTGCGCGAGTTCTTACGCGAATACAATCAGCGTTATCAAGCTACAGTGCTATTAACCAGTCATTACATGGCTGACATCACAGCTTTGTGTCAACGGGTGCTGTTGATTCACCAGGGAAGACTGATGTATGACGGTAGCTTAGACGGATTGCTAGAACGTTTTGCTCCTTACCGAGAAGTCTATATAGAGTTAGCCCAACCTCTACCAATAGAAAAACTTATGACCTATGGTGACGTGAAACTCTTAGAAGGGCGAGCAGTGCGTTTTATGGTATCACGAGAGGCGCTCACCCGCACCGTATCTCAGATTTTAGCGGATTTGGAGGTAATTGATTTAACAGTTACCGAACCGCCTGTGGAAGAAGTAATTGGAAGAGTTTTTCAGGCAGGCGTTGTGGATTAGAGACGCAATTAATCGCGTCTGTACAAGAGTAGGAAATTCTGAGTCAGTGGGTAATTTTTGTAGCGGGAAGTGAATAAATGAAGCGGATAATCAGAAAAGCCTTAACTTTGCTGTCAGTATACTATGCCTATATGGTTGAGTATAGGGCAGAACTAATCTTATGGGTTTTAGCTGGATCTTTGCCGATTATCCTTATGGGTGTCTGGATACAAGCCTCACAAGGAGGACAGTTTGGGCTATCACCTGTGGATTTTGCTCGTTACTTTATCACGGTTTTCGTTGTCAGACAACTTACAGTTGCTTGGGTAATTTGGGACTTTGAAAAAGAAGTCGTGGAAGGCACGCTTTCGCCCAAGTTGCTACAACCACTCGACCCAGTATGGCATCATATTGCGGCGCATATTTCTGAAAGATTTGCCCGCCTAATGTTTACTTTTTTATTAGTGGGATTATTTTTCATTCTCTATCCCCAAGCTTTTTGGATACCAAGTTTGGATAGGTTTTTACTCTTTACATTGGCTGCGGGGCTAGCTTTTACTTTGCGGTTTTTGATTCAGTACACTTTTGCTATGTTTGCCTTTTGGACAGAACGAGCTAGCGCTTTAGAAAATTTCTGGTTTTTATTTTATTTATTTTTATCTGGTCTGATAGCACCTTTAGAAGTCTTTCCTGAACCTGTACGGAAAATAGTTATGTTTACGCCTTTTCCCTATTTGATTGATTTTCCCGCAAGTCTTTTGGTAGGGCTACCCGTGAATTTAGGGCAGGGATTTTGGTCAATGGTGGGTTGGATATTAGTATTTTTGGGTGTGAATCGCTTGCTTTGGCGTGCGGGTTTGAAGCGGTATTCTGGGATGGGAGCATGAACAATTTATCCAAACAGAATTCAGAAGTCAGGAGTCAGAATGAATTCTGTACGACTGGCGGATAACGTAGTGGTGGGTGGGAATCCTCCACTCATTATTCTGACTCCTGAATTCTGACTCCTGAATTCTTCTTCAAATTAATTGCCGTAATTCATCTAGAGTATTCACGCTCTTAATTCCTTGCTGAATTGCTTTTAGTCTATCTAAATCTGAAATTTGAGAAATTTCTGGCATCAGTTGCAATCCCTCAGCGCCGAATTTTATCTCTAAAGCGAGTTCAATACCTGACAGTATCTCTTCTTGCCGTCCTTCTCGCCGTCCTCGTTCTTCCCCACGTTTTTCCCCACGTTCTTCCCCTTCTCTCAAAATTTGCTGATACCAGGGAGATTCGCGTAATACTGCCATATCCCACCTCATGATTTGCTGAACTATAGCGCTGTCTAATACGAAGGTAGCAAAAAAAGCCATAACGGTTTCTAACTGGCTCAATTGCTCATCGGCGCGGAGAATTTGCAATGCCCGTTGCACAGTCGATTCTTCTGCACCTCCCTTGAGAATTGGGACAAAGGGAAGCAAGGAGGGAACAGCTTGAGTAAAAGCGATGTCCACATCGACTTCCCAAAGGTTTATAACGCGGTAGTCTTGACGCGCATGTAAACCTGCAAATTGCGATTCATAGCTGGTGGGGATTTCAACATCACTTTCTTTGAGGATGTTAACCAGTACTGGATAGGTGGGCAAATTGTACTTTTCTTCTGCCAGTGCTGCATAAGCCCGCATCCGTTTGGGCATTTCAGGCTTGTAACGTAATTGTAACTCGTTAAGTACTATAAATTCGCCATATTGGGGACTGGTGGCGCGGACTAATACATCACTCTCACGGCTAATCCACTGGAATTCGGAGTTGATAATTTCTCCAGATCCAATATCGGGAATTTGTGTTACCCATTTTACCCAATTTTCGGGTGCGAGGCTGATTAATCGCTTGGTGCTAATATCTGCTGTTTTAGCCATAGGAGATGTAGATGACCATAGTTGTAGTTTATGGCTAAAGTGGCGATATATACGATGGGCTGCACCTATGCACTGATGTACTTTGTTATGGATTTTATAAATTACTTGGTATCGTCTTAAATTTCTGTGCCGATCCCAAAGAATAATCTTCTAATTTAAAATCAGCAAAAGGATTTTTTTCTAACCTATTCCGTAGAGCTTCATCAAGAATCACACCTGCTGATCCTCTTTTAACACCAATGATGATAACACTTCTCTGATATTTAGTTAAATCCTGATTTTTGTGGCAATCGCTTCGCTGAAATTGACCCAAATTCAATAAGCGATAACCTTTGATATTTGATACATTAATAAATAACTTTTTAGCTAAAAGTTGTATTTGCTTGGAACGTTCTAAAGCCACACGTTCTTGAACTGCTGTATCACCCTTGCAAGACGCTGTACCCACAGAGATTATTTCACTGGAATCTTCCATTACCTTCTCTATAGTTTCTTGTTGTAAATTCAGATTCAAAAGGTCAACACTAATAATTTCGTCATTATATTTAACTTGAAAACTACTACCCACAAGCCATTTATATTCTATTGATAAAATAGCTATATTAAACTCGGCGATTCTTCCCTGGTTATCTCTACCTTCTTTATAATCAAAGTAATCAATTTTGCCTTTTCTCTCTGGATATTGTCTGGAATTTGATGTTCCAGAAAAATCTGATTTTCGTGTTGCTAAAGCCAGCATACTAAGTAATCCTAATACCACTAGTAGGGCTGCAAAAAAAGCCAATAAGGGAACTTTTTCTGGTTGTTTATTTACAGGCAATAATTTGTCAGTAACAGGCTGAGGTGAATGTTCAATTTGAGAAAAATTTAGTATATTAATATCTATAGGAATAGCTTCTGTTAGTTTAGTTTCAATTTCTTCTAGGCAATGTAAAATCTCCTGGACGTTGGTAGGACGTTTTTCTATATCAGTTGTTATTAGCCAATCAATTAAATTCAAAAGTAAGGGTGAAATATCGATTGCATGATTTTGCCAGTGCAACAAATTGTGCTGGACATCATACATATCCAAAGGATGGTATCCCGTCAGCAAAAATACAAATGTGCGCCCCAAAGCAAAGAAATCTGATTGCGGTACTGCTTGACCATTCATTTGTTCTGGGGCGCTGTAGCCAGATGACATAAGTGCTGTCATCTTTTCGCTGTTTTTGAGTTGGTCTTGGTAGGTTTTAGTAATTTCGCTGGCGGTGCCAAAATCAATTAGTACTAGATTCCTGCAACCTTTATCAAAGGGGGATCTAATCATGATGTTAGATGGCTTAATATCTCGATGTAGATACTGTTTGCCATGCACTACATCCAAAATTTCTAGCAATTGTCTTAACCAATCTATGGCTTGTTTTTGGGATATGGGGCAATTCTGCTGCTTTAGCCACTGTTCTAAGTTGTAGCCATCGATTTTTTCCATTGCTATGCAATGCAACACTAAACCATTTCGGGTTTGATACTGGAAGTAACTATCTTCTTTGGGAATACCGGGATGCTTGAGTTGTCCCAACACGGTTACTTCTTGCTGAAATAGTTCTACTGCTTTGGCATCGCTTGATAGATCCTCTTTGAGTATCTTGAGGATTTTGGGAGTATCTTGTTCGTATGCCTCATAAACTTTACTAAACCCTGTTTTTTCATTTAACAGGCACGTTACCCGATAACGCCCTAGCAATTCTAGATGGGAACCACAACTTTGACAAAAGCGATTTTGATGATTATTCGGGTGATTTGGTTGAGGGCAAACGGGATTGATACAAAGGCTCATGACTGACTAGCTGGGAGTGGGGAATGGGAAATGGGGAATGGGGGGAATGGGGGAATAATCAATGTTCCATGCCCAATCTCCCTAGACATTGCTCCTATTAATTCTTCTGTTGCCGTATGATAATCCCGTCTAAATAATCATGAGATTTTCTATCTGTGTTCTGCCAAGAAAGCCGCCACTGTTTGGTTAAATGCCTCTGGTTGTGTCAAAAATGGCCAATGATTGCCGGGAACTTGACAGATGCGTAAGTTTTTAAGATGGGTTTTGTAGGGTTGAATTTGCCAATTTTGGCGGTTCAGTCCTTGTTTTGGCTGGATGAATAGGGCAGGGGTGTCAAGGGGAATTGTAAAACCGGGCACTTGCATTACTGCCTCAAAAATCCCGTCGCGGGCGGCTATGGTAAATTTGCTGCCCCAACTACCATCGGGTTTTTGTTCTATTCCTGCTTGGAAGACTTGCTGCTGTAAGGAACTCCATCCTTGATATTGCTTTAACTGCTGTGCTTGTTGTTCGGCTTCTTCGTAGCTGGCAAAGGGGCCCATGCTTTTGAGAAAAGGCAAGAAGCGATACAACGTTGGAAAAGTCACCCTGAGAAGACTGGGCATTTTCCAGATGAAAATCGGATCGACCAGAATTATACTCTGCAACCGCTTTGGGTTTTGTCTTGCCCAGATGGCGGCTAATTTTCCTGTCCACGAGTGACTGACAATATGGGCAAAAGTCCACCCCAGATGATCCATGAGTGCTTCAAGGTCTGCGATCGCACTCTCAAAGCTATAATCTATCTCTGGCTTACTACTTTGGCCATGTCCGCGCATATCTGGTGCAACTATGTGATAGTCTGCTGCCAAATAATCTCCTAAACTAGACCACACCAGAGCATGGTCGCCTAAACCATGTAATAACAGTAAAGGTTCTTTACCTTGGTTCCACTCCAAATAAGAAAGTTGGATATCAGGCTTTGATAAAGTTTGACGCACAGGCATCATTACACATCCAGCTGTAGATAGTTTTGCGTTTATATGGTACTGCGAAGGAGTGGGGAGTAGGGAGTGGGGATTGGGGACTGGGAGACAAGGGAGACAAGGGAGACAAAAATAACTAATACCCAAATGCCCAATGCCCCATGCCCAATGCCCAATGCCCCATTCCCCACTCCCCAATCAATTGTTACCAATTACCACTTTATGACTCTGAGGATTGTACCAATTGACACGAAACAATGAGGCTAATGAATGCCAAGATCAAAAATAAAGGATGCCCCAAGGATATTGAAAGTACTATGCCAGAATTACACCAATCAATTGCCCAGCATTATCACGAACGGACTAAATACAATCCTGAGACTCTTGCCTCCAAAAGTCAAAGGTTAGACTGGGCTAAACAGCCAGTGCCCTTTAAAGAGTACAAAATCGGCTCTACTTTTGATCTCAAACCCTATATCCAAGAAAAAGCAGAGGCGTTTGCTAATAACCCAGATGCTCAATGGTGGCAAAGACTCTCGCGGCTGTTGTTTCGTAGCTATGGATTGACGGCGAAAATGCCTTCTATGGGAAGTGCTGTGTATTTACGCGCTGCTCCCAGTGCTGGCGGATTATACCCTGCTGAGGTGTATGTGGTTTCCCGTGGTACGTCGTTATTGCCGCCTGGTCTATATAACTACCAGTGTCGGACTCATTCTCTCATGCATTACTGGGAAAGTGATGTTTGGCAAACTCTCCAAGGAGCTTGTTTCTGGCATCCTTCTTTAGAAAATACTCAACTGGCAATTATTGTCACTGCGGTATTCTATCGTTCTGCGTGGCGATACGAAGATCGGGCTTATCGGCGGATTTTTCTGGATACGGGACACTTGTTGGGTAATATCGAGTTAGCTGCTGCGATTACTGACTATCGCCCCCATTTAATCGGCGGCTTTGTGGATGAATCAGTCAACGATCTACTTTATATCGATCCCCAACAAGAAGGTGCGATCGCTATCTTACCTCTGGCAGATTTATTAGATGTCAATCAAAATTTACCATTGGGATGTACTGCCTTACCTTCCGCCACCGAAACTAGTTATCCCCAAATCCCCGATGGCGAACTGCTGACATATTTCCATCAACACACCCAAATCCAATCAGGTATAACTGGCAATCTCAATCTACCAGTTATCAAACAAGAAAAATCTTTGGAGGATAAATACAACTTTCCTTTCTGTTTGAAAATTCCTACCACCACCGCACCTATAAACTGGGGACAAAAGCTGTCAGAACTAGAAATTACTATGTACAAGCGACGCTCTACCCGCGCTTATAATGGTGATGATTTAAGCTTTGAGGAATTGAAAAGTTTACTCGATTTCACTTACCAACCGCAAAATTACATAGACCAAAGTTTAGATATTTCTCCAGACTACTTTGATCTGAATTTAATAGAAACATTCATTGCTGTTTGCGGAGTCAAAGGACTGGAGGCGGGTTGTTACTATTACGCACCCAAAGCCCAAGAATTACGCCAAATTCGGTTTAAAAACTTTCGGCGAGAGTTACATTTTCTCTGTTTGGGACAAGAATTGGGGCGGGATGCCGCAGCAGTATTATTTCATACAGCGGATTTGAAAGCTGCGATCGCACAATATGGCGATCGCGTTTACCGTTACTTACACATGGATGCCGGTCATTTAGGACAGCGCTTGAATTTAGCAGCAATGCACCTGAATGTAGGCGTCAGTGGTATCGGTGGATTTTTTGATGACCAAGTAAATGAAGTTTTGGGTATCCCTAGTGATGAAGCAGTTTTATATATCACTACATTAGGACGCCCAAGATAAAATATAGTGCAGACCACCGCAAATAACACCAAGTCCACAAAGATTCTTATCTGCGAGAAGCTACGCGTATCTTGCCGTAGAAGTATGCGGTTCATTTCCTAACCTACACTTTTGCCAGTAAATATATTCTGTAAAAAATCTTACCTCATAGAATGATTGTACGGTGGTACAATCATTACTTCAGTGTTGACGTAAATTGTCAACTTTTTTTTGGGTTCGATGTGGTTTAATTTCGGAAAATACTTCTTGAAGCTTTGCTGTAGTAAACTATCGTAAATTTAGCTCAGGAGTTGGGAGTGGAATTATCAATCTCCGTATATTTCCGTGTTATTACTTATTTTATAACTTCTTAGTATTACCAAGTGAACTTCCTTGCTAAATTTATTTATTGATGAGGTTGCAAAAACTGCCTATAGTTTGATAAAAATACTGATGGTGCATATTATTTTTTGAAAACCACCCTTAAGCAACCCCAAATACCCATTCAAATGGAGGAAATTATTCCTACAAAAAATAAATATCTTAACAATCTTATAGAGTAAAAACATTGATTAACTTCAGCATAGGCTTTAGCTAATGTAATCTGGCATTAAAAACGTTAAGAAAAACACAATTTTCATTCCGTAGATTTTAATTATTTTGCTTAAATCTGATATTTAATAAAATTTTTTTCACATAACCACTAATGCTATTTCCTGAAAATGAAAGCCAACGTCTACAAATACTTAATGAATATCAAATTTTAGATACGCCACCAGAAGAAGTTTTTGATGAACTAGCTCAACTAGCTGCTAACTTTTGTGAAACACCAATCGCCCTGATTAGTCTAGTTGATGAAAAACGAGAATGGTTCAAGTCAAAAATTGGAGTAACTATATCAGAAGTTCCTCGCAGCGTTTCTTTTGGTAGCTATACTATCTTGCAAAGTCAAATATTAATCATCCCGGATGCTTTGCAAGATGAACGGTTTGCTACAAATCCCCTGGTAACATCAAATAATTATTTTCGCTTCTATGCGGGAATTCCCCTCATTACCTCAAGTGGCTTTGCATTAGGTAGTCTTTGTGTAATTGATTTTGCACCGCGAAACTTGAGTGTTAAAGAGCAAGTAGCCTTACAACAGTTAGCTCGACAAGTAATCAGGTATTTAGAATTACATCGGAAAAAACTTATTGATGATAGTCAAAGGAGTTTTAATCTTCTTTTTTCTAAAAATCCCAATCCAATGTGGATATATAACCAGAGTAATCTACAATTTTTAGATGTAAATGAAGCTGCTGTTGTCCACTACGGCTACTCACAAAAAGAGTTCTTGCAAATGCGAATAACTGACATTTGCCCTCCAGAAGATATGCCTATCTTCTTGGAATATTTAGAACAAAATTACTCTCACTTACACTTTACTGGACAATGGCGACATCGGCAAAAAGATGGACAGATTATTGATGTTGAAATTGTCACACATTTAATAGACTATGCTTGTCACCAAGCTCGTTTGGCTAATATCCGAGACATTACACAACATAAACAAATAGAAAAAACTCTTCAGGAAAGTGAAGCTAGATTTCAAGTTGTTTCTGAAGCTATTCCTGTTCCATTAATTATTTCTCGTGCATCTGATGGTTTGATTTTATACGCTAACCCAGAGTTGCTTCAAACATTTAGGTTCTCTACAGAGTATTTGGTCAATCACAAAAACTTATTAGATTTATATCATAATCTGGCAGATTTAGAAGTGCTATTAAAACTTCTTAATCAACATGGTTTTATTCATAATTATGAACTTCAATTAAAAAGAGCAGATGGAACTTATTTTTGGGCGATCGCTTCACTACAATATTTAAATTTTAACAATGAGTCAGCGATTTTAACAGTATTTAATGATATTAATGACCGAAAAAATGCTGAGACAAAACTCCAAGAGCAAAATGAGTTTTTACGGAGAATTTTTGAGAATATACCGTTAATGATTGCCCTCATTGCTCCCAATGGTAAACTTCAGTGGGTGAACCAAGAATGGGAAAATATTCTCGGTTGGAAACTTCAAGATTGCCAAACTCATGATGTCTTGGAAGCGTTATATCCTAATTCTGAATATCGACAGTATGTAATAAGTTTTGTTCAGTCTGCACAACGCAATTGGAGTGACTTTAGAACTCAGGTGCGCGATGGTCGTTTATTGGATACTTCTTGGACTAATATTAAACTTTCAAATGGTCAAATTATTGGTATTGGACAAGATATCACAGAACGTAAGCAAACTGAACTTGCTTTAAAAGCTCAAGCCGAGCGGGAGCAATTGATGCGAACCGTTGCTCAACGGATTCGTCAATCTTTGAATCTCCAAGATATTTTGAATGCAACAGTTAAAGAAGTGCGAGATTTACTTGGGGTTGATCGAGTAGTAGTTTATCAGTTTGACTCAGAGATGATCGGCACAATTGTGGCTGAATCGGTGGAACCTGGATGGACAGTTTCTTTGGGTGTAGAGATTCATGATACGTGTTTTCAAACAGGTGCAGGAGTGGAGTATTATCAGGGACGCAAACGAGCGATCGCTAATATTTACGAAGCTGGACTCACTGATTGTCATGTTCGCCTGTTAGAACAGTTTGAAGTCAAAGCAAATTTAGTTGTACCCATATTGCTAGAAGTAGGCTCTCAAAGCCCCGGCTCTCACCTTTGGGGTTTATTGGTTGCTCACCAATGCTCTGGTTTCCGCGATTGGGAAGAAAATCAATTAGATTTGCTCGATCAACTTACAGTCCAATTAGCGATCGCAATTCAACAATCCAGCATCTTTGAGCAAGCTCAAACTGAACTTGTTCAAAGACAAAAAGCTCAAGTGAAATTAAAAAATGCCTTGGCTGAAAAAGAAGTTCTCTTAAAGGAAGTTCATCATCGAGTTAAAAATAATTTGCAAATTGTCTCCAGCTTATTACAACTTCAGTCTCAAACACTCAAAGATCCGGAAGTAATCAAAGTTCTTCGAGAAAGTCAGAACCGAATTGAATCAATATCTCTAATTCATAAAAATTTGTATACTTCCGCTAATATTGGGCAAATTGATGTTGCTGACTACATCCATAATTTAGCAGCAAGCTTACTAATTTCCTATCAAATATGGCCTGGTAGAATCGGTTTAGAAACTGATATAGATTCAGTGAGTTTGAATGTTGACCAAGCTATTGCCTGTGGATTGGTTATTAATGAATTAATTTCCAATGCCCTCAAGCACGCTTTTCCCAACCAACAAGCAGGCACAATCAGCATTGCTCTACGCAATATCGGTAATAGCATCGAGATGACCATCCGAGACAATGGGATTGGTTTACCAGATAATTTAGATTGGAAAAATACTGATTCTTTGGGTCTGTCGTTAGTATATGACTTGGTTATAGAACAACTCGAAGGCGACATTACTCTAGAACGAAATCATGGAACAGGATTCAAAATTCAATTCACGCAGTTAACTTTGCATCAATAAATATCAAATGGGTCAAGCTAGGATTTTAGTCGTTGAAGATGAAGTGATTGTGGCTAGAACTATTGCTAGCCAACTCACTCAATTAGGATACATTGTTACGGGTACAGCTTCATCTGGAAAAGTTGCCATTGCCAAAGCATCGGAAACTCAGCCAGAACTAGTATTAATGGATATTATTCTTAAAGGTGAGATGGACGGTATTGCTACCGCTAGTCAGATCCGTGAGCAGTTAGACGTTCCTGTAATTTTTTTAACTGCTTATGGTGATGATCATACTTTAGAAAGAGCCAAACTTACCCAACCTTTCGGATACATTGTTAAACCATTTACTACAAAAGATTTAAGAATAGCGATCGAGATCGGTCTTTTAAAACACCAGTTAGAACGTGACCTGCGAGAGAATCGAGATCAGTTAGCAACCCTTTTAAATTCGATGAGTGATGCTGTCATCGCGACCAATGAGCAGGGAGCAGTGACATTCATGAATCCCGCAGCTGAGGCGCTGACTGGCTGGCAGCAAGAAGATGCTTTAGGAAATGAGGCGACGAAAATTTTTCATATTGTCGATGAAGTTACAGAGACTACATTAGAAAACCCTGTGACAAAAGTGCTACGGGAGCAACAAGTTGTTTATTTAGGGGAATTCACATCTCTGATTACAAAAAACGGAAAAAGAATTCCAATTGGCGATAGTGCTTCACCACTAAAACGAGGATCTGACCAGATAAATGGTGTAGTAGTTGTTTTCTGGGATCTTAGCGAACGACGCCAAACAAAATTGCTAGAGCAAGCATTAGAGAAGGAGCAAGAACTTAACCGTCTCAAATCACTATTTATCTCTACCGTATCTCATGAGTTTCGTAATCCGCTAACTGTTATTCAAACGGCAGTAGAACTCATCGAAATGCAAGGAGCAAATTTAACAGATGCAAAAAAAGGCGTTTATTTAAAGCGAATTCAAGGTGCTGTGCAATCTTTAGAAAAACTTATGGAAGAAGTGCTATTTATGGGTCGAGCGGAAGCAGAAAAACTCATATATAACCCTACTCCACTTAACTTACAGCAATTCTGTCGAGAGTTAGTCGAAGATTTTTCTATTGTTGAAAGTAGCGTGTGTGAAATTGTTTTTACCTGTCATAGTGAAAACACATCTGCTGTAATGGATCAAGGACTCTTACATTATATGTTAGTAAATCTACTTTCAAACGCGGTTAAATATTCTCCCAGAGGAGGCAACATTCAGTTTGATTTAATATGCGACCCGATTGAGAAAGTAGCAATTTTTTATATTCAAGATCAAGGTATGGGTATTCCCGAAGCAGACCAAACTCGACTTTTTGAATCATTCTACCGAGCCTCAAATGTCCAATCAATTCAGGGTACTGGATTGGGGTTAGTAATCGTTAAAAGGTGCGTTGATGCTCATAGGGGTAAAATCAGTGTCACAAGTCAAGTTGGAGTCGGTACTAAATTTACAGTAATTTTGCCCTTAAATTCCGAATTATCCTTGACTGAAGCTATTTAAAGAAGGAACGGAAAGTAATAGAAAAGAGGAATTAGACCACACCTAAAACAGTCCGTGCTTAGTTACATATTTATCTTACTCCCAGAGATAAAACTCTTAATTATTCCCTATTCCCTATTCCCTATTCCCTATTCCCTATTCCCTGTTCCCTTTGGTAGTGACGCCATTTTTCTTCTTGACGCGCTCTTTTCTCTTCGGTGAGGCTATCAAAACAATAGGGACAAGAGATACCTTGCTCATACTTTGGAGACACCTTATCTTCCTCAGAAATCGGACGCCCACAACAGAAGCACCGCTCACAACTCCCTTCTTCTAATCCATGACTAACAGTTATCCGCTCGTCAAAGACAAAACATTCGCCTTGCCATAAACTTTCTTGTGCTGGAACTTCCTCCAAATACTTGAGAATGCCGCCTTTGAGATGATAGACTTCTGCAAAACCTTGGGCAAGCATAAAGGATGAAGCTTTTTCACAGCGAATGCCGCCTGTACAAAACAGAGCAACCTTTTTGTGTTTAGTTGGGTCGAGATGGTGACGCACATAATCGGGGAATTCCCGGAATGAGCCAGTTTGGGGATTTTCTGCGCCTTGGAAAGTACCGATATTTACCTCATAATCATTGCGGGTATCAATCACGGTTACTTCTGGATCAGAAATTAGATCATTCCATTCCTGGGGACTGACATAAGTACCAACTTGCTCATTTGGGTCAATTTCCGGCAACCCTAAAGTGACAATTTCTGGCTTCAACCGCACCTTCATCCGCTCAAAGGGCGGAGTTTCGGTATATGACTCTTTAGATTCTAGGTCTGCTAAACGAGGGTCAGAACGCAAAAACCGGAGAACTGAGTCAATGGACTGACGCGAACCTGCAATTGTACCGTTAATACCCTCTTGTGCCAGCAAAATAGTCCCCTTGACACCTTGGGCTTGGCAGTAAGACAGCAGAGGATCTCGTTTCTCGGCAAAATCTAGCAGCTTGACAAATTTATACAGTGCTGCAACAACTTGGATATTTTCTGGCTTCATCCCTTTGATAATGGAACAATATAAGTTACAATAGCAACGGCAATCAAAGTTACCTACTATTTTAATTTTACGGGGGTTTAGCTCAGTTGGTAGAGCGCCTGCTTTGCAAGCAGGATGTCAGCGGTTCGAGTCCGCTAACCTCCATTGAAGATGTTTATTGAAATGTGTGATGCCTGGGTTCGGCTACACCTACGCATATACAAGCGCCTTCCAAGTAATAAAATATTCCAATATTTATTGTAGGATGGGCGTCTCACCTCTCCTGTGAACTCCGCGGGCTTTTCCGCCCATACCACAAGTAGTTAGTAGTAATTTATCGAACAGAATTCAGGGGTCAGTCGTCAGAATGGGCTAAACCTTAGCTATCCGCTAACAGCAATGTTTTCTGTATGACTGGCGGTGCTTCGCAGCGTTAGCGAGTCCGCGTTAGCGAGTCTTCTCCCAAGGGGAGACGCCAAGGGCGAACGAGCGTCGCGTCTTTATTCTGACTCCTGTTAGCGGATAGCTAAGGTTTAGCCCATTCTGACTTCTGAATTCTTCTTCAATTGTTGAAGTTTCCCTAGTTGACTTCTTGGGAAAAGTGGAAAGATAGGGCGATTAAGTACTGCTACAATAAGCGTCTTAGTTAGCATCATCCATAACCAGTTAATCAAATTTGGATTTATCTATACTTAGGGGGTTGTTTGAAAAAGCGTCCATTGGGATTAGTAGCAATTGTTCTCTACAAATCATTTGCCGCTTTGCTGCTTATGATTACTTCAATCGCTTTATTATTGACATTAAAAAATTATCAAACTCTAGAGGCTTTTTCAGAAAATTATGTTTTAGAAGGTAAGTCGATGATTATTGATTGGCTTTTAAAGAAAGTTATTAACTTAAATCCTCGAACCTTGGCATTTAGCGGTATTGGAACAGGAATATATGCTATTGTTACCACTATTGAAGCCATTGGTTTATGGTACGAAAAACGTTGGGCCCATGTCTTGGTATTGGGACTTGTCGGTATCAGTATTCCACCAGAAATTTATGAATTAATTCAGGGTATCTCTCCTATAAAAATGTTTATTTTTGTGTTGAACTTAGCTGTGTTTGGCTATTTATTCCGAAATTTTCCTAAAAATCAAACCACTGCGCGGAGTCATTAGTTATTAGTCATTAGTCCAAGAGAAACACGCCCACTCTTTTAAGAAGCTCCAGGTTTACGCAAAACTAAGACCCCACGTTGTACAATCGCTAAAAATACAATCTGGAGAGCGACTTGCCTAGATCGATTCACTCTACTCAACCACCACTGAAATTTATTCCCCAACGATTGAACCCGCTGGTACTCCAGATTGTTCGGTGGTTATTGCCGATCGCACTACGGTTTCGCACTCGCCCTTGGCTACCAGCTGGAATTGTCAAGATTGAAGCCACGAATGTTGAGGTATTAGCTGAACTTTATCAACAATTCCAGGCTGGAAAAATTCGTTTTTTGTTGGCATTTCGTCACCCAGAGGTGGAAGATCCCCTCTGTATGCTGTATTTGCTTTCTCGCATTGTGCCACAAGTCGCTCGTCAGGAAGGTATTACACTACAATCACTGGTTCACAGCTATTTTCTCTATGATCGGGGTATGACGGTTTGGGCTGGAAAGTGGCTAGGTTGGTTGTTCTCTCGGCTGGGAGGTGTGCCGGTTCATCGCGGTAGGCGACTAGATAGGCAAGCTATCCAAACTGCACGAGAGTTGTTTGCTAATGGCGAACTACCGATCGCAGTGGCACCGGAAGGCGGTACTAATGGTCATAGTGGTATTGTTAGTCCACTGGAACCAGGTGTTGCTCAAATGGGGTTCTGGTGTGTAGAAGACTTGCAAAAAGCTAATCGGACTGAGACTGTGATCATTTTGCCGATCGCTATTCAATATCGTTACGCCGAGCCACCCTGGTCTAAACTGGATTGGTTGTTGAGTAAGTTGGAAGCTGATAGTGGCTTACCAGTAAAGGAAATTGATTCGGGCAATCGTGAAGAGATTTACTATCAACGCCTCTGTAGGTTAGCTGAATATCTGATTACCGAGATGGAAGAGTTTTATCGTCGTTTTTATCATCAAGACATCCCAAAAACCATCTCAATTGATGAATCTGCTACTCCTAATCAGGTATTAATTGCCCGACTGCATCGCTTGCTAGATAAGGCATTACAAGTTACCGAGGAATATTTTGGAGTTCAGGCGCAGGGTAATTTTATTGACCGCTGTCGCCGCTTGGAAGAAGCTGGCTGGAATTACATTTATCGGGAAGATTTGCCAGATATCAAGGCTTTAGCACCCTTTAAACGCGGTTTAGCAGACTGGATTGCAGAGGAAGCAGACTTGCGAATGCGACACATGCGAATAGTGGAAAGTTTTGTTGCAGTCACAGCTACCTATATTCAGGAACAACCGACGACGGAACGGTTTGCGGAAACAGCTTTGCTTATATTCGATATGCTTTCCAGAATTCAAGATACAACACTTCCGGGGCGACCTCGATTGGGTTTGCGACAGGCACAAATCACCGTGGGAGAGCCAATTTTAGTTACGGAACGCTTTCGCAATTGTCAGGGCGATCGCCTCGCGTCTAGACAAGCTGTGAGCGATTTGACAAAAGATTTACAGGTTGCTTTAGAGAAGATGATTAGTTGAAGGAGGCAGGAGGCAGGAGGCAGGACAATACGGTTCGGTTAAGGCTTTTTGATGAAAATTTTAGATCACAAAGATTCGATAATTTATCACAAAGACGCGATGAATCGCCGTCTCTACAAAAGACCAATTATTGTAGAGACGGCGATTTATCGCGTCTTTTGCCTTAACCGAACCGTATTGGGAGGCAGGAGGCAGAAGATTTTACCTCAGTTGGTTGGGGATTCAAACCTCTCCTGAAAAAGAGCCACCAAATTGAAAATTTGGAGTTCTTGTCCTAAACCCTTGCTCCCTTTTGCCTTCCTTGATAAGGTTTTTTCCTACCCCATTACCTTCACCGATACAGCCAAACCCGAAGTAATGAAAGCAGTTGTTCAGTATCTACAGGTTTGGTAATGTAGTCAGAGGCTCCAGCTTGGATGCACTTTTCCTTGTCACCTGGCATAGCTTTGGCAGTTAAAGCAATTATTGGTAAGGAACGAAACTGTTGTTGCTGGCGGATGGCGCGGGTGGTTTCGTAACCATCCATTTCCGGCATCATGATATCCATTAAAACTATATTAATCTCAGGATTAGTTTGCAGCTTCTCTATGCCATCTCTGCCATTTTCGGCAAATAGCACTTGCATTTGATAACTTTCTAAAAAGCTGGTGAGGGCAAAAATATTTCGGAGGTCATCATCTACAATCAAAATTTTCCGATTAGCCAGCACCGGGTCAGTTTGATGTAATTGCTCTAGCATTTGCCGCTTTGGTGGCGGCAAATTTGCTTGTACGCGATGTAAGAATAGGGCAGTTTCGTCTAACAACCGCTCTGGCGATCGCACATTTTTAATGATAATTGTCTCTGCTAGCCCCCGCAGTTGGGTTTCTTCTTGGCGGCTGAGTTCTTTGCCGGTGTAAACGATAATCGGCAGTTTCAAAAGCTTGGGTTCAAGTTTTATCTGCTCAATTAGTGTAAACCCGCTCATATCGGGCAGACCTAGATCCAACACCATACAATCAAAATAGTGCGATCGCAAAATCGAAAGGGCTTCTGCTCCCGTACCCACTGCTGTACTTTGAACATCGCCATTACCAATCAGTTCGATAATACTTTGAGCTTGCACTGGGTCATCTTCTACGATCAGGAGATTTTTCACCTGACGCTCAATAAAGCCTTTAATCTCAGTCAATACCTGAGTTAGCGCTTCTGGAGAAACAGGTTTTTGTAGATAGGTAATCGCCCCTAGATGTAATCCCCGTTGCTGTCTTTCATCAACAGAAAGTATGTGTACTGGTATATGTCTGGTATCTGGTTTATGCTTCAGACGATCCAACACCGTCCAACCATCCATCTCTGGCATGTGGATATCTAGCATAATCGCATTGGGTTTAAACTGTTCTGCTAGTGCTAGACCTTGTTTGCTGTGTAAAGCAACAATGGTTTTAAAACCCTGCTCACGTGACATATCTAGTAAGATGCGGGCGAATTTATCATCATCCTCAATAATTAGCAAAACGCGATCGCCTGGTTGAATAATTTCCCGGTCATCTGGAATTTCGCTGGGGAAAGTGGTAAGTACTTTCGCGGATGCTGAAGTATCCACATTTGTGGATCTTTTTTCGACCATTGGTACTTCTTTTATGGTCGATGCTGCACTAATAGAGGTAGTTGGCTCAGGGGGTGGTGTAGTGAGAGGATTTTTAGCATTCTTTTCCTGTCGCCTGGGCAAATAGAGGGTGAAGGTGCTTCCCTGTTCTGGTTGGCTGATTAGTTCAATTCTTCCACCCAACAGTTGAGCCAATTCGCGGCTGATAGACAAGCCCAAGCCAGTTCCCCCGTACTTGCGGCTGGTGGTACCATCTGCTTGCTGAAATGCCTCGAAAATAATCTTCTGCTTTTCGGCTGGGATGCCTATACCCGTGTCGCTAACGGCAAAAGCAATCATAGAATTATCAACTTGGGCGGCCTCATCTGCCATGCTAATTTGTAACTTCACGCCTCCCTGTTCTGTAAACTTAAAGGCGTTAGCTAGAAGATTTTTCAGCACTTGTTGCAGGCGTTTGGAGTCGTTATAAATTGTTGGTGGTAAATTCTCATCTAATTCAATAGTAAAACTGAGTTCTTTATTGTGAGCAAGTTGCCGGAAAGTCTGCTCTAGAGATGTCTGCAAATCTACTAAAGCAATTTGCTCAATATCGAGCAACATAGTACCCGACTCAATTTTTGCCAAATCTAGAATGTCATTAATTAACTCCAGCAAATCGTTTCCAGCCGAGTAAATAGTCCGGCTGTACTCTACCTGTTTCTCGGTCAAGTTGTTAAGAGAGTTATCTGCTAGCAGCCTTGCTAAAATTAACAGGCTATTTAACGGTGTCCGCAGTTCGTGGGACATATTCGCGAGAAATTCTGATTTATATTTGGAAGACAACGCCAATTGTTCCGCTTTTTCTTCCAAAGACTGTCTCGCCCGCTCAACTTCTTGATTCTTGCGGGCAACTTCCCGATTTTGCACTTCTAACAATTCTGCTTTTTCTTCTAATTCCTCATTTAGTTGTTGCAATTCTTCGTTAGACTGCTTGACAAGAAATTGTGATTCTTGTAACTCGTGTGCCTGTTCTTCCAAGCGTTGATTGCTCTGCTGTAGTTCTTCTTGCTGGCTTTGCAGTTCTTCTGTTAAAGCAACAGATTCTTCAAGTAGTTGTTGGGTTTGCACTTGGGAAGCAATATTATTTAAAAATACACCAAGAATTTCACTCAATTGCTCTAGAAATTTTAGGTGCAACTCATTAAAAGGCCCAAAAGAGGCAAGTTCAATTACGGCATTTACTTGCATTTCAAATAGTATGGGCAACACAATAATATTTAGCGGTGGTGCTTCTCCCAAGCCAGAACTGATGCGGATATAGTCACTAGGAACTTCTGTGAGGAGGATTCTTTGTTTTTCGAGAGCAGATTGTCCCACCAATCCTTCGCCCAAGCGAAACTGATTTGCCAAGTTTTTGCGGGCTTTATAAGCATAACTACTCAATAACTTCAGCATTGGCTGGTCGTTTACGGAGTCCATAACATAAAAAACGCCCTGGGATGCTCCAACCAGTGGTGCTAAATGCGACAAGATTAGGCTAGATACACTTTCCAGATTTCGCTTTCCTTGGAGCATTTGGGTAAATTCAGCCAAATTAGACTTTAGCCAGTTTTGTTCATCATTTTTTTTAGTTGTGTTTTGCAGATTAATAATCATCTGGTTGAAGGTGCGCGTCAACACACCAATTTCATCCTGGCGATCGCTATCTGGTAAACTTACCGATAAATCCCCATCCGCCATTTTTTCTGCCAAATCAGAAACTCGTTTCAGCGGTACTGAGATATGTCTGGTCAGCGAAAATCCAATTAAAGCTAAGATTACGGAAAATAAGGGAATACTATAGACAATACTGCCGAGCGTTTGCTGGGCAGCTGCTTGTGCCTTCTCAGAGCGCTGTTTCAGCAGTGCGCTCTCCTCAGTTTTCATCGCCTGAATAACTTTTTGGATTTGATCCATTAGCCGCTTACCCTCGTCTGTCAAAACAGCTTTTTGGGTAGCTTCTAAACCCTGGCTTTGCCGTATTTCAATGACATCTTTCATTACAGCCATTCTCTGCGTTAGCAATGGCTGCAAAATATCAAGCCGATTTTGTTGGTTGGGGTTATCTGCTGTTAAATTTTGAAGTTCCTTAATTTTTTGATTTAGTGATTCAAGAGCAGCGTTATAAGGTTCTAAATAGCGCTTTTCTCCAGTAATAATGTAACCGCGTTGCCCAGTCTCAGCAGTTGTTAGTTGTAAGTTGAGGTCTTCAAGCTGACTCAACACCTCGTAGGTATGGTTTTCTTTGCGTGAAGTTTCAATTAACTCATTGGTGCTATGGTAGGAGATTAGACCAATAGTGGTCAGAGTGGCCAAACTCAGGGCAAAACTTATTCCAATTTTGGTTCCAATCTTCAAACGGTTCAACATTATTCCAGGCAGGTATTCAAATCTTATAGAAATGGAAATAGGTTCAGAACCAGAAATGGGTAGGATTGGTTATGAAGCTACTATTTTACTATTTGAAACAGATATTATTTTACTCGAAGACTACCATCTTGTCGCTTAGGTTTTATGTTGACATGACATTTTTATCAAAAAATCAACACCTATTTAATATTTTATTGTGATCGAAACAGAATTTAGGAGTCAGGAGTCAGGAGTCAGAATTCAGAATTCAGAATGAATTTTGTACGAGTGGCGGATAGCGCAGCTTTAGCGAGTCCGCGTTCGCGCTAGCGTCTCGTAGAGAACGTCTTAATTCTGACCGGAGCTAACAGAAACGTCTCCGGCTCCGCTCCTGAATTCTGATTTATAAATTCTTATTCAAGGTTAAACAAATTTTGTACTTAATAAAAAGGCTGGATAGTAAAAATTAAGTTTATCGAAAAAACGCAATTTCTAGAAACACTAAATATAGTGGCTTTTGCTGTTATAAATAATCAGACAGAATTAATTACGCAAGTTTTTTCTTGTAACCTGTTCCCTGTCTCCACCAATGAATTTAATTGTGTCTGACTACTTGTATTACATCAATGCAATTGTAATCTTGATATTAACTTGACGTTTAGCTATAAGTTCGTAATAACCTGGCGATCACTCCTAGACACATCAAGTTCAGATTGGCTATAGATACTCAAATGTTGGATATTGTTACTCTCTAAAATAGCTCTCGCACCTGCTATGTAAATATCAGTGCCTTTGATGACTACTAAGTAGTGGCCAAGAGTCACCTGATGTTCATAATATCCGGCTAGATCATCAGGAATTCCTAAATTAGTATAGTTATCTTGGGAACTGCTAATGTTTTCCTCAATAATATCACTTAGACAGCTTGTATTTTGAGCAACTATTGATACTTGACTCATGGGAAAGCCAGCGGTTCTTAGTTCAGTCAGCGCTCTTTCTGCATGTTGGCGCGTATTAAAAACACCAACTGCGTATTTATAGCGACTATTTGGGGTCGAGTATGGCTCAGAAACGCTCCACTGTTGAGTATCACAGCGATTAAAAATTCTCTTAGCAATACGAATTTCTATATCTATGCCGGTTACTATCACCAAATAGTAACCTTTACAGACAAGATCGCTGTAACCCTGTGCTTGATTTTCAGAAATCCCTAAACTTAGCAATATACTAGGCAGACCACCTGTTAAAGTAGTAGCGATCGCAGTTGCATCTGCTCCGGCTAGCATGACTGAGCCTATACCAGGAATTGCCCTGAGAGCTAGACCGGATACTAAACTATCAAGACCGCCTAAAGTACTACTAGTAAAGGCTCCAGCAGCATTTTCTTCAGATGTATTGCCAGTGTGCTTTTTAACATCAACACCAGCAATATCACTTTCTTCTTCTGCATTCCGTGCAATTACAGAAACTTTTTGCATTGGAAAATTAGAAGCTTTTAGTTCCTGAAGTACCAATTGTGCATCCGAACATCTAGCGAAAACTCCTATAGTTCTTCGCTCTTTTTCTAATGTCATTTTATCGGTTTATTGCAGCTAGAAGTGATTCCCAAAACTGTTAATTTGAGCTAATTATACAGCTCGACGACTCAGCAAACCCCAAAGGAAAATCAGTAGCATAGCACCAAGAACAGCAAATAAGATGCTTCCTAGAGATAATGCTCCCACAGATGCAGCGGCGGCTGAACTACTACCTAGCAAAGCTTGACCCAAATAACCCCCAACTACGGCTCCAAGAATTCCTAATATAATTGTGGAGAGAATACCACCACCTTGAGTTCCTGGATAAAATAACTTAGCTAATGCACCTGCAATTAAACCTAAAACCAGCCAAGCAATAATGTTAGTCATGTGAATTTCTCCTTCGTGAGAACCTACTTTGTTTACTTTTGACTATTTCATCTTAAAGTTTGCCTGCAAAATTCCTGATCTATCTAGAGAACTAATATCAAAAATCTTTAGATATCATTTGAATATTCATTATGCCGTATTCAGGGATCAATATTAGGAACGATTAGGAACTCGATTGGATTCCTCATATTACTTGTATAAGAAATAACGCCAACTAAATATGTACTAAGTTTTTTAGCAATCCGATTTGATTTCTGAAAAAATCTAAGTATATGTAGGGGAGCCAGCCGCGTAGGTGGGTTTCCCAACTTGAGCAGACTGGTGTTGCGTTACGGAAGCCATAGAGAATTCGGAAGCTACTAGCAATCCAATTGCTGCATTGGCTATACAAATGTCTATCGCTTGCTTACCGCAGAGGTTATCCCCATTTTCTTGTTATCAATTTTGTATTTTGTATTCTTCTTAAAAGCTGTCTAATTTATGGTAATTTAGCGATAAAGTTCATAGGATCTTTGAGAGTATTAGGATATTTCTGGAGAAAGCTATTAACTTTTTGCTTTTGATTATCATCTACAAATAAATTATAACTTTCGACAAAATTAAAGCTTCCTACTAAATACTTAGCCCCCAAATTAACTCTAGATAAAATAGTGTTTTCAGTTACATCATTGTGGCTAACCAGCCATCCTTTCCGATGTGATAAATAGAGTAATGTTGGATCACTCCCTGTAGTAGCAATTATTAGCGAATCAGGTGCAGTATTTTGTTTTACTTGCTGTGCCAGTTGAAAAACAGCAGATTTATCTATTCTTTCTTTGAACATATAATCAATACTGTAAATCACAGAACCAGCAGCTAAAGTTAGACATAATAAGACTACTATAATTTTTCTCTGATTCAATTTTTGAGCATTGTTATCGAAGTATTGACTACAAGCTTTACCCATAAATATCACTCCTGGAAGCATAAATTGGAGTTGGTAATATTCATGTACTAAGCTAGTAACTGGTACTAAAATCCAAGTTAAAATTACTGAAACTAACCAAATATCTAATACATATTCTTTTGAACTTTTTCTAGTAATGAACAATCCTAGTAAAAATATGGGTAAGCCAAAAATAGCAAAATGCCTGACAGCAGTTCTAAATAATATTTCTGTCCAGAAATGTAAGGTGAGTACAATATTATAGTTATATCTATTTGTTGAGCCTGACCAAAAGCCAAAAGTATTACCATATTCCAAGAATAGTTGATGAGCGTGGTAATACCATAAAACTACAGATGCTAGGATCAATATGCTATAAATCCACAGAGATAGTTGAGAAAAAACTTTGATACCAAATTTAGTCCACGCTAAGTAAAAAAGTGGAATTCCTAAATATATTATTGGTAAAACTTTGATTAGACAGGCCAAGGCTACAAAGCTACCTGATAGCATTAAATCTCGCCATTTTTCTGATTCAAGCCAATTATTAAAATAGTATATGCCGATAATTGAACACATCAGCAGCATAGACTCTGGCTGAAAAGTTCTACTGTAATAAGTATTTAAAGGTAGAATTATAAAAAATAAGCAAGACCAAAATGCAACTTTCTTATCTAGAATTTTGCTAGCAAATTGATATAGGAAGTAGGACGCTACCAAAAAACAAATAATTGATAATAGTCTACCCCAAAATTCTGAAACTCCAAAAACTTTGTAAATAAGAGCAACGATAAACGAATAAATTGGAAACTCGGTTTCACAATAGCCAGGAGAATTACCTCCCCAATCAATTTGAGGATAAAATAAATTAAAACCATTTTCATAAAAATTTCTGGACATTGCTGCTGTATCTGACTGACGCCAGGAATGAATACCGATAATGGGCGAATTGATATTATAAATTCTGATAGCTATAGCTAGAGTTAACAAAAAAAAGATTGGCGATTTTTGGAAGCTGTTTGTAATCAGATTATTTTGCATATAACCAGTTGTATTTTGGAAAAAACTACGCCTAACCCCCAGTCCCTTCCCTTCTAGCTTTGGGGAGTAAGATTCAAAGCCTCTCTTTTTTTAGGATAGAGGAATGGAAGTGAGGTCAAGATGTATTGCATACAAACGAGAACCGCTATTTTTATTTTATTAAAATAAGTAATCAGAAAAATATTTAATTATTTACATACCTGAAATTTAGTTTTTGATTTTGAAGTTTTAAAAAGCGGTATTAGATATTTAAGATTCAGGAGTCAGGACTAAAGAAAGAGCTAGTTGATAGAGTTGGCGACGAGGAAGGGAGGTAAATTTTGCTAATTGACGACTAGCTTGCGATCGCGATATTCCCTGACTAATTAACTGTCTCAATTCGGCTTTCAGTTCCTCTTCTGTCAATTGGGGCTGACTAGCTGGAATTCCTGCCACGACTAATGTATATTCACCTTGGGGTTCTCGTTGGCTGTAGTGAGCGATCGCATCGGCAATTGTCCCTCGCCAAAATTCCTCATACAATTTAGTCAACTCCCGCCCTAGCACAATTTGGCGATCGCTTCCCCAAACAATAGCTAAGTCTCGCAAAGTATCTCGCAATCGATGGGGCGATTCATAGAAAATCAATGTCCGAGATTCTGTTTGCAGAGATTCTAAATGTTCTTGTCGCTGTTGACTTTTAGCTGGGAGAAAGCCTTCAAAGACAAACCGATCCGTTGGTAATCCAGCTGCACTCAAAGCGGTAATTGCTGCACTAGCGCCAGGAATGGGAACTACTGGAATTCCCGCCTCAATACAGGCTTTCACCAATTCATATCCCGGATCGGAAATACCTGGCATCCCAGCATCACTCACCAGAGCGATCGCTTTATTGTTAACTAAATGCTCTAATAATTCTGGGATGCGGCTGGTACGATTATGTTCGTGGTAACTTACCTGGGGAGTTTTAACTTGAAAATGCTGTAGCAGTTTTCCCGTGTGACGGGTGTCTTCCGCAGCAATGATATCCACAGTCTGCAAAATTCGCACCGCCCGAAAGGTTATATCTTCCAGGTTGCCAATTGGTGTACCGACAACATAAAGTGTTCCTGGTTTTGGATCAGTTTGCATGAGGGAAAATTAGGATTTTGTAGAGACGCGATTCATCGGATAGGAGTTTGTAGAGACGCGATTCATCGCGTCTTTGCAGGAGAGACGCGATGAATCGCGTCTGTACAAGAGTTGAAAATAATTACGAAATATAGATGAGAAATGGATAATCTAAAATCCAAAATTCAAAATCAAAAATCGGATCGTGGTTTATTTGTAGGTTTAATAACCTTAGATTTAATCTACCTTGCTGACTCCCCTCCTCAGAATAATCAGAAAATTGTCGCTATTGACTATACTGTAGCGGCAGGTGGCCCAGCAACAAACGCGGCTGTAACCTTCAATTATTTAGGTAATAATCAGGCCACAGTCTTGGGGATAGTGGGTTCTCATCCAATGACGCAGCTAATTCGAGGTGACTTGGCAAATTACAAAGTTGCGATCGCAGACCTTGAGCCTACCACTGATTTAGCACCGCCTGTTTCCTCAATCATTGTCACCCAAACCACAGGTGAACGAGCGGTGGTTTCCATCAATGCTGTCAAAACTCAAGCCAGCACCGCATCTATCCCGCCAGATATTTTGCAAAATGTCGATATCGTCCTCATTGATGGACATCAGATGGCGATTAGTTATTCCATAGCCCAAATGGCTAAAGCTAAGAATATCCCAGTAGTAATTGATGGTGGTAGTTGGAAGCCTGGATTTGAGCAAATTCTGCCATTCGTAGATTACGCTATCTGTTCAGCAAATTTTTATCCCCCGAACTGCCAGACTGGAGAAGACGTTTTTAGCTATCTTAGTGGATTTGACATTCCTCACATTGCCATTACCCACGGACAAAAACCAATTGAATACTTGAGTTGCACTAAAACTGGTATCGTAGATGTGCCGCAGATTCAAGCAGTTGATACATTAGGGGCTGGAGATATTTTTCACGGTGCTTTCTGTCATTACATTTTAAGGGAAAGTTTTATTGATGCGCTGGCACTGGCAGCTAATATTGCTGCTGATTCATGTAAATTTTTTGGCACACGGCGCTGGATGAACTTAAGATAATTCGTAATTCGTAATTCGTAATTCGTAATTCGTAATTAGTTAAACTAAGTATCGCTGTGCGCCCTTAATCACGTTATACATATTTTTAGATAGGCCAAATTTAATGAAAGACTTACAAGAAATATTAGCGATCGCTCGTGAGGTTGGTTGGGGCGCAGCAGATATACTGCGATCGTATTACCACGGCACTGCAAAAGACCCTAATTTAGAAGTTCAATATAAACAGAATGAGCCTGTTACCGTTGCCGATGTAGCTGTGAGTCAATACATTTTGCAGAAGCTACAAGCAACTTTGGGTAATGAAGATTTTGCTTACATCAGTGAAGAAACCTATCAATCGCCAACTACGGGCGCACAGCCTTCCGCCCCTTGGGTATGGATAATTGATCCTTTGGATGGCACACGAGACTTTATCGAAAAAACTGGAGACTATGCGGTTCACATTGCTTTAGTCAAGGAAATGCGCCCAGTGTTGGCAGTAGTGGCAGTACCAGAGGCGGAAAAATTGTATTACGCTACCAAAGGCGGGGGGACATTTGTAGAAACCCGTGGTAAATCTGTTCCTTTGCAAGTGTCATCAGGTAAAAGAGTTGAGGACTTAACTTTAGTCGTGAGTCGCTCTCACCGTAACCAACGCTTAGATCACTTACTACAACACCTACCCTGTCAAAATCATAAATCTGTGGGTAGTGTAGGCTGCAAAATCGCCACCATTGTCGAGCAACAGGCAGATATCTACATTTCTCTTTCCGGCAAGTCTGCGCCCAAAGATTGGGATATGGCAGCCCCAGAACTTATATTAACCGAAGCAGGTGGTAAATTTACCCACTTTGACGGCACTCCGTTGCAGTATAACACTGGTGATATCAATCAATGGGGAGGTTTGTTCGCTAGTAACGGTGAATATCACGAATTACTGTGTAAGAAAGCAGAAGGAATCTTAGCGCAGTTTGACCATAGCTAATAGGGTACTTGAGGATGAATATTTTGGAATTTGCTTTTAAAAAAGTTAGTTATGGTATGATTGCCCCCATTGCCGATAATAATCTTTACCTTTTAGTCCACAGCTTAATTTTCAAAACACTAAATATCTGGGCGATCGCTAGTTAATTCCGATTTCCTGTTAAAAGTGTAACTTTTATAGTACAAGCAACAAAAGCCAGTCAATGGAGAAGTCTGCAAACCTCCCCTAAAGGTTTGATTTGTGAATAAAATTCACTATAAGACGATATTCAAAGGCTAAAGGCTGTGTTACACTCATGGACATAAAGATTATTTTCGGTTGAGTAACTAGTTTTGATTTCTAAAAACCGTCTCTCCGAATTTAACTCTCTACACTCCCTGAATTCGGAGATTTCTATGTCAATTTACGTCGGGAACCTGTCCTATCAGGTTACAGAAGAGGACCTAAAGCAGGCTTTTGCAGAATACGGAACAGTAAATCGTGTTCAACTACCCACAGATCGGGAAACAGGCCGGCCGCGTGGGTTCGCTTTTGTGGAAATGGAATCAGACACACAAGAACAAGCTGCCATTGATGCACTTGATGGTGCGGAATGGATGGGGCGTGACTTGAAAGTGAACAAAGCTAAACCTCGTGAGGAAAGAAGCAGTTCTCCTCGTGGTAGCTGGGGTGGCGGTAATGCCCGCCGCAACAATGATCGCTACTAAGTCGATTCGTTAAAGTTTCACATTTAGAGTCTCCAGCAGATAAAGCCAAAGGCTCCACTCTGCTGGAATATTTTATTTGGTATCTAGTCTTGAACTATTCATCCACTATTCATCCATATTAAGGAGGAATGAGAATGACACAAGTAGTTTTAGGGGAGAATGAAGGTATTGAATCAGCCTTGAGAAGATTTAAGCGGGAAGTTTCTAAAGCAGGAATTTTCCAAGATATGAGAAAAAAGCGTCACTTCGAGACGCCGATAGAAAAAGAGAAGCGTAAAGCAATTGCTAGGCACAAGCAACGTCGTCAACAACGTTCTCGCTTCAATTAAAAAGTCCCAGCAAATTTGCCCTTCGATTTCACATCTAGCCAGCATCTCTTCATTGTTGCCATATCTTTGCCAAGTCACAAGTAATTAGGCATACATCAACATCAATCAATAAATAAATAACACTGTTCGTAGTAGCGCTGAAAATTAATACAGCGCTACTAGGCATAATTAAACATACCCTCTGTTCCATTTGTGGAACTTGTAGCAATATAAATGTATCTATGTTCCTCTATACCGATAAAGTATTGTAGTTATGGTGCGTCTGCAATAGTTGGCTCTGGATTTTAAAAAAATGTTACGACTTTATCATTTATTACTAGGTTCTATTTTGTTGGTATCAATACCGCTGGGAGCCAAATTTGTTCTCCCCCAATTTTCTCCACCTAAAGTCATAAAACCCTCTGGCGTTGCAAAACTTCCTAATCCGAATGAGGGAAATATCTGGCAGAAAATCCTGGGAAATGCTACTGCTCCAACTAACTGGCAAGTTTCTGCTTGTGAGGGAAATGCACCCCTGTTGTGTGTCTCCTCTAAAGGGAAACGTTTGGGTACAGTTGAGATTAACATTTACCCACTAGCAAATAATGAGGATTTCCGAAATAAACTCGTAGCAGCGGGTATTCCAACTGCTTCCCAAGTGGACTACCAAAGTACCAAATACCAAACCCAGGTATTACCAGTACTTAAGACTTGGGTTGTAGATCACTATACTGCGTTTGCGAAAGATCGTCAGGGTGAATATGGCAAAGAGATTACTTTCTCAGCCTACCCACCACAACCAGTACCCATTGGTAAGCTTCAGGGAATCCGCTATGGGTTCGCTGGACTCAAGGAACAAGGTGGAGTAAAAGAGCAACACATCGGTCATGTTGCCTTTGATGGCAGTAAACTTTACGTAATTACCACTGCATTTGACACAGGTACGCAAACAGGTAAATTTGAAAAACTGGAAAACTTGGCTATTTTTCAACCTTACTTATATGCGATCGCATCTGATCTACGTTTACCCCAATAGGCCTTGGAGATTGGGTATTAGAGATCAGGTATTGGGTAATCTTCCCAGTTCCCAGTCCCCAGTCCCCAGTCCCCAGTCCCCATCAACCTAAATCTCAGCTACCGCTCGTTCAATCAAGCGATGTGCCAAAGTTTGCGTACCAGTGTGTTCATAATAATTTGTTGATACATCCAGGAACGCCGCGAGGTAGTCTAACTTGTCATCAGCAATATCGACAAAACTTTGCAAATTGCTAACTACCTTTTGTGGCGTTAAATTATTAGCGCTAACTAACCCACTCATCCAACCTTTAACTGAGTCAAAGCTCTCACCGATAAAGTTAAGCTTACTACCAGCATTGTTTCCTGGAATTACGTCTTTGATGTTTTGGAAAGTCGAGTTTTGTTCTAACTCCTGTGGATTTGTTTGATTAATCCCGGATATTGCTTTGCTGATGAAGTCTGGGCCCAAAGGTATCAAACCATCAACACAAACTAATGCCACCATGCGAATGAGTGACTCACCACTATACTCACCTAAAGAGGCGACAAAATCCCCAATACTGTCTCCAGGAATACCGTTAATTTGACAGAAGGCTACTAACTCAGCCACTAATTTTAATGTCAGATCGATGGTTTGGGCTTTATCAGGTTTGGGAGTGACAGAGTTTAAAAAACCCAATAAAGGAATTTTCTCGCCAACTTTGTTAGCTAAAGCTGCTGCACCAAGCGCTCTATCTGTAGCATCAACGGTTTGATAAAGCCACAAAGCTGTTTGGTATCCTTGGGATTTGTCGTTGAATAGATAAATTGCTCTTTCGCCAATTTGCTGAATTAAATCTTCGTCGTCTTCGCCAGTGACAGTCTTAATGGTGTTGACAAAGCCAACAGTATTTTGCCACTGACCAGGAGCAACAAAATCGAGGGATTTTAACATAGAAACAGTCAAGCCGCCAGTTGGCAATTGATCAACCAACTCAACAATCGATTTGCCCATAAAAATCTCCTTATTTAGGTTTTGTTATCTGAATGTTCGTAGTGCAAATCATTTCAGTTTAGCGAGACCATCAAGATTAAACTTCTCTAGCCAATCTGCGCGATCGCTAGCTGTAAATGACGGATCGCGGGAAAGTGCTTTTACTTGGTACTTTCCTACTAAAATTGCAGTTTGCGTCTTACCAACTTCTACTGCGGGATAACCGCCAATTTTTTTGGTACTATTCGAGAACTTTGCTGCTGCACTAGGTGTGCTGGTAGTATCAGAAATAGACAGCACCGCTATATCTTTACCGCCTTTTTTCAACTTCGCTTCCGCAAAGCCTTTTTTCTCTTGGGTATAGACGCGCTGGTAGCCATCACCCGCATTTGGGAAAAATTTATTAAATTCGCTACCCTGAGTTGCGGTTTTAGCTACCGATTGACCTCTTTTTTGTTGAGTGCTTTCTTTTTGCGCTTGGTCAAAACGTCCAGGTGTTGTTGGCGCACAGGCTGTTGTCAGTAACATAACTGACAGCAACAAAGCAACTACTACCCTCCGCCCACGATGTAAAATCATTCTCGATTTCTCCTTATACTTGAGCTTTGAGGCAATTATCGGCGCTGCGAGTAATTTTTACCCGTAAAATTTACTTTTTGATAATTATTGCCTCAATTTTCAACTATAGCGGTCTAATTTTGATTATCAATATTTTTGCACTTCAAAAAAATTTTCAGTGGCATGTTCAACGTACCAACTAACCCAATAAAAAAACGCCCCCCTTTCGGGAGAGCGTCTTTTACTTATAGATAAGGATGAAGAGAGTATCTCAGATTATGATTAACCGTTGATAGCAGGAGCGGTAAGAGCTACAGGAGCAGAATCACCAGCAGCCAAATCTAGAGGGAAGTTGTGAGCGTTACGCTCGTGCATTACTTCCATACCCAGGTTAGCGCGGTTGATTACATCTGCCCAAGTTGCAATCACACGACCTTCAGAGTCAATGATTGATTGGTTGAAGTTGAAACCGTTCAAGTTGAACGCCATTGTGCTTACACCCAAGGCGGTGAACCAGATTCCGATTACAGGCCATGCTGCTAAGAAGAAGTGCAGTGAGCGGCTGTTGTTGAAAGAAGCGTATTGGAAGATTAGACGACCGAAGTAACCGTGGGCTGCAACGATGTTGTAGGTTTCTTCTTCTTGACCGAATTTGTAACCGTAGTTTTGTGATTCGGTTTCGGTTGTTTCACGAACCAAGGAAGATGTAACCAAAGAACCGTGCATCGCAGAGAATAAACTTCCGCCGAATACACCTGCTACACCGAGTTGGTGGAAGGGGTGCATCAAGATGTTGTGTTCTGCTTGGAACACGATCATGAAGTTGAATGTTCCTGAGATACCCAAGGGCATACCATCAGAGAATGAACCTTGTCCGATTGGATATACCAAGAAGACTGCGGTTGCTGCTGCTACTGGTGCAGAATATGCGATCGCAATCCAAGGACGCATTCCTAAGCGGTAGGATAGTTCCCATTCACGACCCATGTAGCAGAATACGCCAATCAGGAAGTGGAAAACTACTAGTTGGTAAGGGCCGCCGTTGTACAACCACTCATCAAGAGAAGCTGCTTCCCAAATCGGGTAGAAGTGCAAACCAATTGCGTTGGAGGAAGGAACAACTGCACCAGAGATGATGTTGTTTCCGTAAATCAAGGAACCTGCTACTGGTTCACGGATACCATCGATGTCTACTGGAGGAGCGGCGATGAAGGCGATTACGAAGCAAGCGGTTGCGGCTAGCAAGGTTGGAATCATTACTACGCCGAACCAACCGATGTAAATCCGGTTGTTGGTGCTGGTGATCCATTCGCAGAATCGATCCCATACGTTGGCGCTTTCGCGACGTTGTAAGGTTGTTGTCATTGTTTTATAAGTGCGGTTAGTTATTTATGAATCAGGCGGTTTCGTCTTTGCCTGTGAAAACACTTTACACTGCTTTACAATTTTTAATCAACTTTTATTACTTCAGTAAACCTGATGCGAGTTATTAGTTTTGCTTATTTAAGTCTCTGGTGTTAGCGCCCAAAAGATAAAATAGAAAGGAACATTATTGTTATTAACTCTGAATAAAGAGTTGATATTGATTATTACCAAAATTAGGAGGGGAGGTGTGCATGACAATTACTCTAAATCACACCATAGTGCCCGCACATGACAAAGAAGCATCAGCAAGGTTCTTTGCAAAAATTTTTGGCTTAGAGGTCGAGGTTCCCGTTGGCCACTTTGCTGCTGTACATATTAATGATGTGCTGACGCTAGACTTCGCTGACGCTGAAACATTCGAGTCCCATCATTATGCCTTCCATGTCAGTGATGAGGAGTTTGATGCAATTTTTACACGTATTAAAGAGGCGGGTATTGAGTACAGTAGCGACCCGATGCATCAAAATAAAGGACAAATTAACCACAGGAAGGAAGGTCGCGGCTTCTATTTCTATGATCCCAATGGTCATAACTTAGAACTGTTGACCAAATAATTACGAATTCGTAATACTTGCTACAAACGAGGATTACGAATTTTTCATGCATTACTTCTTTACTAAAAAATATGCTGTAGCATACTCAGGCAATTGGCTGATATTCTGGCTAAATTCTTTTTGACTCTTAAAAATACCTGCCAAAAAATCGAGTTGATAAAGATTGGGTAAAAAGGCTCCGCCTGTATCAGCCATAACTCCCATTTGTAGATGTTTGCGACCACCTTTAGTATGCTCAATAATAATCACTTTACCTAAACCAATATTCAGCACATCTCCAGCAAAGGTTACTCCTGGTTTAATGGAGATTTTGGCATCTATTTTGTATCCATAACCTTTAATGGCATCAACCTCTCTAAAATACCAATAACGCTTTTGGGCTGTTGCTTTCAATCCGCGAATATAAGACATTCCATTATTTCTATCTACATTAAAAAATGCCTTATAACCATCTGTAAAGTTAATCAGAACTGTTCCTTGCATCAGTGCCTCTTCTAAGCCAGTTCTGGTTAAATAAGCGAGACTTTGAACTTTACCAAATTCTCTACCACCTGGTTCGTAAATCCCAGATAAAACATCCTGTTTTGTATATCTAGTATAGAATTTATCAGTAATTGAGTTTTCTTTTAGGCTATAAATTGGTGTATTGTAAGTAGAGTTTTTTTCGCGAGAACCAGTGTGAGTAAATACAGCATATTTGGTAATTCGTAATTGCTTTTGTTTTTTGTTTTTTGGGTTATGGGCAGTCCACTTGATAACTCTAAAATTGTTATTAATAAACTTCGGGTCTTGTAACCGAGTCGCTCGATTATTAGCAATATCTTCCTTTAAAACAACAATCATGAAGTCCAAAGTTTTGAGAACATCTGCTACAGTAACTCCTTGAGTAGCAAGTATTCCTGTACGCAGAATATCTGGGTCTTCTGAACCATGATCTTGAAAATATTTTCTAGTATTAACGAGAACGGTTAATAAATCTCCTTGATTGAAGTTCACCTTACTACTGGGCAGTTTGACTGGGGTAACAACCTGGCTGCCATTAATACTAAATTTATATTTTTTGAATTCATCGACAACTGGATAGGGTGCAGATGCAGCTAACAAATCCTGCTGAGATGAAAAAGCATTTTCCTTGCCTATGGTTTCATCAGATGTTTGTTGATCAACAAATTGATTTGAGGTGAGGGAAATTTGTGATTGAAGTGGGGCAAAATTTTCTTGCTCAGTCAAAGACTGATCTTGTTGGGCTAGCTGTTTAGTTTTTGACTGACTATATAGATAGCTACTGGCTAAACTTGCAAGTAATAAGGCCACACAACCTACTGTGAGGCGGAATTTTTGGTTAAATAAAATTTTCATAACCTGGAGAATAAATTCCTATTGTCTTTTACTATCTTAAATTTTGAATCTTTTAAGTTTCTATCACCTCACGCACTAATTGCGCCAATTTTTCGGCACTATCGGGAACTGCGATCGCTTTGGCGTTTTCCCCCATTTTTGCTAGCTCATCCGGTGATTGCAACAAATTCAACACATTACTTTGCAATACTTCAGTCGTCAACTCCGATTGCTTCAGTGTTAACGCCGCCCCAGCTTTTGTAAATACGTCTGCATTGTAAGATTGATGGTCTTCTGCGGCAAAGGGGTAAGGAATCAAAATCGCTGGTGTTCCACACACTGCCAATTCTGTCAAGCTACCCGCGCCAGAACGACTAATAGCAAGAGTTGCTCGTTGCAACAACGCCGCCATATTGTTGTAAAAAGGTAAGGCTATGTACTGCGGATGTTTGAGAGTATCTGCTTCCTCGTCGCGATCGCCAGTTAAATGTACTATGTAAGCACCAGCATCAAACCAAGCTTTTGCAGATTCACGCACCAACTTATTGACCGCAACTGCACCCTGGCTACCACCAAAGACGACAATTAAAGGAACACCATCAGGAATAGCTAAATCCAGTGGTGCATCAATTGCCCCATCAAGAAATTGCCCTCTTACTGGTGTGCCAACGCAGACATTTTTAGCACGGGGCAAATACTTAGCAGCTACTTCAAATCCCAAGGCTACCGCACTACACCAAGGGCCAAAAAAGCGAGTTACTTTACCTGGTAAGGCGTTAGATTCGTGGAAAACCACAGGTAAACCGAGAGAACGCGCCGCAATCACTGCTGGCCCGGCAATGTAACCTCCCGTGGTAAACACCCCTTGAAAATTTCCCTGTTTGAGAATTCGTCTAACTTCTAGAATCGAAAGGGCGAGTTTACCCAAAATCCGAATCGAGGAGAGTCCAAACCCTTGCTGAAACCCTTCAACTGCAATAGTATTCAAGGGATACTCTTGAGGAACAAGTTGAGTTTCGAGCCGATTGGGTACTCCCAGCCATTCTATTTGATAATCTGGCAGTTTTTGTGCCAGTGCGATCGCTGGAAACAAATGTCCACCAGTCCCACTGGCAGCTATTAATAATCGTATCGGTGCGTTTGCCATCAAACCTCTACCGTTTAGCGTCTAGCTTAACTAAGATAAAACAATTTCCTTACTTTCTCTAATCAAATCAGTAAATTCTTACCAATGACTAACATTATTAGCACCTTAGTGAGACGCCAACTCAGATTTCCAGCAAATATCTGGCTGGTGACGTTCCTGCTAACTCTTGGTTTAACAAGTGGTTGGCAGCGCACTCAAGCGACTACACCACCGCAATTAGCCCAAGCCACTACACCCCAAAATGCACCAACCAATTTGAACAATCTGTTGACACAAGTTGATGCAGCTGCCAACCGGGGCGATGTCAAAGGGGTGTTGCAATTCTACAGCCCCAATTTCACTCATGGGGATGGGTTAAACCTCCAAACCCTGGAAAAATCTTTGACTTCACTTTGGCAACGATATCCCAAATTGCAATACAGTACGAAACTGCTCTCTTCAAAACCTGAAGGCAATGGAATTATTGCTGAAACAGAAACGAAGATAACTGGTTTACCATCCGGTAACGGTAATAAGTTGGCTCTCAATGCCACGATTACATCGCGTCAGCGCATTCAAGGCGGCAAAATCGTCCGCCAAGATATTTTGTCGGAACGTACCCTACTTACCTCTGGCAGTAAGCCACCCCAAATTGATATCAAATTACCACAACAGGTACAAGTTGGCCAGAAGTATAGTTTTGATGCGATCGTTCAAGAGCCACTTGGTGATGATTTTCTACTAGGAACAGCGCTAGAGGAACCCATCAAACCAGATAAATTTCTCAACCCGACATCTGTGGATTTGCAACTACTAACATCTGGTGGACTGTTTAAAGTTGGACAAGCACCATCTACCCCTGGTAGCCAATGGGTTTCTGCTGTCATTCTACGAGGTAATGGGATGACGATGGTAACTCAACGGCTGCAAGTGGTGAAGAAGTAGTTAGGAGTTGGAAGTTAGTGCGCTACGCTACCCCTAGCGTACTAAAAATCTTGATTTTAGGTATGTATTCTATGTAATTGAGAACCGCCATAGCATTTCTCTTTATAAAATCTTGATGTTCATATCGTTGATTCTGCCATTGTACTAACAGTTAAAGTTATGGATATTAGAAGAGTGGTTATAAAACATAACTTTTATAACTTGTTAAATAATAGGCTGCTAAACGACTAACAATCAATCTTACATCAATCATTATGAGAGAACTAAAAAAGAAGCTTGTGTTGAAGACAATGAAAAGATTATTAAACATTTCTATTGCTCTTGCAAGCCTCACCATATCATCATTTTCTGCAAATGCTCAAGTTTCAGATTCAACAAGTAAAAATATGAGGTTTTTTATTACTAGTGAAAAACTATTGATCGCTGCGAATATGCAAAGTGGCTCTGCTTGCTCTTTAAACCAAGGTATTTCAATTACGAAAATGTCTGGATTTAAAATCATCAATAGAAATAATGGTAATGGTAATGTAAGAATTTCAGGCAGAGTAGAAAGTTTTCTTTCAATTAAAAAAAATGAACTATCATCGGTGTCTGGTAAATTTCAGACTAATGCTAGAGTCCGTAGCGGTGACTGGTTAATTAGAAATACAGAATATTATCCAGAATTTCTTGGCGAAATGGAAGACTGCACAAGTGAAGGAGGATTAAAAAGAATGCAATTAGGCGTTACTTCACCTTAAAATATATAATGGAATTTTTTATAGGTTATACAATAATTGGGTATTGCTGAATCGAGAGATGAATCTGGATATACAGACGTTGTAACTCAACGTCTGTATAACTGTTTTTAAACCCACGTTTCACAGATATTAAAGCAGATATATTGAAGAATTCAGGAATCAAAATCAAGACCACCCAATCGTAGATTTGCTGGGGGTGCAAAAACGCCGGTTATTCAGACGCGACTCGAAAATACTCGCTAGTGCTGCGAAGCACCGCTTTTTCGGTCAAAATACCCAACTGAATTCTGACTCTTGACTCCTGAATTATGTTCGATAAATATAAGAAGTTATGTTGGTAAGATTAAACTCACCAATAAACAAATATAGGACTCAGTAACTTGCTAAATTGCTAAATTTTGTATTTAAATTAACACTGGACTCTTGAATATTGAGTAACAATGACTTCCCTACAAAATCAAATCATTTTGATTACTGGTGCAAGTAGTGGTATTGGTACTGCTTGTGCGAGAATCTTCGCTGGTGCGGGTGCAAAACTGATTTTAGCCGCACGACGGCTGGAACGTTTGCAGCAGCTAGCAGATACTCTCAATAAAGATTTTAGTACTGAAATTCATTTATTACAGTTAGATGTGCGCGATCGCAGCGCTGTAGAAGAAGCCATTGCTACTCTACCCCCCGCCTGGTCTGATATCGACATTCTCATTAACAATGCTGGTCTAAGTCGCGGTTTAGACAAGTTACATGAGGGCAGCTTTCAAAACTGGGAAGAAATGATTGATACTAACGTTAAGGGTTTACTTTACCTAACTCGCTATATCGTCCCTGGAATGGTAAGTCGCGATCGCGGTCATGTGGTAAATTTAGGTTCTATTGCTGGACATCAAACTTATCCCGGTGGCAATGTCTACTGTGCTACCAAAGCTGCTGTAAGAGCAATTTCTGAAGGTTTAAAACAAGACCTTTTGGGAACGCGGGTACGTGTAACTTCCGTTGATCCTGGTATGGTAGAAACAGAATTTAGCGAGGTGCGCTTTCACGGAGATACTGAACGCGCCAACAAAGTCTACCAGGGAGTTACACCCCTAACAGCAGATGATGTGGCTGATGTGATATTTTTCTGCGTGACGCGATCGCCCCATGTCAATATTAATGAAGTTGTGCTGATGCCTGTTGACCAAGCTAGCGCTACCCTGGTTAATCGGCGAACATAGTAAGTAACCCATCTCATACCATTCATTTTGGATTTTAGATTTTGCGATCGCGTAGCGTGTCGCAGACAATAATTTTTCGCAAGATTCTACACGGTATGGCTGCTACGCGGCGATAGCGAAACCTTTCGTAGAGAGCATTTGTTCCACTTTTCCGTACTCCTGTCTGGATATTACTGTTTATATCAGGAGGATTAAAACGCGATTCTCCTGTGGAAAGGCTGGGCGATCGCGTGCAGAATATTTACAGTATTGCTTAAAATTATGGATAATTTCCCAGTGGTCGCTCAAGCAGATGCATCTTTACCAAATCACACTCAGGAAAATATACATCTAGTGGAGTCAGCAGTTGGATCGAATTCACCACCGAAGGAAAAGGTAGGAAGTGACTTTGACTCTCGCATGATGCTGCGGTGTTTGGAACTTGCTCGCCGTGCTTTAGGGCGTACTTCGCCAAATCCGCTAGTGGGAGCGGTGATTGTCAAGGATGGCGAGATTGTCGGCGAAGGGTTTCATCCCCGCGCAGGTGAGCCTCATGCAGAAGTGTTTGCTTTGAAAGCAGCAAGCGATCGCGCTCGTGGTGCAACAATCTATGTGTCACTCGAACCTTGCAATCACTACGGACGTACTCCCCCTTGTTCGGAAGGATTGATCGAAGCAGGGGTGGCAAAAGTAGTAGTGGGTATGGTTGATCCCAATCCCCTGGTAGCTGGAGGTGGAATTGCTCGTTTACGTGCGGCGGGGATTGAAGTGTTGGTAGGAGTAGAAGAGTCAGCTTGTCGTCAACTAAATGAAGCTTTTGTCCATCGCATCCTCTACAAACGACCTTTGGGAATTTTAAAATATGCCATGACTTTAGATGGCAAAATTGCTACTACCTCTGGTCACAGTGCTTGGGTGACAAGCCAAGAGGCCCGCAATGAAGTACATCAGTTGCGGGCGGGTTGCGATGCCATAATTGTCGGTGGTAACACAGTCAGACAAGATAATCCTTACTTAACCAGCCATCAGGTGGAGGCACATAATCCCCTGCGGGTGGTGATGAGTCGTCATCTCAACTTACCGGAAAGTGCCCATCTGTGGCAAACTGCGGATGCTCCAACTTTGGTGTTGACACAAGAGGGTGCTAATCCCGACTTCCAAAAACTGTTGCTCAAGCAGGGGGTGGAAGTTGTGGAATTAACGTCACTTACACCAGATAAGGCAATGGCGTACTTATATGAACGGGGTTTTTGTAGCGTGTTGTGGGAGTGTGGTGGTACTTTAGCTGCTAGTGCGATCGCTCAAGGAGCAGTGCAAAAAGTTCTAGCATTTATCGCCCCGAAAATCATTGGTGGTAGCATTGCTCCCACACCTGTGGGCGATTTAGGTTTTACCACCATGACTGAGGCGTTGTCCCTAGAACGTGTCCGTTGGCGTGTAGTCGGCTCTGACTGCTTAGTAGAAGGTTATTTTCCCCAAAAAGCCAATAGTCAATAGTAATAACACTTGACTATCAATCAATTCAGCGTGATTTTATGTTGGCGTAGCCCGCCGTAGGCATCATGAACACTGACGTTCATGGGCCATATCACGTATAAGGACTAGCCGAGATTGAATGTAGTTGCATAGGAAATCAGTTTCGTTAGAATCTAACAACACTTGCGTTTCGGTTTGTTTCACTAACCACTGCACCAAGCTAGCATCATCCAGTTGCAAGAGGAGCTTGGCTTGGGCAGTTTCAACCACTGACCAAAGCTGACGCATAATTGTAGGAGTCATCAGACCTCAATTGAATAATTTAGCTTTGCTGTCTTCAGATTACACAATTCCAATCGCACTTTACGACATGAATGTAGAAGCTGAGACAAGTATTATTAAAAACTTAATAATCATATTTATAACTTTATGAAGATTAAGAATTTAAAACTTAGTTGGAAAACGGGCATTGGGCATTGGGCATGGGTTTAGTTGCAAAGCCTAGAAAACAAATGCACTAATTCTAAAAATTGGGTTTTTGTGATTGTGAAGACTGAAACTGTCTTGATTGTAGAGCAATAAAGACAGTTTTCTAATAACTATATTGAATCCTAAATTTGTATTAGGGAATACAAAAATCTAACTTTTGAGAACAGTATTTCCCAGGACATTAACATCTTTTGCCTGTAGATGGATTCACAAAATCATGTAAATCTTCATCCCAAATGCTGATGTAAATAAAATCACATTGTTGACGGATTATCTGACCTTTAACCGAGCCATTCTGAAAACTAAAATTATCAGACTGGCGCTTTTGTACCTTTTTGAGTCCCTGCTTAATTTCTTCAGTGGCTTGCCCACTTAACATTCCATTCAAGGTAGTCTCCATAACCTGTGGATCTACTGATTGGGCAAAAGATACCTCAGTTTGACGCAGCACTTTAGTATTACGATCAAATAGGTAGCCAAGGTCAATTTTGTTTGGCACTAGTTTGTAAACAACGGCACGAGTCTTGCCCCATGCGCCTCTTAAATCTTGATTTGGTTTGCCGAGAGTAGCTTCTACCGTGCTTCTTGATGTACCTGTAGGAAATGCGGGAACACTTTGGCTGCTGTTAGTGGCAGCTAATTTACTCGGCGGCTCATCATTCTTCTGTGGTGGCGGAGGTGCTTCTGGTGTGGGAGGTGTAATATTCTCTGGTTCTGGCTGTGGTGTAGAACGCACTTCTGCTGCTGGTGTATCTGAAGTTACAGGCTCTTTTTCTGGCTGTGGTTTAGATACAACTGGGGGATTAAAGATTGGCAAAGGATCGGGAATTACTGGCTGTCGTGATGGTGAAGTGGGTACGACTGGAACTGGAGAAGTTTGAGAAGAAACAGATGCTTCGGGAGATGCCGGATCGGTAGGCAAAGATTCTAGCGATCGCGTGGGACTTGTCGCAATAGTTGTTTCTGGTTGTTGCTGACGAGTCATACTAGAAATGGCGACTGCACCAAGCAAGCTGCCTACCAGCAAAGTACCAACAATCACAGCAGGTTTTTGCCAGTTTCCAGGAGTGGAAGACCCTGGAATTACAGAATTTTTTTGTGGGGAATACAATGCCTGGGTTTGTTGAGTCGATGCAGCAGAGGGAGAAAAACTGACTGTGGGAGTATTTGCAGCTAACTCAGGAGGTATACTATCACCAGATTGCAAGGCATGTAGCATTTTACTGGCAGTACTGTAGCGATCGCCAGCATGAGGCTTAATCGCCTGATTGAGTACCGCCGCCAATTGGGAAGAGACATTAGGGACGTGTTGCTGCCAAAGTATTTCCCCAGTTTTCAGATCGGTTATTAGTTCTTGCGGGTGTTTGCCAGTCAGTAGATAAATCGCCGTTAAGCCTAAGCTGTAAATATCAGTGGCGTAAACTGGGCGGCCAACGGCTTGTTCGCTAGGCATATATCCAGGCGTACCAATGACAAGCGATCGCGTCGGCTGTCCTGGAGAATTCACCACTGAACGGATTGTTTCTTTAACTGCACCAAAATCAATCAAAACTGGCTTACCATCCACAGAACGGAGAATAATGTTATCTGGCTTGATATCCCGGTGAATAATGCCTTTACTGTGAACATAATCTAAAACTGAAAGCAGACTCAAGAGAATTTCCCGGACAGCAGCTTCACTCTCAAATCCTTTGGCTTCGAGAATTTTTGTCAGGGTTTGACCGTGAATCCATTCTTGGACAAGGTAAAATTGCCCGTTTTCAGAAAAGTAGGCGTAGAGTTTTGGAATTTGGTGACTACTTTCACCCAGATACTCCAAGGTTGCTGCTTCCCGTTCAAACCGCTGTTGGATCAGTTGGTAGGTTTGCGGGTCATTATTGGTTATCGGTTTTAGTTGCTTGATCACACAGCGACGGCGAGAAGGCATGTGGACATCTTCTGCTAGAAAGGTTTCGCCAAACCCACCAGCGCCGATTACCTGGATAATTTGATAGCGATTGTTCAGCAGGGTTATTGTCATGAAAAATTACAAATGTAGATACCCAGTGCGAAGCCAGAGATTTTCTGTTTTCTCCGGGCTTGTCGTCAGACATCGCCCTTTCCAAATGTACATGAGTTATAGACACTGAATTGAGGACATCATGTGTTTTCAATACCAATTAAGAAAAAATTAAGTGTTTGAAACCCACGGAGGTGGGTTTTGCTTGTCTAGAAGCGGGTTATAACCGCCGATTTTAAAAGTATGTTCTTCTATTTTTGACCCTTTTTTGGGGTGACATTTGCGTACAAGCATAACGCTTTTAATGCAGGTAAATGCATTAAAAATGCAGAGTATTGCCAAATTTGATTTGCGACAAATTAATGAAATGTTGTACTAAGTGAACTCTATAGTTTCAACAAACTCTAAAATACTCTCCTTAATGTCTTCGGCTTCTTCTTCAATGGAATCGGGAGTTTCGCCGTTGAGAAAACTGTGTTGACTACTCACTATATACAAAAACTCACCACTGATAAAGGTGAGCAATCCCCGATATGCATCTAATCTGATTGCAGTTCCATTATTTTCTTGCTTAGAAATCGTCGAACCTTTGGGCATATCGATTAACACATAGTAAGCGCCTCGCAAAGTATTTTCCAGATATTCGGTATACTCCACCGAAGCATCTGGTACATTGACAAAAATCGCTTGGGGTACATACTTGTCTACTAAGATTGTTTGTAAATATTCTTCTTGTCCAACAGACTCCAGTTCCTCTAACTGTTCTAGAGGGAAAGGATAATAATCGATTCTCAGCAAAGTACCGATATCATCAGAAAATCCAACTACTCCTTCCTGGCTTTGAATTCTACCGCCTTGCTGCGGATCAACTGGAATCGGCACTGTAAAATTACCTAAAGGAGATTGATATATCTGTTCACTAAAATCCTCTATGACCACTGTTTCGTCTTCATCGTCGTCTGCATATTCTTCATCTTCTGCTTCTTGAAAGGCTGCAATTACCTCCTTGATGATTTCCTCTGCTTCTTCATCCTCAAGTTCCAAGGCTGCTTGTAGCTTTTTGAGGTAGGCTTGTTTCGGTTTGGGGATGGCGAGTTCATCATCTAAAAGCACGATTACCCCAGCAGCAAAACCATCCAGCACTAATTCATCAGAAAGAGATACTTTGGCGACATTAAACAAAGGCCCAATTCCCTCTTCTTCTGCAATGGCGAGGAGTCTATCAACTATTTCTGCGATTTCATCTTCTGAGTATTCCTCAAAGACCTCGAATTCCCAAAGGATACCCGCTAAACTTTCTGCATCTACATCTTCAATGGATGAATCAGCGATCGCAGTGACCGTTGCGATCGCCGCCACCGCTTCTTCTGGACTGAGTGATTCTTTTGATGTCTTTGGTGAGTTAAAAACCTTGTCATATTTGGTCATAATTGCTACCTAAATTAACTGGTTGATAGTAATAATATAGGAATCCGCTTTGATTTCTGAACGAATTTGCGTAGACAGGCAATAGGCAATCTTGCTACAGTCAAGAAGGCTTCTTAGTTGTACTGAGTTTTTTCAGAAATCAAATATGAGTCCTATAGATTGAAAGTGACAATGGTCAGTTTACCTTACTCAGTGCTGAGTAAGGTTTGAGAGTTTTCCCCATAAGCAAGTGGCGTGGTGGTTTTTTAACTCAGCACTCTTCACCAATGAAGCAAATCTTCTAGAGAAAAAGTTCGCTAATATCTGGTTTACTTGGTATTGTTCAGGTGTAACGAAACCTTGTTGACAGCTAATATCCAGCGCCAATTAGGCCTTGCTGTAATCCACTCCACAAACTCCTGACTTACCCTCTCATGATTTGAGACAGACAGGAAGCGATCGCGATATTTTTGTAAAAACTTGAATCTAAGCAGTAACCTTGGTGTCCTTACTCCCCACACTCCCCACACTATGAGTGAGAAATCCGGGCCCAGGATGCCTGATATTTCATAGTAATTCAAGTGACCGCTAATCGGGTCTTTCAAATGGTAGTAATTGACAGGGTGAAATTGATCAAGTTTGCATTCCATCAGGTTATTAACCAGGTGTTGACTTCGCAGTACAAATTCTGGTTTCAACACAGACGGAATTGAGGCAATACGGTTCGGATGAGCTTTTTCACTTTCCTTGTGGTCTGGGGAAAGGGGTAAAGGATGTATTCAAAACCTTTCCCCTTTTCCCTTTCTCCTTTAACCGAACCGTATTGGGAGTTTAGGTGTTATAAAATATGTTGTCGAATATACACTTAAACCAAGCTAGGCTCAATATTTACCGCAGGTTACTTTAACTAGATATTGTAAATTTTTGTTATCAAGCAATTACTGTTAATAACTGCTATATTCCTTTGTTTTTATCCTCTAGCAGATGAATTATGTCTACCGATAGAATTATAAACTAGCTAACGATAGATACCTACACCGTAGGCAGGATGTCACAATACCGAAGTTTGTAGCGACACACAATACTCAAAACGTTGTACTGTTGTTTCTACAACTGTGAATTACATGAAATTTTGAGTTTTTTTATGGTAAAAACCCCTCCATCCCAGTTTTCACCGGATCAATACAAAGTTGATTCTGCACAAGAAAAAGTAGAAGCTATTATAGAAAGCCCACCCTCAGAAACTGAGATTGACTTAGAGTTTCTTTACACCAGAGATATTGAATTTCGTCAGGAAACTATTTACTTTCTTGTAGTAGATCGCTTTTATGATGGCGATCCAGATAACAGCGAAGGTGCAAACTCAGAACTGTATGATCCAAATAGACAAGATTGGGGTAAGTACTGGGGTGGCGACTTGCAAGGTGTCATCGACAAATTAGACTATCTTAAAAACATGGGAGTGACAGCCATTTGGCTGACTCCACTATTTGAGCAAGTAGAAGAGTTATTTATTAGCAATGCCGCGATGCATGGCTATTGGACAAAAGATTTTAAACGGATTAATCCTCGCTACATTGCGGATGGAGAGAATCCTTCTTTAAATGCTACCCAAGAAGAAAAAAATACGACCTTTGATCGGTTAATTACAGAACTGCACAAGCGCAATATGAAGCTGGTGCTAGATATTGTCTGCAACCATAGCAGCCCTGATACCAGCGGTAGCAAAGGGGAATTATTTGATGATGGTGTGAAAATTGCTGACTTCAATGATGATGTCAATCATTGGTATCACCACTATGGTGAAGTGCAAAACTGGGAAGACGATTGGCAAGTGCAGAATTGTGAACTAGCTGGTCTAGCAACCTTTAATGAAAACAATACAGAATATCGGGAGTATATTAAGTCAGCTATTAAACAATGGCTAGACCGGGGTGTGGATGCACTACGAGTGGATACTGTCAAGCACATGCCGATCTGGTTTTGGCAAGAATTCACTGGCGAGATGACCAATCACAAACCAGATGTATTTATTTTTGGTGAATGGATTTACAGTAATCCTAGTGACGATCGCTCCGTAGAATTTGCCAATCACTCAGGCATGACACTTCTAGACTTTGGACTGTGTGTAGCAATTCGAGCCGCACTAGGGCAAGGTTCAGAAATGGGATTCCAAACAATTCAATACATTTTTGACCAGGATTATCGTTACAACGGGGCAACAGAGTTAATCACCTTCATCGATAACCATGATATGTGCCGCTTCCAATCGCTGAATCCTGATCCAGCGATGTTGAAAGTGGCGATCGCCTTGATTATGACATGTCGCGGTATTCCTTGCATTTACTACGGTACAGAACAGTATTTGCATGACGACACCGATGGCGGTAACGACCCGTATAACCGCCCGATGATGGAAAATTGGGATACTGAGAGTGAGATTTATCGTTGCATCAGGTTGCTATCTGGCTTACGGCGACTGAATCCAGCCATCTCAATGGGTAGTCACTGGCAAAAATACTTAACACCTGATATTTACTGTTATGTACGCCGCTATCGTGACTCTCTGTGTTTTGTAGCTTTAAACCGAGGAGGAGAAGTTACTCTCCCAGAAGTAGAAACAGAATTACCCGATGGAGAACATACTTGCGTGGTGACTCGCAATAAGTATGAAGTTAAAGACGGCAAGATTTATAACCTGGTATTAGAAGAACGGGGAGTACTTGTTTTTAGCCATGTTGGCGAACGAATCAAAGCACAAACAATCGTCCGCGTCCAACTCAATGGCGTAGATACTCAACCCGGTGAAATCATTGTGGTGACAGGAGATTGCCCAGAGTTGGGTAACTGGGATATCAGCAAAGCATATCCTTTAGAGTACATCAACTCGAACACATGGTCTGCCGAAATTCCCTTTGATGAGAGTGCTGGTAAGCTCATTGCTTATAAATATGCCATGTGGCGGGAAGGGCGATCGCCTTTGCGGGAAAATCTGGTAAATCGCCGCTGGGTGATTGCCAAAGAAGGCACTGTCAAATGGCGTGATACCTGGGCATCGGGAAGAGAATCCTAGGGCGTGTCATCAATTGA
>NZ_KV757677.1:0-9055 GCF_001712795.1 Nostoc sp. KVJ20
CACCTTGAAAGGGCTGGTCCTATATATGTATAAATTATTGTGATATTTAATTATGCGGCATCTTAAACTTACTCAAAATAAGTTGCGTTTTCTGATTGTCGTTATATTAATGATTGGTATATTTTTTCGCTTTTTTAACATTGACAGCAAAGTTTATTGGCATGATGAGACTTTCACTTCATTGCGGATTTCTGGTTATACGGCAAATGAAGCAAGGCAGCAAATATTTAATGGCCAGATAATTAATAAGCAAAGTTTTGCCAAATTCCAAAGTCCAAATATCGAGAAAGGCTTAAGTGACACAATTAAGTCTTTGGAAACAGAAGATCCACAGCATCCACCACTGTATTATGTAATCGCTCGGTTTTGGGTGCAAATATTTGGTAATTCGGTGACGGTAATCAGAAGTTTATCTGCTTTGATTAGCTTGTTAATCTTTCCGAGTATTTACTGGCTATGTCGAGAATTATTTAAAGCATCGCTATGGGTATCTGAGGTTGCGATCGCACTTATGGCAATCTCTCCTATTCACCTAGTATACGCCCAAGAAGCACGAGAATATATTCTCTGGATAGTGACTATATTACTATGCAGTGCCTCGTTGCTACGAGCATTACGCCTGGAATCAAAAAACAAAGCACAACGCATATTAACTTGGGGAATCTATGCAGTCACTTTGGCGCTAAGTCTTTATACATTTTTGTTGACTGGATTTGTAGCAATTGCTCATGGAATTTATGTAATTGCCACTGCCAGATTTAGGTTGAATCGGACAGTGAAAGCTTATCTATTAGCATCTTTAACAGGATTTTTTGCCTTCATACCTTGGATTCTAATTGTGATAGATAACTTTTTGCAATTTGACAGTTCAACAAACTGGACAAAAATGCAAGTTCCCCTAGAGATTTTAATTAAATCTTGGTTTTTACAGTTGAGCCGGATTTTTCTTGATTTAAACTTTGGGTTTGAAAATTCGTTTAGCTATGTAATTACGCCAGCTTTTTTGATTTTTATTGGATATTCTATTTATTTTCTGTGTCGAACAACTAACTATAAAGTCTGGTTATTTGTCGTAACTTTAATTATGATTCCGGCATTACCTTTAGTGCTACCAGATGTAATTTTTGGGGGTATACGCTCACTTTCCGAACGTTATTTATTGCCTTCTTACTTGGGAATTCAACTAACTGTTGCTTACCTACTTGCTACACAGCTACACAGTGAGAGTCTTGTACGCCGGAGAATCTGGCAAACAATGATGGGACTAGTGATTATTTGTGGGCTAGTTTCTTATGGGGTGAGTTCCCAGGCAGAAACTTGGTGGAGTAAGGTTATTAGCTATGGTAATCCACAAGTTGCGAAAATTATCAATCAGGTTGATCGTCCACTTTTAATTAGTGATGATTCTGGTATTAATTATGGGAATATCTTTTCTCTCAGCTATCTTTTGCAGTCAAAAGTGCAGTTTCAATTAGTAAAAGACCAAACTATCCCTAATATTACTGATGAGTTCACTGATATTTTTTTACTAAATCCTTCAGATATATGGCGCAAGCAAATAGAAGCAAATTACAAGTATAAAACAAATGTTGTGTATGGTGACAATCATTACTTGCTCTGGAAGGTAGAAAACCTTAATTCGTTGCACCAGAATTAGAAATATGTCACCTATTTACAGGTTATAAAAATCAAATTTGAGAAACTTTCGTTGCCCTTGCATCTACTTTCCGATCAAATAGAATTCGTGGTTTTAGCAAAAGTTTAAATAGTAACAATAACGAATGTAATTCTCCTGGTGCATTCTGGTGCTTCCACTGTCCCGGACGACAAAAGAGCATTTCTACAAGTCGGCGATGTTGATTTAAGCTTACTGATTGAAACCTAATACGTACTGTGGAAAATTCATCTTTAAACCCAGTACTCATAACCTCACCAGTCAACTTGAAACTCTCTTCTATAATTTCTATATCTATTGACTGATTAGTAAATAAATAGGCAGGTAACTTTTGATTTAGAGCAATTTCAACACCTGCTTCAGAAATCATTGTAGTCACACCCCACAAATTTTGATCGCCAACTCTTAGCTGCACTATTCGCCGCAAGTCAAACCATTCATACATATCTGCTTTCGGTGCATCTATTAAAATTAATAGGGTAATGCCAATCATTATTGAGTTATAAACACTCCATATCCAACCTAAATTTATACCTGTATTATGTTGTGTAGTTTCGGATGCAATATCCAGATTTAGCCATAAGCTAACGGCAGTAGCGATAAACAAAATTATCAACGGTAGGGCTAAATTCCAATTGAAAATATAGCGATTCTTAACCATACCCTTGGGTGTAACTTGAAATCCTTTTGCAAAAGGATTAATCATCACTTGAATAGTATTTACTGCTAAAGGAAAACATATTATTAGTGAATAAATATCTGATAGCAAAGCTGAACAAGAACGATAATTTAGCCAAGAAAATGTTGCTAAGTTTACTGAATAGTAAGGTAACAAAAAAAATAACAATTCTGCTCCTGTTGAACGGATAGGAATCACAGCGAAAAATGAATATGCTAATGGGATAAGTAAAAAATAAACACGCGAAATATTACCAAACCAATATAGTAATCCAGCTAAAGAAGCTAACCTTTGCATGAGGGTTAGCCCAGAAATTTTTAAAGGATTAGATTTAATAAATAGCGCTTGGAGTGTACCTTGTCCCCACCTTAATCTTTGGGTTGCATAGCCGACAATATTTTCTGCTGCTAAACCAGCACTTAATTTTTCATTTAAATAAATCAAACGATATCCTTGAGCAGTTAAGCGAATTCCGGTAAAATAATCTTCACTCAAAGACTCAATTACAAAACCTCCAATCTGATCTAAAGCACTTCTGCGAACGACAAAGGATGTACCAGCACAAATCGCACTACCTGAAGAATCACGACTTGTTTGAATTTGACGATGAAATACTTCTGCTTCATGGGTGAGAACATTCTCTAAGCCTAAATTACGGGCTATAGGATCAGCATTATAAAAGCTTTGAGGCGTTTGTACAAGGGCAACTTTTTCATCTTGAAAAAAGCCAATAGTGCGGATGAGAAAGTTACTTGTGGGGACAAAATCAGCATCAAAAACTACAATTAATTCTCCATTGGTTTTAGCGATCGCATGATTCAAGTTACCAGCTTTCGCATAACTGTTATCAGGTCGCGTCATATAGTTACAACCTAATTCTTCTGCCAATTCTCTCATTTCTGAACGATTGGTATCATCCAAAAGATAGATTGTTTTATTTGCATAATCTAGCGCTTGACAACCAATAATTGTCCGCCGTAAGATAAAAACTGGTTCGTTATAGGTTGGTATTAAAATATCAACAGATAGTACAAAGCTACCACTGATTACAGCTAGTGATTTCACGTCTGCTTCGCGGTGACGTTCTTTGATATTCAACATGAACAATAGCTGTATAGTAGTATTGAGTAGCATTAATATCTCTGCAAAATATAACCCCAGGCTAAATAATCCATTCAACGGATCTACTAAATTTAAGGTAGATAGCGATCGCCACAGAATATACCGCAAAGTTAAAATGATTAAAATTCCCACTATTAACCGTTGCGACCAAATTCGGGGTTGTGGGGAGATTTTCATCACCACAAACACAGTTAGCAATAATCCGATAGTGGGTAATAGTAAATATTTACTATCTATTCTTGGCGCTTCTAACCACATTGGTGGGTGCATTTGCCAGTAATTGATTTGAGCAAAAACTCCACTAATTCTATCTTCACCAGCGAACCATCCTACTACAATGATGCCAGATAAGAAAAAAACGCCTAATAAAATTAGCGTTGCTGTGTGGAATCGAATAACTCTCTTGGAAACAGTATTTTGAGGTGGTTTGTAGTTAAACTTTGATCCTGACATTTCGCCCTTTTTCACCTAAAACGATTCTGCAAAAAAAGCATTTCACCCAAATTTTTGTGACGCATTTAAAAAAATGTAACAAAATATTTACAATAATACTTTATATTAAAAAATATTGCCATGTATTTAAGAATACATAAACTATTCTTGACTAAAGTTCTAGTTTTTTATAAGATATTCAAATATTTGATTGATTAAAATCAGCTAAAAATAAAAAAGATAAATATTAAACAGATTCTTATCTGAAATTAATTTAAGTGATGGTACGATGCTTTAAATTGTCCTTTGAGATGAATTCAATGATTCATTGAAAGGTGTTGTATGCAATTAACAGATTTTCTTGGTCTTGTACATCCAGCGATCGCAATCATATTCGTGTTTCCACTCATCGGTACAGTAGTTAATTTTGCTTGGCAAACACGCCAACGCAGACTACAAACTCTAGCCGGGAGTAAGAGCAAAATTCCACCAGTGGTGGGTACAGAACATAAGCAGTTAGGCGAATGGCTAACAAGTGCAGTTGTTGGATTAACTTTAATCGGATTAAGCTATCCTATTGGCAAAAATATTCTCAAAAATCAATTGTGGAATCAAACACCTTTTCAAGTTGTTTTTATACTGTTAATATTTGCTGCAACCATCGCCTCTTTAGTATTCCTGTTTCGGGCAAAGCAGCGCGTGTGGCGGGCAATTTTTGCAACTTTAACTGGTGCAGGTTTAGTAATTTTAGGCTGCCAAGATGGAGTATATCGTCGCACTAATGAGTGGTACTGGTCACATTATTATATTGGTATTACCGCAGCACTGCTGATGATTTTTTCATTAGCGATTGTTCAAGATATTTATCAAGATAAATCCAATCGCTGGCGTACCATACATACCATTTTAAACTGTATTGCTTTATTGCTATTTATTGGACAAGGTATGACAGGGACACGAGACTTATTAGAAATTCCCTTGAGTTGGCAAGAAACCTACATTTATCAATGTGATTTTGCTAATAAAACTTGTCCAACGCCAAACCCTCAAGTAGCAAAATAGGCGGGGGAGTGAGGGAAATGAGGGGGATAAGGGCGACAAGGAGGATAGAATAACCAATGCCCCATGACCAATGCCCAATGCTCAATGCCCAACTCTTATTTGCCTAATCATTGTAGTGGCAGAGTCACAATTACTGTTGTCCCAATACCCTGCTCACTTTCTAATTGAATATGACCGCTATGTAGTTCTACACATTTTTTCACTATAGTGAGTCCTAATCCTGTTCCTTGAATTACACCTACATTACTAGCGCGATAGAAGGTTTTAAATAGATGGCTTTGGTCTTTGAGAGGAATGCCCATCCCCTGATCTTTTATCTGGAAAGTTGCAAGGCGATCTTTGCAAATCAAATCAAACCAAATAGTACTATTCGGAGGGGAATATTTGATGGCATTAGAAATCAAATTGGTTAAGATACAATTTAGTAAGTCCTCATCCATTTGAGCTTGGGTAGATTCCCCTTGAAAAGTAAATTTAATGCTGTGATGACTACCTGCATTAATTTGAAGAATATCTGTGAGTTCGCTACAGAAATTTTCTAAATTTAAAAGTGTAGGTTTGTATTCAAGTTTGGCTGCTTCCGTTTTACTCAAGAATAATATTTCATCCAAGAGATGAAGCATCTGATTAATAGCATTTTGTATTCGATCAAAATATTTAGTTTTGCGACCATCAGTTAGTTTATCACTGTTGTATTCAAGGATATCCACAGCCGTCCGAATCGTAGTCATAGGGGTGCGAAACTCGTGGGAAACCATTGCTACAAAGTTCGACTTTAATTCGTTGAGTTCCTGTTCCTTTGCCAGCGCTTGACGGGTGCGTTCTTCACTCTCCCTTAGTTGGTTGAGAATTTCGCTTCTTTCAATGGCATAACGAATGGCACGCACTAACCTTTGTATAGTCATTTGATCTTTAACTAGATAGTCTTGTGCGCCTTCTGCCAATGCTTGTAGTGCTAAATCTTCATCATCAAGGCCTGTTAATACCACAACTGGGATATCTGGTACTGCTGCCCGAAATTCTTTCAATGTGTCCAGTCCAATAGAGTCTGGGAGGCTGAGGTCTAACAAAACTAGGTCGAATCTTCGTTGCCTTCGACTCGTTATCTGAGAATTCTTAAGGGTGGACGCGGAGTTTTCCCTGCTAACATCTATTGCCTCAGATAGGCGTTCAACATGTAACATCTGCCATTGTTCTTGATCTGCATGTAAAAATATCCGGCGTAGCAGATGAGCATCACTGGCACTATCTTCTACTAATAGAATGTGAATTGTGAGCTTTTCCATAGTGCAGGGTTATATCAATTTGTTAGATAATCACCTGATTTGCTATTTGTTAGACAGAGCTTAATTCTATTGATCGCACTTTCACCATCCTCAACCCAATGCAAGTTATTAGGGATTTGAGCATTTAAAAAGCCTTTGATGGTTAGGTTAGCATCACTAGAAGAGTCTTCAACTAGCAAAACTTCAATGGGTCGCAATGCCTGATGATGAATCATGCAGTTATCAGAATGTTATTAAGCGGGTGTAAAGTATATATACTAAAGATACCTTAATTTGCGTTGAGGGTAAGATAAAATACTGTTCCTATGCCCGGTTCTGACTCAGCCCAGATGCGACCACCATGCCGCTCGACGATTTTTTTACAGCTTGCTGTTCCAGACGAATAGCTTCTTGAAGCATACCCCAAACCAACTATAATCGCGATTTGGCGAAAAAGACCATCTGTTAATGCTATCTGCTGTTGCAATAAAGTTTTTTCTTCATTGTCCATTGCCTGGAGTTGTTCGCGGATATCTATGCTCCGATCTGCGATCGCTATTTGAGTTGATTGATCTAAACGTTCTTGCCCAACCAAATCAATGGATTGCCAAGCAGTATTACGTATAAAAAGTACAGTGTTGTTACGTAGATTTGATTATTATGTTTATGCTGATGGATGTATTGGGGTTTCGGATTGCGAAACCTGTAGTAAGCTACGCTAACGCACCTATGTAGGGATGATGCAGTTTTTGACACAAAAAAATGAGTGGATAATTGTGGTTCTTACACCATGTATCCACTCGTTTTTTACTGTATTAGAGTTACAACTTTCTTGTTAACATTTGGGAAAGTTCAAACTGATTAACGTGACTCAGTTCCCTGATTGGGGCTACCTGCTACAGAATCTTCTCCTGGTGCTTCTGGAGTAGCAGTGGATTTAGCATCACTCTTTTCAGCATCGCCAGTTTTGCGAATACTTTCATCTATGGGCGTTTGGTAGCCACCAGAAGCAGTAGGTGTAGCTTCTTGATTATTAGATTTTGGTTTTTGTTGTTCAGCCATGACTACATTCCTAATCATTTATTCTTGAGATGATCTTAAGAAAATAAGGTATGTGAGTGTATCTATCCAAAATCTAGTTATGGCTGATTAGTCCCTATGTCGGAAGTATTGTTTTGTACTACTCATGTATTTTCCGAGTCACCTTTTTTAGTGCCGTAAGAGAGAAATCCTTTAGTCTTTTGGACTACCTGATACCGCCATCTACTTCCCAATGCCACAACTAATTTAGTAGGGTTGCTATATAGGACTCATATTTGATTTCTGAAAAAATTCAGTACAACTAAGAAGCCTTCTTGACTGTAGCAAGATTGCCTATTGCCTATTGCCTATTGCCTGCCTACGCAAATTAGTTCAGAAATCAAAGCGGATTCCTATAGTCGAATAGTTCAGTTTATAAAGTTAGCATACACAAACGATATAAATTGATCACTATCTCTTTAACAATTTTTGAAGTAAATTGGTCATGAATGCTGAGGTGGTTATTCGTTTTAGAAAGAGAAACTGGAGCAAACACTCCACAGTATAAATGAAAGGTTATTAAAACATGGATTTTATTAATCAAGCACAGAAGTTGGCAGATACGGTTAGAGATAAAGCTCAAGAAGCAGCCAACAATGTAGTAAATGGGATGGATGAGGTAGTTGATGGAATCAAGAACGCTACTAGTGAGATGACTACTTCAAGTATCAATGCAGTTAATGATTTACAAAATTTGTCAACCATTGCAGCACAGTCAGGTTTTCAAACTGTTCAAAATGTTAGTAAAACATTTCAACAAAATGCTGTTGGAGTTGCCGCATCTAGTATGGTTATGGCTGATGCTTTGCAAAATTTACCAAAGACAGCTGCGGAATTAGCCCAAGAGATGCCCAAGATTGCAAATAGGCTGAGATATCGTGCTGGTGTTCGCGTGGGAGACTTACCTCGCTCTGATGCAGATGTCATGAAGCTTTTTGATAAAATTCCTGGTACATCAAAGCTTGGAGGTAAAGAATATACAATTCGTCAATTTCTTAGAGATAAGCATGGTAGCCACATCAATCCACGTTCTAAAGGTGGATCGAATGCTGCTGATAATATCCTTTGGGAAGTAGGTGTTGACAATCTCCGCCGAGGTGCCAAAGTAATGACCGTTGGCGAACAGTTTTATATTCGGGTTTATAATGCGGTAGATTCTATTGTCAGCAATTCTGGAACAATCGCCAAACTTGGCATTACTGCAACAGGAACAGCTATTCTCACCCAGGTTATAGTAACGGCAATTTCCTACTCTTTGGATCTTTATCGGGGTGATATTACTGTTGAAGAGTATAAAAATCTAGTTTTGGAAGCAGCAAAGGCAGCAGGTATTGCAACACCAATTGTTTTTTTGGTTTTGGTGGCTGTGTTAGCTTTATTTCCAGAATTTACAGTCATTTTGTCGGCACCAGTTGTTGTCGCAGGTTTCAATGCTTTATTTGGTATTAGTATTGCTACACCCATCATTCAATCGCTAGTTCGTCATGTCGAAGCTGGAGGTTTTGGGATAGAAACTGCTGATGCTTACAAGAGTGCGTTTGATGGTTCTGCGCCCTGAATTTACATTTAGGGACTCGCGCCAAAATAAAGTACCAGTTGAAAACCCTAAATCCATCATAAAACGGTAAAACCTGATTGGTATATCGGTACATTATTTAATTGCAAGTCCCTTACAGCAGTTTTCATGTATTTGAACCACATCTATCGTAGGGGCACAGCATTGCTCATTGGTGTCAACTT
>NZ_KV757677.1:9076-20842 GCF_001712795.1 Nostoc sp. KVJ20
GGGACATAGTTTTTGCGTTAAGCTGACACCAATGAGCATTATTCCCTACCGCGTGGTCTATTTACCTGAAAATAGCTGTAAATTGCATAATTAGGGTGGGTGTATTGCCCGCCCGTAGCCAAAGGTAGGCTTTTTAGGCTATCTGAAAAGATTGGATAGGTATTACTTTTTGAGTTTTACTTTGTGGAGCAATTCATCTTTAATGCGGTTGAGAATTGAAGTCTCATCCAGATTTGTCAAAATCCGATTAATCACTGCTTTCGGCCCATCAGGCCCCCAAGTTGCACCATTGGCTAAATAAACTTTGGTAACTTGTCCAATTCCGTAAGAAGAAACACCAGCTACTCCCCCTTGGGTGATTGCTACCGATAGATAAGGGCCTAGCGCAATACCACCCGTAGCTGTTGCAGAGATTCCAAGTAAAGTTTTTAATCCACTCAAGCCCAAATTTGCTAATAATTCACTAGCACCGATGCCGCCCATACTCAGGGCAATTTTTTGTAGCAATTGTACAGCGCCGGCTTCGGTCATGGAGAAGCCATAGAGCTTAGATAAACCCAAAATTAGAGCAATATCAATAACCACACTACTCAGAATATCTACCACAGTTACGGGATTAAGTGCGATCGCTAATGCTTTAGTCATTACAGCCTTCCAAATCAACTGATTGGCATTCTGCTCCCGAATCATCAGTTTTCGCTCAACCAATTGCTCATTGACAACATCTGCATAAAGCATGGTATTAAGAGCAACCAAGGCTTTACCCTCACGATGCAGAATTTCCAAAATTTTCAGCTTCAGTTCATCGATTTGGGCATTTCCTGTACGCAACTGGATGCTCCTCGTACCATCAGGGCGACGAATCGCCGTCTTTACCAATGGCGATGCCGCAGCCATGACAATTTCTAAAGGTGTAAGTAATTCCCGCACCCTTTCATCCCGGATTTTGTGATAAATTGCCATCCGGTCTGCTTCTGGATATTGGTCTACTTTGTTAAACACCAAAATGATCGGTTTACCTGCTTCCCGCAATTGAGAAAGGGCGGTGTATTCTAGCTTCGTCATGTCGCCAGAAATCACAAACAGAATCAAATCCGCTTGTTTGGCAATCTGTTCAGCTAAAGCGGCACGGGTTGCACCATCTACTTCATCCAACCCAGGAGTATCAATTAATTCCACCTGCGATTGACCTACACCAGGGAGAGTGACTCGCAAAGCACGTTCAGTTTCCCCAATCATTTCCTCGCTAATACTCCAATTAACTCTTTGTGCAGCACGGGTGACACCGTGCAGCGGTCCAGTTTCAAATACTGTTTGCCCAACCAAAGAATTGAGTAGCGAAGACTTCCCGCGTCCCACCATGCCAAAAGCCGCAATCTGCACTACCATCCGGTCTAACTTTCCCAGCATGGTTTCCAACTCAGCAATTTCCGTCTCTAACCCGGTTTTTTCTTGGGGATTGAGGTCGAGATTGGTCACCAAGTTTCGTAGTGCCGTTTGTGCTTGTTTATAATTCAGTTCTGTTTGAATGTCCTCAAAACTGAAAATGGCACTATCTAGTTCTTCTTCCCAACTGAGAGAATTTGGGTCAGTGTTAGCGGAATCGCTTTGATGAGGTTCAGGCATAGGCAAGGTGGAAGTCATATTAATTTTGGATTTTGGATTTTGGATTTTAGATTTTGGATACACCCCCTCTACCATCCTAGTTATTTTTAGCAAGGCTTTGGCGAGATGAGACAAAGAGAGTAAAGAGAACAAGATAAGAATAATTTTTACCCAATGCCCAATGCCCCATGCCCAATTCCCAATTCCCAGAGACTAATGACTAATGACTAACAAAAAGTCATAAACTGAAAAATGCATCTAATATAACGCGTTAGGATCTTGACTAAATTACCTGTGCGGAAAATCGTTATTGCCGGCAACTGGAAAATGTACAAAACCCAGGCAGAAACCCAAGAGTTTCTCCGAGGATTTCTGCCCCACTTAGAGGAAACCCCCCAAGGGCGAGAAGTGATATTGTGCCCTCCTTTCACTGATTTAAGCGTTTTGTCCAAGACTTTGCACGGTAGCCTCATCCAACTGGGGGCGCAAAATGTCCACTGGGAAGAATATGGAGCCTATACGGGTGAGATTTCTGGCCCAATGCTGACAGAAAGTGGTGTGCGCTTTGTGATTGTCGGTCATAGCGAACGACGGCAATACTTTGGGGAAACGGACGCCACCGTTAATCTGCGCCTCCGAACTGCTCAAAGGTTTGGTTTGACTCCAATTCTCTGTGTTGGGGAAACTAAACAACAACGAGATGCGGGAGAAACTGAATCACTGATTGCTCTCCAACTCGACAAAGGCTTGGTAGATATTGATCAGAGTAATTTGGTAATTGCCTACGAACCAATTTGGGCAATTGGTACTGGTGAAACTTGTGAAGCAGGGGAAGCTAATCGGATCATTGGCTTAATTCGTAGCCAGTTGACTAATCCAAATGTATCAATTCAATATGGTGGCTCAGTCAAGCCGAATAATATTGATGAAATCATGGCTCAACCAGAAATTGATGGCGTTTTAGTGGGAGGAGCAAGTTTAGAAGCTGAGAGTTTCGCTCGGATTGTGAATTTTCAGTCAGTGTAATGTGCCTTCTTTTCGTTCCCATGCAGAGCATGGGAATGCCTAATGTAGATAAGAAGAATTCAGAACTCAGTAGTCAGAATGGGCTAAACGCCCCGCTACCGCTAACAGAATTGAATTTTGTACGACTGGGTAATGAATATTGCTTAAAAAGATTGCTCTTTGTGGGCGAAAGAAAATTAAAATATTTTTCAAGAGTTGATACTCCACGCCTGAAGGGATGGAGTATTCTGAATTCTGACTCCTGAATTCTGACTCCTGAATTCTGACTCCTGAATTCTGACTCCTGAATTCTGACTCCTGTTTTATGCCAAGGAACTTGATAATTCGAGGACGCTGTTTCGATTGGGGACAGCGGACTTATTTGATGGGTATTTTGAATGTGACGCCTGATAGCTTTAGTGATGGGGGTGAGTTTAATACTACCTCTGCTGCTCTAGTACAGGCGCAAGCACTGGTGGCTGCTGGTGCTGACATGATTGATGTAGGCGGTCAATCGACTCGACCAGGGGCAAAGCAAATAACTCTGGCGGAGGAACTTGACCGGGTTCTATCGGTGCTACAAGTAATAAGACCAGAAATTTCAGTCCCGATTTCTGTAGATACTACTCGTGCTGCTGTAGCTAGGGCATCTGTAGAAGCTGGAGCGGATATTATTAATGATATTTCTGGTGGCACTTTTGATTCAGAAATGTTGCCAACAGTTGCAGAGTTAGGTGTGCCGATGATTTTAATGCACATCCGGGGAACACCACAGACAATGCAACAACAGACTGATTATCAAGATTTGCTCGGTGAGATTTATAGTTTTTTGGGTCGGCAAATTGAGGCAGCAACCACTGCGGGCATTGACCTGGATAAAATTATTATTGATCCTGGTATTGGTTTTGCGAAAAACTACGAGCAAAATTTAGAAATTTTTGGTGGTTTGCGATCGCTAACAAAACTCAACTGCCCTATTTTAGTAGGAGCATCCCGTAAAAGTTTCATTGGTCGGATTTTAAATCAACCAGATCCCAAAGCACGAGTTTGGGGAACGGCAGCAGCTTGTTGTGCTGCTATTTTTAATGGCGCTGATATCCTCCGAGTTCACGATGTTCAAGAAATGCACGATGTTTCACTAGTAGCCGATGCCCTATTGAGACAAGCTACACAGCGTGACTGTTAACTATTCCGTTCTTCGGTTTTTTTGCCGTTACCTTCTTGAGTTACTGACTCGGCTATCAACTCCTGAAACATTTCACTTGAGTTAGCTGGGTCTACAAAGACAATTTTGGCATTATTGCTCTCACCAAGTTTTTGGCTAGCATCTACGTAATCTTGAGCTACAAGATACCGCAAAATATCCCTGCTGTCAGGATTGGCACGGAGAGCTTGAGAAATAATTTGCACTGAAGCCATAGTTCCTTCTGCTTTTTTAATAGCAGCTTCTTTTTCCCCTTCTGCTTCAGTAATCAACGCCCGTTTTTTGATGACGGCGGCTTGCTCCTCTTCTCTAGACTTTCGCACACTCTCAGGTAGAGTAATTCTCTGAATATCTAACCGGAGAATTTCAACTCCCCAATCTATCGTTATATTATTCAACTGGTCTAAGATAGCTGAGTCCATCTCCGATCTGGAGACATTGGTTTGCTCTAGGGTGTTCTGGGCAATGATTTCCCGAAGTGTGGTTGTAGTTAACTGTGTTAGTGCCCCTTGCAGATCCTCAATCGCATAAAAGCTTTTCTCAATATCTCTGATGCGCCAATACACAACAGCGTCCACTTCCACATAAATATTATCTTGGGTGATCACATTTTGAGGTTTGATGTCTAAAATTTGCTCTCGTGTAGTATCTTCCATCACAACTTGATCTACCAAGGGAACGATAAAGTTCAGCCCCGGCTTAAGTTTCCGATGATACCGCCCCAAGCGTTCGACTAGGGCTTCATTTCCTTGATTAATCAGTTTTGCAGAACCTAATGCATAACCTATAAGGGCTAAAACTATAGCAATAATTGGCTCCATGTATGCTCCTATTCAGCTTTGGGGAGAATTTAGTGTCAAAGATATGGTACTAGCTTGTCATATCTTTGAGTTTTATGTTTTGAGTCTGTAATTTTATCAACACCAGCAGCGATGTCGAGTCACTGCGCGTCTTGTATGCATTCTGTTAAGTAAGATTGTTTTGCAGAATGCGTAGAAGCTGTGCTTCTTGTCGTCAGACATCGCTATTAAAGCACCTTGATTACACCCTGGCAAGGACTACTTGATGTAATTAAGGTTACTCGTACTGATATCTTCAGACGGACTGGATTTACATCCAGTATATTCACTTAAATTTAATTAACTTAACGTAAAATTTAGTAGTAATTTAAAAACTCCACTATAAATCGGGTTAAAATTGGCTTCAACCATTAAAAATGTAAAAATATTATGGGCAGATTGTTAATCAAAGTTATAGGTTTAATTCTACTTTTCACAGGTTTATACTTTTTTGGTCAAAACATTATATTTGTTAGCGGTTACTATATACCTTTTTCGAGAAGATTACCAGCTACAGTTTCCGTATTAGCAATTATGTCAGGTGTGTTTACATTGGTGTTTTTTCGCAGAGAAGCTAGTCAGCTTGGATGGATTTTGTTAGGTATTGGCATAGTACTAGTTTTCTTGAGTGGTGGAGTAATTTTCAGATCAACTAGCTTATGGAATTTATTTGTTGCTTTCGCCTCATTAGCAGCCGGATATAAATTATTTAATGAGGGTAGAATAAACTTTTGAAATTTACAAACATAATCATTGTTTCTCATATTTACTATAGCAATCTTATTTAATTAGTGAGATTTAAAAGACAAAAATCCCCAATTTCTTTGATAAATTGGGGATTTTTGTCTTACGAATAAATGAGGTTTACTATAGTAGCCAAAACTACATTTATCACCAGATAATATTACAGTCAGTAAAATTTGACATTATGATTTTCTTATCTGCTCTAATAGTGCTGAGACTGTATTAGAGCGCTTAAATTAGCTTTTGGTTAAGTGTAGATTTCACGATCAAGAAGCACACGTAACTAGTGTCAACTGGATAAATAGCCTCTTAATGATGACTTTAGCTCAGGGGGATTTTACTAAGGTTGAGGGTAATATTAGAATGGAAACTATTGATGATGAGGAAAAGTCAAGAATGACCCAGGTGGTTCTAGGAGAGAACGAAGGAATAGACTCAGCTTTGCGTCGGTTTAAACGCCAGGTTTCCAAAGCTGGGATATTAGCTGATGTGAAATATCATCGGCACTTTGAAACACCGATAGAAAAACGCAAACGTAAGGCAGTAGCAGCTAGACGAACCAGACGTTTTAAATAAAACCTATAAGAAAACTATGCCGCACCGACAATTAGGGTATAGATGAGTCGCTTTTCCTAAGCACAGAGAACGTTAAGGGCTTTATCTTGGTTGGATGGAAGAAGCTAAAAGCGCTACCCATCAACCAAAATAAGCGCCTTTAAACACCAGTTAGCTTCCTTTCGCAAGCTGATAGGGCAGTATTCATCTAACCCTAAGACTCAGAATTATTAATGGTGCGGCTATTACAAACATTCATCGCCTTTTCTACTCCCTGTTTGAGGCTTAGTTCAAGACACTCAACCACGAACTGAAGTACAACAGACATCTGCTGATTCTCCACGGAGGAAAATCGCCCCAGTACATGGGAGATAGCACCGGAATCATTGTTATTAGCTGCATCTTTGGGTTTACCAATACCTATTCGCAAACGGGGAAAGTTTTGGGTACTAAGATGTGCGATCGCACTTTTCATGCCGTTATGTCCCCCAGCCGAACCAGATAAGCGTAGACGAGTTTTTCCCAAAGGCAAATCCATATCGTCATAAATTATCAGCACTGACTCAGGTGGCAATTTATACCAATTTGTCACCGCTTGTATTGCTTGTCCTGAGCGATTCATATAAGTTAACGGCTTTAGTAAGCGAATTTTACCTCCACCTGGGGCTATACCCTCGCCATACTCACCCTGAAACTTGCGGTTTTCTGCTAAGGAAATGCGCCAAGAACGGGAGAGAGTTTCTACAGCAGCAAAGCCGATATTATGGCGTGTTTGGTCATACTTAGCTTCTGGATTCCCCAATCCAACAATTAGCTGGGGAATCACCAAAGCTGGTTGCGTAACAGCTTCTGTCATTTTGCCTACAGTCAATCAATTTTAGATTTTAGATTTTAGATTTTGGATTGAAACAGACCGCAAGGGTACAAGGTTTAGTGATTTTAGATTGACGATAGTGCAGCATCGGAACTAGCGTTTTTTGGATTTGTTACGTTCACCAAAGACGTTGCTCTAAACCGCAAAACAATCTAAAATCCAAAATCCAAAATCCAAAATTCGTATGTTCTCCTAGCTAGGTTGAGAAGAACTAGCGGTATCCTGCTCAGATTTAGCAGGGTAGATTTGCTTTGGTTCCAATTCAGCAGTAGTCTTGACAACTTCTTCTAACTGTTCTGCTTCTTTTTGAAACTCGCTTTGAAACTCCTTGGAAGCTTCTTGGAAACTACGAATTGTTTTGCCCACACTCCGACCAATTTCTGGTAGCTTTTTGGGGCCAAAGATTAACAGCGCCACTACCATAATTACACCCATTTCTGGCAGACCGATACCAAATATATTCATTTTTGTCTCCTGTAAACTATGGAACTACTACAGAAACTCACATATTATTATGTAGTCTACTCAATAATCGCCTATCATAGAAAGCGATGGCTGCGGCGAGCTACGCTAACGCCCCACGAGCGAGTGATGCTTTATGTCTCTGACAATTAAAGACTTAGAACAATTACAGTCACAAAATCCTGATTTGCGGATGGAGCTTGTAGAGGGAAACATCATCGTTATGGGGCCATCCGATTATCAGTCAGACGAAATTGGTTCTCGTTTGCTAACATTTTTGAATATATGGGTCATGCCTCGCAAATTGGGACGTGTTACTGGTTCTAGCGCTGGTTTTATTTTGCCTAGCATTGAAACCGATGAAACTGGAGGCGACCCGGAAAAAAGAAACCTCCGCGCTCCAGATGTTTCCTTTGTTCGAGCCGAACGACTCAAAAAGACTCAGCGTGACTTTGTGCAGTTAGTACCCGACCTGATGGTTGAAGTAAAATCTAAAAGCGATCGCATCAAACCACTCCAAGAAAAGATTAAGCTATTCCTAGAACTTGGATCTACAGTGGGTATTCTCATTGACCCTGATAAATTTTTAGTAACAGTTTATCGCCCTAACCTTGAACCAGTAGTTTTAAAAAATAACGACAAACTGACAATACCAGAATTACTTCCAGGTTGGGAATTAGCAATAACAGAACTATGGCCACCAGAATTTGAGTAACTCAACCACTTTGTAGAGACGGCGATTTATCGCGTCTTCTGCCTTAACCGAACAGTATTGAGAGTTGAGCAACTTTTCGGCTTACACCTACCAAGCTACTCAACCCAGTTTGATTTTTATATTCTAATTGAATAAGTTTATCTTTAGCATACTTGGCTTTAATTAATCCTTCTAATAAATCGTACAGTTGATTAATTATCCTGTCTCCTAAAGAAAACTTATGAATTTTTGGCAATCTCTCAATAATTGGCACATACCATTTAATACAATCATAAGTCTTTTGGATTACCGATAATTCTTTCATTCCATTTATAAATCTTAATTTCTTTTTCGGTCGATTATATATTTTTTCTACCACCCCTTGATTTAAAAAAAAATTAGATCGTTCCGCTTCGCTACACTCAACAAGTATAAAAAAACAAGAGTAAAGAGCAAGAGGGAAAAAGTATAAAGGGCTACTAAAGAATCCTCCCAACAGCGCAGACAACACGAAAACCAAAATTGTTGAAGATGACGTCGCGCACCGCCCTACCGTAGCCGTTGCGGGACGCACAACGGCAGACCTTAGGACTGACGAAACAGGAACCGCCCCGCAGCACAGCATATCCTTGCTTATGATAAAGATTATCATTATCGTCAAACCAAGCACTGCCATCTGCTGGCGCACCTTCGTAGTTATTGTGCCAATCATCAAGACACCATTCCCACACATTGCCATGCATATCGTATAACCCAAAGGCGTTAGCTACGCCAAAGCTGCCCACAGGTGTAGTCTCTTTTCTATAAGTTCCTTTGACACCAGTACCATAAACATAATTAGCATCGTAGTTAGCTAATTCCGACGTAATTGTTTGGCCAAAATGGAATGGTGTTGTTGTTCCGGCTCTACACGCATATTCCCATTGTGCTTCACTAGGGAGGCTGTAGATTCTGCCTGTATATTGAGATAAGCGCAAGCAAAATTCAATTGCATCATACCAAGAGACACGCTCTACAGGGCGATTTGCTCCTTTAAAACCAGATGGGTCTTCATCTAGCTTCCGATTCACTTGGGGTAACTGTGCCACAAATTTCCACTGCTCTTGAGTGACTGGATACTTAGCCAAGAAAAACGGTTCTACATGGACTAGATGCTGGGGACTTTCAGAGTCACGGCGTTCTAGCTCATCTGGTGGCGATCCCATTTTAAAAGTTCCTCCAGGAATTTTTACCATCTCTATCACTGATGGTTTTCCTGCTGCTTGACCGAGAGATTCTACAAAATAAGATGCTTGCTTTTGTCTTTTGTTAGTTACTTGCCCATTAGCGTTAACTGTTACGGATTCAAAGTTTTGACTTTGCAACTCTTGCTCATCAAAAATAATTTTACAACGCCAAGCTTTGATATCGTCTTCATGATCTTTAGCTTTGACTAATTCTTCAGTAAAATACTGTTTTACATCATCAGGAAGAATCTTAAAGGTTGGCTCGTCAACATAAAACCAGCCAGAAGCGGCTGTAACCAACCGTGAAAGTGGGGCTAAAACATAGTGTCCAATTATTTTATTAGCACATGGTTCAGATTTATCAAAATCAACCTCTCCAGTTGTTGCAGCAATGCGAAATTCTCGCGGTTTATTATTACGATTTTTGTTATAAACTTCAACAATTTGGCGAAATTTTTTGATGAATTGATAAGCATCTTTAACATCTTTAAATAAAATCCGATAACCATCGCCACCCAATGAGATAATTAGGTCATGATCCGGAGGAGTTATGACTGAATCCAAAGCCTTTTCAACAAATTCTTGAATACGCTTTATTAAGATGCGTGTCCCTTGTACCCCTAGTTCGCGTTCAATCGCATAAGTAGATTCTGAAGACTTGACCAAATCTAGTTGGACTACAGTTAATTTAAGATTACCAGATTCCATAAAAGCCTGAGTTTTTCAGAATAATAAATTTGATTGTAAATCCGTATTGATAATAAAAATTAATTATAGTTTTTTATAAATAAACATATTTATAATAGCTGAAAATGGAATTACCAAAATTGAAGCAATTAAAATATATATGGCGTATGTAAAAACCTGAAATTTTAAAAAGGCAATTTCAGAATTAATGGTAATTTGTCCAGCAATATCTTCGTATTCCTTTTTATAAGGTGTATTGATTTTACCCTCAAAGTAGTGCTGGTTCAGTGCATCTAGTAGTTCGGTTGAGTTATATTTCTATAAATGCCCGAAATAGTAAAAATTATCTGTATCTTTCCTGATAAAATTTGAGTTTTTAGGTGGTTTAGTCTGTAACCATAAAAGACGTTCCAAATTTATTTTAGGAAGAAAAGAAAGTGAGCAGATTAAAGAACAAATACAAAGTAAAATTGTTGTTAGCAACAAACCAAAATTCAATGATTTTGGTAGATTCTGTGCTGTAGCTAAAAGAGTTATGGTTGCAGTAATCCCAGCGCCAGAAAAAGCAAGCAAAATACCGTTTTTAGCCTCGGCAAACTTTAGCCACTCATTCACATTCTGAAAAATTGCTATGAGCTTGGAAGAAACTTCATCCATAAATGTCAAATTTAATCATGAATATAAAGCAGGAGTCAGAATTGAGAAGTAAAACAGGCTGAACGCAATGCTATCAGACTTAGATTTTGTACTTGAACAAGTTGGTTGAAATCTGCTGTAATAATTAGTCTAAGTAGTGTTTATACAAAACTATAGTTGATATTAGCAGTGCCAGTGAATTTGCGATAGTAGTTTAGCTTAAGCAAATCTAAGCTCTTTAACTATTGCGATGAGTTAAGCAAAGCGCAATCCAACAAAGTCCTCGGAAATATTGGTTTACCCTGCGGGATCTTACTATGTTCTTCAAGGGACTTGCAAAAAATAAATTATCCTAATTTCTAGAAGGGGCGCAAGGTCTTGCGCCCCTTCTTGCCCTGTAGCAAATCACAACTCACAAAAAAACCCGGATGAACCGGGTGTAACTTAACTTGTTATCCAAACTTGATAGCTGTCTATCCGTTAGCGTCCTAAACTGCGCCAATCGACAAATACATCCTGAACCAACAGTGATTGATTGTAAAGTTGCAGAATAATCAGCAGAAACACGAAAAATAGCAGAATAAAAACAGCCATCACCGGGGTAGTACCCCAACCTGGAGCCACTTTCCCATACTCAGAGTTAAGTGGTTTCAGGATATCTCCCAACCTAGTCCTTTGTGCCATAGTTCACCTAAGATTACTTGCCAAAGCTTTTTTTAATCTTCTGTAATATTCTATAAGAATAGCACTCATAATCAATCTCTCAATTATGGAACCCGCAATAGTTCTTAGCATTTCTATGGCTGCCGTGGTGGTTGCCATCACTGGAATTTCAATTTATACCTCCTTTGGCCCTCCTAGCAAGGAATTGAACGATCCGTTTGATGACCATGAAGATTAAAGGAGTTAGGAGTCAAGAGTCAACCCTAGTAAAGTTTGACCTCTCTCAAAACCTCTCTTTTTAGGAGCTATGGTGTACACACAAGTCAAGTTACCCCCCTTAATCCCCCCTTGCCAAGGCTACCGTGTATACACAAGTCAAGTTACCCCCCTTAATCCCCCCTTGGAAAGGGGGGAAAACCGGAAAATCTAGTTCCCTCCCCTTTCCAAGGGGAGGGTTAGGGTGGGGTAAAACCCTGGTTAATCAGCTATTTCAGACTTGTGTATACACCGTAGCCTTGCCAAGGGGGGAAACAAGAAAATCTAGTCCCCTCCCCAATGCATCGCTACGGTGT
>NZ_KV757678.1 GCF_001712795.1 Nostoc sp. KVJ20
GCACTGCTCATTAGTGTCAACTTAACGCAAAAACTATGTCCTGTAAGGGACTGAAGTTCCAAGAATCATAGCGAAAGTCATCTGAAGATGACTAGATATCCCCAAAAATATTCAGTCTACTTCAGTAGACTTTAGCTATGAGCCAGAGAATTCATTCTCTGGCGGGTTATGAAGCTCGCAGCGAAGCTATTTCTAGCTTAAGTTGACACCAATGGGCGGCATCCCTCTCCATGCCACTTGCCGGATGGAGTTTTCCGCCGCTTTCAATGATTCAAACGCGACTCGAAAATACTCGCTTGCCGCCGGCGCTATCCACTTTTTCGTTTAGAATTCAATTCTGAATTCTGGCTCCTGACTCCTGAATTCTTCTTCGGTAAATAATATTGGCTGTTTGGTGGTACAATGTTTTCGTATTATATTAGTGAAACCAAAAGCTGCTTGATTCACTTAATAGTTAAGTTGACAAGTGTAACAGCTAGCATCAACTACATCTGCCTCTAGTGAACCTAATCACCTAGTGGTTTTTCGTTACGATTCGCTAGAGCATCTACCGAGTAAACTTCCTTTTGTTCCTGATAATTTTCCCAAACTTGGCTTTAAATGCAGTTGGGTTTCTAAAAAACTATTGCGTCTTCTAGCTATTTTTGTAGTTTAGATTGCAATTTCTAAATTTGGGTTGCTGGCAGCAATATTTTCTGAGTATGATGTATTATGTGTCCGCTTTCCCAGGTTTTTAATTAACGCCTCACGTTTACCATTCTGAGGGTTTGCGCTGTTATATTTAGTGTATGACCTGGCTTGTTTGTTGTGTACTAGCGATCGCTAGTACGATCCCCAATAGCCAAGTTATTTAACTCTTGCTTACCAGCGTTATTCGCCTAACCTATACCCTGAATCTCCATTAACCAATACCTGTTTTTGGTGTGGTTGGGTGTAACAACAGCAAACTTATATATCGTGTAGTAATTACTGAGTTATCAGCATATTTACTATACTCGCATATCTTTGCAAAAAAACATTCAGTACCTTAGTAAGAAAAGGTGTAGACGATGATACCTAATTTTTGTAAAACTCTGCAAACTTTGAAGAAATTATCTAGTCATTGCTTTTAGTTTCTTGTTATACATATAATTACCGCCTGCCCCATTGCTGCTGATGTATTGCTTCTCACATAGCAACCGCCCCCTCTAGAGAGTCTACAAATGCTTAAACCCCTTTTGCTGTCAGGATGGTTCCGCGCACAACCATTTCTCAATTACGTTGTCGTTGTGATACTGATTGCACCCTTGTTAGGGGCATCGGGTCACTCGATCCCAGTAAGATCCGAAGTAGCTAAACTAGCTTCGACAACTGGAGATTCTGACTCTGTATCAAAGGAAATAGCTGTAGTTGGGGAACCTGAGATAGCTGAAATATTCAAAGCAGATCAAATCAACTCGTTAACAGAAGATTTTGACTCTGTACCAACACAAAGTACTGCTCTCCAGGAACCGCAAGTATTACCAGCGGATAAAATTGATTATTTGGCTCAAGTAGATAGTTTTGTGGCAAACAGCGATTTAACTGTTCCTGATACTTTGGCAGCAGTTGAACTCGCACCATTGACAGATGCTCCTGTTAGTCAGCTGAATTTAATACAAAAACTCAAAGCTGCGAATATTAAGTCTTTGAAAGGACAAGAGAATTCTCTCTCTAGAGAAAAGTCTTTTACTAAATCATTGGCAGCAGTTCAAGTAGCACCAACTCTGAGAGAATTACAACCAACCATAACAACAGAAATACCTGCGACTGAATCAGTAGATGAGTCCCAAGCAGAACAAATAGATCCTATCGGTAGCCCTCATCCTATTCCTTGGAAATGGATTACAACTACTCAAGAAGCAATTGGTTCCAATGGTGGTTCTGGAGTGCGTCACTACCGCAGCGTACCCGTAGTTTCTCCAGATGGTAAATATGCTGTTTATAGCCGGGTGCAACTAGAAGTAAAACCCCAAATGTATAACAGTCGTGTCACCAGCATTATGTTTGTCCAAGATATGCAAACTAAAAAGTTGTGGGTGATGGCTTCAACGACTCCAGTGAGTGATCCTTTATTAAAGGTAAAGGCTGTAAAGGCGGAAGCCTCAGAAGAAACTGATCCGAGCGGTAAGATTGGGGTATTAGTTCCAGTTAGCTGGTCAGAAAAAGGCGATCGCTTCTTAGCACGCAAATTTGAAGGTATATTTAACGCAGGTGAATCTACAGATAGTGCAGTGATTTGGGATCGGCAAAAAAATCACGCTAATACAGTAGCTCCTGCGAATCAGGAAGATGAGCATGAGAAAATCGCTGTATTGTTAGGCTGGAGTAAAAGCCAACCAGATCATGTGCTGTTCCGTGCAGGTGAATTGGGCGAGGAAGACTGGCCGTTAATGCAAGTTACTAATGATGGTAAGACTGTAACTACAACAGACGATGATCAGCCGATTACTTTTGGCAAAAAGGTTACAGAAATTTGGGCAGGCCCACAAGTCGCCTATCGATAGTTTATCAAAAATCCTATATATTCCCGTTGTCGTTAGTGACGACAACGGGATTTTTCTTTTGTACAGTTTCAGATTTTATCCAGAAAACAATGAAGAGTGCTGTTCACGGTCGCGGGGCGTTTAGCAAACAAATTGTAGGTTGGGTGGAGGCTTTGCGTAACCCAACATTCAGATATGTGTTGGGTTGCGCTCCGCTTCACCCAACCTACTGGTCTGCCCCATTAATTTTGCAAGGTTTGTAGTAAGCACTTAAGTGCTTAAAAATACAGGAATAAAGTCCTTACTACAAACTTTCAAAATCGTAGAATGATAGGTCATGATTTCTGTTTTTGGCTCTGCTGTATCCGCGATGCAATAACTGCTCTCCGAACGTCTCGATCTGATAAATTACCAACTGATAGCAAATGTTGGGGAATTCCTCCCATACGCTCTAGAATGCTTTTCTCACCATGAGATGCGGAATTTTTCTGATCCTGTCTATCTTTTATGAATAGCAAGAAGTCCAGCACTTCTTCCACTAGAGAATCTGAAACCTGCTCAATTTCCCGAATTAGTTCTTCTCTGGCTGTCACAGGTTATTTGCCTCAATACCAAACTATTTCATTTATCACGTTAACAGGATTCCAGGGACGATTGCATCCTAAGAGCTTAGGCAAAGATGCGATCGCTTTTTTACTAAATCGTGCGTAGTCGTAGCCCAACTCAGGCATCGCTCCTATGTTTTGGATAGATATTTGAAAGATAATAGACTAGAGAATATTTCTTGCCATACTCAATTTATGAAGCGTATCGTACAATTCGCCCACAACTATGAATCTAAATAAAAATACTTAAAATTAAAACTAGAGAGGCTTAGGCTTATCACCCCTTTCCCATTCAGGGATAGCCCCTTTCACCCGGCGGATGGGCAAATTAGCAATTAAAGCTGTGGTTCGTTGGTTGCTTTCTAAGGAGAACTCCAAGCCCTCTGTCTCAATTTCTACATAGCGACAGACTACATCTAGGATTTCTTTCCGCATTTTTTCCAACGTTTGAGGATCTAAGTCAGCGCGATCGTGAGCAATCACCAATTGCAGGCGACGTTTAACTTGAGTTCGACTGCTATCAGGGCCGCGAAAAAAAAGTTTTTCTAGAAGTTCAATCATTACGAATAGGTCTGGGGCGGAGACTGGAAAGGTAAGTTAAACAATCTTTGTCCACAACAACCTTCTTAGACGGGCGAAGATGCTGTCTTGGGACGAGTCGATCTCCAGAAATTCGACACTTTCTCCTTCTAATCTACGAGCAATGTTCTCAAAGGCTGTGGCAGCTAAAGAGGGATTTTCCGCTAACACTAAGGGTTCGCCGCGATTGGTAGATACAATAACACGCTCGTCGTCAGGGATTACCCCGATCAGGGGGATGGCGAGAAGTTCCTGAACATCTTGCACTGACATCATATCATTTGCTTGCACCATTGCGGGTCTGATACGGTTAATTATTAAATGAACACGCTTGATACCTTGTGCTTCTAGTAACCCTACTACCCGATCAGCATCACGAACTGAAGAAATTTCTGGTGTGCTGACAACTAGCGCTTCTTTTGCCGGCCCGATCGCATTTTTAAACCCATTTTCAATACCGGCAGGGCTATCAATAATCACATACTGATACTTTTGCGCTAGTGCATTCACCAATAACTTCATCTGTTCAGGTGTGACTGCATCTTTCGAGCGATTTTGGGCTGCTGGGAGGAGTACGAGATTGGGTTGGCGTTTATCTTTCACCAAGGCTTGTTCTAACCGGCACTCTCTGGCTAAAACTTCTACCGCAGTATAAACGATGCGGTTTTCCAGCCCTAAGAGCAAATCCAAATTTCTCAGACCAAAATCCGCATCAACCAAAGCAACTTGACGCCCCATTTTGGCTAAAGCCATACCCAAATTTGCTGAAACTGTGGTTTTACCCACTCCTCCTTTACCGGAGGTAATCACAATAATGCGAGTCATGATAGAAATGCGGTCAATGAGGGTTCAGGAAATATAAAACAGTAAATTGCAGTATAAAGTATGAAGTATCGTATCAAGTATGAAGAAATATCTGTTCTCCTTGATGATAGCGAGGCATGAATATTTTTTTTATTTCATCCTTACTTATATACTTCATTCTTTAAGTAAATATTTATGGCTCTTGATTGCTCTTGGTGAATTGGTTTCTGGAAAAATCAGTCGCTCTAGCGATGCGAATTCCTTGGGGTGTAATATGTGCCACCTCTGGAGAAAACTGCATTGGTGGTTTTTCTGGTGCTCTAGCGACAGCATCGGCAATCCGCAGTTGGGTTGGTTCCATTTGCAAGGCCATAATCAGACACTCACGATTACCTCCAGCCCCAGCATGAGCGATTCCACGCAGACGACCCCAGATAATGATATCTCCATCTGCAATTACAATACCACCTGGGTTTAAATCTCCCAAGACAATTACTGTACCAGGATGACGAATTTCTACTCCAGAGCGGACTGTCATTTCTAAATAGAGGGCATCTGCCTGGGGGATGGCTGTAGCCGTTGGCTCGGTACTCAGGGAAGTTATGGGTTGTAATTGTTCTACTGAATACCCTGAAGTTACAGCAGCGATCGCAGTTTGCCGCCGACTTGTGGAGACAGATATAAGCCTGAGTTGGACTTCAGTTAAAGCCTCAGCGAGTTCTTGGAGTTGTCTAGCATCTACCAAACGATCTTGTGCCATTAAATGCACAGGTGTATTAGATACACGGAAGCGATCGCCAGCATTCAGACGTTGCCTTATTTGTTGCCAAATATCAGACCAACTAAGTTCTGAGGCAGATACTTGAGATTCCGGGGGCAAAATTAATAACAGTCGTCCCTCCTTACTCTTTAACTGGACTTGAGTATTGTCACTTACACGATGCCCTGGTATTGCTGATTCATTAGGATTTAAATCAGTCAGAATAAAATCTGATGGGGCATTGGTATTTGATTCTACATCTGGGTTGGTAGGATTTGACTCTACATCAGCAAGGACAGTATTTGATTTTAAATAAAGAAGGACAGATTTTAACTCCGCATCCGGGAGGATAGAATCTGACTCTACATCAGAAACAGTAGGATTTACCTCTATCTCGGAAAGGATAGAGTTTGGTTCTGCATTAGGAAGTGCAGAATTTGACTTTAGATTGGGAATCGCAGAATCAGAAGTCATGCAGTACTAGCCAAAAGACAAGGGACACTCCGAATAATTACTAATATTAGATCAGTTGCAAAATTCAACAACATCCTCAGACCAGAAAGTGCAGAGTGCCGAGTCCTGAATCATAGCGACAAAATTTTGCTTCTTTACTACCCTACAACAACAATTCTTATACTCTGCACTCAGCAAGAACTCTGTTCGGTATCTCGTGACTCAAGACTGTTTAGTTAACCTCTGATAAATTGTTCCCAAGGCATCAGCATCACCGACGTTACCAGGAAACAGCACCACAGGTAAGTTAGGAAACTGAGGATGATCGGATGGCGTTAATACCATTGAACAACCAGCTAAAATTTGACCTAGTAAACGGGCTGAGGTTAAAGCTAGTCCAGTACTTAAGACATCGTTTGAAGTAATACCACCCTTGCTGATTAAGAATCCTATATCAGATGGTAAACCACGCACAATATCCATCAATAAAGCTGAAACTTTTTCCCCAAACTCTAATCGTGTCTCGACATCTTTAAAACTTAGTTCCTGACGGCTAGTATAAACCACTGGTGTTTTGCCAGCTTCGTGTGCCGCCCCTGTACTTTCCTGAATTTCAGTTAGCAATGCAGTAGATTGATTTGCATCATCAAGTAATCGCGCTACATTTACTTCGATTCCTACTGTTCCTTCTACTTGTAACAGCGCCTCTAATTGCTGAGTAGTCTTTTTCACATGAGAACCAACAATCACCACACCGGGTTTGCCTTGGCGCACGTACTGCGCCATCTTTTCGGCGGCAATGGGTTGGGGAGGTAAAGCGGCTAAAGCTGTTAGAATACTTGCTGCACTGCGAAATAGAAAGCGTTTCCCTTGACTTGCTGCTGCTAATATATCTGCTGCAAAGCGGTTGAGATCGTCTTGAGTTTCACCATCTACAACAGCGCACTGATTACCATTAAATTGTAACAATCGTTCCAAACTACCAGCGCGAATATCGGCCAGGAGAAACCTTTCTACTGCTTCAGCACTAATTCGTCCTTGAGTCTTTTCTTCGACATACTTGGGCAAGTAACTGTGATGGTAGCTGAAGACTGAATCATGGGCAAATTCTGTTTCATGGACTGGGGTGGGTACACCGCCAATAATTAAGTAATGCACACTGTCGCGAGTGATGCGTCCGCCCTCAAAAAAAGCTGGTACGAGAAAATGAGCATCAAAAGGGCCGAGTTCTTGTGCGATCGCATCTGTTTCAATAGGATAATGTCCCCGCAAAGTAGAATCAGAACGGCTGACAATCAGAAAATCGTCAATCCCTTCAGCATTCAAAGCGATTTTTAGGTTCTGGCAAACTTCTTTGGTGACAGATGCAGCTGACTCTGGCGTTAGCGATCTAGTATTAGTCAGCACAAAGAAAATCGGCGAATCATCCTGCAACCCGCTGCGTAAAGTGTCCACATCCCAGTGCATTAGCAGCAAGCAGCTGTGGACTGTTTGAGAACCTGTAGGGTCATCATCCAGGACAATTATTTTGGGTTTGTTGCTCATTTAAGTCAACGGGGCGATTGTTTTCTGGGAAAGTAAAAGCGAATAGAAGTCGCTACAACACAAAGCTTAGTCCTCCTCCGTGGACTAATCCAAAATCAAGGGTTTTCTAACCTGCGGAGGCAGGTTTTGTCTCGTGTAGCTGCGACTTCTAGTCGCCCAAGCTTTACAAACATCTACTCAGCCTTTCTGCAATTTTCTGATTTCTGCTTGCACATCGATCGCAATTTGCAATGATTGATTTAGCAGTTGAGCATATTCGCCTGCTTGACTACTAACTTGTAAAGCTTTCAGGCTGGGTAAATTATTGACAAATAGCTCTTGATTATTCGCAAGCAATTTTTTATTATCTCGCAAAATTCGTTCCGTTTTCAGAGCGCGGACTAAATCTTCTCTAATTAGTTGCAGGGCGGCGGTTACTTTATCTCGGTCATGGATACTGCTTTCTACGTTTCCTGATGCTGCCAATTGGTCATTAATATCGATGGCAGCAACCAGATCATGATATTTATCAACTTCGTCTAAAAGTATTGTCAGTCCTTCAGGACAGCTTAATTGTCGCCACAGCCATCGCCCCACTAATATTGGCATGGGCACTAAAATTAATAAAAGAATTCCTAGTCGAATTGAAGAACCAATTGTTGGCAAAATAATAAACGCGTAAACAAAGCCAACAATTATTGGCGTTAGCGCCAGCGTCACCAGCATTTCACTGATAAAAAACCCTAATCGCTTTTTGCTATCTCGCAGAACCGAGGGACGAAAAACGTCTTCTGGATCGAACCCAGTTAAACGTCTCAGTTCCCCTTTGCTAATTTCCAAGCCTATTAAATCCGGCTGCACGACTGGATAACTCCTATGGAAGCCCAAGTTAAGTATCTATTTTAATCGGCTTTACCGTGATGATTGTGGTTATATTCGGGAAACCAGTTTTCATCTAAAATTTGTTCTAAAGAGCCAATAAGTGCGATAGGGAATTTATCAATGGGAAGTTTTGAGCGATCGCTTGCTTCTGCTCTTCCTTCTTGGTAGCATGTATCAAAAATTTCTAAGATGTAAGGCTTAAGACTAGGACTATCTTTGAGTTGATCCTTAATTTCTCTGCGGAATGTCCTGATTTCCCCTTTCCAATGTCCTTCATTTCGCTCTCGTTCCACATCCCAATATGTGAGCTTAAGCAGATGTTCAAAAAGTCGAATCAACAGACTTTTCACCGCTCGCTTCTCGCTCCTACCCATATTTTCTAATTCTTCAGTCAAGTTATCTAAATCTACAGATGAAAATTGGCCAGCGCGAAGTTGGTTGATAGTTGTCCTGAGCCACAGGTAATAATCTTGGTCATATAAAGTCTGAGTTGTTGATTGTATTTCTGTCACCATGCACTTGTTAAGCTCCTATTATCTTTGTCAAGCAATGTGTATTCTTATACACTAATTGTCATTCAGGTGTTGAATACTGAGAATTGCCTCTAATCTCTGACTCTAGCTGAATAGTTCTACCTTCACCAAAAGAAAATTACGCCTCTGTGACACCATCATAATAAAGAAATTCAACCGGAATTTCTGTTGTAACATCAAAAACAACTAGTACTAGTACCGCAAGGCGGAAGTCAAAAAAATTGTATTCCAAGCTCTTGCGCCATTTCAAATCAATGAAACGCTTACGCTGTATTCATTTTTAATTTTTAATTCTGCCTTGCGGTACTAGTCATGTTGTTGCGATCGCCTATCGGTGATTGTAGAGTACAATCCATCAACCTATTGGCGATCTAACTCATCAGTTACAATCCAGTAATATGTAGGCGATCGCATTTAAGCAAGGCAAGCCCACGTCAAGTTGAGTAGCATGGCCGCAGAACAACGATTAATAAATTTTGATACTGCAACCGCATCTTCGCAGACAGGCGCAAAACTAAATTATCGACCGCAAGCCGTCGATACCAGCATCGATGCCGATACTTATCTATTCACCCAGTTGCGAAAACTCTCACTTGAACAACGGATAAAGATGTTCGCGGCTCATGAACGTGGAGTGAAAAAACTTTGCCTTGCAGGAATTAAATCACGACATCGCAATGTTTCCCAGGAAGAAATTCGTTGTATATTTGCCCGTGCCTTGCTGGCAGAAAAATTTTCTCCAAACTTCCAGTCAATTGGTGTTGATGAAAGTATGTGGATTCAAGATTCCATTTCACTAGCAGGCGAACTCCACCAACTTTTTGAGTCAATAAATATACCTTATTACGTTAGTGGAGGTGTTGCTAGTTCAATTCACGGGGAACCTCGCTCGACTCGCGATTTGGATTTGGTGATTTCAGTTCAACCTGACCAAATCGATTTGTTGGTAACGACACTGGAAATAGCGGGATATTATTGTCCAGCAGGAGCGGTTGAAGATTTGAAGCGAGGATGTGAGCGAATGCTCAACATCACACATACTGAAACCATAGCTAATGCCGATCTGTACATTACTGATGGTTCACCATTTGCAGTATCGCAGATGGCACGTCGGATATTGCCCGATTTAGATGGGATACCTGAATTTTGGGTAGCTTCGCCAGAGGATACGATTTTACAGAAGTTGCGCTGGGGGCAGAGTAGTCAATCCGAAAAACAGTGGCGTGATGTATTGGGGATACTCAAGTTGCAAGCACAAACTTTAGATTACACTTACCTTATAGAGTGGGCAGAATATTTAAATTTGGTTGATACGTTGAGTCGAGCATTGACTGAGGCTGGTATTTAACAAAATAGAATTCAGAATTCAGGAGTCAGAATTCTGAATTCCCTAGCAGTAAATCTTAAGGATAAAGACCTCTATCAGTCAGTGCTTGCGCCACTCTACCCACTCCTAAAGTGTAAGCTGCTAATCTTAAAGGAATTTGCCGCACCTCCGATTGGTGAATCACCTTGCGGTAGGCTTGCACCATCAAATGTTCCATTTCGCGGTTGACGCGCTCCTCATCCCAAAATACATAAGAAAGTCCTTGTACCCACTCTAAATAACTGACTACCACACCGCCAGCATTCGCCAAAATGTCTGGTAGCACTATCACACCCCGCGCCTCTAGCGCCAAGTTAGCCTCAAGAGTAACCGGGCCGTTTGCTGCTTCTGCCACAATCTGCGCCTGTACCTGATTCACATTTTCTTCAGTGATTTGGTTTTCTAAAGCGGCTGGTATTAAGACATCGCAGGGTAAAGTTAATAAATCTGCATTGCTAATTGGTACAGATTGCGGAAAACCCACAATACTCTTACGATTTTCAGCAGCATAAACTTTCAACTTGGGAATATCAAGACCAACTTCAGAAAATATTCCTCCAGCACCCGTTGAAACGGCAAGAATTTTCGCGCCTGCTTCATATAGTAATTCTGCTGCGGCACCACCTACATTACCAAACCCCTGAATAACTACTCGCACTCCTGCCAAAGATTTACCTTGATCTGCTAGCGCCTCACGCACAGTAATCATCACACCACGTCCGGTTGCCATTTCTCGTCCCAGAGAACCACCAATAGAAAGCGGTTTCCCAGTTACAACCCCTGGTACAGCATTACCAACATTCACAGAATAAGTGTCCATCATCCAAGCCATTTCACGGGACGAAGTACCCATATCTGGCGCAGGAATATCTACGGAAGGCCCAATATCTTTAATTAATTCGCTGATATAACGGCGGCTGATTCGCTCTAATTCGCCAACACTGTAACGTTTTGGATCTATGGGAATGCCACCTTTACCACCACCATAAGGAATACCTAATAATGCACATTTCCAGGTCATCAGCATTGCTAGAGCGGATACTTCCCGCAGTGTCACAGCTGGATGGTAACGAATTCCGCCCTTGTAGGGGCCTAAAACATCGCAGTGTTGCACACGATGTCCAGCGAGAACTTGTATTTCGCCATTATCTAGTTTCACGGGAATGGAAACTGTGACGACCTTACGCGGGTGGCTGAGAATTTCCAGTAAACCCTGATTTAAATTTAATTCTTTAGCTGCCGCTTCTAAGTAACTACACGCTTGATCAAATGGGCATATATGCGCTGGAGAAGCGGGTTCTGGCAGCAACAGTGATTTTGAAATCATAAAATTTTCTCCTAATCACGGTATCTTTGCGAACCGGATATCATTCTGTAACTAGCTTATCCTTTTTTTGGGAGAAGTGGGAATTTTGTAGTTTTTGTTACAGTTTTATATTTTATATTCTGCTATAGGAAAAATCAATATGTGGACTACTGGTCTGTCAAATTCATTTTGACGGTTAGAGAGACGCGATAAATCGCCGTCTCTACAGGAAATTTATCCATTAATTATTTATTGACAGACTATTACCACATTCTAGAAAGCCTGCTTTCTTAAGGAAATCCAAAAAATAAATTATCCCCACAGGTTTTTATCTTGTTAATGCGATCGCAACATTCTGTCCACCAAAGCCAAAACTCAAACATAATATCTGGCGAATTTTACTTAGACGTGCTGCTGTAACGATTTCTAAGTCAAACTCTGGCTGCTGGAATCCTACACAAGGTGGTAAAATTTGATGCTTTAATGCCATGAGAGAAAAAGCCACACCTAACGCTCCAGATGCCCCTAATGTATGACCTGTGCTTCCCTTGGTGGAACTAACCGCCACGCCTTGAGGAAACAAACGCTGGATTACCATACTCTCCATCTGGTCATTTAGCTGGGTAGCTGTGCCATGAGCATGAATATAATCGATATCGGCTGGTGAGAGACAACTACGTTTTAGACATTGTTTAATAGCAGCGATCGCACTTTTGCCTTCTGGTTCTGGCGAATTACTATGATATGCGTCGTTAGTTAAGCCAAAACCGAGAATTTCACCATACACTTTTGCTTGACGCTGTTTTGCCAACTCTGCTGATTCTAAGACAAATAAAGCTGCGCCTTCGCCCAACACTAAGCCTTCCCGATGCAAATCAAAAGGATAAGCCCCAGTTTTCGCCAAAGCACCCATCTGCTGAAACCCAGCTAAAGTTAGGGGTGTAATCGGCGCTTCCACTGCACCTGCGATCGCTTGTTGACATTGCCCAGTTTGGATAAGTAAAGCTGCTTGGGCAATAGACCAAATTCCTGTTGCACAAGCTGCCATTGGTGCTAAAACCGTTCCAGATGCACCAATTTGTCGCGCAGCTGCGATCGCATTTATATGAGGTAATGTATCTAGCCAGTTTCCAAAAGAGGAAACGGGAAAATTCTTCGCGTCACTATACATTTGCCGAGCCAGAATTTCCCAAGACGCTTGATAAGAGCGACTCGATCCAATTACTACGGCACAATCAGCTAAAGGTGGAACTAACCCAGAATCTTGCAAAGCAGAAATAACAACCATCTGAGTTAACATTGTCAATTCAGATGGTTGTTGTCCAATTAAACCTAGAGGAAATGGTGTAAGTTCTGGAAATGGTTGATGTAATCTAATTCCAGATTTCCCTGCTAGCAAATTTTGCCAGCTATCCTCTAAGCTTCCACCCAAGGCGGAAACTAGACCAATACCAGTGACATAAACCTTAACCAATTTGCAATTTGGGGGATGAGGTGGATCAGGAAGATGAGGAAGAATAATAATCGTTTTTTTACTTCCTCATCTCCCTCATCTCCCCCTGCTCCTCTACTGTGCAGGTGTTTTCAGATTTTCAGCACCTTGGGTGACTTTGGCAGAGTCAATGCGATCGCCTTGCTGAATTTTGTTCACTACATCAAGACCTTGAGTGACATTGCCAAACACGGCGTAGTTGCCATCTAAAAACGCCAAATCCGCCAAAGCAAAGTAAAACTGAGCAGAAGCGGAGTCTGGTGATTGCGATCGCGCCATTGCTACTGCACCCTGTTTATGGGGCAATATGACAGGTTGAGTAGTAGCATCAAATGGTTTATTGTAAACCGGAGTATCTGAACCTTTTGGCTTAACTTCTAAAGGTATATAGCGAGCATTGCCCGTTTTTGGGTCAATATAGCTACCGGTTCCGAGTCTATCTGCTGGAACTTTTGGGTCTTTACCTTGGGGATCGCCGCCTTGAACTACAAAAGGTTGGGGTTCACGCACAACTCGATGGAAAGGTAAACCATCGTATACACCCTTTTGTACTAAATCTACGAAATTGCCAGCTGTAATGGGGGCATCAGTGCCGTCTACTTCGATAGTAATCGGCGAACCTTTAACCGTTAGCACCACAGTAGCCTTGCCTTCAAGCCGTGGTAAATCCGCCATTCCAGGAACACTCTCACTACTAGTTTGAGATACAGATGTTGCATCACTAGTTGTCTTAGTGCTTCCCTCGCTTGTAGTCGAGGTAGCTGTTGATCCTGGTGAAGATGTATTAGAAGCGACTTGCTGTGGTGAACATCCTCCCAACATCAAGCCACTGATAATCACAAAAGAAAGCAAAAATTGTGAAATTTTTAACCGCATTGCCACTTACTGATTTAACCAGAGTATCTTATCGTTTTCAGGGGCATTGGGATTAGGGGAGAGGTGACAGCTAACAGGTAATAGGGAATAATCTTTACCCTGTAACCTCTACCCTAATCTCTTACAGTCCTTCTAACGAGACTCCCAAAAAGCGGGCTAACTTTGCGCCTTCTGTTTCCAACTCTGTTAGAGATAACGGTTGTCCAACCCGTGTTAAGGGTATATCTCGCCGCCCCTTAATGCGTAGATAGAGGGCGCGACGGGGATTAAGACCTTCCTTGACGGCGATTCGCACAGATTGCACATCTTCTATGCGACTATCAATCTCAATTCGGCGGTTTTTGCCAGGAAACCCCCAACGGAAGATTTTGATTGTGCCAGTTTCCTGATTAAATTCGTTGTAACCGCCTCCTACATCCAATAAAATCACTAGCCACAAGTATGTAGCTAATAACAAACCAGCAGCGCCATATAACCCCATTACCAATCCTTGGGGGACGAATACCAGTTGAGTTGGATCGGAAACTATGAGTAAATTAACTTTTAAATAACTGGATAACCCAGCCAATAAAAAGCCGCTTGCTCCCAAGGTAACGATGGTTGCCCACCAGTAGTTACTAAACCGACGAGAACCGAGAACATTTTGATGCAGGAGGCGATCGCCTTTGTTAATCGTTGTTGATGTCGTCATTGAACTACCATTGCCTGTGAGATACTCGCTGTGACATACTCGCACACTGAATGCTTTTGCATAGAGTGGTGGCTCTCTGTGCTAATCCGGCTATTGCTTAGGAGGCACTTCAGCACTGTTTTAAGTCCACCGGATAACCTGCCGCAGACTATGAATTTTTTACCCTGTAATCTACAAATTTTACTATCCCGGATGATGCTGGCTTACTTGCACTACGAGACAAACCGCTTAGGCTATTTGTATTAGTCAAGATATGCCAACTTCTTTTCCCCTTGGCTAACGTTTCACATAGGTTTTCCAGAGGTGTATCAACGACAGTGGTGGCGAAGTTACCATCCACATTTTACCAAACATCGTTCACAAAAACTCAACTGCGCCCCTCCATGTTCCTGCTACCGATATAATTTCTTAGGGCATGTCAATACCATTTTTTTACTCAATGCCTGATAAAAATTCTTTCTCCCCTGCCCCTCTGCCCCCCTTCTCCCCTGCTCTCCTCTCCCTGCCTCTTTTTCACCTATTGGGAATGAGTTAGCTATATATGTCCATCTGCATTAATTTTTTTTAGATTTCTGAGAAAAGTTGTGTCAAATTGTAAAAATTCTGATATTCATATTATTAATAAGGTTCGTGTTTCATAGCTCATTTGCTTCTGCGTATCAGGCAAAAACCCTGACTAGTGTGATAAATTAAGAATCATTAAGTTACCACAAGCTAGATTACTAGCCGATGGTACGTGTAATGTCATAACCCTGAGAAATAACGACTTAACTAGTCTGCAAGCTCTCAGAATCTCAGTTGTTTAAAAGCTGTTGAGATTGTCAAAAAAAACGTTAATTCCTCACGGTAGTCGGTTAGATTGACTCTCCGTACTACCTTAAAAACGTTGCAATTTTAGTAAAAAATGAGGATTTAGTCTGATGACCATCGCAGTTGGACGCG
>NZ_KV757679.1 GCF_001712795.1 Nostoc sp. KVJ20
ATATTCAGTCTACTTCAGTAGACTTTAGCTATGAGCCAGAGAATTCATTCTCTGGCGGGTTATGAAGCCCGCAGCGAAGTTATTTCTAGCTTAAGTTGACACCAATGGGCACGAAACCCAACCTACACAGGTTATTAAATCCACGATCCTTAGCATATAGCCCTACTTAATTCGTTTGCAAGACTCAGATCCCCAAATTCAGTAATAATTTGGGGATCTGAGTCTTGCGATTTAATTTGTGTAATACCAATTTTTTATGCAGCTTCACATTAAATTGGTATCAAGTATTACTAGATTTTCATTAGATAAATATTGTAGTTTTATTGTTTCTTTTTAGCTATTTATTTCTGGCTTCTGAATTCTTTTCCATCTTTTTTTGCTACACTGATTTATTGAAAAAATAAATATAATTTATATTATACAATATATACCTTTTGATTACATCAGATAAAATATTCGAGTTATTATTATATAAAGGCAATAATAATTGCATCTAAAAATATAAGAGAGATGCAATTATTATTATCTTGCTAAAATTGAAACCACCCTATTAATTTAGGTTACTAATTGGAGGAGTTAGAATATGTCAAAACTATTGACTGTTTCTCCTGATGATATTCTTGACCACATAAAGCTTTCTTGCCAAATCCCTAGCGTATTGGAGGCGATCGCAACTCGGAAAATTGTTGAAGATGAAGCTAAAAAGGCAGGTATTGAAATTGGTTTAGAAGAACTGCAAAATGCAGCAGATAGCCTGCGTTTAGCCAACCAACTTATCAAAGCAGAAGATACCTGGGCATGGTTAGACAAATATCATCTTTCTTTAGACGACTTTGAAGCAATAGCTGAAACCAATCTAATATCTGCTAAATTGGCAAATCATTTATTTGCAGAAAAAGTCGAATCATTTTTCTATGCACACCAACTCGATTATGTTGGAGCAGTGACATACGAAGTCGTATTAGATGACGAAGATTTAGCTCTAGAACTGTTCTACGCGCTGCAAGAAAATGAAATTAGTTTTCAAGAAATTGCCCGCCAATACATTCAAAATACTGAAATACGCCGTGCTGGAGGATATCAAGGAATACGCCTCCGCAGCGATTTTAGACCAGAAATTGCAGCAGCGGTCTTTGCTGCGAGTCCCCCACAAATTCTCAAACCAATAACTACTCCCAAAGGAGTGCATATAATTGCAGTTGAGGAAATCATTAAACCTCAACTAGACGAACAGCGGCGGCTGCAAATTATGGGAGACTTATTTGCTAATTGGTTAAAAGGTCAAATCGCCGCCTTGGAAATAGTGACAAATCTTACAAAGGTTGTCAATTCTCAATCCTCTAAAGATATCCTAATACAGGCTTAACCTCTAATTCCCTCCTTAAAAAGGAGGGATAAAGTGTTAACTGAAAGACATTGCTTGATAAATGCGATGCCTATGGCGGTAAACTACGCATTTTTTTTGAGGATATTTACCCATTAACGTAGGGACGCACAGCTAGCTATGTGTCCCTATCAGATTGATGTATGCAAGATTAGAAATTTCTAATATTTATCAAGAAAAATTTGTAAGAATAGAGACTTTTAAGCCTGTTCCCTATTCTCTGTTCCCTTTTCCCTGCTATCGTTGGAACGACCTTTGCCGATACCCATTTGAATCCAGCTTGATTCTAGTTGAAAAAGTCCTAAATTCCGATTATCAGTTTGACGACGATTGGCTTTGCTAAGTAGCCAGTTATTTTTCATTAATCGAATGTAGGTGCGTGAGGGTATATATTCTAGAGGATTGTAACCACTAAAACGAAGGATTAAAACACAAGCCCAGGAATATTTACCCACAGAAACAGCTTTGACTATGTGTTCCAATTCTTCATGATTGAATTTAAATTTGTTATCTAATAGTTCATTAGATGTGGAAAATTCTTGAGTCATATAATTCATGAGTAAAAATCGGCGTTGCTGAGTAAGTGAATTTTTGAACTTGTGACTGGGTATGAATCCCCAGTCCCTAGTCCCTAATCCCCAGTCCCTAATCCCCAATTCAAAGAAGTATAGATATCATCCGAGTTAGGATTGAGGTAGGGACGTTGCAATTCAATTTCGCACAAAGAGAAATGCCGCAAAATTGATGTCATCCGTCCTGCTGGCGTATCATTACCTTCATACCAAGCCTCAAGTAAAGCATTGGCAACAATTTGACAGCGGTTTGTGCCAAAACTTTCTTTAACAGCAAATTTGCGGTCTGGTTCTTCAGCGATCGCCATCCCTGGTGCTACCATCTTGGTAAACAAAGGCACTTGCTCACCAAAATGGGATTGATGTTCTGCATATACCCTCTCTAACACTGGGTGAACAGCTTCGTAGTTGCTTTTGCCAAAGTAAAGCACTGCTGAGTCATAACGCTCATAATCGGAAGGATTGTATAGTGCTTTGAATGAAAAGAAAATGGGGATAGCGTTGAGTTGGGCAGTTAAACTGTCCATAACTGCAACTGCACCCTCTGAAGTTAAATTGAAATAAACGCGCACCAGATTTTCTTGATTTGAGGGAGTTCCGGCATTAGCAACTGCCATATAAAATCCGTTTTGCACCAGATTTTTGGGCATTTTAATCGTCACTAAATTACCGGCAGTAAGAGGTTGGTCTGTTGGCTGCAAATGGATATCGCGTTGAATGTGCAGTATTAAAGCATTTTTCTCAACTGCCAAAGTCCCATCAGTTTCTTCTTTCACTACCAGCCAATCAGGACTCCAGTAGCCTTCGCCTCTGTTGCTTTCATGCAAGCGATCGTAAAATGCTAAATCTACACCCAACAAAGTGTTATTTTCTATATTTTGATTCAGTGCCAAATTCGTTACCTCTGCATCGGGTGCGAGGGCACTTTTCAAAGAGCCATTGTAATAGATGCCGTAGAGAAAATTACGCAGTTGCACGCTTAAAAAGCTATTCTGGATGTCTAAGGGTAATTGCTGAAAACGAGTAACTGCTGCCTGTGGTAATTCCAAGGGTTTATAGTCTGGGTGTCTAATACAATAGTGAGACTCAATTTGAAGTTGATTAATGATGTCTTGTAGTGATGTCTGCAATGACTCTGAAATATCTGGTAGTTGAGTTTCTAGCGAATCTAATAGTTGCATAGGTTTATTTGGGAATTGGGCATTGGGAATTGGGCAGAGGTGCGGGGTGCAGAAGGGAAAACTCTTCTCCCTGCTCTTGCTCCCTCATCCCCCGCATCCTCTCCTAAACGGGGGCAAGGTCTGATATTTGCATTCCGAAAATTGTTGGAATTGATGCTTCTGGACGGCACAACAAACTTTTAGCAACTTGGAGCATACATATACCAGAATTACCAAAGGTTTTTTCGTGCTGGAGTGCCGCTTGAATAGCTTGAATTAAAGCTAAACCACAAAATTGCACAACTCGTTGCAAGAAATCAGGACGATGCTCTAAAATTTCGGGAAAGTAAGCTAAATAAGTAGTAAGCAGGGCCGAGATGGAAGGCTGAATAACTTGTAGAGGGGTTGTTGCTAGGCGTAAAGACTCTTCGATCGCAATGGATTTACTGGTAATTAAACTATACAACCAAAATTGCAAATAGCTAGCGATCGCTTTTCCCAAATCACTAGCCGGATCTCCCCAACCAGAGCGTTCCCAGTCAATGAATCGAACAATGCTCTCATCTGAGAACGACTCATCAAAAAATACTTCTTCCCAATCGAGTAATAGAAGGATATTGTTTAACTTCAGGTCATTATGCGTTAGACAACAAGGAGTGAAAGCGTTGGTTAAATTTGCGATCGCTTGTCCCAGACTGTCGTAACGTTGATAAAGGGTAAAGAATTTCAGTCCATCAGCAGGAACCTTACCAAAAATTTCCGGAGTAATCCTATCCAATCCACGAATTAGCTCAGGAGTTTTTTGATTAGATGCATCCTCAGACTTTTGAAAAAAGTCCCGATAGTTTTGACGGTCAAAAGTTAGACGATGAATTGATGCCAGAGTCGCACCAACTGCCGCCGCAATCTTAGTTGGAAAAAAATTCTTCTTCAGGTAGAAATCATGCAAATCGCAATAATTGCTCAGATAATTAAACACAATGATGGAATTTTCCGCATCAAAATGCAATGCTTCCGACAAATAAGGTCGAATGTGGCTGATTTCTGGGAATGTTTGGAAAAAATCGTGAATTCGCCATTCCTGCAAAAACTCACCAGCAGTTTTGCCTTCTCGGTTGAGACGTTCTTGCTTAACTAAGAGTTTTCGTCCATCTGGAAAAGTCAGTAACAAGTTAAAATTTTTAGCAGGTTTTAGCTCGACTTGACTCAAAGACTGCTCTTGTTGAGTACACATACCTTGAGAAATCAGGTAGCTAAAAACATTTTGAGAACTTAATAAAAATGGTGGCATAGCGTCAGAAAAATCCTAGCTGAATCACTAAAGTTATTTGATTAGTTAAAAGTTGTTGATGGCAAATCAATACATTGCAGATTTACCATCAGGTTATGATGCAATCTTTTTAGGTTACATTCCCATTAGGATTAAATGACTTTGCTAGCAACGTATTATTGTAGATTGCAAAGGAAAGTAACATAAATTCAAGGCTCTTTACACCAAAGTTAAGCATTTGAGTAAAGTCATCTTCTTCACCACCATATACAAGCATAGAATCCATATTAGTCAGGTCGGTCAGGTAATTTTCTGAATCAGCAGGGCGCAGTTCAGAAATTGTGATATTTGACATTTACTCCATTCCAGAGAATTATTTATCCAACGCTCAACGTGAATTAGATTCAAGTAGCGAAGAACTAAAAATTCTGAATAATCATTGAGAAAAATTTTCTCGGCTCTCCTGGTTTATTAGTATTCAAAAAGTCTCATGTGTTATGCCATCTCACGAAATGCCTGATACATTCTCCTTTCAATACTTGCTCAATTCCTTCCTTTTAAGAAGGATCAAGTATTAACCTAACTGGATTGAATTTAGTTGCATCTAGGTAGCGCTGATGCCAAAATCAAAATTATAATTTTTGCACATGAGTTACTTATTTACTCTTAATACCAGAAAAGCCATTTAGCTCATTAGTGAACTACAAATTAAACACCTTCACTGAACGATTTGGCTAGGGATACAACATTATTTATGCCAAAGCCTAATATAGAGAATTCAAACCCCTTAATGCCATATTGCAGTAATTGTTCATATCCATAGCCTTCACCACCATTTATAGATATAGAATCCATATCGCTTAAGTCGGTGAGGAAGTTTTCGGAATCTTGGAATAATTCTGAGCCAAGGGGACGCAGTTCAAAAAGTGTGATCTTAGTCATGATTAATTCCCAAAATAATTGTGGTCTTTAAGTAAAACTTGTGGGTAGTAAAGCTTTAGATAGCCGAATTTGTCGTCATTCAATCAACTTTATAGTTTTTAACTGCACAAATCTGGTTTTTCCTTTTATATTAGGAAAGCTAGATGGCTTAGTATCGAACTATGAGTTAATTTCTTAACCACAAGTGCTGTTTGCAGAAGCAATACTAGTTCCACTGAATGACTTAGCTAGGGATACAACATTATTGATTCCCAACCCTAAGAGTGCGAACTCATATCCCTTAATTCCATAATCTAGCAATGGATCAAATCCGGCGCCGTGACCACCATAAACAGAGGTGGAATTTGCATCACTCAAATCATTGAGAAAGCTTTCGGAATCTTGGAATAGTTCTGAGCCAGATAGATACAATTCGGAAAGTGTAATAGTAGCCATGATTTACTCCTAAAAATCTTGTGAGATGTAGTTGGATATTACTGCTTTTAGCTAGCTCTTTTGCTTTTATTAGTAATAAAGAATATTCTGCTTTTCAGATACATATATTTCTTTTTTACTTAATTTACAAAAGAGCTAAATAGCTTAGGTGTAATTACTAACTAATATTACAAGAACCCATCCCCTTCGCTGAATGACTTAGCTAGGGATACAACGTTATTGATTCCCAAGCCTAAGATGGAGAATTCAAATCCCTTGGCTCCATATTCCAAGAATGGATCGTATCCGTAGCCTTCACCGCCATATACAGCATTCACGTCGTTCAAATCGGTGAGAAAGCTTTCGGAATCTTGGAACAGTGCCGAGCCAACTTGCAATTCAGAAAGTGTGATATTAGCCATGATTTTCTCCTGAAAAATTTGTTGCGATGCATTTTTACTTTTGGCTCTCTTGGATTTTAAGTTAGAAAAACCTTATGTTTATTACATATATTTTTTTAACTTTTATCACAAAAGAGCCGTGCAACTCAGTAGCTAACTATTAATTAGTCAGCCTCACTTAATGACTTAGCTAGGGATACAACGTTATTGACTCCCAAGCCTAAGATGGAGAATTCAAATCCCTTGGCTCCATAATCCAGTAATTCATCGAATCCATAACCTTCACCACCATATACAGCATTCATGTCGTTCAAATCGGTGAGAAAGCTTTCGGAATCTTGGAACAGTGCCGAGCCAACTTGCAATTCAGAAAGTGTGATATTAGCCATGATTTTTCCTACAAACTCTTGTTGCAATGCGTTTTTACACTACTAAATCTGGTTGGCTCTTCTAGATTTGTGGTTTAAAGAAAACTCATGTATGTCACATATATTTCTTTTTTCCTTTAATCCCTAGAAGAGCCATTTAGGTGAGAGAGTAAACTACAAATTAAACATCTTCACTGAATGACTTAGCTAGGGATACAACGTTATTGACACCCAAGCCTAAGATGGAGAATTCAAATCCCTTGGCTCCATATTCCAAGAATGGATCGAATCCATAACCTTCACCACCATATACAGCATTCATGTCGTTCAAGTCGGTGAGAAAGCTTTCGGAATCTTGGAACAGTACCGAGCCAACTTGCAATTCAGAAAGTGTGATATTAGCCATGATTTTTCCTACAAACTCTTGTTGGATATGAACAATTAAGCTGTATATTGCTTAACTGTTAATGCAATTTTTATCCATAACTTTTAGAGAAATCAAGGCTATTAACTCGCTAAAAAAGACATAAATCAAAGGAATAAGTCTGGATTAACTATTGGAATAATTATAAAAACTACAATGAAAATTGCTGCTATTATCGAGGATAAGGCGCAATCAAGGAATTTTTATTGATTTGATATAGCAGTTTTAAATAAGAGTCTTACACCATTCTCAAAACTGTAAGGCGGATACCGTTTACCATTTTCTCAAAGCTTGATTTATAAATGGTCGGCAGCGCCCACAGCACATATTTTTTAGCTAATAATTATAAAAAAATGCGCTCTAAGTCTAATTAATCTTAGAGCGCACAAGCTAAATTAATTTGAAAAGTAATTGCAAAAAGATTAGAGGCTCTCAACAATTTCTGTTTGTACATCTCCTAGCTTGTTATTTAATATATCCATCCAATTATCAAAACGATCATTGAGTTCGGTCACTATGCCTGATGGATCACTGACTGAAGTTCGTGAGCCTCTTCTCCTTCTTCTAGCACCACCTTCTACAGTCTTCATTTCCTGATCGGTAAGTTCATCGAATTGCTTATCTTCACCGATAGGATGCAGGTCGGATATGGTTATCCTAACCATGTGGTCGCCTCCCTAAATACATTGCTATACATTTATATTCAGTTACATAGCCTTGGATAGGATTAAACCTGACATCCAAAACCCTCTCTTATATTTTGCTATGCAATTAAAGAAAATCAAGTTTTACTGATTAATTTTAAAGACTAAATTAAGGGAGTTTTGTCTAAAGAAGAAACGATTTTATAGCAGTGGAATTTATTTATGTTGCTGAGTATCCCATAAAAATAGAGACAGCAATAAATCGCCGTCTCTATTTTTAGTTTGACTGTAATTTGTGATTGAGCAGCGTCGCTAGTGGTCTATCACATTAATTTTGACGGTTAGAAAGACGCGATAAATCGCCGTCTCTACAGAGAATTTATCCATCAATTATTTATTGACAGACTACTAGACATCTATGCCACTAATTCTTCGCCTGTGGCTGTGAACCAGGAATCGTTACATCTATTGGTGTCACTTGTGCTGCTAGTTGCGTCAATGGTGGTTGAATAGCGGTTTGATTTCCCACTACTAAAGTCACGATCTTTTCTGGTTTGAGGTATTCTCGTGCTACCCGTTGCACATCTGCGGCGGTGGTGGCGGCGACAGCTTTTTGATAGCGAAAGAGGAAATCAGCAGGATAGCCGTAATATTCGTATCGCATCAACCGTGATAAGGTTTGGCTGGGGTCTTGAAAGTTGAATACAAAGGAGTTGAGTGTAGACTCTTTTGCAAAAGCTAATTCTTTTGCTGTCACTCTTTGAGTTTGGGTGCGCTTAATTTCACTTTGTAAGGCTTTGACAAACTGGACGGTAGCATCCGATCGCGTTTGTCCACCAGCAATAAACATGCCAGGATAGTCGAAACGGGGACTCCACTGGCCATACACCGAGTAAGCTAAACCTTGGCGCGATCGCAATTCATTAAATAAGCGTCCACCAAATCCATTTAACACTCCATTCAATACATCCAGCGCTGCATAATCGGGACTGTCAAACCGTCCGCCTAAATGGCCGATAAGCACACTACTTTGTGTCAGTTGTGGCTGATTGACAAAAAAGACCCCACCTGTATTAGCTGGCAAAACCTTTGGTAATGTCGGTTTAGCAACACCTGGGTTGCGGTTCCAGTCGCCTAACTTAGCTTGAATGAGCGATCGCATTTTCTTAGAATCAAAATCCCCTACAATCCCCAAAATCATATTATTGGGGTGAAAATATTGCTGATAAAACTTGAGCAAATCTTCACGCTCAACCTGATCCACTGTTGCATACTCTATGGTGCGAGCATAAGGGCTATCTTTGCCATAGATCAATTTCTTAAATTCTCGACTAGCAATCCCACTTGGATCGTCATTGCGACGCGCAATGCCACCCTTAGCCTGAGTTTTCGCCAAGTCTAGCTTTTCTTGAGCAAATGCTGGCGATCGCAAAACCTCCGCAAATAGCCCAAATACCGTTTCTAAATCTTCACTGAGTGCGTCAAAGCTTGCACCACCAGAAGCTTCACTAATACTAGTTTCCACCGAAGCTGCTCGTTGTTCCAATATCTCGTTGAGTTCATCAGGCGAATGCTTCTTGGTTCCTCCAGTCCGCATCACCGCGCCTGTAAAACCAGCTAAACCAACTTTTTCCATTGGTTCCAAGCGATTTCCTGTCCGCACAAACGCCGTCCCATTCACCAACGGCAATTCGTGATCTTCCATCAAATAGACAACTAAGCCGTTTTGGAGTACAAACCGCTCATACTTGGGTAACTTAATCTCAGGTAGCGGTGGCAGTTGCAACTCTGTGTAATGCTTCGCCTCAGCTGTTGCCGCCAGAGAAAAGTTACAAGTTAAAAGTAAACACGCAAAAACAGCAACTAAAGCATAAATCAACCCCTTCACATTTCGGATTTTAGATTTTAGATTTTGGATTGATCGGAAGCGAAATTTTGCATTTATGCCAGCAAAAGACTTTTTTACCATCTTGAATTCTCCATATTTCTCTTTCTCTACATCTGGGGCTGTTTGTTACACCATTTCACTTTTTGGTCGTTACATTTGAATTCCTCGAACCGTAGCTTCAGCAAGCTTTTGATAATCCAAAATCCCAAATCTAAAATCTAAAATTGTCTCATGCTTCTTTCGACAACAGCTTACCAATCGTGCGATTTTTCGGTGTAAACGTCTCCTTTGCCACCCGCACAATATCAGTCGTCGTCACCGCCGAAATATCATCCAACTGCTTAAACAAATTCCGCCAAGAGCCAGTTTTCACTTCATATTCCAACAATTGTTGAGCCATCCCCATATTGGAAGCGAGGGTACGTAACAAACTTGCCCGTGCTTGGGTTTTCACGCGTTCTAAATCAGTCACCGCTACAGGCTCAGTTTTTAATTTGTCAATTTCTTGACGCAAAGCCACAGCTAATTCATCAACTGTATGACCAGGAGCCGTGAGAGCATAGAACAACATCAGGTTTGGATACTTATCTCCAGGAAATCCGCTAAAACCTTGAGCATTTAGCGCCAAACGCTGCTTTTCTACCAAAGATTTATACAGTCGCGATGTGCGCCCATCACTTAATAAACTGCCAATGATTTCATAGACTGCATTATCTGGATGGGTAATTGCCGGACGATGATAACCTTCTAAATACCAAGGTTGAGAAGGCAGTTGTAAAGTAACTTCCCGTGTTTGTTGTTGTGGCGGTTCCACCGGGATTTTTTCAACAGCTCTGGTTTTGGCTTCATAGCGGCCAAAATAAGTTTGCGCCAGTTTTTTCACCTCAGCCGGATTGACATCTCCGACAATGGCAATGGTCAAATTACTTGGTACGTAGTGAGTATCAAAAAACTTTTGGACATCTTCTGGTGTCAGATTGCGAATATCTTCGTCATAACCAATCACCGGACGTCTGTAAGGATGAGCTTTGTAAGCAGTATCGATAAATTTTTCCACCATCATGCCAATGGGTGAATTATCTACCCGCATCCGTCGTTCTTCTAAAATTACATCTCTTTCTTTATAAAACTCACGACGAATGACAGGATCGAGAAATCGCTCCGATTCCAACGACATCCAAAGTTCCAGCTTATTAGCAGGAAAGCTGTACAGATAGCGGGTAGCTTCAGTTGATGTATTGGCATTTAAACCCACGCCTCCCGCTTGTTCGACAATTTGCCCCAATTCATTTTGTTTGACAAGCTTGGCTGCTTGCGATTCCACTTTCTTAAACTCAGCTTCTAACCGAGCAACCTCATCTTTTTTGCCATCGGTTTTTGCTGTTTTAATTTGGGCATCTAACCGTTCTAAGGTTTCAAATAGTGGTTTTTCTTTTTTGTAGTCTTCTGTACCAATGCGCGTCGTGCCTTTAAATGCTAAATGTTCCAGAAAGTGAGCTACACCAGTTTTGCCATCTGGCTCATCCACACCACCGACATTTGCATAAGTAAGAAAAGAAACTACTGGCGCTTGATGCCGTTCCAAAACAAGGAATTTCAAACCATTGTCGAGGCGAAACTCCGTTAACTGCTTTATGACTCGATCCAGATAAGGTTGAATCGAACTTTCAACTGGCGGGGTTTGAGTTTTGGTTTCTTGAGGAGGAGGTGCTGTCTGAGTTTGAGCCAGAGCAATTTCTGGTAGTAATCCCCACCAGAGAACGATCAAAGCTAACAAAGTGACAAACAACCGCCGCAATATGACAGATACTTGATCTGACCAATCCAAAATCCCCAATCTAAAATCTAAAATTGACCGACTGATCTGGTTCATAAGCGAAAATTAAGATAAAGTTACATTACCTAAATAACAGGATACTTAGCAAAAGGGCGTTAATCTTGTATTAAGCTTTCAGTGGGTCTTTGTACTTGACATTAGACAATAATGCTACAAGTCCTGTTCCGGATATCTAACCATAACTGTTATGCGAGTTTTTAATTCTTCCCCGCCTTCAGAGGCTCAGACGCGCACCCGGATTTTGCAGGCAGCACAACGGTTGTTTGCCTCTCAAGGATTTGACGGTACTACCACCCGCGACTTAGCACAAGCAGCAGGTGTAGCTGAAGGCACTCTGTTTCGTCATTTTCCCAATAAAAAAGCGATTTTGGTGGAAGTAGCCACGAATGGTTGGGTAGAGATTCTCACCGATTTGCTAACAGAATTGAGTGAAATGGGCAGCTATAAAGCCGTAGCTCAGGTGATGCGCCGTCGGATGTGGAATTTTCAAAAAAATGCCGATTTAATGCGCGTTTGTTTCATGGAAGTGCAGTTTCACCCCGACTTGCGCGATCGCATTCAATTAGAAGTCATTAACAAAATGACCGATGTCGGCGAAGCATTCTTTCAAACAGCTATGGATAAAGGCATTTATCGTCAAACTGACGCCAAGCTAGTTGCCAAAGTTTTTTTAGGAATGTTTGCGATCGCAGGTTTTTCCAACAACACAATCATAGAACCTGATGCCTCTCCCCAACAAATGCAGGAAATGGCCGAAGGACTCGCTGATATCTTCCTTAATGGTGTTTTAGCAAAAGAGTAGGGAATAGGGCATTGGGCATAGAAGATTATGAAAAAGGGTAAAGGGGAAGGGGGAAGGGGTTTGTTTCTTTATCCTTTTCCCTTTAACCTTGCCCCTTTGTCCTCTCATCTCCCTCATCACCCCAGTCCCTAATCCCCAGTCCCCAGTCCCCAGTCCCCAGTCCCTAATCCCCAATCCCTAATGTTTTCGCTTGCTGACTCCACTGTTGTACTAGCTCAATTGCTGGACACAAATCTCGTCGCTGCATTGTTGCTACTTGCAAGCGCATAATTTGTTGGTGCAATCTGTGAGTGGGAGTTTGAGCTAACTGCACTACAGAACCAATACCCGCATGGAGCAATAAACCACAATATTGTGTACCTACACTAGGAATACGCGCCAAGTCAGCTAAAGCCATCCATTTATTTATATGTTGAAGATGAATCTGTAGTTTATTTGCTAAGACTAATCTTTCTTCTAGAGTTTTCCCTTGTTTGAATAGTACGACTGTGCTACTAATCCCACAATTTTGCAGTTGACATTGTTCCTCGTGGCTCAACCCAGGTAGTTGCTCAATTGGCCAGTCACGAGATTGCATAGTACTTCTACTATCTTTGTGTTTAGCAGACATTTTTCTAAAATATAGGCTTCTTGAAATATTGTGACGCGATCGCGCAAACTACGTTCAAAGTCTTTTACCTTTGACGCTACTCAGTGCTGAGTGTGAGGATGAGGAAGATATCAATTCAAAATGACGCTCTCTACGAGACGCTGCGCGTAGCTTGCTTCTCTGTAAGAGTACGCGGACTCGCTAACACTGCGCTAAAAAATTCAAAATTAAAGAACTTCTGCCTTCTGCCTCCTGCCTCCTGCCTTCTTCCTCCTACTGTATTTCTTGGAAGTCCCTTACCAAGTTGGATCGCTAAACAAATTAATTGTTAATTCCTCGCGTGGTGGTACTGCGGTGATACAAGCGCGGATGATCTCTCCATCCTCTAACTCCACAGTGCAAGCATGACAAGACCCCATGAGACAACCGGTGGGAATAAATACCCCAGCCCGGTCTGCTACATCTAAGAGGGCTTCTCCCACCTCGGCATCTACTGTGACATCATCTGGTAAAAAGCGGACACGAACAATCATCAGTGTTACGCATTTAATTTAGTCTTGTCATTCGTCCTTTGTCAGTTGTCCTTTGCAAATGACCAATGACAAATGACTAATGACGGTCTTAACGAAAAAATTTGCATTTCAACGTATTTTAGCTTAAGACAAAAACAGACTTAAATCTAAATGGCTTTCAACTTCAGTGGCTAAAGAGTCCAAAATCTGTTCTCGCTGTTCTCGATAGTTAGCAACACCAGTGGGCAAAGATTTTAAACCCCGCTGTTGACGGAGGCGATTTAACCAAGCCCGTCGCCAAGGGCCGTTATCAAACAGCCCGTGAAGATAACTTCCCCACACCGATTGACAACTATCCACTAATCCTAAATTAATATCGTCAAATAGGGCATGGTAGGATTGGGGGTCGATGCCTTGTTGTTCGATGCGCGATCGCCCTTGGTGGATTTCAAAGCCATTAACTGGCAAGCCCTGTTGCGGATAATTTGAGCTAACTTGGCGCTGGCGGGCGATTTTTTGTCCTGTAATTACAGTTCTAATTGGTAAAAGATTTAACCCTTGAAATCTGCCAGCTTGTCCTTCTATTCCTTCTGGATCGGCGATGATTTGACCAAGCATTTGATAGCCACCGCAGATACCTAAAACCGTTCCACCAGATGCAGCATAGTTTTGGATAGCTTCTGCCATACCGCTTTTTTGCAGCAGTAGCAAATCAGCAATTGTGGTCTTTGTGCCTGGAATAATCACGGCATCAGGATGTCCTAAATCTTGCTTAGGACTTAAGTATTTTACTGAAACTGTACTTTCTGATTCCAGTGGGTCAAAGTCGGTGAAGTTGGCAATTCTTGGTAAGCGGATAACGGCAATGTTGAGATCCGTTTGGGCTTTATTCGACGACGATTGACGTTCTAGCAGGTCAAGAGAATCTTCTGCTGGAAACATTTCTTGCAAGTAAGGTATAACACCGATAACCGGGATACCTGTCCGTTCTTCTAACCATTTTATCCCCGGATCTAGGAGCGATCGCTGTCCTCGGAACTTATTAATTACTACACCCTTAATTAGGGCGCGTTCATCTGGTTCCAATAACTCTAAAGTGCCTACCACGTGGGCAAAAGCACCACCCCGATCAATATCAACTACTAATATTGTTGGCGCATTCAAATATTTTGCCACCCGCATATTAGTTAAGTCGCGGTGCTTGAGGTTAATCTCCGCTGGACTACCAGCACCTTCACAAACCAGCAAATCAAATTCTGTTCCTAAATGCTGTAGCGATTCTTCAATTGTCCGCCACCCCAATTCAAAATATTGCTCGTAGTAATCTGAGGCACTCACTTTACCTACAGACCTGCCTTTAATAATTACTTGAGAGGTCATATCCCCTTGGGGTTTGAGTAAAATTGGGTTCATTTCTACCCAAGGCACGACTCCCGCCGCCCAAGCTTGTACTGCTTGAGCATAGCCAATTTCTCCACCACTGGCAGTGACATAAGCATTTAAAGCCATATTTTGACCTTTAAAGGGAGCCACTCGCCAACCACGCCGCGACAGAATACGACAAATAGCTGTGGTTAAAAGTGATTTCCCTGCATGGGATGTTGTCCCCACTACCATAATTGATTTCATAGTTTGCTATTTAGTTAGTTTTTCTAGATAAGGGTGAATTTTAGGAGTGAATAGTCACCAGACAATCCATCCATCATTTAAAAAGCAGGAGCAGGGAGCAGGGAGAATGGAGCAAAGGGAAAATTCCTCTCCTCTATACCCTTCACCCTGCCTCTCTGCCTCTTTTCCATGCCCAATGCCCCATGCCTAATTCCCAATGCCCCATTCACAAATTTAAGTCAAATGATTATGGTAAAGACTTCATGAATAGATGTGATGTTTCCGTATATATTGTTCCCTTTGATTCCCTAATCCTAACTCTTTGGTTTTTTATTCTCAGGACTTACGCAAACAATAGCCGAAACACTGATTTTCATGTAGGGACAATTCATGAACATTGGTGTCAACTTCAGCTAGAAATAGCTTCGCTGCGGGCTTCATAACCCGCCAGAGAATGAATTCTCTGGCTCGTAGCTAAAGTCTACTGAAGTAGACTGAATATTTTTGGGGATATCTAGTCATCTTCAGATGACTTTCGCTATGAGACAGGGATTTACAATCCCTGGCGGACGTGGGGTTT
>NZ_KV757680.1 GCF_001712795.1 Nostoc sp. KVJ20
TTTCCTCGTCCATTGCCTTAATTCCTCGCTTTTTCCTAAAAGCATTTTCCCCCCACACCCTGACATTCTTCACCGCATCTGACTTGCATATTTTTGCGGTCTGACAACAGTTGTGTATTTTACCTGCTTTTCTCCCTCTTTCTTAAACCCCTACCCTTGAAAGGGGGGTTAGGGGGGATCAACAAGTGCCTAAAATCACAGACAATTACTTTTCAAACAACCTCTAAGAGTACGCGGACTCGCTAACGCTTCTCTACGAGACGCAACGCGTTCGCTATAGCAATCCTAAATAAGTTGTGAAAATGCGCGATGTCCAGATCCCCGACTTCTTCTAAAAGTCGGGGATCTAATTTTTCACGAATGATTTAGGATTGCTATATTCAGTCGGGGATTCAGATCGGCGCAGGAATTTTTGAACCACCAAATTTACGATTTGGTCGTTCAAAAAGCCGGTTATTCATCTACCAATCGCACAGAAAACATTGCTAAATTCTGACTCCTGACTCCTGAATTCTGTTCGATAAATATGAAAGAAATTGATGAAAAACCCGATCAATTGGTTTCTGGTTGAGATTTATCAGTTCTAACTGACGTTATTCACGAAATCTAACTGTAGACAGATGAAATGTGAAGCGTTACTGTTATGAAGAACGTCTCTTTTTGTGTTTAGGCTGTATTCAAGTCTAGGCGCTAGAGCAAAGGAGTTAATCAATTCAAGATTGCTTCTAATTGTACTGCATCCTGACCCAAGACATAGGTTTTATTACTCATGCTCAACGTATCCACTCACAATTCTCAACAAAATCAACAATTAATTGACAATACTGACTGGAACGTTATTGAAACGGAGTTTGACGCGACGCAGTTACATCATAAAGAAACCGTCTTCACCCTTGGTAATGGGTTGTTGGGAGTGCGGGGTACGTTTGAAGAAGGGTATTCTCAGGATTTTCCAGCTACACTCATTCACGGTGTTTATGATGATGTAAAAATTGCTAATACCGAACTGGTAAACTGTCCCAACTGGCTACCATTGGTAGTAAAAGTAGCAGGGGAACGCTTTAGCCTGGATAGTGGTAAAATTCTCAACTATGAACGCCGGCTCGATCTACGCTTAGGCTTAGTTAGTCGTGATGTGCGGTGGCGTAGTCCTAATGGTCACACTCTAGATTTTCACTTCGAGCGGTTCACGAGTTTAGCAGACCAACATGTTTTGGCAATTCGCGCTCAAGTTACATCTGTAGACTTTGACGGTGAAATCACCATCGAAGCAGGATTTGACAGCGAACCACATAACCAAGGCGTTAAACATTGGCGAACCTTAAACCAAGGTGGCATAGATCAGATAATCTGGTTAAACAGTCAAACCATCCACTCAGGTATTCAACTGGGAATGGCGGCTAAGTTAGTAGTTGATGGTGACGAGACTACAGCCGTGAGTGTCAAAAATGCCTCTAGTTCTCCCACTTTGACAACCACCTTGAAGTTGCACCCAGGAAAAACGGCGATTGTCGAAAAGATTGTCACCCTGTTTACTTCACGAGAGACAGAAATTCCCGTTGCAGCCGCTCTACAAAGACTCGCTAATGAACCGAGATATACTACCCTGTTAGCAGCTCACATTGCGGCATGGGAGCAAGTGTGGCAAGACAGTGACATTATTATAGAAGGCGATCGCTTGGCTCAATTAAGCGTCCGTTACAATCTCTTCCAATTACTAGCTGTAACACCGCGTCACGATAGCCGAGTCAGCATTCCTCCTAAAACCCTCTCTGGTTTTGCCTATAGCGGACATATCTTTTGGGATACGGAAATATTCATCCTTCCCTTTCTCACCTTAACTCAACCAGCCCTAGCGCGGAACTTGCTCACCTACCGCTACCACACCTTACCAGGAGCTAGACGCAAAGCTCAAGAAGCAGGTTATCAAGGAGCAATGTTTGCTTGGGAAAGTGCTACTACTGGCGATGAAGTAACTCCGCGCTGGGTTCCGGCTCCCAACGGTGAATTAATCCGCATCTGGTGCGGTGACATTGAAGTGCATATTACCGCCGATGTTGCTTATGCAGTTTTACACTACTGGCAAACTACCAACGATGATGACTGGATGCGTGATTATGGCGCAGAAATTCTTCTTGATACGGCTATTTTCTGGGAAAGTCGGGTGCAGTGGAACCAAGAGCGCCACAGCTATGACATCCTAGATGTGATTGGCCCTGACGAAAATCACGATCGCGTCGATAATAATGCCTTCACCAATCTTATGGTACGGTGGCATTTGCAATCAGCTTTGGCGCTGTGGGACTGGCTCAAACAAGCTTACCCTGAAACCTCAGCAGAACTGGTGCAAAAACTCAACTTAACCACAGAACGTCTGCACAATTGGGCAGAAATTCAAGAGCGTCTATTTGTCAATGAAGATGCTCAAACAGGCTTAATTGAGCAGTTTGAAGGCTTTTTCCAGTTAGAAGACGTTAACCTGGCTGATTACGAACCGCGCAGCAAATCATTGCAAGGTTTGTTGGGAATTGAAGCTACAAGCCAAAAGCAGATTCTCAAGCAGCCAGATGTATTAATGCTGTTGTATTTATTGCGCGATCGCTATGACTATAACACCCTGGTCACCAACTGGGACTATTACACCGAACGCACCGACCACAGTTATGGTTCTTCACTAGGCCCAGCGATTCACGCCATCTTAGCTTGCGACCTTAATAAACCAGCCGAAGCCTATACACATTTTTTGCGATCGGCCTTGGTAGACTTAGAAGACGTAAGACTTAACGCCGCCGAAGGAATTCACGCCGCCAGTGCTGGAGGAGTATGGCAAGCAGTAGTTTTCGGGTTTGGCGGTATTCGGATGACTCAATTTGGCCCCGTTGCTTGTCCCAACCTACCACCTAACTGGACACGGTTGAAGTTTCGCCTGCAATGGCGTAACGAGTGGTATGACTTCGACTTACAAGCCGAAACAGAAGTCAAAGTTCCCGTCTTGGCAGATACAAGCTCGAAAATTAGTGAGGTTATCTTCGAGTTGGATGAAGTTTTAATCGATAGCTAAGAGTTTACCTGCGATCGTCGTACCACTTCGTGGAAGCAAGCTACGCGCAGCGTCTCGAAGAGAAGACGTTGGCACAGCCATCGCTTCCCCAAAAGAAACCTCTCCCTGGTTTTACTACGCAAAACCGTCCCTCTCCGACTCGGAGAGGGACAGACTTGAACTTTAGTTCAAGGCAGGGAGAGGTTCTTTTACTGAAGGAGTGCTGCTTCATTGATTTGTTCGCAGATATCTACCCAAGCTTTATCTCGTCTTCCTGCCACAATGGTGTTTAATGGGCGATCGGTAGCGTATGTTGCTTGATATTGTTCAATTGCTGTTGCCTTGTAGTTGCTAGCACGCAAAGGTATCCAGAGAATTTTGACTCCCTTAGCTTTCGCTGCTTCTAACAGAGGTGGTAACTCATTTTTACTAATAAAGCTTGATGCTAAGAAGTTTGGACTTACCAGCAATACTGCTACTTTTGCAGCTGCCAAAGCTGCCTGGATTTCATCTCGCCACACAGCACCAGGCTTGATTTTGGTATCATCCCAGAGGTTGAGATTTTGTTCTCTAATTAATGGTTCTAAATGAATTTTGAGGTCATCGAACCACTTTTTATCTTTGTGACTATAGCTAATGAAAACTAGATTTCTGGTTACGGGTTCAAACATGGGTATTTCCAAACTTGGTGGAGTCGGGAAAACATCGTCAATCAGTCTGCGGACATCTACCATATCACCGTTATCTTGGCACTGAATTTGGTAGCGATTATTTTCCCGGAATTTGTACAACACGTCTCGGCTGTAAAAATGAGGATTTTGACTATTCTTACAGCTTTTACAGTTGCAGGGAACAAGTGTTTGATATTTCAAACGTTCGTAAGAATTATGGATTTTGTCTAGTTCATTGGTAATAACTGCTAGCAGTTCTTTCTTGCGGTTTCCTGCGACACGGACTTTTATTTCTCGTTGATTGTAGTGTTCAATCACTTCAGCACGGCTTTTGTATTTAGTAAGAACAACGCCTGTTTTCCAAACTAGGATTGGTTGTTCAATATCAGAGTGCATTTCGACTATAAAGCGGGTGAGAATACCTTTTGGCATGAAGTCATATTTATAGCGCAGGATTAGGTTATTGGATTCATCCCAATTGAAATCAGGTTGGTTGACAGAGAGTAATTCAGGTGCAATATAAGTGCCGGGACTACTAGGAATTTCATAGCATAGTTTAAATTTCATCATTAGCCGCAATAGTTCTGGTCGCATATCGGCATATTTGTCTTCATGCCAAATGCTTGCTAAATCATTGCGATCAAATTCACCTAGTTTTTTAATGACTTGAGGATTATCTAAGACTTTGTAAACGGCATCTGTACCCCAAGTGGGCTTGAGAATAACGGTTTTTCTTAGCAAGTCATCATCTTGAAAGTGAAGGCATACACCTAAATCATGCAGATAGCCACTGAGTTGGAGTTTATCTTCCTGTTTAGTAAAACCATGTTGATCGCAGATGTTTAGATATTCTTCCAAGCTAATATATTCGTGAGAGTTACCTTCTAAAGCTTCTCGCACTTTGACCCAGGTTTTAGGGAGTTCTATTCCTACATGAGGTAGGTTAGTAATATAATGCTTAATTTTATTTAAGATTTCTGGCAGACCGCGATCAGTGGCCAGGTTTGTAGTAAGTGTTTCCTTAAAATTGGTGAATTCGCGCCGTAACTCCCGCTCGTTTATTTCTCGTTTGCGCTCCTGTTTTTCATTTTTGATAATTAACAAAGGACTATTACCACTCAGTAATTCAACCACATTTAACCAGTAGTAGAAATCTGTGTCTTCTTTGCGAGTATCAGCAACCAAGACATAAAGAGAGCGTTTTGTGAGGAAAAATTGGTGGGTAGCATGATAAATTTCTTGCCCACCAAAGTCCCAAATGTTGACCTGAAATTCTCTGTTATTATTGTCAAGCAAGAACTTCCATTGAATAACATCAATGCCTTCGGTGGTATTTTCATCTTGTTGTAACGTATATTGATTATCTTGAATTTTTTTGGCTAGCGTAGTTTTACCTGCACCACCTTCTCCCACAATGATTAATTTAGCTTCATAAAGGCGATCAGTTTCTTGTTCTATTTGTTGTTTATAGAAGTTCAGAATTGCTCTAGCCCCTTTTTTTTGGATTTCCGGTGGCAGACTGCTCAGTTGATTACTGTCCAGGTGGAGGGTTTGCAGGTTGGTGAGTTGGACAATTTCTGGTGGCAGACTGCTCAGTTGATTACTGCTGAGGTAGAGGGTTTGCAGTTTGGTGAGTTGGCCAATTTCCGGTGGCAGGCTGCTCAGTTGATTAATGCTGAGGTAGAGGGATTGCAGGTTGGTGAGTTGGCCAATTTCCGGTGGCAGACTGCTCAGTTGATTACTGCTGAGGTTGAGGAATTGCAGGTTGGTGAGTTGGAAAATTTCCGTTGGCAGACTACTCAGTTGATTACCGATGAGGTGGAGGGATCGCAGGTTGGTGAGTTGGCCAATTTCCGGTGGCAGTGTTGTTAAGCCTTTGCCAGAAAGGTGTAATTGTGTCTTCTTATCTCTGACAGCTTTTTTAATAATTTGCAGCAGTTCTTCGTTAATCATTTCGGGTTTTACAAAGGCAATGCTTGACGATGATTTGCTGCTTGGACGCGCAGCAGAGAAATTGAGCTAATTAATAATGTAGCCTGTATCAAGGATTGGATTGTGGCGATCGCAGGTTCCTACGCTTCTAGACTCGACCTCACAACTTCACCATTCCACCTGTGAACACCTACTGTCGAGCGAAAAGTCTTTGTTCTGAACATTAAATAGATGGGAACTCTAGCAAATAAGCTAAATTACAGTATCCCACCCAAAACTACCAACGATGCCCCATTCTGCTCATGCCACTTTGGGCCAATCTTCTTACCCTCGCTTAACTAGAAGCCTAAGTGCTATTGAAAGTTGGGGCTTTGGTTTGACAGCTCATATTTCTTGGACAGCATTGGTTCCAGCAATTCATTTTGCTCTCGGTTCCCAAGCTATTTTTGTCTGGATACCTGCGGTGATTTTCGGAATGCTGCTCAACTATCAAGTCAAACGCTTGGGTATGCATTTTATGAATGTGGCAGGAGGAACACCTAACTATGCTAGTAAGCTACTGCAACACTACCCAGGACTTGCTAGCTATGCAGCAATTGGATACCTTCTCAATTGGGTTTCTTATTTAGCAGTTAATACAATCGTACTTAAAGACTTAATTAAGGTGAATTTAGAGGCGCTAGGTATTGCCTGTCCAGACATACTTCTGGAGATTAGCTTTACACTGTTGCCGTTTATCGTCGCCTTTAGTGGTACTCGCGCCCTGAGTATTTTACATTTGTTTTTTGTAATTCCAGCCTTTGGACTGCTAATGACTTTCTGCATCCAAGGTCTTTGTTGGTTAGCTTTTTCTCCCGTTAGTCCTGGGTTTTTTCCTAGCAATTGGCCACCTTTGAGCTTTGTGGATTGGGCAAAGTGGTTCTTTTTCGTCACCTATGCAACCTACAGCTGTGAAACGGCTTCTTCTTTTGTTGCCGATAGCCGCCACCCCACGCAGACGCTACGTTTTCTAGATGTTGCTGCTTGGATGATGCCACCCATCTTTTTGGGGGGGTCTTGGATAGTAATCCGGTTAGCAACCAATCCCAACCTTCAAGACAATGCTTTCTTGAATCTTGTGGCGGCTTCCCAGCCCTTTTGGGGAAGATTTGCTGGTGTCAGTGTTTCCTTTTTGCTAGTAGCTGCAAGTCTTTTAGGTTCGGCAACGGTGGTTTCTAATTGCCCGCGAATTTTGTATCAATTGGCTTTAGATAAACACATCTCACCAGTATTTTCTGTTGTATCACGTCGGGGTGTGTTTGCCCCAGCATTGACATTGACACTGGTATTGTGCTTAATCTATCTAATTTGGGGAGATGTCGCGCAAATCGTTGCTGTTGGTAACGTCGGGTGGTTTGTCTCCTTTATGTTACTGCATCTAGGGCTTTGGCTCCGGCGCGATCGCTCAGAAGTTTTGTTCCCTCGCATATCTTTGGGTATTCTGCTAATAGAAGTTGTAGTGCTGTTGGTGGGTGGACTAGCCTGGGGTTGGCTCAACTTGCTCATTGGATTATTATTTCCCATTGGTGTCATGGCAATAGATGCAGTGATTCGCCGGGTAAACTTCCCTCCGTTCCATCCCAGTTGGTGGATGCAGCGATATCGCACGCGCCCTGTGGTAATTATCAAAGACTCAGTAATTCTTCAGGTGAGCATCCTGATTTTTTTATTGTGTAGTGCAGTAGCAATTGGCTGGTTATTTGGTGTCAAACTTAATCAAGTCGCAACTGCGGGGGGTGAAAATATATTTGTAGTGCTGCTAATGAGTGTGGCATTTGTGGGAGTTGCGATCGCTTGTTGGACAAGTTTACCTCAAGTGGTTGCGATCGCAGAAGCCAGAGAAGCTGCCGAACACCTGTTTACTGTCGCCCAGGATGCTATTTTAGTCGTAGATGATCAAGGCATTATCCAGCAAGCTAACCCAGCTACCGAATCTTTCTTTGGTGTCAACCCATCTGAGTTGCAGGGAAATCACCTCAACAAATGGCTACCCACATTAGTCTACTATCCAGACCAGTGGGCAAAGCGTAGCGAACAAACCCTACTCAGCAATGGGAAAAACAGAACCTTAGAAGTTTCCATTTCAGATAGACCCCATCAAGATTTTCAGGAGTATGTCGTCATTCTCCACGACATTACCCAGCGTAAGCAAGCAGAGCAGATATTGCGATATTCAGAAGCACAATTGCGCCAAGAGGCAAAGCAGCTAGCATCTCAATTGGTGCAGAGTGAAAAAATGTCCAGTTTGGGGCAGTTAGTAGCAGGTGTAGCGCACGAAATCAACAATCCAGTCAACTTTATCTATGGCAATATCGCCCATGCCAATCAATATATCCAAGATTTATTAAGACTACTGCAACTATATCAGCAAAGCTATCCTAATCCAGGAACGGAAATTCAAAAAGAAACAGAAGCCATCGACTTAGATTTTCTGATTGCAGACTTACCAAACTTGCTCACTTCTATGACAGTTGGTGCTGAACGAATCACAGAAATCGTCTTATCTCTGCGAAACTTTTCCCGGTTAGATGAAGCAGAAATGAAAGCTGTGAATATCCATGAGGGCATAGATAATACGTTGATGATTCTGGAACATCGCCTCAAACCTAAATCTAACTATCTAGCAATTGAGGTGATCAAAGAGTACGGTGACTTGCCATTAGTAGAATGTTATGCTGGACAACTGAATCAAGTATTTATGAATCTTCTGGCAAATGCGATCGATGCTTTAGAAGAGGCAGTGGAAAATGGTGAGTGGGGAATAGAGAAAGCAGCACTCTCTACTCCCAAAATTTATATTAATACTCAACTCACTAGCGACAATCAGGTAGTTATCCGCATTGGTGACAATGGTATAGGCATTCCAGAAAACGTACAAAAACATTTATTTGAACCATTTTTTACTACTAAACCAGTTGGTAAAGGTACTGGGTTAGGTTTATCTATTAGTTACCAAATTATCACTCAAAAACATCAGGGAAAATTACAATGTATTTCTGCTCCTGGTGAGGGAACAGAATTTTTAATTGTAATTCCGTTAAACCAGTAAGCTATCAGAGTGTCTCAAACTCCTGAGTTATATTGATTATAAGTTTCGATCCCTCGGATAGGATTTAACAAGTAAATAGGCTCTAAGAGGATGTTTGAAAAGTCCTCTTGTTGGTATCAAAAGTTTTAGATCCCTCAAAGTCTCCCTTTTTAAGGGAGACTTTGATTCCGGCTCCCACCTTTTTAAGCTACGGTGTACACACAAGTCAAATTACCCCCCTTAATTCCCCCTTGGAAAGGGGGGAAAAAGAAATCTAGTTCCCTCCCCTTTCCCTATCCATTAGTCACATCTTTC
>NZ_KV757681.1 GCF_001712795.1 Nostoc sp. KVJ20
CTCAATTGATGACACGCCCTAGTTCAGTTGCTCTAGAACCAGAAGTTGCGATCGCAATCCTTGGACTATTTTCGGCTGCGGCTGATGGTGAAGGTATTTCTTCCACAGAAGAATATGCTTTAAGTGAATTTCTGAGTCGGGTTGAATTATTTGAAGATTACTCTGAAGAAGACTTTGAAGAATTGACTGAAAAAGTCGTCAGCTTGATTGAAGAAGAAGAACCAGAAGATTTAATCGCTCAGTCTATCGAATCCTTACCAAATAGAGGTTATCGTGAAGCTGCATACATCACAGCTATCTTAGTTGTGGGGATTGACGAAGAAGTACCCGAAGCTGAACAAGATTATATCTCTGAACTGCAAGAAGCCTTAAATATTTCAGACGAACGCGCACAAGAACTTATAGATGCAGTGTTCGGAGAGGAAGAGGAGTAATCTTTTTTGAATTGCAACCCCATTCATCTACCATCATTAATTTGGGGTTGCTAATTGAGAGGATGAAATAATTTTGTTTGAGTTAAGTTGTTCAGATTCCCGACTTCATGAATAAGTTGGGAATCTGGCACATTATCAAAATTAATCCGATAGAGCAATACAGTTGAGAATGAGCAACAAAACCCTTATTGTAGAGACGCGATTTATCGCGTCTGAATTTACCGCGTCTCGATTTATCGCGTCTTCTGAACCGTATTGTTCGATAGAGGACTAATTTGAAATTGGTACATTTTTAAATGCAGCTGTATCTGGCACAAAAATGTCCAAATTATTAACACCATCGGGAACTCTTAGCCAGATATAAGCATCTGCGGAGGCTTGTGGGCGTACTTGGAACAAAGAAACGCTTCCTGTTGAGCGATTAAGAGCAACTCCTTTGTAAGTTACGCTAGTCTCAGGATTGCGGGCTGTTGTACTAGCAACCGATATAATATCACCACCAACAACTCCGTCTGTGGCAAGGCGACGAATTCGCATTTGCACATTCACCACATCACGGTTTCCGGTTTCTGGATCTTTAATTCGTTTTGCTGAAAGTAACTCAACTTCTGCCTTTTTGCCAAAAGCAGGCTGCACAAATTGACCAGGGCTAATTGCTGAAGTTGTAGCACTGACTGGGGATGGTGAGACTGTTGCTTGTGGAGAAGTTGCAGCTGTAGGACTTGGCACTTGAGTAGGAATGGTGTTGCTGGCTGTATTGGTAGCATTTAGTGTCTGCCGCAACGTAAAAACTTCATAAGCTACATAGCCGCTACATCCTAAAGCCAAAGTAGAGAGTAATACAGCTACACCAGATAAAAATGTACTCACACCGTTGCCTCGATTTCGTATTTCTGTATATGCAGGTTGATTTAGGTTTCTATTTTGTAGTCCCATAAATTATGTTTGTGCGATCGCCCACGTATGAAACATGTGAACATCTTCCCTATACTAGTTAAGTAACTTTACTGATCAAAGACTTCTCTCTCCGGAAAGAAGTCTTTGGCAAAGTCAAAATATCTATCTTTGGGATAAGGAAAATTGGTGAGACTAAAGACTTTAAATCAACCACTGGGTGTTTTATTAATATTTTTGACTAGCCAGATAGGATTTAGTTCTATTGCGAAAGCACAAACTCCAGTTGCACCAAGAATTACCACAAAATCAATTTGCTCTACCCAACTGGGAACAGCTATAGATGCTGTAATCAATCGCCCCTTATTTAGTCGGGTGCGCTGGGGAATTTTGGTACAACCCCTGTCAACTGGACAAACTCTTTACAGTCGAGATGCTCAGAAATATTTTACTCCCGCGTCTAACCTCAAATTGCTGACAACAGCAGCAGCATTGCAGCAATTGGGTGCTAATTTTCGGATTCGCACTTCAATTTATCAGAATGGCAATGGTGTTTTACGTGTTGTCGGTAGGGGAGATCCCAGCTTAACTGATGCTGAACTGCAAAAATTGGCACAGCAGCTAAAACAGAAAGGTATTACTCAAATTCAGCAATTGATAGCTGATGATAGTTATATTCAAGGGGATATTGTTAATCCCACCTGGCAATGGGAAGATGTGCAGTCAGACTATGGCGCACCAGTCAACAGCTTTATTCTGAATCAAAATATTTTTAGCTTAAAACTTATACCACAGGCTGTAGGTAAATCTTTACAAGTCGTATGGACTGATGCTGGCGAAGCGAGACAGTGGCGGATAATGAATCAGTCAGTAACCGTTGCCCAAAATCAACCAAGCTACATCAATGTTACCCGCGAGTTATCTGGGACAGTATTACGAATTCAAGGACAACTGACAACAAATTCAGAACCGTCTTTAATAGATTTACCTGTAGTTGATCCTAATTATTATTTCTTACGGCGCTTCCGCACTGCTTTGGCAGCAGAAAAAATTACCTTGGGACAAACATTATTACTAAATGGTGGTGTTAATCAAGAAGAAATAGCATTTGTAGAGTCGCCACCTTTAGCTGAGTTATTAGCAGAGACAAATCTAAATAGTAATAATCTTTATGCTGAAGCACTGCTGAGAGCATTAGCTGTGAAAAAACTCAGAGTGAAAAATCAAACTAGCGCTGATGTAGGTTTAGAAGTTGTCAAAGCGAGTTTAACTCAATTGGGAGTTGATCCAGCAAATTACATTTTAGTGGATGGTTCAGGTTTATCACGTCGTAACTTAGTGACACCAGAAGCTTTTGTACAAACTTTAAGGGCAATAGCAAGAACACCAACAGCATATTTATATCGCGCCTCTTTACCAGTGGCGGGTAAAAGTGGAACTCTGAAGGGCCGCTTTCAAGGTACATCTGCTGAGGGCATTGTGCAAGCAAAAACAGGTACGTTAACGGGTGCAATTTCTCTATCTGGATATATGAATGCGCCGAAGTATGAACCGTTAGTTTTTAGTATTATCGTGAATCAATCAGAGCAACCTGCAAGTGTTGTGCGACAGGCAATTGATGAAGTTGTTGTGTTGTTAACGCAGTTGCAACGTTGTTAGTATTATGCTTTACCACTCCTAACTTTTTTCATGCCAGCCAAAATCTTACCACCGCCCCTGAAACCTGGAGACTTACTGCGAGTAATTGCCCCTAGTGGTGCTTTGCGAGAATTTGAGGCATTTGAACGGAGTATAGAAATTTGGCGATCGCGCGGCTATAAACTAGAAATCAGTCCCCAGATAGATGATAAATGGGGTTATCTAGCCGGAACAGATGAAACCCGCCGTCAACAATTAGCGGCAGCATGGCAAGATCCTGATTGTCGGGGTATTCTCTGTGCCAGAGGCGGTTTTGGCAGCACCCGTATCTTAGAAGATTGGAATTGGCCAAACTCAGCGCTTCCCAAGTGGCTCATAGGCTTTTCCGATATCACAGCTTTATTATGGAGCCTTTATACAGCAGGAATTTCAGGCGTTCACGGCCCAGTGCTGACGACCTTGGTAGATGAGCCAGATTGGTCAATTCAGCGATTATTAGATTGGGTAGAAGGTGGTTCTTTCACCCCTCTTAAAGGTTGCGGTTGGGGTGGTGGTGTGGTTAATGGTACTTTATTACCAGGTAATCTCACCGTGGCTACTCACCTTTTAGGTACACCAATCTTGCCACATCTGGATGGTGTAATTCTGGCGTTGGAGGATGTTACAGAAGCACCTTATCGCATCGACAGGATGCTGACGCAGTGGCGTTTGAGTGGTGCTTTGTCTAAAGTCTGCGGTATTGCTTTGGGTGGTTTTACTCGCTGTGAAGCGCCGCCAACAGTGCCTAGTTTTAGTGTAGAAGAAGTATTGCGCGATCGCTTGGGTGATTTGGGTATTCCGATTGTTTCTGATTTGCCTTTTGGCCACGATAGTCCCAACGCAGCATTACCAGTGGGTGTAGAGGTAACTTTAGATGGGGATGCGGGAATATTAGCGATCGCATCCCCATTATTAAATAATTGATGGATAAATTCCTTGTAGAGACGGCGATTTATCGCGTCTCTCTAACCGTTTATCGCGTCTCTCTAACCGTCAAAATGAATTTGACAGACTACTAGTTAAACAGTCATAACCCACTCACAGAATAACCTTCTAAATGCTTTGGTAAATTCCAATTAACTTTCGGATCTGGTTGATGTTTTACTGGTTCAACATTCCCACGCCAAGCAGCGCCCATAATTTGCATAGTTTGGTAAATGATTGTGTTCCAACCTTTTTCCTTTAAGTAGTCTAAACCTTGTGCTACATCAGGGGAAGTTAAATCATGGAACAAAATTAAAGCATCGTCCTCTGCCAATGGTTCACAAACAATCGTATCATTGAGCGGAGCCTGTGCTTCATGATCGCCATCAATGAAAATCAATGACCACTTGCGTTGTAATTGTTTAGCTAACTCCTCTACCTTTTGTGGACTATAACCGGCTACTAAATTAACTGAGTCGATAACATCAGCAAGTCGTAGGGAAGTACTTACACTTTCATAAACATCTTCTCTGGCTAAAGCAGGATCAATTACATCTAATTCCACTCCACCTAATGCCAGATGACACGCAGACCAACCCCGCAAACAACCAATTTCTAAAGCTTTTTTCCCAGCAAATTTGAGTGCTGTATTATATAAAATATGCGTCTCATCTCGATTCAGGAACCCTATAAATGGCTCATCTTTATCCACATACCAGTTATGGGGAATCTCTCGACGTAAATAAGACCAATAGCAATTATTTAGGTCTCCAATAATCATATTGGGGAAAGATGAATCAGGATGAACTATCTCAAATCCTGGTGAAATATAGTCCCAACTAGACAATGAGATATTTGGAACAACTTCATTAGTTTTTGTCATTATTTCTTTTTCTCCAAAGATTCATTATGTACTAGTTTTGTTAGCTTTACCAATTAAATTACGTAATTGCAGCATTAACAGTAACACACTATGGTTCAATAGTTAATACTGAGATCAAGTCCAATCCCAGCAAAAGGTAATCGCTCCTAATGCTGCACTGCGGTAATTAGAGACATCTAGACATGGGAGAAAGTAAGGCGATGCCTATGGCGGAAAGCTACACAGGGTTTTTACTAAATGTGAATCATCCCGCCAAGCTGTATTAGATTTACTATAGAAAAGGAGAAAATCTTCTTTGCATAATCTATGAACTGTCAGTATAGATAGATTCCAAAATAGCTTATAATGCCTAAGTCATCCTCCTTATTAAAATTTTTTGAGTGATTTACTTGTATGCCCAAACAATATGTACCTAACGTATTCTTAAAAATTGAAGATTCACAGTTATATGCAATTTTTGCTTGGAGTCAGCGAACAGCAGAAATTGTTACATCAAAATCGTGGCTGACAATCCTAGAAATATTCGTTCACGAACATTCACTAGAGAATGCTTACCAAATATTTCAAAAAGTTAAATACGCTTCCATAGCAGACAAGGTTATTCAGGAATTAGAAGAATATGAAAAACTTCTTCAAGATGCGATCGTTTTTTTAGCAGATGGCAGCCTGACAATTTTTGGTAAAGGCTTTCGGAGTTTTATCGAAAAGGAAATGCAATTTGAACTTGGTTCATTAAGTAGAGAAACTTACCAAGTCCTGCCACAATTATTTTCTCAATATAAATTAGAAGATGACCTAGAATCTATTGAAAATATAGAAGACTTTCGGAAATTAGTAGAACATCTAGAAAATCTTGGTTTCCTATCTCCTGCGACAGGTTCAATAGATTGGGGTGACTTGAAAAAAGCAGTTCCCATTTGTCAGGCTTTTGGATTGACAAGAGGAAAACCCGTCGATAGATACTATCTCAGCAAATTTATTGAAGAAATTCAAACCCAAATCGGAGGTAATATCCTGGAAATAGGAGGAACACCAAAAGATAAAGATTTTTATAAAATTAATCCAGGCGCATCATATCAGATTCTCAACTTAGAAGCCGGCCCAGGAGTAGATATAGTTGGGGATGCTCACGATGTATCCGTTATCAAACCAGAATCGCTTGATTCAGTCATAATTTTTAACGTCTTAGAACACTGTTATGCTCCCTGGGTAGTAGTGGAAAACATTTACACTTGGCTAAAACCTGGTGGTAAATGTTTTGCAATGGTACCAAGTGCGATTAGAGTTCATGCTACTCCCGTTGATTATTGGCGTCCTTTACCTGATGCTTTCGCCTGGATGTTTAGAAACTTCTCACAACAAAAGTTGTATGTCTATGGCAATCCTACCACTGTAATCGCTAGTTATCACGGAATAGCCGTAGAAGAACTAACATCTGAAGAACTAGACGCTTATCATCCAGATTATCCAGTCGCAACTTGTATTTGGGCTGAAAAGTAAATTTAAAAGTGTGAGGAAAAATTCAATTATTTATGAAAATTGCTCTTGTTGCTTGGGGTTATGTCCCTAAACCTCCCCTATCACATTCTGTTTTAACTGTGATAAATGAATACAAAAATTTTTTAGAGAAAATTGGACATCAAGCCGATATCTTAAACGAGAAAGATGTTAACGAAGTCATAGAATATATTAATAATAATAATTATGATTTTGTGCATTTGCACGCCTACAGTTTTGTGAGCGAATTTAATCAGAACCTTAAACAGAAGTATTGTTTTACCTGCCATGATGGTTATTTGTTTAAAACAGATAAATGGAATCAAGAATTTAGAGAAGCATATCAACATTATTTCAATGCACCTGGGATAATTGCCCTTTCTCACTTAACAAAAGATTGTTTACTGAAAGCAGGCTACTCTGGATACATATCAGTGCAAGTAAACGGTATTGATACTCAGAAAGTAAATTTTCAAGATAAAGGGAATAATAAAGCTATTTGTTTAGGTTGGATTCAACCAAGAAAGCAGCAGAAATTATTGGCAAAAATCATAGATGGAAAGATTGGAATAGATTTTGTTGGCCCTTTAGATGATCCTGATTTTGTTGAAGGAACAACGACAAAACATTTAGGTGTATGGAGTTTAGAACAAGTTTATTCTCGGCTCACAAATTATAGCTGTTTAGTTTTAATTAGTGAAGGAGAAGTTGCACCACTCGTAGTATTAGAAGCAATGGCAGCAGGTTTATGTATCGTTGTTTCCGAATCTGCTAGCGCCAATTTACATCACAAAGAATTCATTAAAATTTTGCCAGATAATATCTTAACTGATACCACACCAGAAGCTCAAAAAATTGTTACCGATACAATTAGCGAGATGATTGATAAAAACCAATATTATCGCCAAGAAATTTTAGAATATGTCCGAGAAAACTTTGATTATAGCCGGATAATTTATAACTATAATGATATCATGCATGAATTTATAAACTTACACAGCTAATGTTAATAACTTTATTATGTTAAACACAGCTTAATACTTTACTCCTCAATAATTAAAAATCTCTCTTTTGTTAGTGGGATTTTTGTGTGAACAATACGATCATGATTTAACAATGGAAACTGTAGTTTTTGATTTCAATTGCGAAGTATCAATTATCCTCTGTACCTACAATCGGGCAAAATATCTAAACAATTGCATTGATAGTGTTATTGCTCAAACTTTTAAAGATTGGGAACTGATTATAGTTGATGATGGCAGCCAAGATAATACTTTTGAAATTGTCAATCCTTATCTTCAACAATTTCAAAATATCCGGTATTTGAAACATCAAAATAGGAAGCTATGGTATGCTAAAAATGCTGGTATTCAAGCATCTTTCGGCAAATACATAACATTTCTGGATAGTGATGATGCTTATAAAGTCAATCATCTGGATGCGCGAATTGAATATATGAAAGCTAATCCAGAAATTGATTTGATTGAAGGTGGATTTGCAACTGAAGAAGAGATTTTGGTTGCAGATTATTTTCAACCCGGTGAAAAAATTAATCTCCGAGAATGTGTTTTAGGCCCAACATTTTTTGGGAAGAGACAGGTATTTTTTGAGGTGAAAGGGTTTAATCATATTGCTTATGGAGAGGATACAGACTTTTGGTATCGGGCTGCAAAAATATTTAGAACCGAAAAAATAACCGAACCTGAAACCTATATTTACACAAGAGCAGAAACTAGCATTACTAAAAGTGTTTTAGAGAATATTTCTTAATTTAATTAACTACCTGGCATGAAAATTATCCTTTTTCTATCCCAAATAAGCCATTATTTTCGCCGGGTTATTACTTCTATTTGGCAGATGTTACTTCTAGGGGTTGTCCTAAGTTCGTTTCTTATATTTTTATCTGGTTGTCAGGGAATAGGACAGAAAGATGATGGAGTAATTCATTTAACCCTATGGCAAGCTATCAATCCCCCTGCTAATCGAGATGTGTTTGAAAAATTAGTAGACAAATTTAATCAGACTCATCCTGATATCAAGGTAGAATCTGTCTTTTTAGCTCAACCCCAATTGCCAAAAATATTAACAGCAGTTGTGGGTAATGCACCTCCAGATATCCTGGCATTTTATCCGCAAATTACAGGTCAGTTGGCAGATTTAAGGGCAATTATACCTTTAGAAGATTGGTTGGAAAAATTGCCCATAAAGTCAGAAATCAGCCCTAACTTACTTGAAGAATTGAAATTAGATGGTCATCTTTGGTCAGCCCCGTTATACACCAGCAATATAGGCATTTTTTACAGACCTAAACTTTTTGAAGCTGCGGGAATTACGCAAACACCTAAGACTTGGGAAGAATTGAGGGAAGTTGCCAAAAAATTAACGATAGACCGCAATGGCGACAATCGACCGGAACAATACGGAATTGTACTGCCTTTAGGAAAGCAAGAATGGACTGTTTTTAGCTGGTTTCCTTTTTTATTGAGTGCTGGGGGAGAAGTATTAAAAAATAAGCAGCCGGATTTAACGAACCCTGGAGCGCTGAAAGCCTTACAATTCTGGCAACAGCTATTAAAAGATGGTTCAGCAATGCTTTCTTCTCCAGAACGAGGTTATGAAGAGGATGCTTTTATTGCGGGTCGCGTTGCTATGCAAATTACAGGCCCTTGGACTTATATCACTAAATCTACAGTTGATTACGACGCATTTCCCATACCTGGAAATGTTGGTCAAGCTACAGTGACAGGTGGCGGAAATCTATATGTGATGAAGACTACAGCAGCCAGAGAACAAGCCGCACTCAAATTTTTAGCGTATGTTTTGAGTGAAGAATTCCAAAAAGAATGGAGTATAGGCACCGGGTTTTTACCAGTTAATCTCAAAGCTGCACAAAGTGAGGCTTATCAGCAATTCATCAATCAAAAACCTTGGTTAAAAGTGTTTCTGGAACAAATTCCTCTGGCTGGCGCTCGACCGATTATTGCTGGATATAGTCGTCTTTCTGACAGTCTTGGTCGAGCTATTGAGGCGACATTGTTGGGTGAGTCTCCTGAAAAAGCGCTCAAAATAGCACAAGAGCGTTTAGAAACTATTTGGGACAGTAATTAATAATTCGTAATTCGTAATTCGTAATGACGCTCTCTACGAGACGCTAAAAGCGTAGCTTGCAACTCTTACAGAGTACGCGGACTTGCTACCGCGGCGCTAACGTAATTCGTAGGGTTTTTGTTTTCTAAAACTAAAGTTTGTTGCTCTGAAAAGAGAATTAATTAGAAATTACGAATTATTTGGTCATGCAGAAACTTCGGTTTTACGATGTACATTTCTTTTCAATGTACACAAACCAATTGCTGGGATGGCTCCCAAAATTATAGCAGTAAGTCCTTGTCCACTCCAATATAATATGGGAGTTCGGTAGGTTTCTGGAATCAAATTTTGCATAACAAAAAGCAACCAAACCAAAATAGTAATTAATAAAAAAGAGATTGAGGGTAAAAAATTCCACCACCAAATGCCGGCTGTATATCGCCTCAATACCAGCCATTGGCAAATACCTAGCCAAATTCCAGAAATTATATATGCGATCGCAGACAAAAATCCAAAAATAAACGTTTCTTCAGGTGATGATGAGGCAATGGTTGAAATGTAGTTAATCCAGGCTGTAGAAACACCGTTGGCAATCAGCCAACCGACGGTAGTAGCAAATAACCACTGCAAACCCGGTAAATATTGGTAAAGAACAAGGCTCTGGTCAGCAGCAAAAATCACGGCAAATACCACGTTACTGAGACTTCTGACCAAAATGCTCCAGGTTTGTGGTTGGATAGCAACACTAGGTGAGAGGCTTTGGAGAATAATTTTCTCTAAGGCGATACTGGCAACGCCACCCACAACCCATCCGATGAGGGTCATTAAGGTAAACTGAATAAAGAACCTCTGTCGCTGCGATCGCGGAATCAAAAACTTTCCTGGATTAGGCTCATTATTAGCAGATGCAATACGATCGGGACTGTTAGAGTCAGTTTGCATAGGAAGTTAGGGGAGTGAGGGAATAGGGATATCAGGGAGATAGGGGAGCAGGGGGAGAATAACTAATGCCCAATGCCCAATCCTCAATTAAATATTGATTCTTGTTTTACCCTATTTCTTACTCGCCAGTCCCTATTTTGCATTCCCCACTCCCCAAGATGGACATTTTATGTCAATAACAGCAGTCTATTCTCAATAGATTCCAAATTAATCTCATTAACTTATACTTTTTGCTAAAGGTTTAGGGGTAGCCTGTCGTAGACATCGCTTTGAGTCTTGGAAACTAAACCAAACGAGAAATAGTGATTTTTTTGTTGCTTCTTAACCTTGGTTGCAATCAAGAGTAATTTAGATGCGTTTGTGCTGCTTACTAAAATTGCACCAGAACTTCACTTAATCTTTAAAGATATTTTAGTATATACACCGTATCTTTTACGGGTTAAAAAAATCAAAATAGGATTACAAAGCATCAAGATAAACTTACATCTTCGAGCTTGTTGTACCCAACAAAAGTCATATTTAAAGACCTAATAATCTTTGCGATTTTCTTCTAGGTTGTTGGAGTCAGGAAACCAAGTTTTTATGGCTAGGTTTCAAGAAAAGTTCAGTCTTAATTCTCTTTGTGTTCTTTGAGGTTTATAACTATAATGTTGCAAAAATTATCCTTGGCTCTACTGGGAACAACTGCTGTGATCATGAGTGCAAATCCAGCTAGTGCCGTAACTCTACAAGTCAACAGTGGCCCGTTTTCTAGCTATACTGATGCCAAAACTGTTACCTTTGACGATGGCACAGCAAATGATCCTAATGGATTTGTTACTTACTCTAATATTACTAGTAACATTGTTCAAGGTAGCGTATCTGGTCAATACGCCTCACCTTATGGAGATAACACCAAATTTCTAACAATTGCTCCAGTAGGTAGTAATGTTGCAGGCGACAGTGGTTTTGTCAATATTAACTTCAAGGAAGCTGTTAATTACTTCGGTTTTTATGCAGGTTCATTAGATGATTACAACTTTGTTGACATTTACAAAGGCGATCAGAAGTTAAAAACTTTTAGTGGTGCAGATGTGCCAACTGCTATAGCTAATGGTAGTTGGACTAGCTCTCAAGCTAATATGTTTATCAATCTTGTAGCTGATACAGGAGAAACTTTTGACCGGGTTGTGATGCGCTCAAATGGTGTTGCCTTTGAAACAGATAATCACGCCTATAGACTAGCCCAGAGCGTTCCCGAATCTAATGCGATCTTAGGTGTGTTAGCAATAGGTGCTTGTGGTATGACTTCACTCTTCAAACGCTCACGACATAAAGTGACAGTGAAAGGATAAATTTTTCCAGCGTTAGCGAGTATTTTCGAGTCGCGTCTGAATCAAATGGTTTAATACCCCCACTAAATCGAAAATTGAGTGGTCTTCTCTACGAGACGCAAGCGCGAACAATCAGTGGTGGGTCTGAATCTCCCACTCATTGATTCTGAATTCTGACTTCTTCTTTAATTGATTTTCTCTCTACTAAAAGGCTTAGATCCCCCACTTCTTCGAGAAGTCGGGGATATTTTTGTTGATAACCCATTTAGGATTGCTATATATAGTACGTTATGATGGCAAAAATTAACTGACCATCTGGAATGGGTAAAAAGTTTGCTATACAAATTTCTTTGATTTTTACTTTTGTCTTTTGTACTAGTTATCTAAATGTTCCGTACCAAAAAATTTAGTTTACCACAGCTTTTTTGTAAACTCTTTAATTTTTCCGTTTCAATTCTGGCGGTAATTACTGTTTATCGGTATCCGCTGATATCCCTGCAATTGGGGACACTTTGTAAAGAAAGATTGCAAATAATGCTTTATTAATTTACTAACTTCCTCAAAATTGATAAAGAGCGAATCAAACCACTGCGCGGAGTCACTCACTTTTTCCTGATAATCTAATGGAAAAACGTAATCCCAGAATGATAAGCTAAACAGTGGCATAAAGTAGGATGAAATAATAAATGGGTGTTTATTCAACGACTCCTCATCTCTTACGGGCTGCTCGTGGTGAAGTAGTAGATCGTCCCCCTGTATGGATGATGCGACAAGCGGGACGATATATGAAAGCATATCGGGACTTAAGAGATAAGTATCCTTCGTTTCGCGATCGCTCGGAAATTCCAGAAGTGGCAATTGAAGTTTCCTTGCAACCGTGGAGAGCCTTCCAACCAGATGGAGTAATTTTATTTTCTGATATTGTCACCCCCTTACCTGGTTTGGGCATTGACATGGATATCGCCGAAGGTAAGGGGCCAATCATTCACTCGCCCCTCCGCACTCAAGAACAAATTGATCTTCTGCATCCCTTAGAACCAGAAGCAGCTCTACCATTTATCAAGACAATTTTGCAAGCGCTACGTTCTGAAGTAGGCGATAAGTCAACAGTGTTGGGCTTTGTGGGTGCGCCGTGGACGTTAGCAGCTTATGCAGTAGAAGGAAAAGGTTCTAAAACCTATTCCATCATCAAAAACATGGCATTTTCAGATCCGACGATATTGCATCAACTGTTAGCTAAATTAGCAGATGCGATCGCGATCTATGCCCGCTACCAAATTGACTCTGGCGCTCAAGTTATCCAAATGTTCGACTCTTGGGCGGGTCAATTGAGTCCTCAAGATTATGACACCTTTGCTCTCCCCTATCAGCAGCGAGTTTTCCAGCAAGTCAAGCAAACCCATCCCGATACACCTTTGATTTTGCTAGTTAGTGGTAGTGCAGGTGTGTTGGAAAGAATGGCACAATCTGGCGCTGATATTGTCAGTGTAGACTGGGCAGTGGATATGGCAGACGCACGAGCCAGATTGGGTAAACAAATGAAAGTTCAAGGAAATCTTGACCCAGGCGTGCTATTCGGCTCTAAACAGTTTATCCGCGATCGCATTCTCGATACCGTTCGCAAAGCTGGTAATTGGGGTCACATTCTCAATCTCGGTCATGGTGTATTACCAGAAACTCCCGAAGAAAATGTCGCTTTCTTCTTTGAAACGGCTAAGGAACTTAATCTTGCAGGAGTTAAGAATTAGGATTTATGAGTTATGAGTTATGAGTCAGGAGTTATAAACTATAAAGTTATCAGTTGCGAGGTGCAAAGTTATCTTTTATTCTTAACTCCTCACTTCCAACTCCTAACTTTATTAATAACTCCTGATTCGGAACTTTTAACTTTATTCTTAACTCTTTAGTTGTAACTCCTAAATTTTGAAAAATTTTCTATGAGCCAGAAACGAATTTTAGTGACTGGTGCAAGTGGTTGTGTAGGTCATTATTTAACAGAAGCCTTAATTAAAGAAACAGATCACGAACTGTATCTACTAGTTAGGAACCCAAGCAAACTGCAAATTGATACTAAGGCACGTTCAGGTATCAATATTTTACAAGGTGATATGCAAAATATTCGCCAGTTTGCCGATTTGCTATCCACAATTGATACGGCGGTACTCACAGCCACAGCTTGGGGTGGTGATGAGACATTTGATATTAATGTCGTTAAGACTTTAGAGTTGCTCGAACTACTAGATCCAGAACGTTGCCAGCAGGTGATTTATTTTTCCACAGCTAGCGTTTTAGATCGGTATAATCAACCATTAAAAGAAGCCGGAGAAATTGGGACAGATTACATCCGTTCTAAATATGAGTGCTTAGAGAAAAAAGAAAAATTAGCGATCGCACCCAAAATTACCACAGTTTTTCCCACTGTAGTATTGGGCGGTGATGCGAATAAACCCTATTCTGCTGTCACATCTGGTATTACAGAAGTTACCAAATATATTAATGTGATTCGCTTTTTAGAAGCAGATGGTAGTTTTCACTTTATCCACGCACAAGATATTGCCACCGTCGTGCAATATTTAATCGATCATCCTCCCGAAAACGATCAACCACGTCGGCTGGTTTTAGGTCAAGCAAAGTTAACTGCTAATCAAGCAGTGAAAGAAGTTTGTGCTTATCTGGGAAAAAAGATTTACTTTCGCATTCCCATATCTATAGCATTGGCTAATTTAATTATTATTCTGTTCCGCATTCGGATGGCTGCTTGGGATCGGTTTTGCATGAACTATCGGCATTTTACTTATGAAAAATCCATCAATCCCGATAGTTTCGGCTTGCCAAATTATTGTGCAACCATGAGCGATGTTTTAAAAAATAGTGGTGTTGAAAGTGTGAAGTAAGGTATTTGACATTTTTAACGTTAGGGCAAACACATTTTATAGCAGGAGGCAGGAGGCAGGAGGCAGGAGGTAGAAGGCAGGAGGCAGGAGGTAGGAGGCAGGAGGCAGGAGTNNTACTATTCCTAGCTTTGGGGTTAGTAGATAAAATGAGTGAATATTGAGGTTAATATGTATAAAATTTATCATTCTTAACCGAACTAATAAAGTAGAACAACTTTAATAAAAAGTCAATAACTCTTTATTTTCGTTAGAGTGGGATAACAATCAAAGTGTGAGGATTGATACTACATGCGAATCTTATTAATGTATCCAATATTTCCCAAAACCTTTTGGTCTTATGAAAAAATCTTGGAGTTAGTCGATCGCAAGGTTTTATTACCACCTCTAGGTTTAGTAACAGTGGCAGCGATTCTGCCCCAAGAATGGGAATTTAAGCTGGTCGATCGCAACATCCGCCCAGCAACAGAAGCAGAATGGGCATGGGCAGATGTAGTAATTCTCTCCGCGATGATTGTCCAGAAACAAGATTTACTTGACCAAATTCAGGAAGCAAAAAAACGTGGCAAGCTAGTCGCAGTGGGTGGCCCATACCCAACCTCTGTACCTCATGAAGTTGAAAATGTTGGCGCAGATTTTCTGATTCTGGATGAAGGGGAAATCACGCTACCCATGTTTATTGAGGCAATCAAAAGGGGAGACACGTCTGGGACTTTCCGCGCCACAGAAAAACCTGATGTCACAAGCACACCAATACCCCGCTTTGATTTATTAGAATTGGATGCTTATGACATGATGTCGGTGCAGTTTTCGCGTGGGTGTCCCTTCCAGTGCGAATTTTGCGACATTATTGTTCTTTACGGGCGCAAACCACGCACCAAAACCCCAGCACAATTGTTAGCAGAGTTAGATTGCCTCTACAAATTGGGTTGGCGGCGGGGTGTGTTCATGGTGGATGACAACTTCATTGGCAACAAGCGGAATGTGAAATTGTTGCTGAAAGAGTTAAAAGTCTGGATGGCAGAACACAAGTATCCTTTCCGATTTGATACTGAAGCTTCAATTGACTTGGCACAAGACTCAGAAATGTTGGAGTTGATGGTTGAGTGTGGTTTCGCGGCGGTGTTTTTGGGAATCGAAACGCCGGATGAAGATAGTTTGCAAATGACCAAGAAGTTTCAAAATACTCGCAGTTCTCTAACTGAGGCAGTGCAAACCATCATCAAAGCGGGATTGCGCCCAATGGCTGGGTTCATTATCGGCTTTGATGGCGAAAAAACAGGCGCAGGCGATCGCATTGTCCGCTTTGCAGAACAAGCAGCAATTCCTTCAACTACCTTTGCCATGTTGCAAGCGTTACCTAACACTGCGCTTTGGCATCGCCTAAAAAAAGAAGGACGATTACGGGAAAATCAAGATGGCAACATCAACCAAACAACATTGATGAACTTCCTGCCCACCCGTCCCCTGGAAGAACTTGCACGAGAATATATTGAGGCATTTTGTACTTTATACGACCCAGTACAATACTTGGATCGTACCTATCGCTGTTTCTTGATGATGGGTTTGCCAAGTTGGAAAGCGCCAGCGAAAATGCCAGAGTGGATAGTTGTAAAAGCGTTGCTAATTGTGATTTGGCGACAAGGAATCAAACGAGAAACCCGCTGGAAATTCTGGCATCATTTGTTTAGCATTCTCAAGCGGAATCCTGGAGTTTTTGAGCATTACCTCGCTGCTTGTGCCCACAACGAGCATTTTCTAGAGTATCGCCAAATTGTCCGCGATCAAATTGAAAGTCAGCTAGCTGAGTATTTAGCACAAGGTGTAGAAAAGCCTTATGTGCTAGTGAATGAGAAAGCTGAGGAAAAAGCTGAAGCAGTAGTAAGTTAAGGTAATGGATAATGGTTTTGGGGAATTGGGTTTGGGGTAAGGGGAAAGAAAAAACCTTTAACCTTTACCCTTTAACCTTTACCCAAAACCCAATTCCGAGTTCAAAATGCTTTACCCAAGCAGTATTGAGTCCTATATAAGAATTAATCCTGCTGTCACCGTTCTTCCATTTCTTGACTAGAAATCATACTGCTGACTCTCTCTACATCTGCCATCATCAAAACTGCTCCTTGCATTTCCATGCCAAGTAGCGGAGTGATTGCCAGATAGCATTTGATTTGTCTACCCCGGCGATTGGTAGCATCGAGGATCATTTCTTGAAACTGCTTTTTCCCGGATAAGGAGTCGCGGATGGGCGATCGCAACTGCTCGACAGGTAGCCCAATATCTAAGCTGAAAATAGACTTTCCGATAACTTCATCATTCCGTAAGCCCCATAAATCTTCTACCATGTAATTCCAAATAGAGATGTTAAAGCTGCTGTCAATTACCACTATTCCCGTTTGGAGACTTCTGAGAATAGAGATGAGGAAAATGTTTGTGCGATTGAGTTCTGTGGTGCGTTCGCTCAGTTCATTATTAATTGTCTGTAATTCTTCATTAGTAGATTGGAGTTCTTCATTCATTGTCTCCAATTCTTCATTGGTAGATTGGAGTTCTTCGTTGGTAGTTTCTAATTCTTCATTGGTAGATTGGAGTTCTTCGTTAGTAGTTTCTAATTCTTCATTGGTAGATTGGAGTTCTTCATTGGTAGTTTCTAATTCTTGTTGCGAACGTTGCAGGGCATCTTGGAGTTGAATGTAACGCGTGACATCATGAAAGGAAATGCTGACTCCTAAAAAACTGTTGTCTGTTTCTTGCAAAGGCGTAATTCGCACATCCAGATATTGGGTTTCTGTATTAGACAAATAGCGCTCGACATTTGTCAGACTGACAGGGCGGCGTTCAGTATAAGCCCGTTCAATTAGCGATCGCAATTCAACTGGCCGATAGGAAAGTTCTAGATCCTGGAAGGGACGAGCTAAATCTTTGGGGGAAAGGGCGAACAAAACCCGCGCCTGCTCGTTCACCATTACTAGAGTGCCATTGATATCAATGATGACTTGGGCGATCGGTGCTGTGTCAAAACCCATCTCTCGCAGCCGGAGGTTTCGAGACAAACGGCTGCTAGATTCTTCATCTACTGAATTTGCCATGACTAGGAGGCGATCGCGTAGATTCACCGCTGATACCTTAGTAAATATCCGGTTTTTCAAGTCTAGTGGGGTAAATAAAGCAGAATGCATCAGCAGCATCTCTGCTTTACCCAAAAACAGATAGCCATTATCATTAAGTGCAAAATGAAACCGGGCCAAAATTCGCCCTTGAGTCTCAGAATTAAAATACATTAATGTATTACGGCTAACCAGTAAATCTAAGCGAGAAATGGGGGCATCTTGAAGCAGATCATGGCGACCAAAAATCACTGAGCGGCGCAAGTCTTGGCGAAAGACATAGCGGTTCCCGGCAATCTCAAAGTATTTTTGCCGCAGTTCATCTGGTATCGTTTGGACATCTTTTGCTGAATACACAGCTTGCCTAGCCTGGTTGAGAGCATCTTCATCTACATCTGTGGCGTAGATTTTCACTCGTTGGCGAAATTCCTCTGCTCCCAATATTTCAGCCATCAACATTGCCAAGGTATAAGCTTCTTCCCCAGAAGCACAACCAGCGCTCCAGATGCGGATTTGGTCAGAAGTTTTTTTATTTTTAATCAGTTTGGGCAATATTTGCTCTGCTATATATTCCCAAGCTGACGAATCTCGAAAAAAAGCAGTGACGTTTATTAGAATAGTGTTGAAAAGATAATTGAATTCATCTGGATAAACTTCTAGATAGTCTTGATATTCTTCAAAGTTTTCTATGGTTAATGACTGCATTCGCTTGCATACCCGACGGATCAAAGTCGAGCGTTTATAGCCAGTAAAATCAAATCCCCGGCTTTGTCTGAGATAAATCAGCAGATTTTCAAATTTAGGATCTCTTTCTGCGGAAGTCATAAGGTAGGAGGCAGGGGGTAGAGGGCAGGGAGAAGGGCTTTCAAGGGTAGGGGT